>URDC01000001.1 GCA_900546565.1 uncultured Opitutales bacterium
CTAATATATAATTATATTATTTTAAAATTGTCAATATCAAATATAGAATAATTCTACTTTCATGAAAAACAAAAAAGGCATAAAGACGTATGCGAATCCGATTTTTTCGGAGAACTTCAAAACGCTGATGTTCGAACGCAACATTACCCTGAAAGAATTGTCGGAGCTCACGTCGTATCCGCTGAGCACGATAAGCACATGGCGGCGCGGGCGCGTTCCGCGCAGCGGCGAGGCGTTGAAAAGGCTTGCGGCAATTTTCGGAGTCGACGAAACGCGGTTTTTCCAATGCGGCTGCAACACGGTGATTTTCGCCAACGAACTGCCGCGCAGCGTGGGCTGCCGAAAAAAAACGGATAACGCCGGGCTTGCCGAAAAAATACGCGGGCACGTCGACGGGCTTATCCGCGGTAGCCGCAAGGCGCAACTCAAACGGATTTTGGCAGTGCTCGAGCGCGAGCTTCCGCTGGAAAACTTCCGCTGAAAAAGATCCCGCCTTGAAGTCCGCACCGAAGCCCGTTTTTAACCCCGCATAAAATTTCCGAAAAAAAAGGTTGCGACGTTTTTTGGCGGTTGCTTTTATCGTCGGCATGGTCAAAACGCAAAGTGGATACACTTTTAGGGAGGAAGTCGGGAACACGATAACGCACATTCTGGGCATGATGTTCAGCGTGTGCGCCACCAGCGTGCTCGTAACGCTCTCATGCTTTTGGGGCGACTGCTGGTCGATTGTATCGTGCGCAATTTTCGGAGCGTCTATGCTGCTTGTGTATACGGCGTCGTCGGTGTATCACGCGGTGCAAAACGAACGCGCAAAGCAACTGCTAAAAAAACTCGACCATATCGCAATCTACTATCTGATTGCGGGCAGCTACACGCCGTTTCTGCTGGTGCCGATGCGCTCCGAACTCGGGTGGTGGATGTTCGGAATCGTCTGGGGGCTTGCGCTCGCGGGAACGCTCCTTAAAATTTTCATGCCGCCGTCGGGAACCAAACTGTGGTCGGTCGGGCTGTATTTGGCGATGGGCTGGCTGATTGTATTCGTCTCGGGCAAGCTGTTTGCGTGCATTCCGGGGGTGTCGATTGTCTTTCTGATTTTGGGAGGCTTGTTCTACTCGGTCGGGATTGTTTTCTACATCAAGAAGAATTGGGAATTTTCACACGCGATTTGGCATATGTTCGTGCTGCTTGGAACGATGATGCACTTCTTTTCGGTGCTGTTTGCGTGTGTGAGAACGGAAGTTTGATTTTTGCTTAATATGGACATTATTTCGAGTATCGACAATTTGGTTTCGTCGTGGAAGGGCGCGCGCCCGTCTTGGGACGAATATTTTATAGGGACGGCGATTCTGATTTCGTCGCGTTCGACGTGCTCGCGGCTGAATGTGGGCTGCGTAATTGTAAGTTCGGCGGAACACAAAAACAGAATTATAGCCGCAGGCTACAACGGATATCTGCCGGGCTTGCCCCATAACTCCTGTGTGCGCGACGGACACGAGCAGGCAACGGTTCACGCAGAGCAAAATGCGGTTTCGGACGCGGCGCGGCGCGGAGTGTCGCTGGACGGCTCGATTGCGTATATCACGCACTTCCCCTGCATAAACTGCGCGAAGCTGCTGATTTCTTCCGGTATAACGACCATCAAATATCTGCACGACTACCACAACGACGAGCTTGTTTTCGAACTCGCCGCCGAAGCAAATGTCGCAATCGAGCAGCTCGGCGGAGATTGCGCGGACAAGTGATTTCGAAGCGAACGCCTGCGTGCGCTTGCGCCGCGAAAGCCGGAATTAAAAATTCGAGGGATTGGGTGGATGCAATCGGAAACAATCAGATTTTATGAGAACGTTTCACAGTGATTTATCTTGGAATCTTGTTGTAGCTTCGCCGTCGGAGACGCTCGGCGAGTTCAAGGAATCGGTCATTTTTCTTTTGGAGGACAACCTCGACGGCGCGCTCGGCGTGCTCATAAACCGTCCGCTCGACAAGGCGGTCGCCGACTTTTCGGACATCGCCCCCGATAGCGAACTCGGAACTCTCGACGTTTACGAGGGAGGCCCCGTGGGTATGAACGAGCTTAAAATTGCGGCGTTCGTGCTGGGCGACTGCGAGGTCGGTTCGTTCCGATACGGGATTTCGCCGAGGGAACTCGAAAACCTCGAAAAGTCCTCGTATGACGTGAAACCGATGGCGTTTCTCGGCTGTGTGCGCTGGGGGCGGGAACAGTTGCGCGAAGAACTGAAATCTGGCTACTGGTTTCTCTCGAACGTTGATATGAACCTGATTTTCGACACTCCCCCCGAAGAGCTTTGGGAAGAACTTATGCTGCGCGAATTCCCCACCGTCTCCGAACTCGATTCCCCAGACGGTAATTTCAAAAGCAACTAATTTTATTGTTTCGAAAGTGGCGGCGATTGCCTACGGCAATTCCGCCTTTGACTATCAGTTAAAGTAAACATTTTGGAGTTCCGGAAGAGGCGGCGATTGCCTACGGCAATTCCGCCTTTGACTATTTATTAAAGTTTTTTTGTTATTCCGAAAGAGGCGCGATTGGCTTCGCCAATACGCTTTGCCCCGCTGGGCGGGTTTCCATTATTTCGGAAGAGGCGGCGATTGCCTACGGCAATTCCGCCTTTGACTATTCATTAAAGTTTTTTGTTATTCCGAAAAAGGCGCGATTGGCTTCGCCAATGCGCTTTGACTATTTGTTAAAGAAAAGCTGAACGAAGTGAAGCTTTTCCACTATATTTTTCGGATTAGAACCAGCTTCGGATTGGAAAAACGGGCGAGGCGCGTGCTACAAAGACGCGTTTTCGAGCGGAGGGATAGTGCTGTTGCACAGACCTCCCGAGGAAACCGTCTTTTAGCTGTGAGTGCGCCTCCGTTGCGAATCTAAATACAAAAAAACATTCCACGAATGTGGAATGTTTCCGTAAATAATAAAAATATTCACAACGAAGGCGCACGCCCTCGCCCGTTTTTCAAGAACCAGAGTCGACGGAGAATACCTGCCCCGTAATTGAGGCGGCTGCATCGGAAAGTAGAAAGGCGACGGTGGCGGCTACTGAGTCCACCGAGACTTCGCGTTTCAACGCAGTGCGGGCGGCGATTTTTTCGCGCTGGGCGTCGGTTAGCGACGCGCTCATATCGGTCGGCATAAAGCCCGCGGCAACGCAGTTCGAGCGAATCGAGCGCGAACCCCATTCGCGGGCGACATTCGCGGAAAACGCCTCCAACGCGCCTTTCGTGGCGGCATACATCGAAAGCCCCTTGAAACCTCGTCGGGCGCAAATAGAGGAAATGTGCACAAGCGACCCTCCCGTGGAATGCAAAAGCATATTGCGGACGGCGCGGTTCGAAAATTCGATTGCTGCAAAGACGTTTATCTGAAACATCCGCATGAGCGGGTCAAGGCGGAGGTTTGTGAGGAGGTCGTCGTAGGCGATTGCGGCGTTGTTGACAAGTCCGTGAAGCGGGGTGTCGACGCCGACGAAGTTTTCGAAAACGTCGGTCTTGATTTTTTCGATTTCGGAAATGTCGAATTGAAGATAGCGGACGCGGTCGCCGCCGAAGCGCGATTTTAGCGGGGCGACACATTCGGGAGACGAACGCCCGACGCCGTAGACGGCGCAGCCGCCGCGTTCGAGGAGGGTCTCGGCGATTTTGTAGCCGAGCCCACGCGAGACGCCTGTTATAAGATAATTTTTCATACTATTCGGCTTGTTTTGCCCGTGCGCGTTTTTTGCAGGGCTTCAACGAATTTTACTATGCGCGGAATTTTGAAGTTTTGAAGGAGCGCAAGCAACTCTTTTCTTAGCTCGGGCTCGGAAATCGGACGCGAGCAAACGACATCGGCGGCTACGATGTTGCCGAGAATGCGGTTCGGGATTGCGTAAACGCGGGCGTCGGAAACGGCGTCGAGGCAGCGGAGTGCGTCTTCTACTTCGGCGGGGTTCACCTTGTAGCCGCCCACGTTTATGAAGTCGCAGCGGCGGGCGAGGAAGCGGAAAGAAAGCGGATTGTAGCCGATAACTTCGACGCAGTCGCCGGTAGGATACCAGCGGGCGGAGGAGTCGCCGCCGAGCGCGGAGAGGACGAAAAGTTCGCCGTCGACAACTTTTGCGGTGCCGGCGGGCGCGGTAAAAATGTCGCCGTCGGAAACGAACATGGAGCCGTATTCGGTGGAGGCGTAGACGTTCGAAATTTTCGCGTTCGGAAAAATTTTGCCGAGAGAGCGCATTGCGCGGGCGTCGAAACGCTCGCCGCCAGAAGTCAGCCTGCGCACGCTCGGGCAAGCCGAATTTGCGCCGCCGCAAAGAAGCCTGAAAAACGTGGGGGTTGCCGAAATGTGCGTTATGCCGAATTTGTCGGCGGCGGCGAAAACTTCGGCGGGAGGTCGTGCGAAAATGTCGACGAGCGTGTTGCCGTTTAGAAACGCCTGCATAAAAATTTGAAGCCCCGCGAAGTGGGTCGGATTGTAGGCGAAACCCCAGACGTCGGCGGCGTGGCGCGGAGAGATTTTAACGTTTGAAAACGCGCTTGCGAAAGTGTGCGAGACCTCTTTGGGGCGTCCCTGTGTGCCCGACGTAAAAAGGCGTGCGCGCCAGTTTTCAAGCGGAAAGGCGTCGCGGAGTCTGCCCGAGAGAAAGGCGTTGCGGAGAGCGTCGAAGTCGGCGCGGGGCGCGGGCTCTTCGAAAGCGGAGATATCGGAAACGCCCGTGAGCGCGGCGGTTTCGGAGTCGGAAAAAGTCTCGTCAAGCAGGATAATTTCGCGGTCGAAAACGAGCGAGGCAAGGAGCGATTCGAAGACGCGCAAAATTCCGCCGCGGCAGTATTTGTTGTATGTTTTGCGCGTTGCGACGGCGTCGAAAAATTCGCCGTAGGCTATGCATACGCCCTTGGAAAAGTCGCGCAAAAACGGCTTGTTTAGCGGCGCGTCGGAGTTAGGCATCGCGCGGGCTCCCGATTTTTTTTGCGACTTCGGCGACGGTGAAGACGGGCTCGTCGGCGAAGACGTCGACGCCGAATCTGGCCTCCAAGCGAACCGTGAGCTCGGCGAGGTCGAGGGAGTCGAAGCCCAAATCCCCGCGCAGGCTCATTTGCGGAGCGAGGGCGTCGAGCTTTGAAACGCCTTTATTCAGGCGGATTGCATTCACAATTTCCAAAAGTTTTTCAGTATTCTGCATAGTCTGCGTAGGTAGGGATAAGACTAAAATCAAAAAACATATGCGAAAAAAACGCAAAAATATTTTTTTGTTGTTTCATTTTTTCGGGAAATGTGCTTATATCCTCCACTGTGATTTTGAATTGAGCGCGGCGCGTTTGCCGCCGTTTCCAACGCAGAAATGGTTTATTTAAAGACAGTCGAGTTGCAAAATCCCGCAAGCCAAACCGAATGTTTGGAGGAGATGTTTGCGGCGGTCGCAGACAAGCTCAACGCGGGACAGATGGACGAACTTAAAGAGGCAGTCTACACCCGCGAAGATACCGCGTCGACTTTTTTGGGCGACGAGCTCGCCGCGCCGCACGGCAGAATTTCGGGGCTTGACGATGAAATCGTCGTTCTCGGAGTCAGCAAAAACGGTGTAGACTGGCCCACGCAGGAACAAAGGGCAAAATTCGTGGTGCTAATCGGCGTGGACAGAAAGCGGATTTCAGCGTATCTTGCGCTGCTGCAAAAAATCATAAAATGGTATAGGAGTTCGGATTCGCATCCGTCGCCCGAATCGGACGCCGCGGAGTTGGCGGAAAGTCTGGAAAGGCATTTGGCGTAGCATGCAAGCCGAATGCGGGGGCGTTAACACATCGGCGGGCAAGTGAAAACGTTTTTTAAAATTGTATTCTACCTAAGAAGCCGAATCAATTTAAAGGGGCGCGGCGGAATTTATTTTTACGCGATTGTATCGGGCTGCATTGCCGCCGTGGTGGCGTTGGCTTTCCAGTTTTGCACGAAGACGATTTTGGCTGCGTTAACGGGCGTCAACGACTGCCCCGAAGTGCAAAGTTTCCAGCAAATAGAGCCTTGGCGCAGGGTCGCAGCACTCACAATCGGCGGTATTCTGGCGGGAACGGTGCTGATGTTCGCCTCGAAAAAAATAAAGCAGAGGGCTACGCCGTATATGGAGTCGGTCTCTATTGGCAATGGCTACATTCCCGTGCGGGCGAATTTGCTGCGGAGCTTGGCGGCGATTATCACTATTGGCTCGGGCGCATCGATTGGGCGCGAAGGTCCGCTGGTGCAGACGGCGACTGTGTTCGCGTCGATTTTCGGGCGAAGGATAAACCTTTCGACGCCGCGTTTGAGGCTGCTTATCGCGTGCGCGGCAAGCGGGGCAATGTCGGCGGTTTTCCATACGCCGCTTGCGGGCGGACTTTTTGTCTGCGAAATCGTGCTGGGAGCGATGTCGATTGAAATGCTCGCGCCGCTGCTGGTTTCGAGCTGTATGAGCTATTTGACGATAAACGTGCTGGGCGATTCGAAACCGCTTTACGAATTTCCCAACGCGTTTTTGGTGTCGAATGTGGCGACCGCCGCGGGGGCGGTTCTGCTCGGTTTTGCAGCGTCGATTTTCGCTAAGGGCTGGCTGCTGTTTTTGTCGAAGTCGCGCGGATTGCTCAACAGGAACGCGAATATGCTGCCGATACGCCTTGCGTTGGCGGGTGTGGTTGTCGGGGGTATTACGATTTTCTATCCCGAGGTTGCGGGCAACGGGGCGCACATTATCCGCGGGATTGTGTCGCTTAGATTTTCATTCGAAGAGGTTTCGCTTTTGCTGGCGTTGAAGGTGGTCTCGGTGGGGCTATTCTTCGCGATGGGAGCAGTCGGCGGCGTTTTGACACCGAGCCTTACGCTCGGCGGAATTTCGGGCTTTCTGTTCGCGCATGTTTTGATGGCGTGCGGTGTCCAACTCGGACAGGCGGAAATTGTGGGATATTCGCTTTTGGGAATGGCGTCGTTTTTTACCACCGCCGCCGCCGCACCGCTTACGTCGCTCGTGCTGGTTGTGGAATTTACGTCGGCGGGCAGAATGATTTTTCCGCTGATTATAGGTGTGCTGGTATCGCATGCTACGTCGAAAATATTTTCGACGAAGTCGATGTACGACGACGAAACGGGGGCGCGGGGAATCAGAACCGCATTCAACAAACCGCTCAAAGACGTGCGCATTCGCGACATTTTCCGCAAGAGTTCTGACACGGTTTTCGCCACGACTCTGTTTAGCGACATCGCGAGGATTTTCATCAAAAACCCCGAATACGCAATACACGTTGTAAGCCGCAGCAACAGGTATTTGGGCAGCATTTTGCAGGAGGACGTTTTCAAGTTCATCAAGTCCGACTACCTTTCGGCGAACGTGATTGCCGACGACATCATAAGAACCGAAATTCCGACGCTCTCCCCCGATATGCATCTGACCGATGGCGTAAAGCTGTTTGCCGAAAACGGCGCATATGAATCGCTGCCGATTGTGGACTCGAACGGAAAATTCTACGGTGTCGTAAACCGCGGGGATATTTTCATGGGCTTTAACGAGATTGTCCGCCGCGAAAAAATCGCGTAATCGGAAAATTGCGCGGCGCGGGTTCTGCGTGGCGCGGATTGAGTGGAAGAATTTAAAGCACGGCGCAAAAAAACGCCCGAATGCCGAATATGGCGACGGGCGTTTTCGTTTTTGAGGTGAAGCTGTTTTACAAACGTTTTTGTTGCGCGTTCTTGAAGGAGTGTTTGTCGCGCATCTTTTACGTGGTGCGGAAGCGCGACTGCCGCGTTTACACCATAAGCAGCTCGAGCATTTTCTTGGCGGAATCGGCTATTTTAGTGCCGGGGCCGAAGATTGCGCTCGCGCCGTTGTCGAGCAGGAATTTGTAATCCTGTGCGGGAATGACGCCACCGACGACTATCATAATGTCTTCGCGCCCGAGCTTTTTAAGCTCTTCGACAAGCTGCGGCAGAAGCGTTTTGTGTCCAGCGGCGAGCGAGCTCATGCCGATGATATGCACGTCGTTTTCCGCCGCCATTTTCGCGGTTTCGGCGGGCGTCTGGAATAGGGGGCCGACGTCGACGTCGAAACCCAAGTCGGCATAGCCAGTGGCGACAACTTTCGCCCCTCGGTCGTGTCCGTCCTGCCCCATTTTCGCTATGAGGATTCGCGGCTTGCGCCCCTCCCGAAGCTCGAACTTTTTGATTAAATCGGATATTTCGTTGACGATTTGCATATTGCCCTTGCCCTTTGTAAGTTCCTTTTCATAGACGCCGCTGATTGAGCGAATTACCGCCTTGTAGCGTCCGAAAACTTTTTCACAGGCAAGCGAAATTTCGCCCAAGCTTGCGCGCGCCTTTGCCGCCTCGACGCTCAATTCGAGCAGGTTGCCGTTGCCGGTTTCGGCGCACTTGGTGATTTCCTCCAAAATCTGGCGCACTTTTGTGTTGTCGCGGTTCTTGCGCAGTTTTTCGAGTTTGCGGATTTGAGCCTCGCGCACGGCGGTATTGTCGATGTCGAGAATGTCGAGAGGCTGTTCCTTTGCAAGGCGGTATTTGTTAAGCCCCACAATTGTCTCCGAGCCGCCGTCGATACGCGCCTGACGCCGCGCGGAAGCCTCTTCGATGCGCAGTTTGGGAAGCCCCGCCTCGATTGCCTTTGTCATTCCGCCGTATTCCTCGACCTCGCGGATGTGCGCCCAAGCGCGGCGGGCAAGCGCACCCGTGAGGCTTTCGACATAATAAGAACCCGCCCACGGGTCGATTACGCGGCATATGCCCGTCTCGTCCTGCAAGTAAAGCTGGGTATTGCGGGCAATTCGCGCTGAGAAGTCGGTCGGGAGCGCGATAGCCTCGTCGAGGGCGTTCGTGTGGAGGCTCTGGGTGTGCCCCAATGCCGCGCCCATTGCCTCGATGCAGGTGCGGGCGACGTTGTTGAAGGGATCTTGTTCGGTCAGAGACCAACCCGAAGTTTGCGAGTGTGTGCGCAGGGCGAGGCTCTTGGGGTCTTTCGGGTCGAAACCCTTGACGATTTTCGCCCAAAGCATACGCGCGGCGCGCATTTTTGCGACTTCCATAAAGTAGTTTTTGCCGATTGCCCAGAAGAATGAAAGTCGCGGCGCAAACTGGTCGACTTTAAGCCCAGCCTTCTGTCCCTCGCGCAAATATTCGAGACCGTCGGCGAGAGTGTATGCCATTTCCAAGTCGGCGGTTGCGCCAGCCTCCTGCATGTGGTATCCCGAAATCGAAATGCTGTTGAATTTGGGCATATTTTTGGAGGTGTAGGCGAAAATGTCGCCGATGATTTTCATAGAGGGAGTCGGAGGATAGATATAGGTGTTGCGCACCATAAACTCCTTCAAAATATCGTTCTGGATTGTGCCCGCAAGCTGTTCGAGTTTTGCGCCCTGCTCCAAGCCCGCGACTATGTAAAACGCCATAATGGGCAGAACCGCGCCGTTCATCGTCATTGAAACGGAGACCTGCGAGAGCGGAATTTTGTCGAAGAGCACTTCCATATCCATAATGGAATCGACGGCCACGCCCGCCTTGCCGACATCGCCGACTACGCGCGGGTGGTCGGAGTCGTAACCGCGGTGGGTTGCAAGGTCGAAGGCGATTGAAAGCCCCTTCTGCCCCGCGGCGAGGTTGCGGCGGTAGAAGGCGTTTGACTCTTCCGCAGTAGAAAAGCCCGCGTATTGGCGCACCGTCCATGGGCGCACTACATACATTGTCGCGTAGGGCCCGCGCAGGTTGGGCGCGATGCCCGCGGTGAAGTCGAGGTGTTCCAAGCCCCCGTAATCGGCTTTTGTGTAGACGGGCTTGACTTCGATTTGCTCCATAGTCTCGCTCATGAGCTCGTCGAGTTTTTTGCCCGTGTTTTTTTCTACGTCCGCAGTCCACTTTTCAAGCGAGACGTCGGCGGGCGCGAATTCGAACGGAACTTTTGTGAAATCGGGATTTTTACTCATAAAAAATTTCCTTTCTTTTAGAGGACGCCGAGGTCGGCAAGAACCGCTTTGAGCGTTTCGTAATTGTTGCTTTTGATGTTCACGCAACCGTCGAGACCGGCGTCTTTATAAGACTGCTCGAAGTCGGGTGCTGGAATGCCCGCCATATAGACGACGGCGTTTTTGTCGGCGGCTTTAATCGCGCGGGAGACTGCGGGAACAAGCTCGGGATAGGTATCGTCGGTGGAGCAGATGACGGCGTATTTGCAGCCGCTTTCGGCAAACGCCTTGGCCGCCGCTTCGGCGTCGGAAAAGCCGTTTGGATAGACGACTTCGAAGCCTCCGACTTCGAAGAAGCCGCGGATGAAGTCTGCGCGGATTTTGTGTTGGACAAGAGGCCCCATTGTAGCCAGAAAGATTTTCGGCGCGCGCCCCGTCTTTGCCTTGAAATTCGCGCTTGCCTGACGAAGTTTTTCGAAGTGTTCGACTGCGCGTCGGATTTCGAGGGGGCGGACTTCGAGCGCAGAGCCGCAGTTGCCGAACGCGCCGCGAAGTTGTCCGAGTGTCGCGCCCGCCTTTGCCGCCTCGACGAATTTTTCGAGCGACTGCGCCGTTGCCGCGAATTTATCGGGCTTTATGTCCGCGTTGCGCGAAGCCGAAACTTCCGCCGAACGCGCCGCGAAGATTTCGGAGTAGTCGGGTTGCATTTTTTCGAGCGGCTTTTCCGACATATTCGCGTAGTTGTTCGTGCCCACAACCGAGCTGCGGCGCGAATCGAGAAGTTTGCGGCGGGCGGCGGCGGTTTTGGAGACGGCGTCCTGAACGAAGCCCGACTTCAACGCCTCGACGATTCCGCCTACGGACTCGACCGAAACGAAAAATTCCCATGCCTTTTGCGCGACTTCGCGCGTGAGAATTTCGACGTAATACGAGCCGCCCGCGGGGTCTACTACGTCGGCGAGGTTGCTTTCCTCCTGCAAGATGATTTGCTGGTTGCGGGCAATGCGCTCGGAAAATTCGTCGGGAGTGCGCAGAATTTCGTCGAACGCGCCTACGGTCATTGAATCCGAGCCGCCCAAAACGCCCGAGAATGCCTCGGTCGTGGTGCGCAGCATATTCACATAGGGGTCGAAAACCGTTTTGTTGTAGATTGCCGTGCGGGCGTTCACCCTGATTTTACGCGCGTCTTCCGAGCCGCCGAATTCGCCGACAACCTTCGCCCAAAGCGTTCGGACGGCGCGGAACTTGGCGAGTTCTACGAAGAAGTTCGAGCCTATCGAAAGGCGGAACGCCGTTTGCCGCGCGGCGGTGTCGATGTCCATTCCGCGTTCGAGCATTGCGCGGAGATAGCAGACTGCGGTCGCCATTGCAACGCCCAATTCCTCCACCGCGCTTGCACCCGCCGAAGAATACGGCATCGTATCGACGCCTATGCAGCGGAAATCGCGCAGGTTGGCGGCGGCGTAGGCTGCGGATGCGAACATTTCGTCGAAGGCGCAATCCATGGGACGCGTCTGTTTGCCGTCGGTTGCGAGGACACCTACTGGGTCGAAGTAGAGTGCGCCCGAAACGTCTTTGCCGACTGCCGCGACAAGTTCGGCGAGAACGCCCGCGGCATCTGTTTTGGTGTGGATATTGATGTCTACGCAATCGGTTGCCACGCCTTTGAGCGCATCGGCAAAATCGCGCGAGTTCGAGACCGAAAGTCCGCCGCATCCGACTTCGCCCGCCGCCGAAGCGTCGGCATCGACCCCGTGCGAAGACGGAATGTCCAAAACGATTTCGACGGAAGTCTGCCCCTTGTTGAGCGCGTCGAGAATTTTTGCGTTGAACTCGGCGGGCGTCGCAGCCGCAAGCTCCTGCGAGATTTTCCACGGGCGCGTTTTGTTGCCGTCACTGCGGACGCCGCGGACAAAGTCGCCGAAGCCGGGAAGGGACGGCTCGAAATCGACGTCCTCGCGGTTGTAAATAGGTTTTAGAATGATACCCTCGGGCGTCTTGGTGAACATTTTTTTGTCGAACGACGCGCCTTTGAGGAGTTTTACGGCCTCGTCAAACCACTGTTTATAGGTGGCGGGCTGGAATTCGGGGAACAGTTTTTCTTTCTCTTGCATAAATGGCCTTGTGTGGAAGTTTTCCGAAAAGTCGGGCTTAGACGCCGTGCCGAAGCCCGTTTGTCGGTCGCCGTCGGGATTTTTCCAAGTCCGAAACGGCGGGGAAACCTATGTGGAAGTATTGCAGAATTCGGGGCGCGAGTCAAGACAAAGAATCCGAAAAAACAGGCACAATCCCGCCCGAAAACACCGAAAAAATCGGTTGAATTTTTCGCGTCCGTCACTTCAATTATCGGCCTATATCAAAATCTCGATAGGCGTGTATGGACGACGCATCTAAAAAAAATCTGGGTTACAGAATCGCCGCAAGCTCGTTTTTCTTTATGCAGGGAATCGTGTTTTCGACGTGGACTACGCACATTGCCGACATAAGAACCGAGCTGGGGCTTAGCGAGGTCGATTTGGGCAAGATACTTTTCGGGCTGCCGCTTGGGCAATTTCTGACAATGCCCGTCTCGGGGTATCTGACGGCTCGGTTTTCGAGCAAACGCTGCATTTTTGCGGGCGCATTGCTGTATCCGCTGTGCCTTTTACTGATAAACGCCGCGGGCAGCATGTGGGAACTTTTTGCGTGCCTGCTGTGTTTCGGAGTGTGCGCGAATTTGACGAACATCGCAATCAACACGCAGGCGGTATCGGTAGAAAAGCTCTACGGGCGGTCGATTATGGGCGCGTTCCACGGGACGTGGAGTTTTGCGTGCTTCTGCGGCGGGCTGATTTCGATGGCGTTGCTGCACTTGGGTATACCGATGTCGGCGCATTTCGGCATTACAATTTGCATGGCGATTGTAAACTTGGCGGTCTTCGGCAGGCTGCTGTATCCCTTCGACGCCGAAAGAACGCCCAAGGCGGGCGACGAGGGCAAGACGCGGACGATGTTCACCCCGACGCCGTTTATTCTTATGCTCGGGGCGACGGCGTTCGGCAGTATGAGCTGCGAAGGGACAATGTTCGATTGGAGCGTAGTGTATTTTAGGGACGTTGTAAGAGTCGCGGACGAAAACAGCACAATGGGCTACATCGCGTTTATGTCGATGATGGCAACGGGCAGGTTTGTGGCGGACTTTTTCATAAATAAATTCGGCTCAATACGCGTGCTTCAATTTAGCGGGGCAATCATAACAACGGGTATGATGCTGGCAGTGCTGTTTCCGAACGTATACGCGGCGACGACGGGATTCTTTATGGTCGGCATAGGAGTGTCGTCGGTCGTGCCTATTTGCTATTCGGCGGCGGGAAAGTCGCAGCGAATGCCCGCGGGGATTGCAATCGCGACGGTTTCGAGCATAGGCTTTTTGGGATTTCTGCTGGGGCCGCCGCTTATCGGCTTCATTGCGGGCGCGCTGAACCTGCGGTTCTCGTTCGCGACAATGGCGTTGATTGGATTGCTGGTTTCGATTATCGCGCCGTTTATGCGGTTCAGACTCGGAAAAAATTAAATGCGCGGTTGTGCGATTTTTGTTGCATAGAAAATAAAATGTGAAATTATTGGCGGCGATTTTCTGTAATTATAGAAAGTCGCAAATCTTATATTCACATATTATGAAAAAAAGAACAATCGCGCTGGGCGCCCTTTTTTGCGCCCACTCAATACTAAGCGCGGCCGGCTTCCAGACTCTGGAACAGGGCGCGTCCAACTTAGGCTCCGCTTTGGCGGGGGCTACTGTAAACGCCAACGGAGACGCCACCGCGGCGTTCTGGAATCCGTCTGCGGCGTTTAATATCGGGCTCGAAAAGGGCGAAACAAAAGTCGACGTGGCTGCGAATATCGTAATCTCGAAATTCGACTTCGAAAAAACGAATGCCCCCATAGGCAATAGCGGAGACGCAGGCTGCGTAAGTCCAGTTCCGAATCTTTATGCTGCGCATAGACTTTCGGACGACATTATGCTAACGCTATCGGCGTCCGCACCATTCGCCTTGGAGACAAACTACAACGAAGACTGGGCGGGTAGATTCTGCGCTCTAAAAAGTAACATCACGACACTTGAATTGGCTCCGGGTATCGCCGTAAAAGTCAACGACTTTCTGTCGATTTCGGCAGGGCCCACAATCCAGTGGCTGCATGCCGAGCTTACCAGTATGCACCCGTTGTATATGAGGGAAATCTCGCTCACTGGTGATAGTTGGTCGGCGGGCGCATTCGCGGGCTTTACCGTGAATTACGCCGAAGACGGGCGTGTCGGGTTCCAGTGGCGTAGCCAGACCGACCACCACATGAAAGGGAACGCTCACTTGGGTGGAACGATAACAAACCCGATTTCGTGCGACTTGACGCTTCCGCATACGTTCACCGTGGGCTGGTATCAGCGTCTGCGCGGCGATTGGAAACGCGTTGCGCTTATGGCGGAATACGCGTATACGATGTGGTCGTGCTTCGACGTTCTGGACATTCAGGGCGCAGGTTCTCCGCAACAGGAACAGTGGCGCGACACTTCGCGCGTTGCATTCGGCATACACTTCTATCCGACCGACGACGACAATCTTGTAATCCGCCTCGGTTCGGCTTGGGACCAAACGCCGATTAAGGAAGACATCTATCGCCACGCAAGAATCCCCTGCACCGACCGCATATGGTTCTCGGGCGGCGTCGGATACAAATACGGCAACTGGAACTTCGACGTAGCCTACACCTACATCTACTTCTACGACGACCCGAAAATGTATGACGACACTATTCCTTCAATGCCTATTGAGGGATATTTTGAAGGGCGCGCGCACGTTGTAGCGGTGCAAGTCGGCTACAAATTCTAAGCACAACTAAGTGATTAAAAACAAAATGCCGTTGAAAAAAAAGACGGCATTTTTTATTTTTACTTGACGGGGTAAAAAAAAGCGACACCATTTAGGTTTTTGCAAATAATAAAATCGAAATGGGCACGCAAGAAATATCCTGCACACTGACAGTTCAAAACAAGATGGGTATACACGCCCGTCCTGCCGCCATGATTGTGCGAGTATCGAACAAATACCCGAACACCGACGTTTTTGTAGAAAAGGACGGAGAGCAGGTAAACGGCAAAAGCATAATGAGCTTGATGATGCTTGCCGCGGGGAAAGGTTCGGAAATCAAATTCGTAGCCCAGGGCGACGACGCCCAAACAATGCTGAATGAAATTTCTGCTCTTTTCGAGCAGAAATTCGGCGAGGAGTAGTCCGAGCCAAATTTTGCCGTTAGGCAGAACGGCGAGGAGTAGTCCGAGCCAAATCCCCTCCCTTTGGGGAGAATTCTCGGCGAGGAAATAATTCCATCGCCAAAATTTTGCTTCCGATAGGAAAATTTTTTCGACATTGACACGCTGGCGAGACGTAAAAAATTGCGTTTTGGGAAAGTCAGGCGGGCGTTAAAAAATTTTGGATTCTGTAAAAATGTCAACTGCTCGCATTGGTTAAGCGTATAATAGAAGTAAAAAAGCAAAATTTTTAAGATTTTTTGAAAAAAATATCGGTTTTACTCAAAATTTTGTTGACATTGCTCAAAAAATTGAGAAACTTATTTCCATTATAATACAAAAAGTATTGTAGTAATTTCTCATGTGTGTTGCATCGGATAGGTTTGCCTATCCGATGTCTTTTTTTTACAGGAATCGGTTGGCGTATTTTTGAATGGTCGGAACTGTCGTGCTTTTTTACATCGATGGAAATCCCTACTGTTTCACCATCGGACTTTGGAATGTTTTTTTTACAAAGGCATTCGTGCACTTTTTTTGAAATGCGCACGATTTATACACTTGAAAAATATCCTCGGATACCCCAACATAACAACGTATATGCAAGAATTGGTTTTGGGAGTTTTGTTTATCGTATTGGGGTTGTTTTTCATAACCCGTGCAATTCCGTTTTTTTTGCGCGATGAAGATGATTTATACAGCGAATACCGCACAAAATACGACTTAGGGCGAAAAAACTTAAAAAAGTATCTCGCGGTGCGCAGAACGGTGTTTAGCGTTCTGGCTATCGGATTTCTGACGGCGGCAATGTTTTTTATATTCTAGACAGTCCGAGCAGTGAAAGTTCCGCAAAATTCGCGCGTTGCGGAAACCTCCTAAAAAAGCGCGTTGGACGCAAAAAATTCGCGGAATGGGAAAAGCTGCGGCGCGCATAAAAGAGCGCGAAAAAAAATCGCGCTTTTTAAATTGTCCGGCTTAGCGAAAAGTGTCGCCCTCAGTTATCTGGCGTTTTGATTTCGTCCGCTTTGCGCTTGGGAAAGCATATGCGTTCGACGGCGTTTTCGAAATCGTCCGCACCATTTAAAATGTCGATTTCAAGCTTTGTATAGAAAAAGCGCACGCGGGGGGAATAGTCTTTATCGATGCGCACGGAATCCTTTTCTGTTGTGACTACAAACTCGGCACCGGCGCGGACGGAGGCGGAAAAAACTTCGTCGAGTTCGGCGGTGGTGAAGCGGTGGTGGTCCAAAAAACGCTTGCGTAAAACGAGCTTTGCGCCTAAGTCGCGCAGGAAACGTTCGAAGCTCTCGGGAGCGGCAATCGCGCTAAAACAGGCGACTTTGCGTCCCGCGAGCATTGAAAGTTCGAATTTTTCGCCCGTCGAAAAGTCCACGAGATAACGCAGCTTGTGGGCGCATTCAATTATCTCGGCTGTTTTGTTGAAACGCCGAATTGTCTGTTCAAGCTCGTAGTCCTTTTCGCCGTCGGACTTTGTAAGAAATATGTATGAGGCGCGTTTTAGATGCGAAATCGGTTCGCGCAAAATGCCGCGCGGAAGCAAATGTCTGTTGCCGAAGGGGTTTGTTTTGTCGACAAGCAAAAGCTGGATTTGCCCGCGAAGCGGCAAATACTGGAAGCCGTCGTCCAAAACGAGAGTGTCCGCACCGAACTCGGTTATGGCGTAATGTCCCGCCCGGACGCGGTTTTTATCGACAATAACGATTACTCCGGGGAGGTTTCTGGCAAGCATAAAAGGCTCGTCGCCCGCTACGGACGAATCAAGCAGAACGCGATTGCCGTCGGAAACCACGCGCGGCTTGGGCGATTCGCCGTGGGTAAACCAACGCAGAATTTTGCGCGGAAGGCTGTCGGATTTGCTTTTGTAGCCGCGGCTGAGAATTGCAACTTTGCGCCCGCGGTCGGCGAGAGATCGCGATATTTTTTCGACTATGGGCGTCTTCCCAGTGCCGCCGACGGTGAGGTTTCCTACCACGACAACCATACACCCCAGCGGGGCATCGCGCAAAATGCGCTTGTTATACATATAGAAGCGCAGCCTCGCGACTGCCTCGAACGCGAAGGAAATGCAATACAGAAATCCGCCGTAGACAACGGCGCGGAAACCGTCGGCGCGGTCGTAGATGACGTCGGCTGTAAAGTTTGCGAAGCGTTGCGCGTATACGCGCGCGACCGCTCTTATGCGTTTAAAAAGATTCAATATCGTCCTCTTTTTCGGGTTCGTTGCCCGTCTTTTTGTTTTTGTGGGTATGCATTTCGGAATCGGCGGCGGAGCGCTCCTGTTTTACGGCAGCCTCGCATTCGTCCCTTAAATGCGCGAACTCTCCCTCGATAATGCTGCCGGCGCGCTTCACGGACGGCTCGGCGTATTTGAGCACTTTGACGGCGTTTTTAAATTCGCCCTTTTGCGCGAAATATTTTGCCGCGGGAATCGCCACATATTTGGCGCACTCGACGGGAATTTTCGCACTCTTGCGGATTAGAGAAGAGCAAAATGCCATACGCTCGGCATCGCTATGCATACGTGTTAGAAGACCGTCAAGCTCGCCCGAAATCATTCGGCAGGCAAGCTGCGGATTCGCCCGAAACATGAGCTTGATATGGGTGTCGAAAAGCGCGTCGGCCTCTTTGGCGCGTTTGCGGGCAATGAGATTTTCGCGGTAAAGATTGAGCATTTGCGTGGAAAGTTCGGGATAATTCGCAAATGCGGCGTAGCCACTTTTATAGATTGCGTCCAACTCCTTCGACTCCGCTCCGCAACGCGCAGAAGCCGAGACGAGAATCCCGTAGGCTGCAAAGTTTTTCGGGTCCGTCTCGATTGCGTCTTTTGCGTAATCGCGGGCGGCGGAAAATTTGTCCTCCCTCAAAAGTTCGTCCGCCAAATGCGAAAGCGTCGCGCTTTTGAGGTGCGTTTCGGAAACAGTCCCCCTCGTGCGCAGCGTTTCGATTTCAAAAGACGTCAACGGCTGCCAAGTTTGCGGGTTCAAGGGAGAGACGGTTGTCGAACGCGTGGCGGCATCGCGGGCGACGTCGGTTTTCCACTCTCCCGCGGAGGTCATATGCGCGAGCCAAGCGTGGGGCTGGTTGCTGACTGTCGCGCTGAAAAATATGCACGGAACACCGTTTGCGTTTGCCACGCGCCAAGCGTAGTAGATTTTTTCGTAGGGCGAACCTCCGTTTTTGCGCAGGTTTGCAAGGGTGAATTCGCTTTTGGTCTCGTCCCACGGCGAAACGCGCGAACCGCGCACGCGGGCGGAATCGGTGCGGATTGAGGAGATTGCGTTTTCGACGGAAGTCGGCTTGAAGTTTGGCTCGAACGCTGCTTCAAGTTCCGTGAGCGGCCCAGCAACACCGAGAGTCCAGACAAGTTCGGCAACCGTTAGTTTGCGCAGGTCGAACGGCAGTTTTTCCGCCTTCAAGCTGAAATACAAAAAGACCTCCTGCGGCATAGTTATTTGCGTCGGCGGCGAGACAACTTCGCATTCGGGCCAGCGGGCGGGCGGAGGGAAGTCGTAAATCAGTCCGAGAGTCAAAACGGCGCGCATATATTTTTTAGCCTGCGCGGGTTGGTTTAAAAATATTTTCGAGGCTACTTCGAGCGCGTTCGAAAATGCGTCGTGCTTTGTGGCGGACTCGTAAAAATCGTAAAACGCGGGCATATCCGACAGCATCGCGCGTTTGAATTCGACGGGAATTTCGCCGCCATTTTGCGCGAAAAGCCGCGCCGCCTTCGACAAATAAAGCCAATCGGCGGCGACGGAAAAATTCTTTTTGGTGGCGGCTTTCAAAGCTTCGTCCTTCGCGCGGTCGGCAAGTTCCGTCCACGCATTGGCGGAATCCGACGCGAGCACTTCGTCCAACGACGCGAACGAAATCGGCAACTTCGGAAAATTCGGCAAGTCGGGCATATCGACCGCCCCGAACACCGCCGACGCGGCGACTATCAAAACCCCTGTAAAAATCTCTCGAAACATTCCCCCATACAACCAACCTCCCGCCCCCAAGTAAAGCTTTTTTTGCATGTTGGCAAGCGCCCCAGCTGCGCGGGTCTTTTATGTGTTTCGGAAGAGACGCGGATTACAAAGACGCGTTTATTTTTTAGAACGCTCCTATCGTCGCTCAGATCTTGGCTTCGCCAATTCAACGTCGGCGGGCGAATGTCCGCAAACCCGAAATAAAACCGTCTTTTAGCTGCGAGTGCGCCTCCGTTGCAAATTTAAATACAAAAAAAAGGTGTTCTTGCGAACGCCTTTCCAATTTAGAATGTATTGTCTGTATAACAGGGGGAACGGCGGTTTGTAGTGGTTTCTCTTGTGGCGATTATGATATACGCCACAATTCAATTTGCGGACGCAAAATCCGCCGTCGGGGGTTTGGATTGGATTTTGGATAAACTTAACTTAAATAAATAGTCAAAGTGGATTTTGCCGTAGGCAATCCGCGCCACTTCCGAACTTATAAAAAACCCCGCTATGGGAGCCCGCCCAGCGGGACGCCCTCGCGGCTTTTAGAATATAGAGAGGAGGCGGTTGTATTTCGAGATGCGCTCCCCGCGCGAAAGCGAGCCCGTCTTGATTTGCCCGCAGTTGGTGGCAACCGCCAAGTCGGCAATGAAAGTGTCGCAAGTCTCGCCCGAGCGGTGCGAGACAATGCACTTGTAGCAGTTGCGCTGGGCAAGCTCGATAGTGTCGAGAGTCTCGCTGACAGTGCCGATTTGGTTGGGTTTTATGAGAATGGCGTTGGCGACTTTCTCGTCAATGCCGCGTTGGAGAAGCTTCACATTCGTGGTGAAGAGGTCGTCGCCGACAAGCTGGGTTGTCTCGCCGAGAGTTTTGGTGAGGATTTTCCAGCCCTGCCAGTCGTTTTCGGCGCAGCCGTCTTCGATTGAAATTATCGGATAGCGGCGCACAAGCCCCGCGAGATATTCGACCATTTCGCGCGAATTTTTCGGCGGCAGATGCGACTTCTTGAATTTGTAGAGCTTGTCGGATTCGTCGTAAAATTCGCTCGAAGCGACATCGAGGGCGATATTGATGTCTTCGCCGAAAACGTAGCCCGCTGCGCGAACCGCCGAGGCAATCGCGTCGAGCACCGCCTCGGCAGACCCGAGTGCGGGCGCGAAGCCGCCTTCGTCGCCGACTGCGGTCGAAAAGCCGAGCGAGTGCAGAATGGCTTTAAGCTGGTGGAAAACCTCCGCGCCCATTCGGACCGCCTCGGCAAAATCGGGCGCACCCGAGGGGACAATCATAAACTCCTGAATGTCGACGGGGGCGTCACTGTGCGCGCCGCCGTTAAAAATGTTCATCATCGGAACGGGCATAACGTGCGCGTTGACGCCGCCGATGTAACGGTAAAGCTCCAACCCGACTGCGGCTGCCGCCGCCTTGCAGGAGGCGATTGAAACGGCGAGAATCGCGTTCGCGCCGAGGTTGCGCTTGTTTTTGGTATCGTCAAGCTCAATCATTGCCGCGTCTACGGCGCGTTGGTCGAGGGCGTCCATTCCGCGCAACGCCTTTGCGATTTTTTCGTTGACGTTGTCGACGGCTCGCAAAACGCCCTTGCCGCCGTATCTGCCGCGGAAGAATTTTTCGTTGTGTTTGAACGCGGCGGAGCTGTCGCGCAGCTCGAACGCCTCGGACTTGCCCGTGGAAGCCCCCGACGGAACGGAAGCGGTGCCCGCTATGCCCGATTCAAGCTCGACGCGGGCTTCGACTGTCGGATTGCCGCGCGAATCGAGAATTTCGCGGGCGGTAATTTTGCTGATTTTCGTGTCCATTTGCCAAAAGTGGTTTTCTCTGATTCGGCAAAAAACCGCGCGTTTTAAAAGCGGTTTGTCAAAAAACGGAAAAAACTGTTGAAAAATCGGGCAAAAACTGCAATCCTCCAAGGCGAAATTGATTTGATTTAATCCGCGGGCGGCGCGAGCAAATCGGGGGAATTGCCGAAAGATTGCGCCGCGAAGACGGCTTTCGGCGCGCGGCGTCGGGCGGCGTTTTCGCGATTCGTCCGCGGAAAAATCGAAAGATTTGTTAACTATTAAAAAATAAAAAAGGAACAACAATGTCTCAAAGACCTCTCAATGTAGGATTAGTCGGCGGCGGCTGCGGCGCGTTCATTGCCCAGCCCCACCAAAAAGCGATTTTTTCGGACGGCACAAGAAGGGTCGTCGCGGCGGCTCTGCACCCGAACCCCGAAGTTGCGATGAAGGAAGCCGAAAACTGGCCGTATCCCATCAAGGGCTATGCCTCGTATGTCGATATGATTAACGACCAGAAAAACCTTCCCGAAGACCAGAGGCTCGACTACATTCTCATTGTAACGCCCAACTTTGTCCACTTCGACCCCGCTATGAAGGCTATCGAAGCGGGCATTCCCGTGATGTGCGAAAAGCCCCTTACAATCAACCTCGAACAGGCCGACCAGCTCGTGGCGGCGGCTACGGCAAAGGGGCTGCCCTTCGCGGTGGCTCACACCTATTTGGGGCACTGGTCGTCGTGGTTCTCGCGCTTTGTGGTAACGAGCGGTTTGCTCGGCGAAATCCGCTGGGTCGACTCGGCATACATTCAGGGTTGGCTGGCGAAGCAAATCGAAAAGCAGGGCGGCGAAGACGGCGCGTCGTGGCGCACCGACCCGAAGCGTTCGGGCGGCTCGCTCTGCCTCGGCGATATCGGCACTCACGCGCTTATGCAGTTGCGTTTTGTCACGGGTATGGACGTTGTCCGCGTTTCGGCACATATGGAAACTTTCGTGAAAAGCCGCCTGTTGGACGACCACGCCACCGTCTACTGCGAACTCTCAAACGGCGCGAAGGGACTTGTCAGAACTTCGCAGATTTGCATCGGCCACAAGAACGACCTCTCGATTGAAGTCGCGGGCACGAAAGGCACGCTCGTTTGGCGTCAGGAAGAGCCCGAAAAGGTCGTCATTATGCTCTCCGGTCAGCCCGACAGAGTTTACTGGCGCGGCGATGTTCAGGCGAACGACGGCTTCCTTGGCGACGTTCCCGAATGGCTGCTCAAAGAACCCCGCATTCCGGCGGGCCACCCCGAAGGCTTCCACGATGCCTATGCGCGTCTGCACAGGGAGTTCGAAAAGGACGTTCGCGCGTGGCAGAAGGGCGAAAAGTTTTCGTATGAGCACACGCGCTATGCGACGGTTCTCGACGGCAGAATGGGCTTGGCGTTTGTAGACGCGTCGCTCAAAAGCAACCAGAAGCAGGGTGCGTGGGAACCCGTCTCCCTCTAAAACGGGCGATGGCGTGCGCCTTCGAGTCGAATTTTATTTCTTATAATGTAGAAAGGTTTTCCATTCGGAAAACCTTTTTTGTTTTTTAGATTCGACTCGGAGGCGCACTCACGGCTAAAAGCCGGTTTCCTCGGGAGGTCTGTGCAAAAGCACTATCCCTCCTTGAATTGGCGAAGCCAAGAGCTGAGCGACGATAGGAGCGTGTTAAAATCTAACACGTCTTTGTAGCACGCGCCTCGCCCGTTTTAGTCCAAGTACCCACGCTGGTTCTAATCCGAATTATAATGTTTTTTGTTTTTAGATTGCGACGAAGGCGCACTCGCAGCTAAAAATGACTCGCGTTTGCGAATGCAAACGCGAGTCATTTTTAGTCCAAGAACAGGTGTTGATTCTAAGCCGAATTTATAATGGAAAAGCTTAACTTCGTTCCGCTTTTCTTTAATGAGAGATAAAGCGCATTGGCAAAGCCAATCGCGCCTCTTTCCAAACAACAAAGTCTTTTACATTCGTAAAATCCTTTTCACTTTAATAAATAGACAAAGGCACATCGGCAAAGCCGATTGACGCCGCATTCGAAATTATAAAAAAAGGGAAAATAAAAGTTGCAAAAATGGGGAAAAAAGCGACGATATTCTCAGATTATGGAACTTTCGTATTTCATTCCCGTTTTGATTCAAATTGTGGTCGCGCTGGCGATTCCCGCGGTGATTATTGTGGCGAGTCATATTTTCGGCCAGCACGCGAGGTCGAACAAATTCAAAGACTCGGCGTATGAATGCGGTATCACCCCCGAAGGCAAGCCGCATTCGAGGTATGGGGCGAAGTTCTATTTGGTTGCGATGTTGTTCGTGATTTTCGACATCGAAGCGGTCTTCATGATTCCCATTGCGATGTGTTTCCCGAAAGTAGCGCACGGGCTGCCCGTTTTGTTGCCCATTTTGTTCTTCATTGCCGTGCTCTGCGCGGGTATTTTCTACGAAGTCAAAAAGGACGCCCTAAACTGGAACATTCCCAAGTCTAACTAAAAATGCGGCTTAAAAGGTTTCTTTCGCGCAACAGGATTATCGACATCAAAAGCTCTTCGCTTGAAGGTGCTCTGGCGGAGTTGTTGGCTACGATTCCCAATTCGGTTTTATCGGAAGCGTCGAAAAAGTATGCGCTCGACAACATTTTGGAGCGCGAAAAAAACATGTCGACGTATCTCGGCTACGGTGTCTGTATGCCGCACACGAGAATCAAAAACATCAGACAGAAATACATTTTTGCCGTTGGCAGATGTCCCAACGGACTTACATTTTCAAACGGCGCGAACGACACCTATGCAAACACGCGCACGTTGTTTTTGCTGCTTTCGGACGAAAATGCGAACTCGTATCTGAATGTGCTAAACACCCTCAGCCGCACGTTTTCGGAAGACAGGGGTTCGGACAAGCTGAACTCGGCGCAGAACTTGAAGGAATACGCCGCGGCGTTGATGTCGATGTTCCCCTCCGCGGGCGGCGCAAAAAAGGACAAGGCGAAAGCCGCGCCGAAACGCCGCTCGGTAGAGGCAAAAACGAATCTTTTAATAACGCGTTCGGCTGCAAAAATAGCGAATGTGTCGGGGTGCAATGCCATTCTCCTGCAAGGCGACGTTTTCGATGAAGTCCCCGATATGTCCAAGATTTTCGGGGCGCAAAAAATCGTCGTGATGTCCGAGCGTTCGGCGTTGCCGATTCCCGACAGCTGGAATATCATCAACGCGCGTTCGTTCTCGGCGGAAAGGTTCTCGCAGCTAAAAAGCGCGGTTATCATAGGTATGACGCGCGGGGTTTTCAGCCTGTCCGACAAGCTTTGCTGCGTGGGCGGAATCAAGGACAGCAACGTTGTGGATTCTATTGTGATTCTCGACATTGCGAAGAATTTTTCGGACATTTTCGCGCAGAAAAATCTGATTCCGGAATCTATAAAACCCGAAGTTTTGGAGCGCGTAATCGACCTCGCAACCGAGTTGTCGGTCGAAGGCCGCGAAGGCAAGCCCGTGGGTTGCATTTTCGTGCTCGGCAACAACGACGAATTGAAGCCCCACTTAAAGCAGCTTATTTTGAACCCGTTCAACGGCTACAAGCCCGAAGACCGCAACATTCTGAATCCGTTTATGTCGGAAACCGTCAAGGAATATTCGCTCATCGACGGCGCATTCATCATCGACGGAAGCGGTATCATGCTTTCAGCTGGGACGCTGATTCACACGCCCGACTTCAAACTGCAACTCCCCGGGGGGCTCGGGGCGCGGCACGCCGCCGCATACGCGATTTCGCTTATGACCGACTGCGTTGCGATTGTGGTTTCGTCAAGCACGGGCTACATTACGATGTTCAGGAAAGGACAATCAATCCCGCTTTACGAAAAGCAAAAATAGTCACTCTATTCCACCGCAAAAAATGCCCGATTCGCCATGCCGATTCGGGCAGAAAATTATAAAGAAATATGTTTAAATTTTTCTATTTGGACGTTGCCGTTATGGCCATCGGGCTTACGCTCGCGTTTTTGCGCGGGCACTTCTACGGCGCGGAGCTGCAATTCGTGCTGAGCGCGATAATTATCGCCTCGCTCGAAATAAGCCTGAGCTTCGACAACGCCGTCATTAACGCCTCCAAGCTGAAAACTATGCCCGTAATTTGGCGCAGGAGATTTTTGACATGGGGCATTTTGATTGCGGTTTTCGGCATGCGTTTTGTTTTCCCGATTGCGATTGTCGCGGTGTTTTCCGGTATTTCGTGTATGGGCGTTCTCGATATGGCGTTGCACGACGCCAAGCAATACGAGTTTTATTTGGCGCAATCGCACATCGGAATTTCGTCGTTCGGCGGAACGTTTTTGATGATGTTGTTTTTCGAATTTATGTTCGACTCGAACAAACAGACGCACTGGATTGCGCCCGCCGAAAAGCTGCTGAAAAAAATCGGGAGAGTAAAATTCGCCCCCCTGCTATGCACCGTAGCGGCATTGGCGATTGTCGAAATTTTCATTCCCGAACACGAGAGGCTCGTCTCGATTTCGGCGGGGCTTTCTGGCATAATCATACATTTATTGATACACGGCATCAGCGAAAAATTGGAGTCTATGGCGGCGCGCAAAAATGCGTTTGCGCTCAAACACGCGGGGTTGGCGGCGTTTTTGTATCTGGAACTAATCGACGCGTCGTTTTCGCTCGACGGCGTTTTGGGCGCGTTTGCGCTTTCGCGCGATGTTGTCGTGATTACGATTGGGCTTTGCATTGGCGCGTTCTTCGTGCGCTCCATAACGCTATTATTGGTGCAAAAAAAGACGCTTGAAAAGTTCGTTTATTTGACGCACGGCGCATATTGGGCGATTGGCTCGCTGGCGGCAATAATGCTTATTTCGACGATTCAGGCGGTGCCCGAAGCGGTAACCGGCGGGCTCGGAATGGCGTTGATTATTGCCTCCCTTCTCTCCTCCCTCCAAAAAAACGGGCGATAACGTGCGCCTTCGTTGCGAATATTATTTTAATAATGGGGAAATGGGTTTTATCGAAACCCATTTTTTTTGTTTTTAGATTCGCAACGGAGGCGCACTCACGGCCAAAAATCGGTTTCGCTTCGCCTCACATACCTAAGTATGCTACGGCTCGCAAAGCCGCGATTTTTAGCACGCGCCTCGCCCGTTTTTTACAGCACCTATGCTGATTCTAAGCCGAAAAATAATGTAAACGAAATATTTTATATGTTCGAAAGTGGCGCGATTGGCTTCGCCAATGCGTTTTGATTACTTGTTAAAGTATGGAAAAAGAAAAAGGATTTCCCGAATGGGAAAGACTTTTTGGATTATAAAATTTATGTAGGCGTTTGACAAAGCGGTATTGCATAGCAATCCGCGCCTGTGCACGTCATATAAAAAAATTAGAATCAGCGTGGGTGCTTGGCTAAAACGGGCGAGGCGCGTGCTACAAAGACACGTTTGTGAGCTGGTGGGATAGTGCTAATGCACAGACCACCCGAACAAACTGGCTTTTAGCCGTGAGTGCGCCTCCGTTGCAAATTTAATTACAAAAAAACATTCCACGAATGTGGAATGTTTCCGTAAATAATAAAATTATTTGCAACGAAGGCGCACGCCCTCGCCCGTTTTAGAAGGTGATGTTCGAGGCGTGTTCCAATATATTGACACAGGGGGAATCTTTGGTGATTTTTTCGCCGAAATACGTTATGTTTTCAAACCTGATATTCCGAATGTCGTGTGCTGCGTCGTATCCCTTGAAGTGCAATAGGCCCTTGAACTTGTCGCGCTTGCCCGAAACGGTAATGTTTTTGAATAAACAGTCGCGGATTTTGCCCGAAACATTTTTGCCTTGATAACACCACGTCTTCTTCAAATACGTTATGCGCGGATTGCCGCAAACGACAATCATATCGCGCCCGTTGGAGCGGATGTTGATATTTTCAAAGCGGAAATTGCTCATAACCATATCGTTCGAAGGTTGAATCAAAAATATTGCCTTAACCCACCACTCGTCGGGCTTGGCATAGTCGGTTGCATAGAAGGCAACGTCGCAGTCGCGCACAGTCAAGTCCTTCATATACGGGGCGTTGCATTCAAATCCGATTCTGAAAATGTTGGCGCGGTCAGTCCAGAAAACGCATTTTTTAATGGAAATATTTTCGACGGGGATATTGCCCGTCAACGCTTTCAACGCAATCACGTCGTCCTGACAGCGCATAAAACTGTTGCGTATCTTTACGTTTTTCGTGTCGCAAATATCTACGGCGTCATCATTTAGCATTCTACCCGAACAGATTTTAATGTTGTTGATATCAACATCCTCGCAGTCTCGCATATCGAGCGTCCACATCGGCGGTTCAGTCAAAATCACACCGTTGATTTTGAGATTTTGACACTCTTTAAAACGCGCAAGCGCATTTGCCGATTGTCGTTCTGTCAGCTCGCCGCTTAAAATGCCGCGTCCGCGCACGGTGATGTTTTTGCCTTTCGCGACAAGTATGCTTTTGACGACCGCACCCCCCGCTATGTAAAGCGTCTGATTGTCAGTAAGTTCAATTCGAGGCTGCGCGTGGACGCCCGCGCCGAAATATACAACATTCGGGTCGCCCTGCTTTGGCGCATTTTTTTCGAGCGGATTTCCGAAAATCATCAGCGGCCTGTTGCGTTCGTCGCGCAACACACAGGTTTTGAAGGGTTTGTCCGCCTTGAATTTCACGCCGTTGAAGCCCGACACCACAAATTCCCGCGCAGGGAAAAGTTCAATATCCTTCTTCGTCATACCGCGCGACTTCACTTCAACCTCGACCTCCCCATGAAAATCGAAATACGCATAGTAGTAGCCACCGCCGTGCAGCCCCTCGTTGCCGTCCCAGCGCGAGCAGTCGCGTGAACTGGCCTTATACACGTCTACGGGCACGCCGTTGACAAACACACTGTATCCCAGTTGAATTTTTTCGGTATTCGGGGCGGGGTAAGTGACGATTTTCGCCTTGGCGGTGGTGGTGATTACCTTATTGTCTTCGATTTTTTGTTCAATAATCGCCGATTTTTGCGCAACTTTTGTGCCTTTCTTCGCGCCATTTGCGGACGATGAAACTTGCTTGACTGCGGACGATTTTTCCGCCGTAGAAGACTTCGCCCCGCTAGCCACAGCCACGGCGGAAGAAGACGCCCCTGCTTTTGATTGCTTCGCGGCTTCTGCGCCAGAAACACCAGCCGATGCCGCTTTCTGCCCGCCGCCGGCATTCCCGTTAGCCCCCGCAAACGCGCCCACAACAACTTTACGCCCGTCTTTTTCGGGCGTCGGCAACACGGCGGGCTTGCCGACTTCTGCGGACTTCCCGCCCGCCGCCGCGCCAGCAGCCACATTCGAAACCGCACCTGCAACTCCGTCCGTAGCCCCGTTCGCGGCATTCTTTGCAGAGTAGTCAAAATACAACCACGAAGCCGAAGCCGACACCGCCGCCACGGCAACCGTAAATACAAAATTTTTCAGATTCATACGTTTTATATATAGATAGAGATTTAAATTTGAGGTAACCACTACCAAAAAAAAGCCCATTTTACAACAAAAATCGCGCTTTTGCCTTCGCCTAAAACGCCGATTCCAAAGTTCCGCCGCTCTATAAAAAATGTTGAAATTTCGGCGCAAAGCAATAGAGTGGAAAAAATTTTTTACTATGGATAACTGTATTCGGAAATTCGATTCGCAAAGCGAAAGCGGGTTTATCTATACCCGTTTGGACTCGGTTATAAACTGGGTTCGCGCAAATTCAATATGGCCGCAGCCAATGGGGCTTGCGTGTTGCGCTATCGAGCTTATGGCCGTCGGCGGTTCGAGGTTCGACATCGCGCGTTTCGGCGCGGAAGTTATGCGTTTTTCGCCCCGCCAGAGCGATTGTATGATAGTCGCGGGCACGGTCACCTATAAAATGGCGGGCGCGGTGCGCCGCGTCTACGAGCAAATGGCGGAGCCCAAGTGGGTCATCGCAATGGGCGCGTGCGCGTGTTCGGGCGGAATGTTCCGCACCTACTCGACCTTGCAGGGCGTCGACAAAATCATACCCGTCGACGTCTACGTAAGCGGTTGTCCCACGCGCCCCGAGGCGTTGTTGGACGCGCTTGTATCGCTGCAAAATAAAATCCGCGACACCAAGGGCAGCACAAAGGCATTGTTCGTAAAATAAGGCTTCCAGATGAAAGACAAACTTCTTGCGGAATTTCCCGAGGCATTGACGCCGCGCCCGTCAGTCGACGGCATATTGGCGTTCGATTGCAAAAAAAACATACTTGTAAGAGTCGCCGCCAAACTGCGCGACGACTTCGAATATCAGGTCTTGACCGACCTTGCTTCAATCGATATGGGCCCCGACGCGGGAGAGGCCCGCTTCGGGGCAGTCTACCATTTCTATTCGCACACAAAGAAGAATTATATCCGCATCGTTGCGATGTGCGACAGCCAAAAAGAGCCCAAATTGCCCTCCCTTTGCTCGGTCTATAAGGGCGCGGATTGGCTCGAACGCGAGGCATACGACCTTATGGGAATCACCTTCGAAGGCCACCCCAGCCTGCGCCGCATTCTGATGTGGGAAGCCTATCCATACCACCCCCTGCGCAAAGACTTCCCCCTCGAAGGGCGCGAGGCTCCGCTTCCGCCGACATTCGAGGGCGCGGAAGACGCCGTAAAAATCACACCCGCACCCGAGGAGGGCGGCCCCTTCCATTCGCCAAGCTCGGGCTATAAATACGTTTCCGAAAAAGAGCCGCGCAGCGTTCAGGGCGGGGCGGGCGAAAATATCGACAACATCTAACATTCGGCAAAAATGGAAAACAAAGAATTTACATACCCCGAGCCCGCGGGACTGTCGGAGGACAGACTCGGCGAAAAAATGATTGTCAATATGGGGCCTTCCCACCCCGCAACCCACGGCGTTTTGCGCCTGAAATTGGAACTCGACGGCGACCTCATTCTCCGCGCCGACCCGATGGTGGGGCAGCTCCACCGCGGTCAGGAAAAAATCGCGGAAAATATGACCTACAACCAGTTTATTCCGTTTACCGACCGACTCGACTACCTCGCGCCGATGTGCAACAACATCGCCTTCGCCCAGTGCGTCGAAAAACTCGCGGGCATTCGGATAACCGAACGCTGCAAGACAATCCGCATTATCTGCTGCGAACTCTCGCGCATAGCAAGCCACTTGGTAGGTCTTGCCGCCTACGCGATGGATTCGGGCTCTTGGACGGGCTTTATGTATTGCTTCACCCAGCGCGAAAAAATCCTCACACTTTTCGAGGAACTCACGGGGGCGCGTATGACATCTTCCTACGCTCGTATCGGCGGCTTGGCTCGCGACATTCCCGAGGGTTGGCTTGGCAGGGTCAATTCGTTCGCAAACGCATTCCTGCCCAAACTCGATGAAATCGACAAACTCATCACGCGCAATAGAATTTTCGTAGACCGTACTGTCGGCATCGGCGTAGTCTCCAAGGAAACCGCCTTGCAGTGGGGCTTGACGGGCGCAAACCTCCGCGCAAGCGGCGTTGCCAGCGACCTGCGCAAAGACGTTCCCTACCTCGGCTACGAAGACTACGATTTCGACATTCCAATCGGCGTCCACGGCGACAGTTACGACAGGTGGCTAGTTCGTTTTGAGGAAATGCGCCAGAGTATACGCATAGTCCGTCAGGCAATCGAAAAAATGCCCGACGGCGACGTAAACATAAAAAATCCGAAAATCACACTTCCCAATAAAACGGGCGTGCAGCAAAATATGGAGGATTTGATTAACAACTTTCTGGTCATCACACAGGGGCCCGACATTCCCAAGGGCGAGGCGTATTTCGAGGCGGACAACCCCAAGGGCGCACTCGGCTTCTTCGTTATGTCGAAGGGCGGCGGCGTCCCGTATAGGGTAAAAATCCGCGCCCCCTCGTTCGTGAGTTTGAGCGCAATGCAGGAAATCCTCCCCGGGCACCACCTAAGCGACATTGCCGTAATTCTCGGCTCGTTCGACTTCGTCTTGGGCGAGTGCGACAGATAGCTAACAAAAGGAGCTTGTTTTTTATGGAAATCACCTCGGATATCGAAAAGAAGTGCGCCGAAATCATCGCGCAGTATCCCGTCAAAAAGTCGGCGGCGATGATTATTATGCACCTCATTCAGGAGAAATACGGATATTTCGACGACGACGCCGTAAAATTCGTCGCCAAACAACTCGGCGAAGAGCCGATAGACGTCTACGGAATGCTCACCTTCTACCCGATGTATTCTCAGCAGCCGCGCGGCAGAATCCACATCAAAGTCTGCCGCACACTCTCGTGCGCGCTCGCGGGCTCGGTCGAGTTCGGGCGCGAGCTCGCCGAAAAAATCGGCTGCCCCCTCGGCGAAACAAAGGGCGTCTACACAATCGAGTTCGTCGAGTGCCTCGGCAACTGCGCAAAGGCGGCAAACGTTCAGGTCAACGACAAACTCTTCGAGTCCGTCCGCCGCGAGGACGTCGAAAAATTCGTCGAAAAAATCAACGCCCTCGACGCCGCGGGCGAACTCGCCCCCAAGTCGGCATTCGACAAACCGCAGGGCGGCACCGACGTAAATTCACCCGCATACAAAGGCTAGAACTATGGCTTGCGAAAACAGAATAATTTACAAACACATCGACGTAGACGGTTGGAACGCCTCAATCGACAAATATATTTCCGACGGGGGCTACCGCATTTTGGGCGAAACCGTCAAACGCGACAAGGCCGAACTTTGCGCCGAAATGGAAAAGTCCAAGTTGAAGGGGCGCGGCGGCGCGGGCTTCCCCACGGGTATGAAGTGGAAATTCCTCGACCGAAAAAGCGGCAAGCCCATCTACCTCATCTGCAACGCTGACGAATCAGAACCCGGTACTTGCAAAGACCGCCTCATAATCTACCAAGACCCCCACACCCTCATCGAGGGCATTATGTGCACCGCCTACGCAATCAACGCCGCGCAGGCTTTCATCTACATCAGGGGCGAGTATATCAACGGCTACCGAATTTTGATAAACGCAATCGAAGAGGCTAAACAAAAGGGGTTCGTAGGCAAAAACATCTGCGGTTCGGATTACAGCTGCGAAATCACCGTATGCCGCGGCGCGGGCTGCTACGTCTGTGGCGAGGAAACGGGCCTGATTTCGTCGCTCGGCGGCGCGCGCGCCTACCCGCGCATCAAGCCCCCTTACTTCCCCGCCGTTATGGGACTCTACGATTGCCCGACAGTCGTCAATAACGTCGAAACACTCTGCTGGGTTCCCAAGGTCTTCGACCTCGGCGGCGAGGCGGTTTCGAAAATCGGCTCTCCCCTCGACCCCGGCACACACATTTGGGGCGTCTGCGGACAGGTTCAAAAACCCGGACGCTACGAAATCGAAACGGGCACCTGCACACTCGGCGAATTGCTTTACGACCTCTGCGGCGGACCCCTCGCGGGCAGACGCTTCAAGGCGATTATCCCGGGCGGCTCTTCGATGAAGATTCTGCGCTGGGACGAAAAATTCACAATCAAAAACCCCGACGGCACCACATTCGAACGCCGCGTTGAAGACATTCCCCTCGACGCCGTTTCATTCCAGCAGTGCGGCACGGCAATCGGTTCCTGCGGCATAATCGCAATGGACAACACCGTCGATATGCCCGAGGCTCTCGCTAATTTAAGCGCATTCTACGCCCACGAAAGTTGCGGGCAGTGCACGCCCTGCCGCGAGGGCACAAAGTGGATGTCGCGCATAACAAAACGCATTTGCGAGGGCGGCGGCAGACTCGAAGACGTCGACTTGCTCAAAAGCGCGGCTGACAACATCTGCGGCAGAACAATCTGCGCCCTCGGCGAGGGGGCGGCGTGGCCTGTGCAAAGCAACGTTTCCAAGTTCCGCGACGAATACATTCAGAAAATCAACGCGCAACTTTCGCATGGCGGCTTAGGGCGTGTCGACAACAACGCGTATAGACTTATTTAGAGTATGGAAAATCAGACAGTAAACGTAAACATCAACGGTGCTGACTATAAAGTCCCCGCAGGCCTCAACATTTTGGAGGCGTGCAAAAGCATCGGCGTGGAAATTCCATTCTTCTGCTACCACCCGAGTTTGAAGGTGGCGGGCTCTTGCAGAATGTGCTTGGTTCAAATGGGTATGCCCGCCCGCGACAGGGCGACAGGCCAGCCCATTCTCGACGAAAACGGTGTCCAGAAAATCGCCTTTATGCCCAAGCCCGTCATCGCCTGCGGCACAAAAGTTTCGGAGGGAATGCACGTCATAACAAATTCCGAGGCGGTGGCGGATTGCCGCCGCGGCGTTTTGGAATTTTTGCTTCTCAACCACCCGCTCGATTGCCCCATTTGCGACAAGGCGGGCGAGTGCAAACTCCAAGAATACACCCACGCCTACGGCCGCGAATCTTCGCGCTACGTCGAGGAAAAAAACATCAAGCGCAAAAAGCGCGAGTTCGCGGGCAAAATTTTCGTCGACGCCGAGCGTTGCATACAGTGCTCGCGCTGCATACGCTTCTGCAAGGAGTTCATCGGCAGAAGCATTATGGGCTTTACAAAACGCGGCTCGAAAGTCGAAATCGGCTTCTACGACAACGCCGACAACGAAAGCAATTACCTGCTTAATATCGTCGACGGCTGCCCCGTCGGCGCATTGACCGAAAAGGCTTTCCGCTTCGAAATGCGCACTTGGTTCTTGAAAACCACCGAAAGCCTCTGCGGCGAAAGCAGCGCGGGTGTCAATACCCGCGTGTGGTCGCGCAACGGCAAAATCTACCGCATAACCCCGCGCCAAAACGGCTTCGTAAACGATATGTTTATGAGCGATTCGGGCAGATACATCTTTAAACAATACGAGCAGAACCGCCTCGCGACTGCGAAAGTCGATTCCACCCCCTGCGACGCACAATACGCGGTCTCCCGCGCGGGCGAAATCGCCAAAATCGGCGCAGTTGCATTCGTTGCAAACGGCTGGCAGAGCGTCGAGGAAATGTTCCTCTTGCGCCAGCTTGCGGCGGCGGCAAACGCCGAAGTTTATATGGCAAGCCACTTGCAGCCCGACGACGGCAAACTCGTCTCGGCGGACGCCACCGCAAATATGCGCGGGGCATTCGCCACGGGCTTGATTGACGCCTACCCGCGCCCGACACTTTCCGAACTCGCTTCGAAAGTCGAAAGCGGCGACGTCAAGACCGTAGTCTGCTTCGGCGAAGACCTGCTCAAATTGGGCTTCGAACCCAAACATTTCAAGCTCGCCAACATAGTCTATTGCGGCGTTCTCGACAACGAAACCGCAAAACTCGCCAAAATCTGCATACCGCTCAGAAGCGAGTTCGAAAAGGACGGAATGTGGATAAACCGCCAGTTCCGCCTCCAAAAATTCGCCAAGGCAGTCGACGCTCCCGAACAGACGGTCGACGACGTCGCCCTTCTTTCGGCAATGTTAAAAGACGTCGGCGGCGAGACATTCGAAATCCCGACAGTCGGGGCAGTCCGCGCAGTCATTTCGCGCGACATCGAATTTTTGAAGGGTTGCGAAAACGTCGGCTCTCAGGGAAGGCTGCTTGACGGCTCGAAGTTCGCCTCTATCGACTTCCCCGAAGAAAACGCAATGTTCTTCGCAAAAAATCAACACGCAAAAACGGGAGAATAAAAAATGGAACTCTTAAATTTGTCCGTTTTGGCGGACGCCTCCGCCGAATCCTGCTGCGCGGGATATCTCGCGTGGCTTTTGCCGATAGTGTTTTCGCTGTTGTGCGTGATTGTGGTTATGAGCTTTGCGGGTCTGAGTGTCGTAGCCGAGCGCAAAGTCTGCGCATACATTCAGGGTCGCTTCGGACCCAACCGCACCGCAATTCCGTATGTCGACGCAATCCCGTTCGTCGGCAATTTCTTGAAGAAAAACGGTCTTATGCAGCTTGCCGCCGACGGACTTAAATTTCTTCTGAAAGAAGACCCGCTTCCCAAACACGTCAAGACATTCTGGTATCTGATAGCCCCCGTGATGTCGCTCGCGCCCGTATTGGTGGCGGCAAGCGTGATTCCCTTCGGCGTCTATTGGCTCGACGGCGCGGCAAAGCCCGTGGCGGTCGCAAACCTCGACATCAGCCTGCTGTTCGCTTTGGCAGTCGGCTCGCTGGGCGTCTACGGGGCGATAATGGCGGGGTGGTCGTCGAACAGCAAATTCCCGTATCTGGGCGGAATGCGCGCGGCGGCGCAGGTTGTCAGTTACGAACTTGCAATGGCAATCTCGGTTCTGCCCGTCGTGATGATGGCTGCCGCCCGCGGGGTTCAGTCGCCGCTGAGCCTGTTCGACATCGCCGCGTGCCAGAGCGAAAACCTCTGGTTTTGCATAACCCAGCCTATTTCCGCGCTCATCTTCCTTGTCGCGCTCTTTGCCGAAACAAACCGCCTGCCGTTCGATATGGCCGAAAGCGAAACCGACCTCGTCAGCGGCTACCACACCGAGTACGGCAGCTTCAAGTTCGGGTTGTTCTTCGTGGGCGAATACGGACACATCGTCGTGGGTTCGTCGATATTCATCGCATTGTTCCTCGGCGGCTGGAACCCCCTCCCCGGGGTTGCGTGGCCGACAAGCTGGGGTATCGGCGCGTCGATATTGTCGGTAGCCACATTCCTCGTAAAAATCGCGATGATGATATTCTTCTTCATCTGGGTGCGTTGGACACTTCCGCGTTTCAGGAACGACCAAGTTATGCGCTTGGGCTGGGCGCGCCTCGTGCCGCTTGCGATAGCCAACTTCGTTGCGTATTTAATCTACATTTCAATAGTTTAAAGATATGGCGATAATTGTCGAAAGAAAACGCCTGAATTTCTGGGAGCGCACATACCTGCCTCAGATAATATCGGGCTTGTATATAACAATCAGGAACTTTTTTGCCAAAAAGGTCACGCTCGAATACCCCGACCAGCGTCCCGTGATACCCGCGGGCTACCGCGGCGCGCCTGTTCTGGTGAAAGACTCCAACGGCAGGGCGAAGTGCGTTTCGTGCCAACTTTGCGAGTTCGTCTGCCCGTCGAAGGCAATAAAGGTCTCGCCCTCGTCAATACCCGCCGATAGCGAGTATGCCTTTATCGAAAAAGCCCCGTCGGACTTTCAGATTGATATGACGCGCTGCATCTATTGCGGCTATTGTCAGGAGGCTTGCCCCGAGCAGGCAATCGTGATGGGCTCGGAGTATTCCATAAACTCCTACACGCGCGAGGGGCTCAGACGCCACAAGTCCGACCTCTACAAAATCGGCGGCGTAGTTCCCGACAAAATAAAGAAGTGGCAAAAAGTCCGCGACAGAAAGGGCGAATAATGGAACAGCTTATGTATTGTATATTCTGCGCAATGTGCATCGGCGGCGCGCTCGGCGTTATACTGCTTAAAAACTTCGTCAATTCGGCAATGTCGATGCTCGTTTCGATGCTCGGCACGGCGGGCTTGATGATATTGATGCACGCCTACTTCCCCGCATTCATCGTGCTCACGGTCTACGGCGGGGCGATAATGGTCTTGTTCGTGTTCGTCGTAATGTTTATCGGCGACGAAGACGAAAAACGCCATTGGGGCAAAAAACTCGCCCTTGCCGTCTTGTGGGCGGCACTCTGCGCAATGATTGGCGGATTCGTCCCCGAACGCCTTCCCGAGGCGGCTAAGGCGGTAATTCCGCCCGCGGGTGAAGTGGCGAACGCGCAAAATTACGGTGTCGCCATAATTTCGGATTTCGCGCTCGAATTGCAAATAGTCGGCATAATGCTGCTTGCGGCAATGGTCGGGGTTATAGTCGTGGCAAAACCGAATGCCGCGCATAAAATTAAATCGGATATGCTGTGAGGTTTTTTATGAATGCGTCATTGATAAATTTTATACTTCCCGCGCTAATGCTCTTCATAACGGGGCTGCTTGGCGTGATGTTCAAACGCAACCTGATAACCATTTTTATGTGCGCCGAGCTTATGCTTGCCGCCTCGATGATTGTCTTTACCGCATTCGCTTCCGCAACCGACGACATCTCGGGGGCGGTCTTCGCACTCTTCATAATGGCAATAGCCGCCGCAGAAGTCGCAGTCGGATTGGCGGCAATCACGCGCCTGTTCAAACTCGAATCGACGGTTTCCACAAAGGAGCTTCACACATTGGGCGATTAGCCTGAGCCGTTATTTTAAGGAGCAAAATACATATGGAAAGCTTGAACCTAATTTTATTTCTGCCGCTTTTAAGCGCGGCATTTATCGTGCTTTTTCTGCGCAAAACCCGCAGCGCGTGTGCGGCGGTGTCGGTCGGCTCGGCGGCAATTTGCGCGGCATTGGCATTGTCGCTTATGACGGGAGAAACCGCGGGCGCGGCATTCAAAAGCTCGTTTGCATTGTTTGCATTGGGCAATTTCGGCTTCAACTTCGGCTTGCTGCTCGATTCGCTTTCTACGAATATGATTTTCGTCGTATGCATCGTAGGCTTGCTAATCCACGTTTTTAGCGTCGGATATATGGACGACGACAACTCGCGCGGCCGCTTCTTCGCGGGGCTTAGCTTCTTTATGTTCTCGATGACGGGCATAGTGCTCTCTTCGAACCTCTTTATGATGTTCGTCTTCTGGGAACTTGTCGGATTCAGCTCCTACGCGCTAATCGCCCATTACGCCGATACTCCCGCCGCCCGCGAGGCTTCCAAAAAGGCGTTCATCGCAAACCGCGTCGGCGATTTCGGCTTTTTGCTTGGCATAATATTCTGCTGGTCGACATTCGGCACAACCGAGTTCACCGAACTTGCCGCAATTATGAAGGCGCATCCCGAACAGGCTTCGACTACAATGGGCTTGCTTATTATGTGCGGCTTTTTGGGCAAGAGCGCGCAGTTCCCCTTGCAGGTTTGGCTAGGCGACGCAATGGCGGGCCCCACCCCCGTTTCCGCACTCATCCACGCCGCGACAATGGTCGCCGCAGGCGTGTTTATGATGGTTCGCCTCGCTTCAATGAACTTTCTTACGGGCGACGTTCTCAGTCTCATACTTCTGCTTTGCTCGCTTATGTCCTTTTGCGCAGGGCTTTGGGCTTTGGGGCAAAACGACATCAAAAAAATCCTCGCCTACTCCACACTCGCCCATCTGGGCATGATGGGCGCGGGCGTCGCGCTCGGCTACGGCTTGGCAATGTTCCACCTTTCGACACACGCCTTCTTTAAGGCGACACTCTTCCTTGTTGCGGGTTCGATAATCCACGCCTGCCACCACGAACAGGACATATACAAAATGGGCGGACTCTTCAAACGTATGCCCATTACATCAATAGTGGCTCTTACCGCGACACTCTCGATTGTCGCATTTCCGTTCTTCGCGGGCTATTACAGCAAAGAGGCAATACTTGCCACAGCTTGGGCGCGTTCGGCGGAGGGCGGCACATTCTACCATATCGTCTTTGGTTTGCTGCTCGCGGCGGCATTCCTGACTCCTGTCTATATGGGCAGACTCTTCTTCAACGTCTTCTTCGGCAAACCCCATTCCGAAAAGACGGAACACGCAAAGGAAAGCGGCATATTTATGACATTGCCGCTCGTCGTCTTGGCAGTCTATTGCGTATGCGCGGGTTGGTCTTTTATGCCCGAAATCCGCTTCAATTACATAATTCCCGCCGCAGCTTCGGAGTTCGTCGCCGACTTCCTCAAACACCACGAGGAGTGGCTTGCCCAGTTCGCGGGGCTTGAAAAATTCGAGTGGCTCGCACTCGCCACAACATTCATAGGCGTCGCGGTTTCGTTTGCAGTCTACGGCGGGCGCAGGGGCTACGACCCCGTCCAAAAACATCTCGGTTTTGCCTATAACGCTCTCAATAAACACGGCTGGTTCGACGACATCTACGATTGGTATATCGCCAAAGTCCAGCAGCGCATAGCCATATTCTTGGCGACATTCGTCGACCTGTTTATGATTGAGCTTTTGAGCGTCCGCGGCTTGGGCATAGTCTGCGCAGTCGTCGGACAGGGCTTCAAAAAAATGCACGATTGCTCCACAAATTCGCAGGTCAAGTGGTTCACTGCGGGCTTGGTGTTCGTGCTCGTATTGGTAATTTTCGCATAGGGTTTGAATATGGAAAACGTTTCTGAAATTTTGTTGAACGCGGCGGTTTATTCGCCGTTCGCGTTCGCGCTCATATCGCTTTTGGCTTGGAATTTTTGGGGCGCAAAAACGGCTTCGCGGCTGGCTTTGGCTTCGGCAATAGTCTCGCTTGTCTGCGGCTTGTGCGCTTGCGCAAACTTCGCTTCCGACGCCGCCGATTTGGCGGGCTTCTTCTACGCAAAACGCTTCTGGCTTCTGCCCGAGGTCGCCCTCGGCGGAATCTCAATGCCGATGTTCGCCCTCGCTATCATCGTGGGCTTTGCGGCGACAGTCTATTCGCTCTCGCTTGAAATAAAACAGGCAAAACTCTATTACCTGCTGCTTTTGATTATGCAGGGCGGGATCTTCGGCGCATTCACCGCCGCGAATTTGCTTTGGATATATATGTTCCATGAATTCGCCCTCGTTCCCACGTTCATCGCAATGCTGATGTGGGGCTCGGCGGGCAAACGCGTCGCGGCAATGCAAATGGCGGTCTACCTCACGCTCGGCGCGCTCGTTTCGCTCATCGGCATAATCGGCATATACGCCTGCGTCGGCGCGGAAGACTTTTCTCTCGCCGAAATCTCCTCGCGTCTCGCCGTCAATCCCGTCGCGGCAAATACCCAAAACGTCCTCTTCGGATTGCTGATGTTCGGCTTGGGCACACTCGTGAGCCTATTTCCGTTCTATACTTGGGCACCGCGCACATACACTTGCGCCCCGACGGCATTTTCGATGCTCCACGCGGGCGTGCTTAAAAAGTTCGGCTTGTTCGTCCTGATTCAGGTCGCAGTTCCCATTCTGCCGTTCGGTTGCGAGTATTGGGCAAAGACACTCGCAATATTGGCACTTTTCAACGTCATTTATATCGGCTTCGTCACAATGGCTCAGCGCGATTTGAAACTTATGGTTTCGTATTCGAGCGTCGGACATATGGGACTCTGCTTCTTGGGTATCGCCTCAATGAGCGTCTTGGGCGCGGGCGGAGCACTCCTGCTTATGTTCGGACACGGTCTGAGCGTCGCCCTCCTGCTTATGCTCTCAAACATAACCTGCAACAATACAAACCAGTGGGATATGAATAAAATGGGCGGGCTCTATAAACAGACACCGATTCTGGCGGGCTTCTTCATCGCGGGCACAATGGCGAGCGTCGGTTTGCCGCTTTCGGCAAACTTCTGGGGCGAGCTTACAATCCTCACTTCGCTTTGGAACTTCTCGCCCGCAGTTTGCGCTTTGGCGGCAACGGGCTTGATAATCTCGGCAATCTACGGCTTGCGGGCAGTCGCCCGCGTCTTTATGGGCGAGCCTTCCGCGGAACTCAAACCGACCTTTGATTCCGTCCGCGACATCACCAAAATCGAACGCACGGCGGCAATCGTGCTCGTCGCGGGCTTGCTGTTTGTCGGCGTCTATCCGAAGTCGATAACCCAAACCGCGGACACATTGTTGAAATCCTTTCCCGCATACAATTTAGGCAAATAATATGAATACTACTATAACTTTATTCGATTGGGCTTCGGTTAAAATGGAGGCAACTTTGGCGGTTTTCGCAGTGCTCGTCCTCTTGGGCTCGGCGGCATTGCCCGAACGCTTTTCGAAATTCGTTTCGATTCTGGCGTTCTTGGGTATGTATGCGGCATTGGCAGTCGGCTTCGCATTCAGGGGGTCGGCGGAAAACGCCCTCATATCGAACAATTACGTCTATGCTTGCCTGATAACAATCTGCGCATTGCTCACTTCGCAAATGGGCTTTTCGTATTTCGAAAAAATCGGCAGACCCTCATTGCGCAACGAGTTCGCCGCAACGGTTATGATGTGCGCTGCAATGCTCATACTCTTCGGCAGGTCGAATAACCTTATGCTTTCGTTCGTCGCTTTGGAGGGCGCGACAATCTGCCTCTACATAATGGCGGCATTTGATAAAAATTCGTCGGCGGCAGTCGAGGCTTCCGTAAAATATATCGTCAACGGCGGTGTAAGCGGCGCGATTCTGCTTATGGGCATAGCTTTTGTCTACGGCTCGGGTAGACTTGCGGGCGCAGATTACCTCAGCTTCTGCAATTTCTCCGCAGGACTCTTGAACGGCTTCTTCAAAGTCGGTATGATATTCATCTTGGCGGGCGTTCTCTTTAAAATGGCGGCATTCCCGTTCCAGTTTTGGGCACCCGACGTCTATCAGGGCGCGCCCACACCCGCTTCGGCATTCTTCGCCGTCGCCTCCAAAATCGCGGGCGTCGTGTTCTTGGCAAAAATCTGCGCTTCGCTCAAATTCGATTCCGCCGAAATCATTCTCGCAAAAGAGCATTTCGTCTTAGCAATTTCCGTTGTCGCAATTCTCACAATCATAATCGGCAACTTCGGCGGCATAACACAGGTCAAGACAAAACGCCTGCTCGCATTCTCGGGCATCTCCAACGCGGGCTACTTGCTCGTGCTCATCGCCGCAATCTTGCGCGAGCCCAGAACGCTCGATTCCTTCGAACCCGTTTTATATTTCTACTTGGGCGCATATATGCTCGCCAATTACGCGCTTTTCTTCGCCGTCGGACAGTTCGGCACCGCGGAGGATTTCGGACAGTCTTTCGCCGATTACCGCGGCTTGATGAAAAAACACCCCATAACGGGTTCGGCTCTGGCAGTCAGCTTGGCGTCCCTTGCGGGCATTCCGCCCACCGCTGGCTTCTTCGGAAAAGTCCTCGTCCTCATCTTGGCGTGGTATGCCCAGCTTTACATTCTCATGGGCGTTATGATTGTCGGTTCGGTCGTCTCAATCTACTATTACTTCGGTTGGATTCGCGCAATGGTCGAACCGCGCGATTCGGGCGAGTGCTCCTTCACCCCGACTTCGGGAACTAAACAAACAATAGTCCTGCTCTCGACGGCAGTCGTGGCATTGTCGTTTGCAGTTATCACATTTGTCGGCGCATAATCGGCATAAAAACACCCACCCAACCAACAACAGCAATAATCCAAACAACCCAACGTTCCCAAAATCCACTCGAAAAAAACAGAAATAAAACCCCAAAAAAGGGTCAGAAATAGGCAAAAAAGGGTCTTTTTTGGGGGTAAAAAAGGGCAAAAATATGAAGAAAACGGCGTCAATTTCGTGCTTTTTGGCGGGCATTTTGCTTGCCGCGTGCAATTCGGAAGACAAGGATTTGTTCTCCCGACAGATGTCTATCGACTCCATCCCGCAGGGGGCAACCGTTGTTGTAAATGGCTTTAAATTGGGAAAAACGCCTCTTGAAATCGGCGTCGAAACAACCGATTCTGGCTGCTTCGTCCGCAAAACTACAATCACCATAATCCCCTCCGACGAAAAACATTTCACCCAAATAGAAACCTTCCCAGCTTTCCGCAAATCCGACCCTGAGCCCAGCCGCGTCCCCGAAAAAATGCTCTTTGATTTGTCGAAAAATCCTGAGACGAAAAAATCTTTAACCGTTGAATATTAAAAAATTAAGAAAATAGAAAATGTCCTCAAACGAACAGATAAAATACATTTTAGACGAAGAAAAAATCCCGACTCATTGGTATAATATTGAGGCGGATTTGCCCGAAAAAACTCCGCCGCCCATCGATCCGTCGACGGGCGAGCCTATGAATCCGCAAAAATTGCAGGCGATTTTTTCGGACGGCGCGATTGCGCAAGAGATTTCGCACGAACGATATATAGAAATTCCCGCGCCCGTGCGCAAGCTTATGCGCCAGTGGAGGCCGTCGCCGCTTTTCCGCGCGCGCAGGCTTGAAAAGGCTCTTGGTACTCCCGCGCGTATCTACTATAAGTATGAAGGAGTTAGCCCATCGGGTTCGCACAAGACAAATAGCGCCGTCGCGCAGGTCTATATGTGCAAACAAGCAGGCGTAAAGCGAATTACAACAGAAACAGGCGCGGGACAGTGGGGTTCGGCTCTTTCGCAGGCATGCAACGCTTTCGGGATTCAGTGCAAAGTCTATATGGTCAAGTGCTCGTTCGAGCAAAAACCGTATCGAAAAGCTATGATGGAAATTTTCGGTGGCACGGTAATTCCCTCGCCCAGCAATCAAACTGAGGCGGGCAGGGCGATTTTGGCAAAGGATCCGAATTGCAGAGGTTCGCTCGGAATAGCAATTTCCGAAGCAGTCGAGGAGGCTTTGCAGGACGCTGATACGAAATATTGTCTCGGCTCGGTGCTCAACCACGTCCTTATGCATCAGTCGGTTATCGGCTTGGAGGCAATCGAGCAATTCAAGTTGGCGGGCGACTATCCCGACCTGATTATAGGCGCGTGCGGGGGAGGCTCAAACTTCGCGGGAATCTCCAACCCGTTTTTGGGCGAGATGTTGCGCGGCGGAAAAAAAGTCGAAATTTTGGGCGTCGAGCCCGCGGCGTGCCCGTCGCTTACGAGGGGCAAATATGCGTATGACTTCGGCGATGTGGCGAAAATGACGCCGCTTATGAAAATGTACACGCTGGGGAGTTCCTTTATTCCTCCTGCGGTTCATGCGGGCGGATTGCGCTATCATGGCATGGCTCCGCAAGTTAGCAATATTATGAGGCAGGGGCTGATGAAGGCCGAAACCGTCAATCAACTCGACGTCTTCGAAAAGGCTGTTATGTTTGCCCGCGCCGAAGGCATTGTGCCCGCGCCAGAATCGAGCCACGCGATTTGTGCGGCAATCAACAAGGCGTTGGAGTGCAAAGAAACCGGCGAAGAAAAGGCGATTCTCTTCAACCTTTCGGGGCACGGACACCTTGATATGGCGGCGTATCTCGACTACTTTGCGGGGAAGCTTAAAAATTACGAATATGCCGAAGAGGAAATTGCAATGGCTCTTTCGTGTCTGCCCTCTTGCAACGACAAATAATGCGCAAGATTTTGGCGTCAGTTTTAATATCCTTCGTTTGCTCGGTTGGGCAGGCGGGGGATTTTTTTTACGCGTTCGAATTCCCGCTGACGGCGCGGGCGTCGGGTGGCGGCAGTTTGGCGCTATCTAAGAAAATGCCCGAAACTGCCGGTGAATTTTTTAATGTCGGCGTTTGTATGTATTTGGACGCAAAAGAGTCGAAGCTCGGGGCAAAGTCGGCTTCTATGATGTTTGCGCAGGCGGCGTTTGCAGGGGCGGACTATGGAAAGTATGCGTTTGCGCTCTGTGTTTTGGCTGTCGATGACGCGTCGGAATCGGCGCGGAAAAATTCCGAAGCGGTCATTGAAACCTTGCGCAAGCTCGACGCCAAAAATTACGCGCCCGCAACTCGCGCTTTGGCAAAACTACATTGGAATGGTAGACTTTTGCCTCGCGATTTGAAGAAATCCGCTGCGTTGTATGAAAAAGCGTTTATGTTGGGTGACGACAGGGCGGCTGTCGAATTTGCCCTGTTTTGCGACGAAACGGGATATGCGCCGTCTGCGCCTGCAAAACTTTTTGTGCGGGTGAAAAATCTTGCAAAAAAGGGGAATGTTGAAGCAAAAACGGCGGAAGCTGTCCTCTTATTGAAAGGCGTTGGGTGTATGGGCGATGTGTTTGAAGCGAACCGCCTTTTGAAATCGGCTTCGGATAGTGGCGATTGCGACGCAACTTTCAGGCTTGCAATGAATTATTTTGACGGGGCAGGCGTTGTCGCGGACGAGGAAACGGCGGTGTCGCTTTTGGAGAAGTCGTCGGCGGCAGGGCACGTGAAAGCATTGAACAACTTGGGCGTGTGTTATCAAAACGAAATAGCTGTGCCAAAAGATATAACTAAGGCGGTAGAGTATTTTAGGCGTTCCGCCGATTTGGGGTATAATGTTGCGCAAAATAATTTGGGGGCGGTTTATGCCGAGGGATTGGCGGGCGATATGCGGCAGGCGTTCGGACTTTTTAAGTCCGCCGCCGAAAGCGGCAATGAAGATGCGTTCGAGAATCTTGCCCGTTGTTATTTTGAGGGGCTTGGAACGGCGGCGGACAAGTCGCTCGCCGCTGTTTGGTATGAAAAGGCGGCGCGGCTTGGGAGTGTTTCGGCGAAGTCGCGGTTCGGGGCTATGCTTGTTGACGGCGACGGTGTAAAACGCGATTTTAAATTGGGAATTAAATACTTGCGCGAAGCCGCCGCCGAGAATGACGCCGCGGCAATTTCGCATTTGGGCGCGTGTTATTGGACGGGGACGGGTGTCGAGCAAAACACTACCAAAGCACTCGACTATTTTAGACGCGCGGCAAAGTTGGGCGACAAATCCGCCAAAGAAATCTTGCGCAAGTTGCACGGAATGCTTTAAGTTTTTTTGTGTTCCGCGGCGTGTGCGTGTGCTTTTCGTAGGTTCGGAGAACATGCTTTTTGCTTACTTCCTAATACATTAATCATTGGACATAATACGTGTTGTGTGAATAATGGCCCTTTTTAGTTTTCATTGTAGGAAGGAATAGATACAAACTATAAATATGGATTTGTTTTTTTTGTTGGTTATCACAATACGTCTTGTGTTGTAGTATTGATACAGATGGGGTGAGGAAGCTGTTCATTGAAGTATGGCTAATCTGGTGAAAATATATGAAATGCGCGGAAGTGGAGGGGTTCGGGCGGAAATATTCGTGACGTTTTCAGTGTAATGAGAAATTTGTTTCTACAAATCCGAATCCGATTTAGGTGCGTTTGTTTGGGAGATTTCCGAATTGCTCAAAATATACAAGAAGTTAGCAATTCGGACAACATTGGGAGGGAAACGCTTCCGCTGATTTTAGCGGTAGGGGGGCGTTATCGTCGGAAGTGATGATGAGGTATTGGACGGTTTTTAATGCGTTGCGGGCGTCGGGTTCTATGATGTCGATTCCTTCTTTCTACAAGAAGGTATGTGTTGTGCAGTGGGATAAAGTAGTGGGTATTTAATTGGGGATTTTTATAAGGATATTTTTTTTCTTGCGTCGGGCGGTATTTAAAGTAGCTTTGTGGTTAAACGTTTATTGAATGGTTTTACAGGATAATCTATGAAAGTTATATCTATGGTGAAGAATACATTGGTTTTAATGTTTTGTGCGGTTTCGGTTTTTGCGTCCGAAGTTAAAATTCCGAGAAGCGGGGCGGAAGACGTAAAGGGAATTATGTCGGAATCCTACTGGGCGCAATGGAATGACGATGTGAATGCGCGCATCGACCGCGACATTGAGATGAATCGAAAGGCGGATTTTTCTCTGAAAATCGGCAAAATTGCGGCGGGAACAAAGGTGAAGGTTGTTCAGATTTCGCACGAGTTTTATTTCGGCGCGCACATTTTCAACTTCGACCAACTCGGCGACAAAACGTTAAATTCAAGATACAAGTCGCTATACGGGACGATTTTTAATTCCGCGACTGTCGGTTTTTATTGGTATGAATTCGAACTTCAAGACGGGCGTATGCGCACTGCGGGCGAATATTGGGACAGTCAGGATTTTTGGGCGAACGTCGAAAATCCCACGGCGCAAAAGCACTGGCGTAGACCCTCGACCGACCCTATTGTTGGCTATCTCAAAGAAAGGGGCGTCCGCATTCACGGGCACACACTGGTGTGGGGCAACAGAATGCAAATTCCCCTTTGGCTTTATGCAAAATGTTTGGAAGGCGACGAGCGCGAGAAGTTTTCAAAGCTCATCGACCGTCCGATGGACTATGGCGAGAATGCGACGAGTGTAAATTTTACTCCGCTTTTTGCGAATATGTCGGCAGCAGAATCAGACGCGCTTTTGCCGAATTTCGGAAAAAATCTAAAACGCGAATTTGCCCGACGTATAACCAGAATTGCGGAATATTACGGCGATAAAATCGAAAGTTGGGACGTCGTAAACGAAAGCCTTGACTGTTTCGCCGACGGTCGTATGAATGCGGGCGGAGTTTTATCGAAAAGCGGGCGTTATGGAATTATGCCTGCCGACTATACGTATGAGGGATTTCAAGTTGCCCAAAAGGCGTTCCCGCCGAATGTGAAGCTAAACATAAACGACAATCCCTATCAGCCATTCAGGCTTGAACAATACGATGCGCAGGTTCGCGAGCTGATTTCGCGGGGGTGTAAAATCGATGTCGTAGGCTGGCAAATGCATCTTTTTAATCCGCAAGTTGTCCAGCTTATTGCGGACGGAAAATCTACGGACAATCCGGTTTTTAAAACGGATATTATGAAGATAAATCCCGAGCATATGTTTAAGGCTTTCGATATGGTTGAACGGGCAAATCGTCCGATTCATATGAGCGAAATTACAATCTGCGCTCCCGACAATTCCGAACGCGGTCAGATGATTCAAGCCGTTATTACGCGCAACCTTTACCGAATGTGGTTTAGTCGGAAGTCGGTTGAGGGTATAACGTGGTGGAATGTTGTTGACGGCTGCGGCTATGCGGGAGAACCTTCGGTATCGGGGCTATTTACGCGGGAAATGAAGCCCAAACCGGCTTACTATGCGCTTTCGGAACTTATCGAAAAGGAATGGAAGACTAATTTGCTTTTGGAGCCCAATGTCAACGGCGAAATAACGTTTAGGGGCTTTAAGGGCAAATATAGAATATCTTGGCAAAACGAGAATGGCAGGGAAGAATTCGCCTACATAACTGTAAAGTAGGGCTGCCAAAAGTGTTTCTGTTCCGGGGGTTAAAGGCTCGTTTTTAGCGGAGTCGAGCAAGGAGGGCTATGTGTGAAGTCCTCCGTTTTTTTTGAATGCAGAAGCATATAGGCGCGCTATCGCGGGGATATTCGCGTCTGTTAGAGGTCGATTTGGTATTGTTCTTTGGCGAAGCGGCGCAAGTGGGTGAGGGATTTTTTCATCTCCATTTCCTCCAAGAAAGCGATGATGTCGTCGAACTTCGGCGTCGCGGGCTGCGGGGGGAGGACGTCGAGGGTGGTATCGAGTGTTATCAGCTGCATATTGCGGCGCAAGGTCGATTCGCCCTCTTTGACGAGTGGGCGGAACTTTTCGGGTTTGAGCCAATCGTAGCGGCGTATGATTGTGTCGATATCGCCGAACTCCTTCAACCACTTTGCCGCGGTTTTAGGCCCGACGCCGTTTATGCCGTCGATGTTGTCGGCGGTATCGCCTATGAGTGAAAGGTAGTCGGGAATTTGGGCGGGGGCTACGCCGAACTTCGTTTTGACTCCGATTGAATCGAGGGTTGTCCACTCCTTATTTTTCGGGGTCGGCGGCAGCATTTGTTTGATGTTGGGGGAGACGAGCTGGGCGAAATCCTTATCGGCACTGGCGATGAAGACGGTGTGTCCCTCCGTCTTGGCGCGTGTCGCCGCCGAAGCAAGCAAGTCGTCGGCCTCGACGCCCTCCTGTTCGGTGGGCGAGAAACCGAAAATTTCGCAAAGGTATTTCATTGACGGAATTTGGCTCTTGAACTTTTCGGGGGCTTCGTTGCGGTTTGCCTTATACTGCGGGTGGATTGCCAAATGGCGTTTTGAGCCGCCCTTGTCGAAGAACACTGCGGTCGAATGCGGGGTGTTCTCGCACGAGAGCTTTACGAGGCTGTTGAAAAACGCGTGCAATGCGCCTGTGGGAAAGCCGTCGGAGCGCGACAAGTCGGGCATTGCGTAGAAGCATCTGAACCCCAAGTTGTATCCGTCTATAAGCAATACGTTCATTTGTTTTTAGTAGAATATATTTCGGGTGGGTTATCAATTAAAAATTTTTTGATGGGGTGTGGGTGTGTGGTAAAGGGAGGTGTGGGAGGAGGTTCGGGGGAAGGGGTGTGAACTGAGGAGAAAGGAAGTCGGGTTTGGTTTGGTGGCGCGGGGGGGATGTGTGGCTTGGTTGGATTTTTAAAGGGGTGTAGGGCGTTTAAAATGGGGGCTTGCGGGGTGGTATGATAAAAAGTAGCAGAAAAAACTTGATTTTTTCTGGGGGGGGTATTGTCGCACCAATAACTTCAATCAAAAGGAAATTAAATATGAAGAAAATACTGGTTATAATGTCGGCGGTGTCGATGTTGTTTTGCGCCGCGTCGGCGCAATCGAACTCCGTCTGGAAAAAGCAAACGAGGCTGATTACGTCGGCTACCGACAACACGTCGGCGGCAAAAATCGGCAAGCGCGGAACAATCACGGTCGGCGGGTCGCTCAATAGTATGGATTTGAAAAGTAATGGCGTGAAATCGGATACGCGCATTGGCGGCGGCGGTAATTTGGAGATTGCGTTCAATGTTGTGCGCAGTCGGACGCGCAATTTGGGTATGGACGTTGTTCTGCCGTTTTCTTACAGCTATATGAAGAGCTCGTTCCCAGACCAGAATCTCGATGCGAAGTATCAGCGCACGGAACTGCCCATTGTGCTGCGTCCGTATTTCAGGTATGCGGTCTCGAAGGATTTGTTGATTACGCCGTTTATTCAAGGCGGTGCGGGTGCGATGATTCTCGATTTTAGCGGATTAGGAACGGACATAAATCAGGGAGCGTTTATGTATACGTTTGGCGGCGGCATTGAATTCCAGATTTACAAGTATGTCGCGCTTACGCCGAAGATTTCCTACACGGGGATTACTGGCGAGAGTGAACAGTGGCGTTCTACTATTGATGTCGAGCGCGACTTGAAACTTTCGCTCGAAGCGGCGTTTCAGCTTACGCGCGGTTGGGCGTTCGTTGCTGAATACTCATATATGATGTTCAATGATGCGACGTTGACGATACCCGGGTTGGGCAGTCTTGACTGGGAGCGTTCGGCGCACGTTGTGCAGCTCGGTTTCCGCTACGGATTCTAATTCGGCGGGAATTCGGGATTCCGATTTTTTTAGAATATGCAAAATGCGGTATTCGGGGACGTCCCCGAATATCGCGTTTTTTTTGAGGTGGCGGTTACGGTTTTATGTGTGGGGAATGTCAAAAAAAGGTTGAACAAATTGTGAAAAACGGCAAGGATTGATGTAATTTATGCAGGAAAACAAAATACGAAAAATGCTTAGCGGCAATGAGGCCATTGCGCTCGCGGCGCGGAGCGCGGGTGTCGCACTCGGGGTGGGGTATCCCGGGACGCCGTCTACGGAAATTCTCGAAAACTTTTCGGAGCTCGGCGGCAATGCCGAATGGGCTCCCAATGAAAAGGTCGCCGCGGAAGTCGCACTCGGGGTGGCGTTTGCCGAAAGCAATGCGCTGGTTACGATGAAGCATGTCGGCTTCAATGTGGCGCAGGATTTATTCTTTACGGCGGCTTACAGCGGTATGCAAGGCGGGTTTGTCGCGGTTGTGGCGGACGATCCGGGTATGGCGTCGAGTCAGGACGAGCAGGACACGCGCTCGATTGCGATGTGTGGCGGGATTCCCGTTCTCGAACCCGCATCGTCGCAAGACGCGTATGACTTCACTTTATTGGCGTTCGAAATTTCGCGCAGGTGGAAGACGCTCGTTGTTATCCGCACGACTACGCGCGTTGCGCACACGACGTCGATTGTCGAATTTGTCGACAAGGTTGCGGAGTTGCCGAAAGCCGACTTCAACAAGGACATTCCAGCCCGCGTTATGGTGCCCGCGCACGCGAAGCCCGCGCACAGGGCATTGAGGGCGAAGCTTGCGGAAATCGAAGCATGGAACAATGCGGAGGGCCCGAACAAGGTTGAAATGCGCGGCAATGAGCTCGGGATTATTGCAAGCGGTGTGGCGTATCAGTATGCGCGCGAAGCCGCGCCCGAAGCGTCGGTATTCAAGGTCGGGCTTTCGCCGCTTCCGCTTGAAAAGTTGGTCGAGTTTTCGAAGAAGTTCAAGAGGTGTGTGGTTGTCGAAGAAGGCGACCCGTATATGACAACGCAGCTTTTGGCCGCGGGCGCGAATGTGGAACGCCGCGCCGAAGAGTGGCGTTTCGGCGAGCTGAATGTGGACAGGGTGAAAGCCCAGCTTGCGGGCGACACGGATTTCAGAATGCCGAATCTCAAAATGAAGCCGCCGATGTTGTGTCCGGGGTGTCCGCACATTTTCAGTTTCAAGCCGCTTGTAGAGCTCGGCTGCATTGTCGCAGGCGACATAGGCTGCTACACGCTTGCGGCGATGAAGCCCATCAGCGGTATGGATATGCAGATTTGCATGGGCGCGTCGATTGGCATGGGCGTGGGCATGCGAAAGGTTCTGCCCGAGGAAAAGGCGCGGAAGGTCGTGAGTGTGATAGGCGACAGCACGTTTATGCACAGCGGTCTGACAGGGCTTGCGCAGGCGGTCTACAATCCGCCGAAGACGGGGCACGTGATTATTGTTTTGGACAACTCGATTACGGCGATGACGGGCCATCAGGAGAATCCCGCGACGGGGCGCAGGCTCGACCACTCCGAAACTACGCGCATTGTAATCGAAGATGTGGCGCGGGCTATGGGCGTTAAGAATGTAGAGGTCTTCAATCCGATAAAGCAGGCGGAGGAATTTAAAAGCTATCTTGTCGACAAGCTCGCGGGCAACGATATCACGCTTATTGTGTTGCGCCAACCGTGCATTTTTGTGGCGGCTGCCGAAGCGAAAAGAAAGGCGGGTAAATAGATGAAAGTCGATAGAACTATAAATGTGAAGGTTGCCGGTCTCGGCGGTATGGGCGTGCTCAAAGCCGCGCTGATTTTGGGCGAGCTTATGTTCGAAGAGGGTTTCGACGTGAAAAAGGCCGAAGTCCACGGTATGTCGCAGCGCGGCGGCTCGGTGGCGAGCGACGTGCGTTTCGGCCGCGAAGTGGTGAGTCCCATTATTCCCGAAAACTCGACGGACTTTTTGCTGTCGCTCGAACCCGAATGGTCGGACGTGCACAAGAGTTCGATGGCCGAAGGCGGTGTGGTGATTTCGGCGAACGACATTGACGCGTCGAAGCTCGCAAGCAAGAAGGCGTTGAATGTCGCGCTGCTTGGCGTGTTGAGCAGGCACTTCGACATTCCCGAAGAACGCTGGCTCGAAACGCTTAAAAAATTCTTTCCCGAAAAGCTCCACGCCTCGAACGAAGCGGCGTTTAAACTTGGCAGAAACTCCTGATTTATGAAACAGATTTGGAACGATATTCACGGCGACGTCCACCCGTTCACGGCGTTGGACTTTCTGCCGCGTTCGGAAATGCAGGCGTTGCAATCGCAGCGTTTGCGCGAAATTGTAAGGCTTGCGTATGACAGGGTCGAGCTCTACCGAAACCGCATGGACGAAGCGGGGGTTCGCCCCGAAGACATAAGGGGTATTGACGACATTTCGAAGCTGCCGTTTATGCAGAAGACCGACTTGCGCGACACGTATCCCGACGGGCTTTTTGCGGTCGATATGAAGGACATTGTGCGTCTGCACGCGTCGAGCGGAACGACGGGCAAGCCGATTGTGGTCGCGTATACGGAAGAGGACCTGCGCGTTTGGGACGCATCGATTATCCGCTGCTTCAAGATGTATGGAATAAAGAGCGGCGATGTTGTCCAGAATTGCTACGGATACGGTTTGTTCACGGGCGGTTTGGGCATTCACGAAGGCTCGCAATCTCTGGGGTGTGCGGTTATTCCCGCCTCGGGCGGAAATACGGAGCGTCAGCTTATGCTTATGCGCGACCTCAAAACGACCGTGATTGCGTCGACGCCGAGTTATTTTGTCCACCTAATCGAGGCGGGCAAGGCGCGGGGGATAGACTTCAAGCAGCTGCCGCTCAGGATTGGCGTTTTCGGCGGCGAACCGTCGTCGGAGGCCATGCGCAAGTTTATTGTCGACAACACGAATGTCGTGCCGTTCGACATTTACGGGCTTTCGGAAATTGTGGGCCCGGGCGTTGGCGCGGAATGCAAATGCAAGGCCGGCATGCACATTTTGGAGGACAATTTCTATCCCGAAATCGTCGACCCCGATACGGGCGAAGTTCTGCCCGACGGCGAAGAGGGCGAGCTTGTGCTTTCGACGCTCACGAAGCGGGCAATGCCGATTTTGCGCTATCGCACGCACGACATAACTTCGATAATTCCCGAGCCGTGCAAATGCGGCAGAACTATCCGCAGGATTTCGCGAATTTCCAAGCGCAGCGACGATATGCTCATTATCAGGGGCGTGAATGTGTTCCCGTCGCAGATAGAAATAGGCATTATGCGCTGCGAGGAGAGCACGCCGAATTTCAGGATTGTCCGCGAGATGAAAAACGACATGGAATCCCTCACGGTGGAAGTCGAAATTCAGGACAAATACTACGGCGACAGTATCGAGAATTTGGAGGCTATTAGGCGCAAGATTCAGGCGTCGATTACCCAGATTGTGAATATCAGAATAGATGTAAAAATAGTAGAACCCAACAAAATTCCGCGTTCGGAAGGTAAAATCAAAAGGGTCTACGACAACAGAAAGGCTTAAAAAATGCGCATAGACCAAATATCGGTCTTTTTGGAAAACACGCCGGGGCGGCTTGAAAGCCTTTGCAAGGCTCTCGCCGACGCCGAAGTTAACATCAACACGATAACGATTATCGAAAACGGCGAATACGGTATTGTGCGCATGATTGTCGACAAGCCCGACGCGGGGGTAGATGCGCTCAAAGCCGCGGGCTTTACGCCGAAGAAGGTGGAAGTGTTGGCGGTGGAAGTCGACGACACGCCCGGGGCGTTGTTGCGGCTGCTTGAAAAGACGCGCGAAGGGGGGGTGAACATAGAATATATGTATGCGCTCACGAAGCCGCTTGCGGTGCGTCCCGTGATGATTATGTCGTTTAAGGACATTGAGGCGGCGGAGAAGTCGCTTGCAAAATAGGGGGAAGGCGATGATTGTAAACACCGACAGGGACAGGCTTGCTAAGACGCTTAAATTTGCGGTGTTGGAGCAGAGGCCCGACTATGCGGAGGTTCGCGCGGTTGTCGAAGACGCGTTTTTAAACGGTGTGGACATTGCCCACGGCGGGTTTTTGTTTTCGCTTTGCGACTTTGCGTGCGCTCTTGCCTCGAACACGCCCGAAAGGGTTGCGATAACGTCGAATTCGAACATCGACTTTATCGAGCCCGTCAAGCCGAACGAGACCGTTTTGGCGTTTGCCGAGCTTGTGGCGGGCAACGAGAAAACGGGCGTTTATCAGGTTATGATAACCGACCTCGGGCAGGCTAAGCGTTATGCGGTTTTCCGCAGTCGGGTTGTCTACAAGCGCGCTATGCAAAAGTAGTCGGCGCGGGTTGGCTGAACGTGTGTGCTGAAAAATTTTTGAAGTGGTGCGGCAGGAAATTTTCTTCCGCACCCTTTTTATCATTGTGGCTGGTGTGTGTAGCTTTGTTGTGGCGCGTTTAGGGGGCTTGACTTTTTCGGGATTCGTTGTAAAAAGGGCGAAATAATCTTTTCAAAATATGGCAGAAGAAACAAAAGCAAAAGACACTTCCCGCGAATGTGGCAAAGGCGAAACAATAAGGCGCGGCGCGGACATTCAAAAGTATGTCGACAACTACGACAGAATTTTCAGGCACTCGGCGGCAAAGTCCGCCCCGAAAAAATCGAAGAAAGCGTAATTGGTGGGGTGTGGGAATTGGCGCAAAAAAAGGAGCGGGTTGCGTTATGAGCCGCTCCTTTTTTGTTTCGGGTCTGTCGGATTAATAGACGGGCAATGTGGGTAGTTGGTATTTGAGTGTTTCGGCGATTCGTTTATGTCCGAGTTCGTTTGGGTGGAGAAGGTCGGTTTTTGGATTTGCAAAATATTTTGCGTGGGCGGGCAGGCTCGGGTAGAGCCCGCAAAGCGAATTGAGGTCGATTATGGGAACTGCCCAGATGTTTGCAGCCTCTTTTATTGCGGCAACATAATCGTGTATGAAAAGCCCGAGGCGGTTTGAATAGGACTCGTCGGGCTGGACGTTTGTTTTGGAGAATATTGCCGAGCTGCGGTGGATTGGGGTCAGCAGCACGACCTGTTTGTCGGGGAATGTTTTTTTGATGTATTCGAGCGCGGTATTGAGCGCGCCGCGGAATGTGTTCGGGTCTTTTGAAAGGGTGCGGTATTGGCGCGTGCCCGCGGGGGTATTGCAGACTTCGGCGGCTGCGGTGGTTGCGGGGGTGAACCACTGCCCGAGCGGAATACTCGAATTGAAGTCGTTTGTGCCGATGAATATCAGGATTGCATCGATATCGCCGTTTGTTTCGGCTTGGAGTTTCCGCGCCTGTGCGGGTATATGGGCTGCGCGTTGTCCGCTTATGCCGTAGACTTTGGGGGCGATCCCGAGCGAATCGGCGAGGAAGCTCCAATAGAGTTTCTGGCCTTTGATTGTGTTGGGGTCGGTTATCGAATCGCCCAAGAATGCGACTTTTTTGCCGAGCCACTGGGTTTTGAGCGGCTCGCAATCCGCCGAGTGTTGCGTAAAAAATACGCCCGCCAAGCAGGCGAGCGCGAGGGTTTTAAAAAGTTTTTTCAGCATTATGCGTTTTGCGTTTTATTGTGTTACGGGTTTAGAAGATGACCTGCAACTGTGCCATAACCGTGTTGTTGTCGATTTCGCGGGCGGCGGCGTTTTTGCCGGATGTGTATTTGCCGTATTCGTAGCCGATTGAAGTTTTGATTGCCTCGGTATTATACCAGTTTATGCCGAAGAATACGGTTTTGGCGGAATCGAAATAGTATGTCGTTCTGTCGGCTGTGACTGCAACGCCGAGTTCGTTTGCCGAAACGTAGGAGAAGCGCAGAACCGGTTCGATTGCGCCGACGGTGTCGGAGAGGTCGAACTTGTAGGCGACGATAACGTTTGCCCCGAGCGGAGATGCATTCGAGCCGTCGGAGCGTCCGTTTTCGACGCTTTGGTAGAACATTTCGGCAACTGCCGTCCAGCCGCCGTATTTGAGTGTGAGGTATGGGTTGACGCCCCAAATTTCGTATTTGCTTGTGCCGCGCGTAAAGCCCTTGCTGGCGTAGCCCGTGTTGACGCCGATGTCGTATTTGAGGGCTTCGCCGTCGAGGTCGATTACGTTTTTATAGCCGACGGCGACGTAATAGCTGAGTCCGCTGTTGGCATTGATATTGTTGATGACGGTTGAGGCGGTATTTGCCGCCTCGGTGAGTTCGGAGGTTATTGCCGCGCTGTAATAGAGTCCGTCGACTGTCGGGATTTCGCCGTCCCAGAAGACGCCGACTGTGCGGCTGCCGAAGTATTTTGTAGAGCCGTCGGTAAAGCCCGCCTGTGTGAAGAAATTGGTTGCAACAGACCTGTCGATTGCGAGCATTCCGAAGTCGTCGGTTATTTGTTCCACGCCCATATTCGACTTGCGCAAGCCGATTTGCAGGGTGCCGTCGATGTAGTCGATGTCGACTTTTTTGGAGATGACGACTTTGTCGAGGTAATTGCGGTTGTCGCCGCCCGAGCCGAAGTCCATCACGAGAGTCGCCGTCCAGCCGTTGCCGACGTCGGCTTCCAGACCCACTTTGACGAAGCGCAGTTCAAAGCCGCTGATTTCCTCCATATCGCCCGTGCCCTCGGACACGTTGTTTTCGGACCACTTGAACCAACCTTGGAGCCCGCCGAAAACCTTGATTGTCTGTGTCTGTTTTGCCGCGGGTTTGACGGCGACAGACTCTTTGGCGATTTTTGTCGCCTCCTGTTGGGTGAGCATTCCCTTTTTGACGAGGGTTTCCAAAAGTGCTTTGTCTTGCGCCCAAGACGCCGCTGCCGCGCAGGCGAGGGCGAGCAGAACCGCAAAAAATCTTTTCGTGCTTTTCATAAAAATCCGTTACCTAATAATAATATCTGCAAAGTAGTCTATGTGTGCGCGTAGGGTATGCAAGTTTTTATTGCGCCTTTTTACGATTTGCGCAAGCCGATCAGAAACTCGGTATTGCCGTCGCCGCCCCTGATGGGAGATTCGATAATGCCGAGTATTTCTATGTCTGGGTAGTTGCGTTCGACGAAGCCGCGGATCTTTTCGACGGCGGCGGTCAGAAGTTCGGTGTCGCGGATTACGCCCTTGTTGCGCTTCATTATTTTTGCGGAGGTCTCGAACTGCGGTTTTATAAGGCACGCCATTGTGGAGTTTTTCTTCAAAAGCGGCACGAGAAAGGGTAGGGTCTTTTCGAGCGAGATGAAGGAGAGGTCGGCGCAGACGAAATCAAAAAGTTCGCCGCGGAAGGTCCCCGGGGTTAAGCTGCGGACGTCGGTTTTTTCGATGTTGACTACGCGGGGATCCGAGAGGAGTTTTGTATGCAGCTGTCCCGAACCGACATCGACGCATACGGACTGCGCTGCGCCGCGTTGCAAGGCACAATCGGTGAAGCCTCCCGTTGATGCGCCCGCGTCGAGTATGCGCAGGTCTTGCAGGGAGATTTTGAAGTGGTTGAGAAATTCTTCGAGCTTCAAGCCCGCGCGCGATACGTATTTGAGGGTGGCGTTTTCGGTGTCGACTTCGAATTTGGTGTCGGCGGGGAATTTCCGCGAAGGCTTGTCGACTGCCTGCGAATTCAGAAAAACTTTCCCCTCCTCGATGAGGGCTCGGGCTTTCGAACGGCTCGGGGCAAGCCCGAGTTCGAGAAGCAATTCGTCGGCGCGTTTTGTCATTTGTTTTTGGGTTTGAAAATTACTTGAAGATACTCGACTTTTTGCGGGGCGGACTTTCGATTCATCAGGTCGCCGCCCGTAACGAGCAGGTTATAGAAAAGTATGAGTGTGCCCGCGGCTATGGCGAGTGTCATTCCGACGCCGATTGCGATACGCAGGTAATCGAGTTTTGTTTTATGCGGGTTGTCGCCCCAGCGCGGCACGACGCCTTTGAAGCCTCCGAGATTGCCCGCGAGCTGTTTTGACTTGTGCCGAATTTTGTTTTCGTCGATATGCACGGTTTTTTATTATGATTTATTTGGGGTTGTTGTGCTTTTTTTATCGGAATATTGACAAATTTTCGGTGATTTGCAAATATTGTTTTCGGTTTTGTCGAAGTGCGGTATGCGGGGATTTTGCCGCACTCAATGTGCGCTTCGGTTAGGCAAATTCAATTAGGATAGGGAAACAGTATGAAATCATCAAAAATAATGAGTTTTATTTCGGCTCTCGCGGCGTTTTTTGCGGTCGCGCAAGGCGCTTTTGCCGAAATTTCGATGCCCGCGATATTTTCGGACAATATGCTTGTCCAGCGAGATATGCCCGTGCGCATTTGGGGAAAAGCAGCTCCCGATGCGCTTGTTAAAGTGGAGTTCGCTGGGCGGAATGCCGAGGTGAAGGCGGGCGCGGACGGCGGCTGGAAGGTCGAGCTTGCGGCGCAAAAGGGTTCGTTTGTCCCGCGCGAAATTGTCGTTTACGAAAACGGGAAAGTCGCCAAGAAAATCGCGAATGTGCTTGTGGGCGAAGTCTGGATTGCGGGAGGTCAGAGCAATATGGAATTTGCGCTATACAACTGTTTGGGGCGAGACCAGGCAAAGAACGACGCAGACAAGTTCGAAGGCAAATTCCGCTATTTCCGCCAGAGGCTCGGCTCTGATTCGATGGATGTGAAGTCGGATTTCCCCGAAAAATCGTGCTGGTTTGAAGTGAATTCGAAAACGGCGACGTCGACGAGCGGGGTTGGGTTCTTCTTCGCCCAGAAGTTGCTTGAACGTCTCGACTGTCCCGTGGCGGTTTTGTATGCGTCGAAAGGTGCGACCTGTATGGCAACGTGGGTTTCGGAGGAATTTACAAACAAAAATCCGTTTCTGCGCGCCGAGTATGAGCAGTTCAAAAAGGAGTTGGCAAAGTACTCGAAGAGCGAGTATGAGGCCAGGCGCATTGCTCACAAGGAGCTTATGGACAAGGTTAAGCGTTCGAAGTTGACGGAAAATCCGATTTCGGTCGCGTGGGAAAAGACTGTGGCGCCGAATCCGGTATCGCCGCGCCATTTGTTTGTAACGCCGACGTTCTACTACAATTGCGCGATTGCGCCGTTCGGCGATTTGTCGGTGCGCGGCGTGATTTGGTATCAGGGCGAATCGGACTCGCATGCGCGGCTGATTCCGCAATTTACGCGTAGTTTCAAGTCGATGATTGACTGTTGGAGGGCGCAATTCAAGAATCCGAATTTGCCGTTTTTGACGGTTCAGATTGTATCTTATGAAAACCGCAATGACTGGCCTGCGACGCGTCAGCAGCAATTCCTTTGCTCGAAGCTTTTCAACAATGTCTATATGGCTTCGACGATTGACTGCGGCGAAAAGACCGACATTCACCCCAAAGACAAGAAGACGGTCGGGGTCAGGCTCGCCGACATTGCGTTGCAGAAAATTTACAAGATGTCCGATGTTTACAGTGATGCCCCGCAGCTGGGCTCGGTCGGGATTGCGGGCAACAAGGTGCTGCTCAACATCGGAACGTTTGGGCGCGGGCTGCAATTTAGAGGCGAGCCGCGCGGTTTTGATGTGTGTGTTGACGGCAAATGGGTCAAGCCGGTTTCAGTCAAGCTTGACGGCGATGTTTTGACGGTTGAAGCCGCCGAGGGGGCTAAAATCACGGGGGTGCGCTATGCGTGGAAGAACTGGGCGCAACCCGAAGTTTGCCTCTTCAACAGGGACGGCCTGCCGCTGATTCCGTTCTCATACTAAAAAACGCGCCCTCGGGCACCGCAGCCGCGCGGTTGCATGCACAACCCGTTTGGCATGTTGCCCGCGTGTCTGTCGGGGTGCGTTTTTACAAACGCATCTGTGTGCGCCTCCGGCTTGTATTCGCCCCTTCGGGGGCTTTTTTTTGCTTCGGCAAAATTTCAGTCGCCCCGATTTAGTCCAAGGCGGCGGCGAAGTCCGCTATGATATCGTCTATGTGCTCTATGCCTACCGAAATGCGAATCAGTTCGGGCAAAATTCCCGTTGCGCGCTGCTCTTCGTCAGAAAGCTGGCGGTGAGTGGTGCTCGCGGGATGCAGCACACACGTGCGCGTGTCGGCAACGTGCGTTACAATTTTGGCGAGTTTTAGAGAGTTCATTACTTTTTCGGCGGCGGCGCGGCCACCCTTCGGGCCGAACGTCATCACGCCGCTGCACGCTTTCAAATATTTTTTCGCCAAATCGCGGTCGGGCGACGTGGGCAGCGACGGATAGTTAACCCAGTCAACCTTCGGGTGCGACGCCAAAAACTCCGCAAGCTTTGCGGCGTTTGCGCTGTGGCGTTCCATTCTCAGCGGAAGCGTCTCCAAATTCATATTCGTCAACCACGCATTCTGCGGCGACATCATCATGCCGAAGTCGCGCATAACGTGGGCGCGCGCCTTGACAATAAAGGCAGCCCTGCCGAACGCCTCAGTGTAGACAAGCCCGTGATACGAGTCGTCGGGTGTGTTGAACGCGGGGAACTTGTCGGACGAGGCAAAGTCGAATTTTCCCGAGTCAATTACAATGCCGCCGAGCGCGCAGGCGTGCCCGTCGGAATACTTCGACGTGCTGTGGACGATGATGTCCGCTCCGAAGTCGAACGGGCGGCACAAAAACGGCGTCGGAAAAGTGTTGTCGACGACAAACGGAATTTCCGCGCGCCTTGCCACACGCGCGAACTTTTCGAAGTCGAGCACCCTCACACTCGGGTTCGAAAGCGATTCCCCGAAAATCATCTTCGTGTTTGGGCGCACCGCCGCAAAAATCTCCTCTTCCGACGCGTTAGAGTCGACAAACGTCGTCTCGATACCGAGCTTGCGGAAACTGTGCCCGAGCAGATTCGTCGAGCCTCCGTAAATAGTGCTTGCGCTTACGATGTGGTCGCCCGCATTGCAGAGCGTGAATACTACCGCGCTTGTCGCGCCCTGACCGCTCGAAGTCGCCATTGCGCCGATACCGCCTTCAAGGAGTGCCATTTTCTTTTCCAGAACCTCGACCGTCGGATTGCTCAGCCGCGAGTAGAAATGTCCCGCAACTTTGAGGTCGAACAAGTCGGCCATCGACTGGGCGTCGTCATACGCGAACGTCGTGCTTTGGGCGATTGGCGGCACGCGCGTTTCGCCGTTTTTGGGTTCGTAGCCCGCCTGAACTGCGAGCGTTTCCAAGTGTTGTGAGTTCATGTTTTATAAGTATGTATGTTTTAAAATATCAAGCACCGCCTTAAAGTCTGCGGGCGGTTCGGCTTCGACGTCGATAATTGTCCCCTCTTTTACGGGATGTTCAAGCCTCAATTTGTGCGCGTGCAACATGACGCGCTCGGGCGCGGGAATCTCCTTTAACTTGTTTTTCTGGAAAGAATATGTGTAGTCGCCCAAAATAGGGAAGCCCATGTCCGACATGTGGACGCGTATTTGATGCGTGCGTCCGGTATGGATTTTGCACGAAATCAGGGAAGCCTTGTTGCCGAACGTTTCGTCCAAAACCCATTCAGTGCAGGCGTCGCGCCCGTTAGATTCGTCGCAGACACACATCTTCGTCCGAAACGACGGGTGGCGTCCAATCGGTTTGCGGATAACGCCGCTGCGGACAGTCGGCACTCCGCAGACAATGGCGATATACCGCTTGTCGAGTTCCCGCGCGGCAAACATTTCCACGAGCCGATAGTAGGCTTTGTCGGTCTTCGCCATAATCATTACGCCCGAAGTTTCCTTGTCGAGGCGGTGGACAATCCCGGGGCGCATGGCTCCGCCCGCCATACTCAGCTTGCCGCCCGTATGGTGCGCCATGGCGTGGACAAGCGTGTCTTCGCCCGTTCCGCTGCCGGGGTGGACAGTCATACCAGCGGGTTTGTTGACGACCACGACGTCGTCGTCTTCAAAGAGAATCTCGACGGGAATGTCGACAGGATTGACCGCGCTCGGTGCGGGCTCGGGCAACTCTATTTCGACCTCTTCGCCCGCCTCCAACTTGCGCTTTTTTGCAATCGGCTGACCGGCAATCTTCACCTTGCCCGCCCTGAAACTCTCCTCCAAACGCGAGCGCGAAACCTCGGCCGCAAGGAATGCCGCAACAAGCTTGTCCGCGCGGTCGGGGGCAGCACCTTCGGGGTGGACATACTTTCGAATCAAGTCCGACATTAGCTCTTCAAAAATTCGGGATTCAACTTTTCGATGCCTTCGCCTATAAACAAGCCGTCTTTGCGGATAAGTCTGTTGTCGAAGTAAATTTCGCCGCCGCCGTATTCGGGCGTCTGAATGCAAACCAAGTCCCAGTGAATCTGCGAGCGGTTGCCGTTGTCGGCCTCCTCATACGCCTGCCCAGGGGTGAAGTGGAACGAACCGGCAATCTTCTCGTCGAACAAAATGTCGCGCATCGGGGCATTAACATACGGATTGAATCCCATGGCGAATTCGCCTATGTATTGCGAGCCTTCGTCGGTTGAAAGAATTTCGCCCAACTTTTTCGCATTCGACGGCGACGCCGCTTTCACGATTTTGCCGTTTTCAAATTCCAGCTTCACCGAGTCGAACGAAACGCCGTTGTAGACAGTCGGCGCATTGTATGTTATCACCCCGTTTACACTGTCGCGCACGGGCGCGGTAAAAATCTCGCCGTCGGGAATGTTGTATTGCCCGCCGCAGCCGATTGCGGTCATGCCTTTAATCGAGAATTCGACTTCCGTGCCTTCGCCGAGAATGCGCACCCTGTCGGTGGCCTCCATAAGCTCCTTCATTGCCTGCATACCCGCCGACATCTTCGAGTAGTCCATAGTGCAGACGTCGAAATAGAATTTTTCGAAAGCCTCGGTGCTCATCTGAGCAAGCTGCGCCATCGAGGGCGTCGGCCAGCGCAGAACAACCCATTTTGTCCGTCCAACACGCCAGTCCAGAACGTCCTTCATCGCGGCGGAGACAAGCGACATTTTTTCGTGCGGCACATCGGAGGTTTCGAAAATGTTTTCCGCCCCGCGAATCGCCATATACGCGTTCATCTTGCGCATTTGATACAGCGCGACGTCCGCATCGACATTCAGGCCGCCGCTTTGCGCGGCCATCATCATTTTGCGCGAAATGCGTTTGTCGGAAATGTTGACGTGCGCAAACGCCCCGCGCGCCGAAATTTCGTCGATTAACGCTTCAATCATCGCCGACGGAGTCGAAGTCGCTTCGATTAAAACGTGTTCGCCCGCGGCAATCTTCGTCGAATGGCCGCAAAGCGTTTTTGCAAGTTTTGAATATAAATCTTTCATAAATCAAAAAACTTTCTCTTGTGGGAATCGGAAAAGAATGCCGTCTTTAAAGCCGTTGCAAGTCGGCGGGAACGGACAACTCGCGCGACGAGTCGGGCGAGAATACGCCGTTTGAGAGCCGCAATCCGAACTTCGCCTTCGTAAAACGCAATACGTCCTTGTCTTTCGTTGTGTCGTCGCGCACCGAAGCTTCGCGCATAATCCAGACGTCGCCGACTTTTCTGACCGCGCCAAGTTCCGCGGTCTTTGCGCCAATCGCGCCCATAGTTTTAATCTGCGATGGCGCGTTAAAGTCGCGCGTCAACGCAACGCGCACCACACTGTTCGGGAACTTCTGCGAAGTCAGGTCGAACAAATGCACCGCCTGCCCAATGCGTCCCGCCCCGACATACTTCGCCTCCCAAAACTTGTAGGGCATAAGCAGGTCGAACGGCGAGTAAATCAGCCCTGCGCAAAGCGGTTTGAGCCAGTCCGTCTCCTCCACCTTCACAAACTTGCCGCCGTCGAACTTGTAGACTTCCGAGCCGCCGCGCGAATTCTTCAAAATGAAATCGCCGCGCTCCGACAGATTCGCCGCAGCCCAGACACTGATGCGCGTAAACGTCGCTCCGCCGCGCCCCGCGCCCCACATTACGCCGTTATAGAAAACCGATTCGTCCTTGCGCGGGCGGTGTTCGAGCGCGAATTCCATACAGTAGTCGGACGCAACCGCCGCCGACACAAACGCACTCCAACGCTCCGCCGCCGCCGATTCATTCAAATCCAATCCCGCGCCGAACCCCTTTCGGACGCCCTGCGCGTCCAAAACGGGCAAAAAAATGAGCACAAAAAATGTGCCCACCAAAATTGAAAAAAATCTCGCCATTAAAATTACTTTTTAGCGGGCTGCGCGGGAGCTTTCGGGGCTTCGGGCTTCGCCTGTTGCTGCGCCTGAGCCGCCGCGGGCTGCGCAGCCTTGTTCTTGTCGGCTTCGGATTTCTTCGCGCCGTCCTTCGCGCCAGCCACAGCGGTGAGCGAAAGCTTCTGAGGCTGGTCGTCAATTCTGCTGCCGCCCGAAATCCAGATGTGGCCCAAGTACAACCCCGCGGCCAACACGAAGAACAAAACCGTGAGCTTTACTGTCGCCTTCGTGAGCACGTTGCCGGCCTCGCCGCCGAACATGCCCTCGGCCGCGCCGCCGCCCAAAGCCGCGCCCATACCCGAGTTTGCGTTCGGACGCTGCATCAGAATAACCAGCACCAAAAGAATGCAGACTATTATCAACACGAATGTGAAAATACCTATAAGAATGGAACTCATTTTTATCCTTAAAATTCTATTAAAACCTCCTGTTTACCAAATTTTGCGAATCTATCAACACTTTTTTTCCTATTCCGATTCCCGTCTGAGTTTTGTCCCGCCGCGGCAAACGCCAGTTTTTGGCTTGAAAAGAAAAACAAGTGTGGTTTAATCCCCGCCTATGAAAAAATTTTTGACAGCTTCGATGGCGGCATCGGCGGTATGGCTTTTGTGCGTATCCGCACAGCCCGCTTCGGCGGCTACACCGCCCAGCGACACCGCATTGGGAGCACTTTCATCGCAGGACGCCGAGGCGTATAAAACCCTCATCGCCTCACTCGAACGGGATAAGGCGGCTCTCAAAAACGAAAACCGCCGCCTGCGCCAAAAGTTGCGCAACGTCAGAACCCAACTCTTCGAACTCCTCGGAGAGAAAGAAAAGAACGCCGCGCAAAATACCGAGGCGCAAACTGCCTCCTCCTCCGCGCGACAAAACATTTCGGAAGAAAACATTCAAACACAACAGACACAACAACCCGCCCCGAAAGCCGAAAAAGAGCAGTCTTTCTGGGAGTGGTTCGCCGAATAGAAAGAACAGAGTATGTCGGAAAAAGACTTCAAAAACACCCTCAATTTGCCCAGCACAAAATTCCCCATGCGCGGCGACCTCGTCAGGCGCGAACCGTCCAGAATCGAACATTGGCAGAAAACCAAACTCTACGAGCGCATACAGAAAAAACACGAAAACTGCCCCAAGTTCGTCCTGCACGACGGTCCTCCGTTCACCAACGGCGACGTCCACATCGGCACCGCGCTCAACAAAATCCTCAAAGACGTCATCTTGCGCCACAAGTCGATGAAGGGCTTCTACACTCCCTACCTCCCCGGTTGGGATTGCCACGGTCTGCCAATCGAGCACAAAGTCGCCAAAATGCTGCGCGAACAAAACAAACACCTCACAACAGCGCAGCTACGGCAGGAGTGCGCAAATTTTTCGTCCGAATTCATCGAAAAACAGCGCAAACAGTTCGTCCGTTTGGGCGTTCTCGCTGATTGGGCGCGCGAATACAAGACGAAAGACCCCGCCTACGAGGCTGATATTCTGCGCACATTCGCGGCATTCGTGCGCCGCGGACTCGTCTACCGCAGCAAGAAACCCGTCTATTGGTCAATCCCCTGCGCGACCGCACTCGCCGAGGCTGAAATCGAGTATAAAGACCACACAAGTTCCTCAATCTGGGTCGCCTTCAAGCTGGACGACGCGTCAAATGAACGTCTCGGTTTGCAAAACGCCGAAATCGTAATCTGGACAACCACCCCGTGGACAATGCCATCTAACTTGGCAATGGCAGTCAACCCCGAAATCGAGTACGTCGCAGTCTCGGCAAACGGCAGAACATTCATCGTCGGCGAGCCGCTTTCGGAAAGCTTCATCAAAGCCTGCTCACTCGAAGGCGCGACGGTGAGGAAAATCGGCAGGGGCGCGGACATCGAGGGAATATCCGCCTACCATCCGCTTTGCGACCGCAAAAGCACCGTCTATTGCGCACGCTACGTCACGACAGATTCGGGCACGGGCGTCGTCCACATCGCCCCGGGGCACGGCTTGGAGGACTATCAGGTCGGACTTGAACACGGGCTCGAAATATATTCGCCCCTCGACGACGAGGGCAAATACGTAAATGACGGCAAAGTGCCCGCCGAACTCGTCGGCATAAGCGTCCTCGAAAACGAGGGCGGCAGAAGCGCGGCAAACGGCGCGGTTTTGGAGCTTCTCGATAAAAAGGGCGCGCTTCTTAAAATCGAAAAAATTTCGCACCAATACCCGCATTGTTGGCGTTCAAAGACCCCCGTTATTTTCAGGGCCATGGACCAGTGGTTCGTCGCGCTCGACAAGGACAATCTCCGCAAAGAGGCTCTCGACGCAATCTCGCAGGTCAAGTGGCTGCCCGAACGCGGCGAAAACCGAATTCGCGGCGCGGTAGAATCGCGCCCGGACTGGTGCATTTCGCGCCAACGCGCATGGGGCGTGCCCATTCCCGCATTCTACGATAAGGACGGTTCCGCGCACCTCGACGCCGACGTCATCGAGGCAATCGCCGCAAAAGTCGAAACGCGCGGCACAAACTTCTGGTACGAGGCGTCCGAAAGCGAAATCCTCGACGGCATAAAAATCCCATCCGATTGGGGCGCGCCCGCTGAACTCAAAAAGGGAACCGACACCCTCGACGTCTGGATTGATTCGGGGTCGAGCCACATCGCCTGCGTCCAACGCCATAGCGACCTCGCTTGGCCCGTCGACCTCTACTTCGAGGGCAGCGACCAACACCGCGGCTGGTTCCAAAGCTCGCTCTGGACTGCAATCGCAACCCGCGGCAAAGCACCCTATAAACAGGTCATCACCCACGGCTTCATCGTCGACGAAAACCGTAAAAAGATTTCCAAGAGCGACGGCAAGCCGCAGACAGCCGATATGTATGTCGGCAAGTGGGGCGCGGATATCGTGCGCATGTGGATTAGTTCGGTGGACTATCAAAACGATATGCCCATTTCGGAGGGAATTTTGGCGCACGTTGCAAACGCCTACCGCGGCTTCCGCAACACCGTGATGTACCAGCTCGGCAACATCTCTGACTTCGACCGCAAAAACGCCGTCCCCGTCGAAAAACTCGACGCAATCGACGCTTGGGCAGTCTATAAAGCCGCCGAATTTGCCCGCGAGGCCGACAAGGCCTACGACGCCTACGAGTTCCATAAGGTCTATAAGCTCATCGACAATTTCTGCGGCGTCACGCTTTCGCGCATCTACCACGATATTCTGAAAGACCGCCTCTACACATTCGGCAAAAACTCCTTCGAAAGACTCTCTTCGCAGACGGCAATGGACATCGTCAGCGACATTCTCCTGAAAGTCGCAGCCCCCATTCTCACCTTCACTTGCGACGAAGCCTATTCCTTCAAAAACGGCGGCGAGTTCATCGAAGATTCCGTCCACTTGCAGGATTATCCGCAGGTCGACCAGTTCCTCGCAAAGGCGGAAACCGCCGCGAAAATCGACCGCATTCTCAAATTGCGCGACCTCGTAAACGAGGAACTTGAAAAGCTGCGCAAAAACAAGGTAATCGGCAAGAGCCTCGAAGCCGAGGTCGAAGTTATGGTTGCCGAGGGCAGCGACGACGCCGAAGTTTTGCGCGAGTTCGAAAAGAACCTGCCAGAAATCTTCATCGTCTCCCAAGTCAAAATCGTCGAGGGCAAATTCGAAACCCCGTCGGTGCAGGCTTTCAAGGCGGAGGGCACGCGCTGCGTCAGGTGCTGGCGCATAGTAAAGAGCGTCAACGAAGACGGCATCTGCCCGCGCTGCGCTGACGCAATCGAAAACAAATAACAATTTTTCGCCCGACTATGGCAACAAAACCGGCAAAAAAAACGCAGAAAACACCAGCCGCCCCCGAAAAAAAGGCGGCGGCAAAAGGCGCGACTTCCTCAAAGCAGCCCGCAAAAAAAGCCGCTTCAAAACCCGCGCCGACTCAAAAACCGAAACCCGCGCCGACTCAAAAACAGGCGGCGGCAGCAAAGAAATCGGTCAAATTGAACGTCGGCGATAAACCCAAAAAAACTGCGGTAAAAGTTTCGGCGGCGACAAAAAAAACGTCAAAATCCGCGGATGCTTCAAAGGCAAAGGCGAAAATCTCGGCGGCAAAAGTCCCGACAAGAATCGGCAATTTTTCGTCATCAAAAAAGGAGGAGAAAACTCCCGATGCCGCGAAACCCGCGCCGTCGCCCTTCTCGGATTCAATCGTAATCCGCAGCGACGACCGCCCTTCGCACCACATCGCCTTCACCCTCGCCGACCTCGACGCATACTTTGAGGACAAACAAAACAACGTCCAGCCGCGCCTTTCGAAAAAGGACTTCGGTGCAACACCCGAAAAGAAAACCCAACCCGCACCCGAAAAGAAAAAACAACCCAAGGGCGCATTGAAACTCGAAAACAAATCGCAGGGCGTCGCCACGCTTTTCGACATCTTGGGCTTCAACCCCGTCGAAACCCCCAGCCCCGAAAAGGCGGAGGGCAAAGATATTCCGCGCAAGTGGAAAAAGTATTACAATATGCTCGTCGAATTGCGCGACCGCCACTGCGCGGGCGTCCAGTCGCGCTCGCAGGAGGTTATGAAACGCTCCGCAAAAGACGACGCGGGCGACCTATCCTCATACGGACAACACCTCGCCGACGCGGGTTCGGGCAGTTTCGAGCGCGACTTGGCATATAATATGATTTCCAGCCAGACCGAAATTCTCGGCGAAATCGACGCCGCAATCGCCCGCATTAAAAACGGCACTTACGGCATTTGCGAGGCTACGGGCAAACCCATACCCGAAGACCGCCTCAACGCAATCCCCTTTGCCCGCTACACGCTCGAAGGACAGAAAATCCACGAACAACAACAGCAACGCCTCAAATCCGCCCGACGCGAAAGCGTCTTCGATATGGGGCTCGAAAACTCTTCGGGACAGGGTTCGCAGGAAGAGGAGGATTCCGAACCCGCAGTCTAATACCCTCCCCGTATTATAACATATCCAGCACGATGAAAAAGAAATCGCCCGCCCTGTTCTTGTCAGTCCTTCTGCTCACTTTTGTCGCCGACCAGATAACAAAATATGCTGTCGTCGCCAATATTCCGTGGGAAGCGGGCAACCCCACTTATCTGTTTTCCGGTCAGACCCAGCCCGTCCCCGTAATCGAAAACTTCCTATACATAGTGCATATCACAAACGAGGGAGCGGCTTGGGGTATACTGTCGGGACAAACATATTTGCTCGCGTCAATCGCCATTTTGGCTCTCGCGGCAATGTGGTTTTTCCGCGCCTACCTCGGCTTTTCGACAAAACTCGGGCAAACCACAATGGGTTTGTTTGCGGGCGGAGTTCTCGGTAATCTATTCGACAGAGTGCATTACGGCCACGTCATCGACTTCATCGACGTGCACCTGCCGATAATCGGCTACCGTTGGCCCGCATTCAACGTCGCCGATTGCGGCATATGTATCGGTGTTGTCATCTACATACTCTCCATCATTTTTGAAAAAACAGGAGAGGACGCCCCGATTGCGAAATAATATTTTTGTTTGCGGAATGTTTACTAAAAGACGGTTGTTCGGGTTGTCTGTGTAAAAGCACTATCCCGCCATCTCGAATGGACGTGCGCAGCGAGGGATAGGCGTATTTGCGAAGCAAACGCCCTTAGAAGGAAATGAGGGCGGTGCCCCATGCCATCCCGACGCCGAAGGAGCATATCAGCACGCGCGTGCCCTTTTTGATTTTATTTTGGCGCACTGCCTCGGCGAGGGCGACCGGTGTTGCAGCCGCACCCAGATTGCCGATGTCTCGCATAAAGAAAAACTGTTTTTCTTCGGGGATTTTCAGCTGTTTATATATGCCGTCGAGCATTGTCTTATTTGCCTGATGAAGCAGGACAAGGTCGATATCGTCGAACGAAACGTCGTGTTTTTGGAGGGCGTATTTGATTTCTTCGGGGACGGTCGACATCGAGAAGTAGAAGACATCCGCGCCGTTCATTTGCAGGTTTTCGTCGGTATAAAAATTTCCCATTCCGTCGGTTTTCAATTCCGCGGTTTCGGGCGAGCGCGGGGTTCTGAATCCGCCCGCGGGCACGCATATGCTTTGCCAGGCGGCGGAATTTGCGCCGAGTTCTATGAACTCTATGCCGGTGTTGTCGTCGGACTTTTCGACTATGAACGACGCCGCGCCGTCGCCGTGGAGCATCACGAGGCTCTTATCCTGAGGGTGGACGAGTTTTGAAAGAGTATCGGCGACGATGACGAGGATTTTTTTGCACTGTCCAGCGGCTATGAGTCCGTTGGCGTAGGAGAGCGCGTAGGGGAAGGCGGGGCAGCTCTGGACGAGGTCGATTGCGCCGCAATGTTTGGGCAGGGCGAGGCGGTTATGGATTATCGAGGCGGAGGTGGGAAGGATATAATCGCGCGTGGCGGTCGCAAAAAGCAGAAAGTCGATTGAAGTCGGGTCTATATTGTTTTTTTTGAGCATATTTTTTGCGCAATCCGCGCCCAAATCGACGGAGGTTTGGTTTGTGTCGGCTATGCGGCGTTGGAGGATTCCGCTGAGTTTTGCGACGGCATCGACTTTCTTCTGCGGCCAGCGCGTGTAGAGGTCTTCGTTCTTGACGGTTTTTTCGGGCAACAGGTATTCGGCCGCGGTGATTTTTGAAAATATGCTCATATTCGCGCTTTATTTTCGGGGTTTGCCTCGTTTTGGCAAGTGTATTTTGGCAGTTTTTACTTTACAAACGGTGTGTGTGAAATAAGGTTGGGGTATGGAAAAATTTATTTCGTTGCTGAGGGACAATATAGACGCTTTCGAAGATGTCGAGATTGCGCCCGATACGGATTTGACAAAGCTGCCCGAATGGGACTCGCTCGCGCTGATTTCGATTATGAGCATTGCGGCGTCGGAATACGGCGTGATTCTGAATGCGATGGAGATTTTGGGCGCGGACTCGGTCGGGGCGATTTATGCCTTGATTGAATCGAAGCAATAGCGGGGGTTGTAGCGGGATTTTTTGAATCGGCGGCGTGTGTATTGGAGTGGAGAATGCTTTCCGAATTTTCAGTTGAGGGTAAGACGGTTTTTATAACGGGGGCGTCGTCGGGCATTGGGGCGTGTTGCGCCGAGGTTTTTGCGCGCGGCGGCGCGAATGTGCTCGTTTCGGGGCGCGACAAGGAGCGTCTTGCCGAAGTGGCGCATAAGTGCGGCGCGAATGCGCGCATATTTGAATGCGAGCTTAATGACCCCGAGCAGGTTTCGGCGTTGGCGGAGAATCTGCCCGCGTTTGACGGCGCGGTTTTTTGTGCCGGAACGGGGTTTTATCCGCCCGCGATGTTGAAATTCGCCTCGGACGCGGAGCTTGAAAATGTAATGCAGACGAATCTGGTTTCGACTATGCGGCTTGTTCGCGGGCTTATCAAGCGGCGCAAGGTCAACAAGGGCGGAAGTCTTGTGTTTATGTCTTCGGTTGCGGGGACGTTTGCCGACGCGGGGCACTGCCTTTACGGCGTATCGAAAGCCGCGGTTGCGGCGTTGGCGCGGGAGCTTGCCGTCGAGCTTGCCCCGCGCGGAATCCGCGCGAACTCGCTTTCGCCCGCTATGGTGAAAACGCCGATGACTGCCGCGTTTTTTGCCGACGCGCGGGCGGCGGAAGCCGATTCGAAAAAATATCTTTTGGGCGGAGGCGACGTGAAGTCGGTTGCCAATGCCGCGCAATTTTTGCTTTCGGACGCGTCGGCGTGGATTACGGGCGTGAACTTGCCCGTCGACGGCGGTTATTCTTGTTGGAAATAAAATGAACGATGTTTACATTGTAGGCGGCGGCGGGTTCGGGCGCGAGGTCTTAAACTATGTCGAAGACTGTATCGACGACGGCGCGAACTGGAAGATTTGCGGCTTTTTGGACGACGACTTGCGGTGCCTGGACGGGCGCGACTATGTCGGGTTCGAAGTTTTTGCAATGTCGGATTTTCAGCCGAAGGCGGGCGACGTTTTTGTGTGCGCGCTCGGGATTCCGAAGACGCGCAAGGCGGTTGTTTCGCGTCTTGGGCAGAAGGGCGCGAAGTTCGCAACGCTCGTGCACCCGTCGGTTTATGTGGGGCGGAATGTCGAAATAGGCGAAGGCACGGTTATTTGTCCCAACTGCGTTCTTACATGCGACTGCCGGCTGGGCGAATTTTGCACACTCAATGTCGGCGTGTCGGTCGGGCACGACTCGGTTGTCGGGGCGTGGTCTACGCTGTCGTCGCACTGCGACATTACGGGGCATGTCGAGCTTGCAGAAGGCGTGTTTTTTGCGTCGAGCTCGATTGCCGTGCCGTCCTCGAAAATCGGGGCGTGGTCGACTGTCGGGGTGAATTCGGCGGTTGTGCGCGACATTCCCGAAGCGAAGTCGGCATTCGGGACTCCCGCGGTGTGGCTCGGACGGCGAGAATAGCCGAATGTGTCCGTGGCTGCGGCGGTGTAGTTTGATGTGCCGGGGTTTGCCGCCTGAACGGGCTGGCCCCCGGCGAAGAATTGGATGTCGCGGGCGATTGTTATTGACATTCGGCGCGTTGGGCACACCATTTTCTTCAAAGAGTTTTCCTCATAAAATTTTACATACATTATGAATATAGCTATTGTCGGCACCGGATATGTCGGATTGGTAAGCGGCGCGTGTTTTGCCGAAATCGGCGTGAATGTTTGCTGCATTGACATCGACGCCGCTAAAATCGAGCGTCTCAACCGCGGAGAAATCCCCATTTACGAGCCGAATCTGAACACGCTTGTTGCGCAGAATATAGAAAACGGGCGGCTTCGGTTTTCGACCGATTTGAGTTCGGTTTTGGACAATGTCGAGATTGTCTTTATCGCCGTGGGAACGCCGCCCGACGAAGACGGCAGCGCGGATCTCAGATATGTTTTGGACGTTGCGCGCACTGTCGGCAGGCATATGAAAAGGTATGTTCTTGTTGTCACGAAGAGCACTGTGCCCGTGGGAACGAGCGAAAAAATCCGTGCGGCGATAAACGACGAGCTGCAAAAGCGCGGGGTGTCGATTGATTTCGATGTGGCGTCGAACCCCGAATTTTTAAAGGAAGGCTCGGCGATTGAGGATTTTTCGAAACCCGACAGAATAATTATCGGCGTAGACAGCGAACGCGCAAAAAAGTTGATGACGTCGCTATACAAGCCGATTCTGCTTAACAATTTCCGCGCGATTTTTATGGACATCGCATCCGCCGAAATGGCGAAGTATGCCGCGAATGCCATGCTTGCAACGCGAATTTCGTTTATGAACGATATTGCGAATCTCTGCGAAAGGCTGGGCGCGGACGTCGAAATGGTGCGCGAGGGGATTGGCTCGGACTCGCGAATCGGGGCGAAGTTTTTGCGCGCGGGCTGCGGTTACGGCGGCTCGTGTTTTCCGAAAGACGTCAAGGCGTTTCTCAAAACCGCGCGGGACGTGGGTTATGAAATGCGCGTGCTTGATTCTGTCGAGCGTGTAAACGACGCGCAGAAGCACGTCCTTTTCAAAAAGTTTGCCGAGCATTTCGACGGCGATGTCAAGGGTAGGAAAGTCGCCATTTGGGGGCTTGCGTTTAAGCCGGGCACTGACGATATGCGCGAAGCGACATCGCTTGTTTTGATAGGCGAGCTGCTTGCCGCGGGCTGCGAGATTTCCGCCTACGATCCCGCTGCGATGAATGAATGCAAGCGGCGTTTGCCAAATGCGCCCATTCGCTATGCTAAAAATATTTACGATTGCGTGAAGGATGCGGACGTGATTTTCCATGTGACGGAATGGAAGGAATTCCGTATCCCGAACTGGGCGAAGATAAAGGCGTTGATGTCGGAAAATGCCGTGATAATTGACGGGCGCAACACGTTCATCAACTCGGAGCCGGGTATACCCTATCTCCGCATTGGTTAATACTAAAAACCGCGAGTGCGCCTCTATTGCGAATCTAAAATCAAGAAAACGGGTTTCGATGAAACCCGTTTTCTTCATTATTAGAATGTATTTTGCAATAGAGGCGCACGCCCTCGCGCGTTTTAGAGTTGTTTGAAGAAATCATTACCCTTGTCGTCCACCAAAATGAACGCGGGGAAATCGACAACATCAATCTTCCATATTGCCTCCATACCCAATTCGGGATATTCAAGCAGTTCGACCTTCTTGATGTTCTCCTTCGCCAAAAGCGCAGCAGGGCCTCCAATCGAGCCGAGATAGAAACCGCCGTGCTTCTTGCACGAGTCCGTCACGACTTGCGAGCGATTGCCCTTGGCAATCATAATCATGCTTCCGCCGTTGGATTGGAACAGGTCGACATACGGGTCCATTCTGCCCGCAGTCGTCGGGCCGAACGAGCCGGAGGCCATGCCCTCGGGCGTCTTCGCCGGTCCCGCATAGTAAATCGGGTGGTCTTTGATGTATTGCGGCAAGCCTTCGCCGCGGTCGAGACGCTCCTTCAACTTTGCGTGGGCAATGTCGCGGCCGACAATAATCGTGCCTGTGAGTTTCAAACGCGTTTTGACGGGATACTTCGAAAGCTCTTTTAGAATCTCGGGCATCGGCTGGTTGAGGTCGATGGCAACCGCGCCGTCGGCGGTGTTGGTGTCGCGATATTCCGCGGGAATATACTTGGCGGGGTCGTATTCGAGCTGTTCAAGCCAAATGCCGTCGGCGTCGATTTTCGCCTTCATGTTTCTGTCGGCGGAACACGAAACGCCCAAGCCAATCGGACAACTTGCACCGTGGCGCGGCATGCGGATAATGCGGACGTCGAGCGCGAAGTTCGCGCCGCCGAATTGCGCGCCGATACCGAGCTTGCGCGATTCCTCCAAAATGCGCTTTTCAAGCTCGACATCGCGGAACGCGTGCCCGAGCTCATTGCCCTTGGTGGGGAGATTGTCAAGATACTTCGCCGAGGCGAGCTTTACGTTTTTAAGACACGCCTCCGCACTCGTTCCGCCGATGACAAACGCCACGTGATACGGCGGACACGCGGCAGTGCCCAAACTCTTCATCTTTTCAATCATAAACGGAATCAGACGCTCGGGCGTGAGAATCGCCTTTGTCTCCTGATAAAGATACGTTTTGTTCGCCGAGCCGCCGCCTTTTGCGACAAACAGGAATTCATACTTGTCCGAGTCGGTCGCATAAATGTCGATTTGCGCGGGCAGATTGCACTTGGTGTTGACTTCGTCCCACATCGTAAGCGGCGCATTCTGCGAGTAGCGCAGGTTCTCCTGAGTGTAGCAGTCGTAAACGCCTTTTGAAAGATACTCTTCGTCGCAGCAGCCCGTCCAAACACATTGACCTTTCTTTGCGACAATCGTCGCCGTGCCTGTGTCCTGACAAAGCGGCAGCTTGCCCATGGCAGCAACTTCCGCATTGCGCAGCATAGTGAGGGCTACACTCCTGTCGTTGTCGCTCGCTTCTGGGTCTTTCAAAATCTTCGCCACAAGTTCGAGGTGCGACGGACGCAGAAAGAACGAGACGTCGCGCATCGCGTTGCGAGCCAGAACCGCAAGACCCTCGGGCTGGACTTTCAGAATTTTTTTGCCTTCAAACTCGACGGTGGAGACATAGTCTTTCGTCAGCAGGCGGTATTTTGTCGTCTCGTCTTTCGCGAGCGGGAACATTTTTTGATACTTGAACGGAGGTGTCATGATTTTTCGATTTTACGATTCGTTTTTAAAGAGTAATTGCCCCTTATTATCGCACGAAAAATTTTTTAGACAAGCATTAAAAAAACAAAACGCCTGCGCGTATAAACTTGACTAATACGCGCAATTCGCGAAGACTTACGCAAGAAAAATCCGCGCCTTGACGGCTTCGCGCCCGCTTGCGCACACAAATACAAACGCAATGAAAGTAATAGATTCAAAAATACTCGACAGTAATTTCGACGAATTTTCGAAAAGCCCCGAACTCGACTACAATCTTGCATACGCCGCCGTTCATGGGTTGTCGAGGGATACCTCCAAACTCCATATCAACGACTGTTCTCTGCGCCGCCGAATCAACCGCGGCACCACACTCGCCGTCGCCCTCGCATTGAAGGAATATATCGAACGCGAATTCCCCGACCACGAGAGAATCGGCGTCGGCTTGCCTTCGTGCTTCCCGGGCGTCGCGCTCAACCTCGCAATCATCATGGCGGGCAAGTCGGCTGTCAACGTCAATTTCACAATGGGCGCGGACGCCGCAAGGGGCGGACTCGAACGCATCGGGCTCAAATGCATAATCGGCTCTAATAAAGTGCGCGAAAAAGTCTCCGAACGCTCGCCCGATTTTCCTTGGACGGACGATTTCCGCGACATAGGCGAAATCCTCAAATCGCTCGGCAAAAGGGCGATTCTCCCCAAACTTCTCGCGGTAAAAACCCTGCCTGCCTCCGCAATCATAAAATATTATAAAATCCCTACCACAGGCGGCAACAAGGAGGCGAGCATTATTTTTACAAGCGGTTCGGAGGGCGCGCCCAAAGCCGCAATGCTTTCGCACCGCAATTTGATGACAAACATTTTGCAGTTTCGTAATATCGGCATAATAACCGAAAAAACGGTTCTGCACGCCAATCTGCCCCTGTTCCATAGCTTCGGGCAGACAATCCAAATCTGGTTTTCGGCAATCGACGGCGTTGCGCAGGTCGCAGTCCAAAGCCCGCTTGAAATTCTCGCAAACATCAATGCAATCCGCGACGGCGGCTCCACATTGATGATTAGCACCCCCACCTTCCTGCGTTCATACTTTAAACGCGCAACCGCCGCGGATTTCGAGCACCTCGAAGTCGTCATCGCGGGCGCGGAAAAAACCCCCGAGGGGTTCGACGAAGCTTGGGAGGCAAAATTCCCAAAAACCCATTACCTCGAAGGCTACGGACTCACCGAAATGTCGCCCGTGGTATCCACAAACCTACCCGAGGGGCTCGTCCGCAGCAAATTCTGTCCGCAACCGAGCCGTATAAAACGCACGTCCGTCGGCGAACTCTTCCCCGGAATGCAGGCGGCGGTTGCAAGCCCCGAGACGGGTGAACTTCTGCCCATCGGCGAAACGGGACTGCTCTACCTCAAAGGCGGCAACGCATTCCTCGGCTATTACAACCAGCCCGAAGAAAACGCCAAACGCTTCGTAGACGGCTGGGTAAATACGGGCGACTTGGCGCAGCTCGATTCCGACGGTTTCATTTTTATCAAGGGACGTCTCGCCCGATTCTCCAAAATCGGCGGAGAAATGGTTCCGCATACGACCGTCGAAAACGCAATTGTAAAGGCTCTCGGCTTGCAGGATAGCGAAAAGGTCGCGGTCGCAATCGGCTCGCGTCCCGACGAAAGCAAAGGCGAGGTGCTCGTCTTGCTTTCGACAGTCGATATTGACATGCCCGCATTGCGTCAGAAATTGACCGCCGCCGGGCTCTCGAATCTATGGATACCCAAAACAGTCGTCAAAATCGGGGAAATCCCCGTTTTAGGCAGCGGCAAATTGGATCTGGCAAAAATCCAGAAAATCTGCAAATTCTCCTAAAAACGGCCGAGGGCGCACGTCTTCAACCGTTTTTCAGGAGGGCGTAGACGAGTGTATAATAGTCTGGGTGGGGTTGCCACTGGATTTCTATGCCCATTGTCTTGGCGATTTTCGGAACGTCGTATGCGAGGGCTTCGAGTGATGTCCGCATTTTATCGGGGAAAAGGCACGGGCGATTATGTCGGCGCGGGCAATTTTCCGAAAGCCGGCAAAGGCACGAGCCTGCGAAGAGGGCGACGGAATTGGGGGTATTGCGTTCGAGCTCCAAAAACTGCGGGTCGAAAATTTTTCGGGCGGCGTTTATTGTTTCGCGCGCGCCGAAATATTTTTCGGGTTGCGGCGGAGGCGGAGGTGTCGGTCGTTGGTAGGGCGGTTGCGGGGCGGTGTCGAAGTTGTCGGAGTTCGCGATATTTTGTATCAGTTGCGGTTTTATTTTGATGATTGTTATTTGCGCGAGCGGCTTGTCGTGGCGGGCGAGGAAGTCGGGGGCGAAATCGGGGCACGCCCAGATTTTGCCGAAGTTCGGGCACTTCCCGCACTGGGGTTTGCCGAGTTTGCAGGCGGAGAGTTCGGCTCGGGTAAAGAGTCGCGTTTTGGTTTCGATGACATGTGTAGGACAATTGTCGGAAATGGAGGCGGAGCGGTGCATTGCGGTTCGGGTGGGAGGTTCCAAGTCTGCAAAAATTCGCGCGCGTGTCAATATCGGAAAATGACGTCGGGAAAAAATACGAAAAAAATTGTTGACGCAGCGAAAATGCTCGTGCATATTTACCGACTTTCAATAAAAGAAACGCCAGACAACTGGCGGCTTTTATGTGTCGCCTCGGTAGCTCAGCAGGTAGAGCACGTCCTTGGTAAGGACGGGGTCGGCGGTTCAAATCCGCTCTGAGGCTCACGCAAAAGTCATCAACTAAACCTAAAAAAAGAAACCGAAGAACCATGTCGAAAGAATCATTCGTCAGATCAAAACCACACGTAAACGTAGGTACTATTGGCCACATCGACCACGGTAAAACTACACTCACAACTGCAATCTTGAAGGTTCAGTCGGACAAGGGCCTGGCTCAATTTAAGTCTTACAAAGACATCGCCAAGGGCGGCACTGTTCGCGACGAAACCAAGACTGTTACAATCGCGGTAGCACACGTCGAATACGAAACTGCTACACGCCACTATGCGCACGTCGACTGCCCCGGACACGCCGACTTCGTCAAGAACATGATTACGGGTGCTGCTCAGATGGACGGCGCAATCCTCGTTGTCAGCGCGGCGGACGGCCCGATGCCCCAGACTCGCGAACACATCTTGTTGGCGCGTCAGGTCGGCGTTCCCCAGATTGTCGTTTTCTTGAACAAATGCGACCTCTTGGACGACCCCGAATTGCTCGAACTCGTCGAAATGGAAGTCCGCGAACTCCTCAGCAAATACGAATACGACGGCGATAACATCAAGATTATCCGCGGTTCGGCTCTCGGCGCGCTGGAAGGCACTGAATTCGGCGTAAACAGCATCAACCAGTTGATGGACGCAATCGACTCGGAAATCCCCGAACCTGCCCGTCCTATCGACAAGCCGTTTATGATGTCGGTTGAAGACGTGTTCTCCATCACGGGTCGTGGCACTGTTGCTACGGGTCGTATCGAACGCGGCGTTGTCAAGGTTGGCGACGAAGTCGAAATTGTCGGCTTGGGCGATACCCGCAAAACGACTGTCACGGGCGTTGAAATGTTCCGCAAGAGCCTCGACCAGGGGCAGGCTGGCGACAATGTCGGTTTGCTTTTGCGCGGCGTAGAAAAGAACGATATCCAGCGCGGCCACGTTTTGGCGAAGCCGGGTTCGATTACTCCGCACTCGAAGGCCAAGGCTCAGATTTACGTCCTGACCAAGGACGAAGGCGGCCGTCACACTCCGTTCTTCACAAACTATCGTCCGCAGTTCTTCTTCGGCACGGCCGACGTCACTGGCGTTTGCAATCTGCCCGAAGGCGTCGAAATGGTCATGCCGGGCGACAACATTGAAATCGAAATCGACCTTCAAAAGAAAATCGCTATGGAAAAAGGTCAGCGTTTCGCCATCCGCGAAGGCGGCCGCACCATCGGTTCGGGTCGTATCTCGGAAATCATTGCATAGTTTTTGTAATTGATGCATCGCCAGAAGGGCAAAAAATGCCCTTCTGGCTTTGGCGTCTTTTTTTTGCGGTTTTCAAAAATTTTCATTGACAAGCGGCGAAAAATAGACAGAACACTTTACCTTTTACAGGGGAATAGTTCAATTGGTAGAGCAACGGTCTCCAAAACCGTGTGTTGGGGGTTCGAGTCCCTCTTCCCCTGCGTTCTTTATCGGCGCAAAATGCGCGATTTTTTAACAAAAAGCACGATTGTGCGCACAAGAAAATGACAAATCCAATCAGCAAAATCAGACAATTTTACAAAGAAACCGTTGTCGAGTTGAAAAAGGCTTCGTGGCCTACTCGTCAGGAATTGTATTATTCAATAATAGTGGTGTTTGTCGCAATCGGTCTGTTGGGCATATTTGTGAGTTCGGCAGACTTTGCCATATACAATGTTGTGGATTTGCTTACTTGGTTGGTTAAAGGCGGAAAATAATTATGGATACTCCTGAAAATAAGGAAAGCGTTGAAGCAGTTCCCTCCCCCGCCGCGCAGGATAGCCTGCGTAAGTGGTATACGGTGCAAACGCGCTCGAATATGGAGCGCAAGGCGGTCGAAACCCTCAAAAGAATGATTGACCGCGAGGATATGGGCGAATACATCTCGAAAGACGACGTTATTGCGCCCGAAGAGACGGTTTCGATGCTCGTGCAGGTAAAGCGCAAGGGCAAGCTGGAACAGCAGCAGAAACAGGTTTCGAGAATGCTTTACCCGGGGTATATTTTTGTCCGCGTGAAGCTTTTTGACGAAGAGGGCAATTTTTTGGAAAAACCGTGGTATTTTATCAAAGGTATCAACGGCATTGTCAATTTTATCGGCGGAGATACTCCGATTGCGTTGAGCCAAGAGGAAATTACGAACATTCTTTCGCAAAAGCAGCAGGCCGAAGGCGCGGTTCGCCCGCGTATTGTGTTCTCGGTCGGCGAAATGGTCAAGATTACGGACGGACCTTTCCTTGGCTTGATTGGCAAGGTCGAGGAAATCAACGAGGAAACCTGCAAGATGAAGGTGACTGTCGACATTTTTGGCCGCTTTACGCCCGTCGAACTGGAATACAATCAAGTTGTGAAATCGGAAGAAATCGAATAGTCCGGCGGTTCGGCAGCCCGAATAAAAAATTTACGCACAGCCTCAGCAAAGTAAAAAATTCTAAGAAAAAATAAAATGGCTAAGAAAGTAGTAAAAGAAATCAAATTGCAGCTTCCCGCGGGCGCGGCGAATCCCGCGCCTCCGGTAGGCCCTGCGCTCGGCGCGGCAGGCGTCAACATTATGGGATTCTGTAAGGAATTCAACGCTCGCACCAAGGATCAGGCGGGAATGATTTTGCCCGTGGTAATCTCGGTGTATCAGGATAAGTCGTTCACGTTTATCCTCAAATCGCCTCCGGCCGCAGTGTTGCTGAAAAAAGCGGCTAAAATCGAAACCGCGAGCGCGAAGCCGAATGTCGATAAGGTCGGCAAGGTGACGAAAGCCCAGATTAAGGAAATCGCCAAGATTAAGGAAAAAGACCTTAACGCTACGTCTCCCGAAGCCGTCTGCCGTATTATCGAAGGCACGGCGCGTTCGATGGGTATCGAAGTCGTAGACTAATTTTTGGCTCGGGCGTCCGGATTTTCTCTTGGACGCTCGGTTTGTCGAAAGTAATCGGCAAAACAATCAATAAAAAAACAACCACACTACACAAAGTAGGAGACACAAAAAGTCATGGTAAAAAGAAGCAAAAGATACAACAAGTCGCTTGAAGCCGTCTCGGCCAAGCCGTTGGCTTTGGCTGACGCGGTAAACGCGTTGCAGTCGATGCCCAAGGCGAAGTTCGACGAAACGGTTGAAATCTCGTTCAAGCTGAATGTAGACCCGAAGCAGAGCAACCAGATGGTTCGCGGCACGGTTCGTTTGCCCAACGGCAGCGGTAAAAAGGTAAGAGTTGTGGTATTCACGGACCACGCCGAAACGGCGGTGGCTGCGGGTGCGGACAAGGCGGGGTTGGAAGACCTCATCAAGGAAATCGAAGGCGGCTGGATGGATTTCGACGTCGCAATCGCGACGACTTCGGCTATGAAGGAAGTCCGCAAGCTTGCGAGAATCCTCGGCCCGAGAGGCTTGATGCCGAATCCCAAGAGCGGCACTGTAACGGACGACGTTGAAGCTGCCATCAAGGAAGTCAAAGGCGGCCGCGTCGAATACAAAATGGACAAGACGGCGAATTTGGTCGTGATAGTCGGCAAGCGCAGTTTCGCAAACGACAAGTTGTTGGAAAATGCGAAGGCGGCTTTGGCGAGCGTTGCGGCGGGTCGTCCCGAAGTGATTAAGGGTAAGTTTGTGAACTCGATTTCAATCAGCTCGACGATGAGTCCGGCGGTGAAAGTCGCGCTCGCGGAAATTGCCGAATAAGGAAAGGGATAATTTAAATGAGACCGGAAAAGAAATATCTCGTAGAAGAAGCCCGCAATATGTTGGGCGCGTCGAGCCACTTGTTCATCGTGAACTTCACAGGCGTGACGGTTTCGGACGCAAGCGCGTTCCGCAAGGCCTTGGCCAACGTCGGCGCACAGTTCCACATCGCGAAGAACTCGATTTTGGCTATTGCCGCGAAAGAATTGAATCTGCCCGACTTCACTTCGGTGTTGAACGGACCTACCGCCATCATCAGCGGCGGCGAAGATTCGGCAAGCGTCGCGAAGGCGGTTTGCGAATTCTTCAAGGCGCGTGAAAACGCCACAATCAAGATGGGCGTTTTGGGCGAAGAATTGATGACGAAAGAACAGGTCGAATATTTGGGCAGTCTCCCGAGCCTTCCCGAAATGCGCGCGAAGTTCCTTTCGTTGCTCAACACTCCCGCACAGCAGATGGTTCGCGTCGTGTTTATGCGCTGCGAAAAGATGGGCGGCGGCGAAGAGGCTGCCGCGCCCGCTGCGGAATAATGTTCTCGCAGACGGCGGCGTGTTTTTGCGCGTTGCGGTTTGCGGTTTTTAATAAGGCAAATTTAAACGCCGCCGATATAAATTAGTTTGCGATATCGGCGGCAAATAAAAAACAATCAACTAAATGAACGTGCTTAGGAGGGGGAAACTCTCTTAATTGTCCCAAAAGGACGCTAAGCGTTCAAAGGAGAAACATAATATGGCAGACATCACAAAAGAACAAGTAATCGAATGGCTCAGCGCATTGACGGTTGTCGACGCGGCGGCTTTGGTAAAAGAACTCGAAGAAAAATGGGGCGTTAGCGCAGCTGCTCCCGTGGCGGTAGTTGCAGGCGGCGCGGCGGCGGCAGCAGCCGAAGAAAAGGACGCGTTTGACGTTATCCTCAAATCGGTCGACGCTTCGAAGAAAATTGCGGTCATTAAGGAAGTCCGCGCTATCACGGGTCTCGGCCTCGCGGAAGCGAAAGCTTTGGTTGAAGGCGCTCCGAAGGCCGTCAAGGAAGGCGCGACTAAGGACGAAGCAGCCGAAATCTCGAAGAAACTCAAAGACGCTGGCGCAGACGTCGAAGTCAAGTAGTCGGCTTGGGTCATATTTGCACATTTTCGCGGATAATCTGCGGCGCGGCGACGCGTCGCAGATGTTCCGCTTTTCTCGCTTATTGTCTCGGAGCGTAAAATTAGGGACAGACAAAAAATCCCCGCGGGCGCAGCGGCAAAAATTTTCGCGCGCTTCGGAGAGGGTAAACCCCAAAAAAATATCTCAAAAGTATGTCAGAGCGTTTAAACTTTGGAAAATTAAAGGAAGTCTTGCCAATTCCTAATTTAATAGAAAATCAGGTAAAGAGTTATGCCGATTTTCTGCAAAAAGACGTTCCTCCCTCGGAGAGGAAGATGATGGGGCTGCACGCTGTTTTCAGCGAGATTTTTCCGATTGAAAGTTATGACAACAAAAACAAGCTCGAATATGTAAAATACGAGCTTAAACAGCCCAAACTTTCCGAAGTAGAATGCATTAAGGAAGGCGAAACATACGCCGCAGCTTTGGAGGTCACTTTCAGAATTCGTCAGGGCGACCAAGCCCACGAAGAAACTATTTACATGGGCGACATCAATTTGATGACGGAAAGCGGAAGCTTTATCGTCAACGGAGCCGAACGCGTAGTTGTCAGCCAGTTGCACCGCAGCCCCGGCATTTGCTTTGAAGAAACAATGCACAGCTCGGACAAGATTTTGTATTCTTACAGGCTCATTCCCGACCGCGGCACTTGGGTTGAAGTGCAATTTGACCAGAACGACCTGCTTTATGTCTATATCGACCGCAGACGCCGTCGCCGTAAGTTCTTGATTACAACTTTGCTCAGGGCTTTCGGGCACAGCTCGAACCAGCAGATTATCGACTTGTTCTACAAGGTCGAAACCTGGAAGGTTGCCGACGCTCTCAAACGCGAAGACTTGTTCCGCTACGTTTTGGCGGAAGCCGTCTACAATGTTCGTTCGGCGAACAGTGTCGTGTTGCAGAAGGAATACGAAACGCTCACAAAACGCGCGGTAAATGAATTTAAAGAAGCGGGTATTGAAGAAATCAAGGTTATCGACACGACTGTCGACGACGGTGCGATAATCAGAGCCATCAAAAAGGACAAGACGCGCAACGAAGAGGAAGCGTTGAAGTGCATATTTATGCAGATTCGCCCGGGCGAACCCGTCAATGCGGAAAACTCGAAATCGCTCTTCCGCCGCACGCTCAGAGACGAAAAACGCTACGACTTGGGTCGCGTTGGCCGCTATAAAATCAACCAGCGTTTGGGGCTCAACACGCCGCTTGACAAGCGCATTCTGACGAGCGAGGACATTGTCGAAGCCACGAAGCAGCTCTGCAAATTGAAGAAGGGCGAAGGCGTAATCGACGATATCGACAATTTGAGCTCGCGCCGCGTGCGCACTGCGGGCGAACTGCTCGCGGGGCAATGCCGCATTGGTTTGGCGAAAACCGAAAAAAATATCCGCGAAAAGCTCAGCGCGACCGAGCAGGAAGACGAAATCAAGATTTCGCACCTGGTCAACGCCAAGACGATGACTTCGCAAATCCGCGACTTCTTTGCGCGCGACCAGCTTTCGCAATTTATGGACCAAATCAATCCGCTTTCGGAACTCACGCACAAAAGACGTTTGTCGGCGTTGGGCAAGGGCGGTTTGAGCAGGGAGCGCGCGGGCTTCGAAGTCCGAGACGTCCACTCTTCGCACTACGGCAGAATTTGCCCGATTGAAACGCCGGAAGGCCCGAATATCGGTTTGATTAACTCGTTGTCGTCGTATGCGCGAATCAACGAATTCGGCTTTATTGAAACGCCTTACAGAAAAGTCCAGGACGGCAAGGTTCTCGACAAAATCGAATATCTCGCTGCCGACCAGGAAGAGGGCAAGACGATAGCGCAGGCAAATAGCGAAATCGAAAACGGCAGGCTTGTGGGTCGTGTGACGGCACGCCGTCTGGACGAAGTAAGCGAAGTCGACCCGAAGGAAGTCGATTATATGGACGTTTCGCCGAAGCAGCTTGTTTCGGTTGCGGCGGGGTTGATTCCGTTCTTGGAGCACGACGACGCAAACCGCGCTTTGATGGGTGCGAACATGCAACGTCAGGGAGTGCCTCTGTTGCAGACTCAGGCTCCGTTCGTGGGAACGGGCATTGAAGGCAGTGTGGCGAAGGACTCGAAAACCGTCGTGCTCTCGAAAAGCAAGGGGAAGGTCGCCAGTGTCGACGCAAAGCGCGTTATTGTGACTTCGAACGGCGAAATGCCCTCGAAGAAGGGTTCGGAAAAAATCAGGACGGACGAATCGAAGGGCGTTTATGTTTACGAGTTGCGCAAGTTTATGCGCTCGAACAATTGCACCTGTTTTACGCAGAAGCCCGTTGTCAAGAAGGGTCAGTTTGTAAATGTCGGCTCGGTTATAGCCGACGGCGCGGCGACCGAAGACGGCGAATTGGCGTTGGGCAAAAACGTTCTGGTGGCGTTTATGCCTTGGAACGGATACAACTTCGAAGACGCTATTTTGCTTTCGGAAAAGCTCATTAAAAACGACGTGTTCACTTCGCTCCACATTGAAGACTACGAATGCACGGCGCGCGATACGAAACTCGGTATGGAGGAAATTACGCGCGATATTCCGAATGTCGGCGAAGAGGCGTTGAAGAATCTCGACGCCGAAGGCGTTATTCGCGTGGGCGCGGAAGTCAAGCCGGGCGACATTTTGGTCGGCAAAATCACGCCGAAGAGCGAAACGGAACTCGCGCCCGAAGAAAAGCTTTTGAGGGCGATTTTCGGCGAGAAGGCCTCGGACGTCAAGGATTCGTCTTTGACTGTTCCCTCGGGCGTCAAGGGTATTGTCATGGACGTTAAAGTGAACCGCAAGTCGGAACACGAAAACGAAAAGCAGAACCCGAGCGACCGCCGTCGCAGAATCAGAAAAATCAACGAAAAGCACCGCACTGATACAAAGAATTTGCATGCCGAACTGACGGAGGCGTTGTCGAACATTCTCTTGGGCGAAAAGATTCCGCTCGATGTCCGCAACTCGGAAACCGGCGAAGTAATCATTCCGCAAAACAGGAAGATTACGAAGACGTTGCTCAGAAGTTTGGCTTCGGTTCCGAACCAGATTTCGATTGAAGCCTCGCCCGTGCGCAACAAGATTATGGCAATTGTCGAGCAGTTCCAGTCGAAATTCCAGGAAATCGACAACGAGCGCGACAGGCAGCTTTATTCCGCCGAAAGCGGCATTTCGAGCGAAAACAACGTTATCCGCTCGGTCAAGGTTTACATTGCAATCAAGCGCAAGATTCAGGTCGGCGACAAAATGGCGGGACGCCACGGCAACAAGGGCATTGTCGCCCGCATTGTTCCCGAAGAAGATATGCCGTATCTGCCCGACGGAACGCCCGTCGAAATCTGTTTGAATCCTATGGGCGTTCCTTCGCGAATGAACGTGGGGCAGGTTTTGGAAACGCACTTGGGCTGGGCTTGCAAAAAGCTCGGGATCAAGGTTGCGACGCCGATTTTCGACGGTATCAGCGAAAAGCACATCAGAGAATACCTCGTGCAGTCGGGCATGCCCGAAAGCGGCAAGGTTCGCCTTATCGACGGTTTGACGGGCGACTATTTCGACCAGGACGTCGTTGTAGGCTACATCTATATGATGAAGCTCAACCACTTGGTTGCCGACAAGATTCACGCCCGCGCGGTCGGTCCATACAGTCTGATTACGCAGCAGCCGTTGGGCGGCAAGGCGCAATACGGCGGCCAGCGTTTCGGCGAAATGGAAGTTTGGGCACTCGAAGCCTACGGTGCGGCCTACATCTTGCAGGAATTGTTGACGGTAAAATCCGACGACTTGCAGGGCAGAACGAAGATTTACGAACAGCTCGTCAAGGGCGATGGTTCGTTGCAGGCGGGAACGCCGCAGTCGTTCAATGTCCTGATGAAGGAAATTCAGGCGTTGGGCTTGGACGTCAAATTGCGCAACAAGGACGAAGAACAGGAACAATAATCCGAATTTAGGAGCGTTTTTTATATGGAAGAAAATAACAACACAAATCAGGCGAGAGAAATCCTTGGTTTCGACAGCGATAAGAGATTTGATTGCGTGTCCATCGGCCTTGCGTCTCCGGAGACCATTAGAGAGTGGTCGCACGGCGAAGTGAAAAACCCCGAAACAATCAATTACAGAACGTTCAAGCCCGAAGTCGGCGGTCTGTTCTGCCAAAAGATTTTCGGCCCCGTGCGCGACTACGAATGCGCCTGCGGCAAGTATAAAAGAATCAGATTTAAGGATCAGGTTTGCGACCGTTGCGGTGTAGAAGTCACGACAAGCCGCGTGCGTCGCGAGCGCATGGGGCATATCGAACTTGCCGTCCCCGTCGCGCACATCTGGTTTTTGAAGAGCCTGCCGAGCCGTTTGGGCTTGATGCTCGATATGACTTCGAAGCAGCTCGAAGCCGTGATTTACTATGAACGCTATGTGGTGCTCAACAAGCGCAACACGTCGTTCGAAGACCGCCAATTCCTCACGGAAGAGGAATACCGTAAGGCCCGTGACGAAGGCGACGAATTCGACGCGAAAATGGGCGCGGAGGCAATCTACGATTTGCTCGCGGCCATCGACCTCGAAAAGCTCGAAACTGAACTTGTCGAGCAGATGAAAGTTACGCGCTCGAAGCAGATTAAAAACAAGCTTTCGAAGCGTTTGAAGCTGGTGCAGGGCTTTATACAGAGCAATTCGCGCCCCGAATGGATGATTTTGAAGGTTCTGCCCGTCATTCCGCCGGACTTGCGTCCGCTCGTCCCCCTCGAAGGCGGCAGATTCGCCACGAGCGATTTGAACGACCTTTACCGCCGCGTAATCAACCGCAACAACCGTTTGAAGTCGTTGAAGGCGATGAAGACGCCCGACGTTATCTTGCACAACGAAATGCGTATGTTGCAGGAATCGGTCGACGCTCTGTTTGACAACGGCCGCCACGGCAGACCCGTCACGGGCGCGGGCAACAGGGAGCTGAAAAGTATTTCCAGTATGCTCAAAGGCAAGCAGGGGCGTTTCCGCCAGAACTTGCTCGGCAAGCGCGTAGACTATTCCGGGCGTTCGGTTATCGTTATCGGGCCGGATTTAAAGCTCAACCAGTGCGGCTTGCCCAAGAAAATGGCTTTGACGCTCTTCGAACCGTTCATTATCCGCCGCTTGAAGGAACTCGGCTTTGTGCACACTGTCCGCAGCGCGCGCAAGATGATTGAAAAGAAGTCGCCCGAAGTTTGGGATATTTTGGAGGAGGTCACGAAAGGCCACCCCGTTATGCTCAACCGTGCGCCGACTTTGCACCGACTTTCAATTCAGGCGTTCGAGCCCGTGCTTATAGAAGGCGATGCCATCCGCTTGCACCCCCTCGTTTGCGCGGCATACAATGCGGACTTCGACGGCGACCAGATGGCTGTCCACGTTCCGCTTTCAATCGAAGCGGTTATGGAGGCGAAGCTTTTGATGTTGGCAAGCAACAACATTTTCTCGCCCTCGTCGGGCAAGCCTATTTTGACGCCTTCGCAGGACATTATTTTGGGCGTTTACTTCCTCACCTACGAGCCGAGCTTGAAGAAGGAAAAAGGTCAGCGTGTTCCCTTGTTGGCGTCTTTGCGCGAAGTTTTGGGTGCACACGCCGAAGGCATGCTGCACTGGCACGATTGGATTGACTATGTCAACCCCGACTATGGCAAGGAAACGCTCCACGGCGATGCGACAAAGAAGATTATCCGCACGACCCCAGGCCGCGTTATCTTCAACACCATTTGGCCCGAAAAAATGGGCTTTGTAAACGCGCTCGTCCCCAAGGGCAAGCTCTCGGAATTGATTTTGGACACGTTCAACATCTGCGGCAGAACGGGCAGTGCGCCCGTGCTCGACAGAATGAAGACTTTGGGCTTCCGCACGGCTACGCTGGCGGGTATTTCAATCGGTATCGGCGACATGAACATTCCCGCCGAGAAGAAGGACATTATTGCCGCCGCCCGCGCGAAAATCAAGGCTGTCGAAAACGAATACAGTATGGGCACTATCACCAAGGGCGAACGTTCCAACAAGGTTATCGATATTTGGAACGTCGCGACCGAGGAAATCGCGAAAAAGGCGTTTGAAAATCTCGAAAGGGTTCCCGAAAAGACGTTCGGCCGCCAGCACATCAACCCCGTTTACGTTTTGATGAATTCGGGTGCCCGCGGTAACAAGGCTCAGGTTCGCCAGCTCTGCGGAGCACGCGGTTTGATGGCAAAGCCCAACGGCGAAATTATCGAACGTCCTATTTTGTCTTCGTTCCGCGAAGGGTTGAGCGTTCACGAATACTTTATTTCGACGCACGGCGCGCGCAAAGGTTTGGCGGATACGGCTCTTAAAACCGCCGACGCCGGTTATATGACCAGAAAACTTTGCGACGTCGCTATGGACGTAATCATTGCAGAGGAAGACGACGGCAACCGTGACGGTATCACGAAACGCGCGATATTCGACGGCGACGACGAAATCGTGCCGTTGCGCGACAGAATTATCGGACGCTGTTCGAGCAAGGACATCGTCGACCCGACAAATCCGTCGCAGTTCATCGTCCGCGCGGGCGACATCATCACAGAGGAAGACGCCAAGAGAATCGACTTTGTGGGCATAACCGAAGTCAAGGTTATGAGCCCGATTACGCACCTCAAACGCAACTCGATTTCGGCGAGGGCATACGGTATCGACCCGTCGACGCAGAAGCTTGTGGAGCGCGGCACGGCTGTCGGTATTATCGCGGCTCAGTCAATCGGCGAGCCGGGCACGCAGCTTACGATGCGCACGTTCCACGTTGGCGGTGTTGCGCAGGCTGTCAAAGCACCCGAAATCCGCGTAAAGCACAGCGGTATTATCCGTTATGAGGGGTTGAGAAGCGTTCAGTTGAATTATCAGGACCCCGCAACGGGCAAACCCGCTTCGACAAACGTCGTCCTCAACAAGACTGGCGTTGTCAAGATTCTCGACGACGACAACAAGGAGCTTGAAAACTTCAAGATTGTCCAAGGGGCGATGATTTCGGCAAACGACGGCGACAGGGTTCAGAAGGGGCAGCTCATTGCGCGTTGGGACCCGCACAGTGTTCCGATTTTGTCGGATAAGGCGGGTGTGGTGAAATACAAGGATATGACCGACGGCATCACCTACCGCAGCGATTTCGACGCCGCCACGGGCAGGAGCACTATCGTCATTTCCGAGCACAAGGAAGACCTCGATCCGCGCATCGAAATTTGGGATGCAAAGATAAACAAGAGCGAACCTATCGGTATTTTCAAGATTCCCACGGGCGCGCAGGTTGCGGTCGAAGACGGGCAGAAGATTGTCTCGGGTATGGTTATCGCGAAAACTCCGCGTTCGGCGGCAAAAACGCAGGACATCACGGGCGGCTTGCCGCGCGTGTCCGAATTGTTCGAAGCCCGCCGTCCGAAGGACGCCGCCGAAATGGCGCGCGTTGCGGGCAAGGTCGCCGAAGGCAAGACGAACCGCAAGAAGAAGTGCATCGAAATCAGGGACGAAAACGACGAAGTTATCGACAAGTACCAGATCCCGACAAGCAAGCGCATTATCGTTCAGGACGGCGAATATGTCGAAAAGGGACAGCCGCTGACCGACGGCGGTTTCGACCCGAAGGAAATTTTGGAAATCAAGGGCAAAGAAGCCGTTCAGGAGCACATTTTGTGCGAAATCCAGAAGGTTTACCGCTCGCAGGGTGTCACAATTAACGACAAGCACATCGAAGTTATCATTTCGAGAATGTTGCGCAAGGTCAAGGTTGTCGACACGGGCGACTCGGACTACTTCTGGGGCGAACAGGTCGACGGCTACGAATTTGCCGAAACCCAAAAGCGCATCATCGAGGCGGGCGGTAATCCCGCGAAGTGCGAGCCGATTTTGCTCGGCATCACAAAGGCTTCGCTCGAAACCGAAAGCTTCATCAGCGCGGCGTCGTTCCAGGAAACGACAAAGGTGCTCACCGAAGCCGCAACGCTCGGCAAGGTCGACAACCTCGAAGGTTTCAAGGAAAATGTCATTATGGGTAATCTCATTCCTGCGGGGACGGGCTTGGCCGCCTACCGCCGCTTGAAGGTTATTCCGACCGCGCCCGAAATTGAATTGGACGACGAACAGGACGTCCAGCCCGTTTCGGAATCGGCGCAGGAATAAGCAAAAGCTTTTGACAGAGCAGATGCGGCGGGGTTGTCGGAAAACCGACCGAAGCCGCCGTATTTCGCAAAAAATCTCGGAGGATTTTTTTGAAAAAATTTTTCGGAAAGTTTGCTGTCCAGTGCAAAGTAGCTGGCGCGGGGTTCGAAAAAAAAGCGAAAAATCAGCCGACAGAACAAAAAAAATCGTAAAAATCTATAAAAAAACTTGCCAAAGGAAAAATGTTCAATACATTTCCCCCTTTCATTTTTATCAAAATAAACAAAATATGCCTACAATAAATCAATTAGTTCGCAAGCCGAGAACCCTCGTAAAAGCTAAGACGAAGGCTCCCGCGCTCAAATCTAATCCGTTTCGCCGCGGCGTATGCGTTCAGGTTATGACCAGAACGCCGAAAAAGCCTAATTCGGCTATCCGCAAAGTGGCGAAAGTGCGTCTGACTTCGGGTTTCGAAGTTATTGCTTACATTCCCGACGAAGGTCACTCGTTGCAGGAGCACAGTGTTGTGCTGGTGCGCGGCGGCCGTGTCAAGGACTTGCCCGGTGTCCGTTACCACATCGTGCGCGGTTCTCTCGACTGCATGGGTGTTGAAAAACGCCGCAGAAGCCGCTCGAAATACGGCGTAAAGCGTCCCAAGGAAAAGAAATAAATTTTAACATTAAAAGATAAGGCGAAATAATATGTCACGCAGACACAGAGCTGAAAAAAGAGAACGTATACCTGATTCCCGCTACAAGAGTCCGTTGGTTAGCCACCTCATCAATATGGTGATGAAGAACGGCAAGAAAACGGTTGCCGAACGCATCGTTTACGGCGCAATCGAACTTGTCAGCGAAAAACTCGAGAAGGGCGACCCGATTGATTTGTTGTTAGGCGCATTGGAAAATATCCGCCCCAAGCTCGAAGTAAAAAGCCGCCGCGTTGGTGGCGCAACTTATCAGGTCCCCGTCGAAGTCTCGTTCGATCGCCAGCAGACATTGGCGTTCCGTTGGCTTATCGAAGCCGCGAGTTCCAGAAAGGGCGTTCCCATGGCGAAAGCCTTGGCCAACGAACTTGTCGACGCTTACAACAATACGGGCACGGTTGTCAAGAAGCGCGAAGACGTGCACAAGATGGCGCAGTCCAACAGGGCTTTTGCGCACCTGCGCTGGTGAGTTCGACCGTATCGGTTTTACAATTTTACAAAGAAAGCTTACTATAAATGGCAAACTTATCTGAAAAAAATTCGCCGAACAGGGTCAAGCCCTTGGAATACACGAGAAACATCGGTATTTCGGCGCACATCGACGCGGGCAAAACAACTTGCTCGGAACGTATATTGTTTTATAGCGGCGTAGTCCACAAGATTGGCGAAGTTCACGAAGGCACGGCTGTCACAGACTGGATGGAGCAGGAACGCGAACGCGGCATAACCATTACGTCGTCGGCTATCACTTGCAACTGGAAGACCAAAGACGGTCCGTTCAAGGGTATCGAACACCAGATCAACCTCATCGACACCCCTGGACACGTCGACTTCACCGCCGAAGTTGAACGTTCGCTGCGTGTTCTCGACGGTGCAATCGCGGTATTCTGCGCGGTCGCGGGCGTCCAGCCCCAGTCCGAAACGGTTTGGCGTCAGATGAACAAGTACCACGTTCCCCGCATTGCGTTCATCAACAAGATGGACAGAACGGGCGCGGACTTCTACGGCGCGGTCGAAGACATCAAAACAAAGCTCAGCGGCAATCCCCATCCGTTGTTCCTCCCCATTGGCGCGGAAGACCAGCTCAAAGGCCTGATAGACCTCATTGCGATGAAGGCCTATGTCTATGACGAAAACGACCCGCAGGGCGTCAAGTACGACACCGTTGAAATTCCCGCCGAATACAAGGAAAAGGCGGAACAATACAGAGCCGAACTTATCGAAGCCATTGCCGATTTCGACGACGGCATTATGGAAAGATTCCTCGAAGGCGAAACAAACTTCACGGAAGACGAACTCCGCTTGGGCGTTCGTAAGGCTACGTTGTCGCTAAACTTCGTTGGTGTTGTTCCCGGTTCGGCGTTCAAGAACAAGGGCGTTCAGATGTTGCTCGACGCGGTTGTCGACTACCTCCCCAGTCCGCTCGATGTTCCCCCGATTAAGGCTTACGGCGAAGACGACGAAGACACGCCCTCGCTGGAAATCGTCCCCGACGACTTCGCGCCTCCGACGGCTTTGGCTTTCAAATTGTGGTCCGACCCGTTCGTCGGCAAACTCGTATTTATCCGCGTATACAGCGGCTGCATAAAGAAGGGTATGACAATTTACAACCCGCGTTCGCGCAAAACCGAACGTATCTCGCGCTTGCTCGTTATCAAGGCGGACAAGAGGGACGATATCGAAGAGGCATACTCGGGCGCAATCTGCGCGATTATCGGCGCGAAGGACATCGTAACGGGCGACACTCTCTGCGACAGAGACCACGAAGTCCGTCTCGAACCTCCGACATTCCCCGAGCCGGTTATCGCTATGAGCATTGAGCCCAAGAGCAAAGCCGACCAGGAAAAGCTATCGATTGCCTTGCAGCGTTTGGCGGAAGAAGACCCGACGTTCGTCGTCACGACGAATCAGGAAACGGGGCAGACGCTTATCGCAGGTATGGGTGAGTTGCACCTCGATATCATCAGAGACCGTCTTTTCAGAGAGTTTAAGGTCGAAGCAGACTCGGGCAAGCCCCAGATTGCTTACAGGGAAACGATTACCAAGAAGGCGCACGGCGTCGGCAAATTCGTCCGTCAGTCGGGCGGTCGCGGTCAATACGGCCACGCGGAAATCGAACTCGAACCGCTCGAAAAGGGCAAGCACTACGAATTCGTCAACGAAATTGTCGGCGGCGTAATCCCGAAGGAATACATCAAGCCGACGGAAGACGGTATCAAGGAAGCTATGATAAACGGCGTCGTGGCGGGGTATCCTGTTGTGGACGTCAAGGTTCGCTTGGTATTCGGTTCGTTCCACGAAGTCGACTCTTCGGAAATGGCGTTCAAAATGGCGGGTATTTTTGCCTTCAAAGACGCTATGAAGAATGCGAACCCGATTTTGCTTGAACCGATTATGAAGGTTGAAGTTACGACTCCGAACGAGTATCAGGGCGACGTTATGGGCGATATCAACCGCCGTCGCGGACAGGTTCAGGGTATGGAAACGAAGGGCAACGATACAATCATCAGAGCTTTCGTTCCGCTCGAAACAATGTTCGGCTACGCTACGGACATTCGCTCGCTTTCAAGCGGCCGCGCTTCGTATTCGATGGAACCGAGCCACTTTGAACAAGTTCCCGCGGCAGTCTTGAAGCAAGTTCAGGAAGGCGCCGCGCGCAAAACACAAAGATAATCAAATTTTGAAGAGAAAATAATATGGCTACTCAGAGAATTAGAATAAAGCTCAAAGGCTATGACTTCCGCACGATAGACCAAAGCGCGGGCGAAATTGTCGAAACGGCTAAAAGAACAGGAGCGAGAGTCTCGGGCCCCGTTCCGCTTCCGACGAAAATCGAAAAATATTCGGTGAATCGTTCGGTTCACGTCGACAAGAAGAGTATGGAGCAATTTGAATTGCGCACGCACAAGCGTTTGATTGACATTGTTAATCCTACGCCCAACACGGTTGACGAGCTTAAAAAGCTCAATCTCCCCAGTGGTGTTGACATTACAATCAATGTATAATTGATTGTAATTCCTGAGGTGTGGCGTGGATTGAATTTTCCTGCTACGCCTCTTAGCTCTCCGAGGTGTGGCGTGGATTGAATTTCCCTGTTATGCCTCTTAGCTTTCCGAAGTGTGGCGGATTTTTTATTTCCCGTCCGGCTTCTGACTCTCTGAGGTGTGGCGAGGAGTTAAGTTCCCTGTCGCGCTTTGGTGCGGAGGAGAGCGCGGCGATGGTTTAAGTTCCGTGTCGCGCTTCGGTTCTGAGGAGAGTGTGGCGGATTTTATATGCGCCGAGTTCTCGTTCGGATTGGCGGTGTGGATTTTTTTCGCGCAGCTGATTTGGAGAGGCGGAAGTTCTTTTTAGCTGGTGTGCACGAATTGGCTTTGATTTTTGCAAAGTCGGAGGCGTGTATGTTTGCTTTTCGGCGTGAGCCTCGGTGGAAATCGGGCTTGTGTCTTATACATTTTTTACAAATTTTGGCGTAAATTTTTTGAAGCATCTGTTCGGGATTTTTCCCAAAAAGAGCAGAGAACCGAAAAGTTTACGCGATATTTGTCGAAAAATTTTGCTAAAAACAAAAAAATTTGTTGACAGGGTTTATGTTTTTATCAACATTGTGCCCTTTACAAATTTTATCAACCAAAACAACTAAAGCAGGTTTAAAGGGGTTTGGCATTGTAGAAACTCTCCGAAAGGGTGCGGACAAACTGTTGTTCGGCTGAAATCGGGGTTTTGAAGATGTGAAATTCCGCCTGCCGCTTAGAAAATGAGTCAAATACTAATAGGTAAAAAGCTGGGTATGACCCAGATTTTTGACGGAGACAACAGCCTTGTCGCTGTTACTGTCGTTGAGGCAGGTCCGTGCCCCGTCACACAGGTAAAAACAGCTCAGAGCGACGGATATGAAGCCGTCCAGATTGGCTTCAATGCGCAGAAAGAACAGCGTATGTCGAAGTCCTCGCTCGGGCACTTAAACAAAGCGGGTGTGTCTCCCGTAACTGAATTGGTCGAATTCCGCGTCGACAACGCTTCGGAATTTAAGGCTGGGGACGTTATGACTGTCGCGAAATTTGCGGAAGGTCAGATGGTCGACATTATCGGCACAACAAAAGGTCGCGGTTTTCAGGGCGTAATGAAGCGTCACAACTTCGACGGTCAGCCCGAAACGCACGGCCATATGATGCACCGTCGTCCCGGTTCGGTCGGCTGCCGCCAGACTCCTGGCCACGTCTACAAGGGTAGAAAGATGCCCGGTCATATGGGCCAAGTTCGTTGCACGACGCAGAACCACGCTATCGTAAAAATTTTGGAAGACAAAAACATTCTCCTGATTAAGGGAAGTCTCCCCGGTGCGAAAGGCGATATGGTTATCGTCCGCACGGCTAAGAAAGTCAAGAAAGCACAATAAGGAGAGTCGCCGATATGAAACTTAAAGTTTACACAAAAGACGGTTCGAGCTTCGCGGAACAGGATTTCGCAAATATCCCCGAATTTGAAGAAAACAAGGGTTTGTTTGCCTTGAAGGAAACGCTCGTAGCCTATCAGGCGAATGCGCGTCAGGGCAATGCCTCAACTCTCGACTACGGCCACGTTAGCGGAACTTGCCGCAAGCCGTTTAAACAGAAGGGCGGCGGTCGTTCGCGTCACGGCACGATGAAGAGCCCGATTCACCGCGGCGGTGCTGTCGTTTTCGGTCCGACTCCCAGAGACTGGTCGAAAAAAATCAACCGCAAGGTCAAGGCTTTGGCTTTTGCAAGGGCGTTCTTCGACAAGTGCGTCGACGGCGGTCTGTGCGTAATCGAAGCGTTCGAAGCCCCCGAAAGAAAAACAAAGGCTGTCGCGAAAGTTTTGGCTAACATCAAGCCCGAAGGCAAGGTTTTGCTTATCGACGATGTTTTCGAAGACAATTTCATTTTGGCAAGCCGCAACATCGAAAGAGCCAACTTCTGCGAAAGCGCGGTCACAAGCGCGCTCGAACTCGTTCAGTTCGACAACGTCATTGTTTCGCGCAAGGGCTTGGACACGATGTTGGCAAGAATCAACAAGGACTAAGAAAGAGGTAGGTCATGATTAAGCCTGAAAATATTATTAAGGGGGTCCGCGTGACTGAAAAGGCCGCCAACGCCCAGGTTGCAAACAAATACACGTTTGTTGTAGCCGAAGACGCGAACGCTATCGCGATTTCGCAGGCAGTTGAAAAGCTTTTCAATGTCAAGGTTGAGAAAGTAAACGTCATTAACGCCAAGGGTAAAGTTAAGGTCTCGCGCATGCGCAAAGCCGCTCCCGGAGTTAAGGGCAAAATGAAGAAGGCAATCGTCACGCTCAAAGCAGGCGATTCTATTCAATTAGCGTAAGCAAGGAGATTTGAAAAATGGCAATTATTAAAAGAAGACCTTTGACTCCTGCCCAGAGATTTATGGAGTTGAGCCGTCCCGAAGTCGACAACAAGCGTCCGGAACGCTCGTTGACCGAAAGCAAGCACCGCGCGAAGGGTCGCAACTGCTACGGCAGAATCACGTCGCGCCGTCGCGGCGGCGGTCATAAAAGACTGTATCGCGTTGTCGATTTCAAGCGCGACATCGTAAACGTTCCCGCAACGGTTATGGCTATCGAATACGACCCGTATCGTTCGGCGTATTTGGCGTTGTTGCAGTATGAAAACGGCGAAAAGCGTTACATCATCGCTTTGGACGGAATGAAAAAGGGCGACAAGGTTATGACTTTGGACAAACGCCCCGACGAATTCCCCGTCGGAATGTGCATGCCTCTTAAATTTATCCCCGCGGCGACGAGAATCAGCTCGATTGAAATGCAGCCCGGCAAGGGCGCGCAGATTGCCCGCGGCGCAGGCGCAGGCGCGCAGTTGGTTGCCGTCGAAGGCGGCGTTGCCACTGTGAAAATGCCCAGCGGCGAAATTCGTCTTATCAATGCGGAATGCCGCGCCGTTATCGGCGTAGTCGGCAACTTGGAATACCGCAACCAGAGCCTCGGCAAAGCCGGTAGAGTGCGCTGGTTGGGTAGGCGTCCGAGAGTCCGCGGTGTTGTGATGAATCCTGTCGACCACCCGATGGGCGGTGGTGAAGGTCGCACTTCGGGCGGCGGTCATCCGGTTTCTCCGTGGGGGCAGTTGGCAAAGGGTTATCCGACACGTACCAAGAGCAAGCCTTCAAATTCAATGATTCTGTTGCGTCGCAACGGGAAAAAGGCCAAGAAATAGTTTACAGGAGAATAAATAATTATGGCACGTTCAATTAAAAAAGGCCCGTTTGTCGACCCCAGTCTCCAAGACAAAATCGACGAAGCCCAGAAGACGAACTCGCACAAGCCGATTCAGACTTGGTCGAGGCGTTCGATGATTACGCCCGATTTTATCGGTTTGAATTTCAACGTCCACAACGGTAAAAAGTTTTTGCCCGTCTATGTTACGGAAAATATGGTAGGGCACAAGCTTGGCGAATTTGCGCCGACCCGTTTCTTCAAAGGACACCAACCGCACACCAAAAAGGCAACTATGTAATATGGCTCGGCTGGGCAAAGTTTTGTTTTGTTTGATTTTTTCAAGCGCGATGGGCTTTGCCGAGTCTCCCCGTTGGATAACGAAAGACAACTGTTATAATCCCGAAAACGCGGGAAGGGTGGTCGAAGTTATCGCGGGCGAAAACGCCGACTTGGTGGTTATAGATACGGGCTTTAAGGGCAATATGCGCATAGGCGCGGTTTGCACTGCAAAGAATCCCGACAAGACAACGGCGAAAGTCGTGGTGGTCGAGGCAACCGAAGACGAAAGTATCGCACTTATAATTACCAACGCAGAAATACAACAGGGAGCTGCCGTTCATATTACAGCAAACTAAAAACAGAAAGATAACAATGGAAGTTAAAGCTTTAACAAAGTTTGCGCGCATGTCAGACAAAAAGGTGCGCGAAATAGCACGCGAGATTCAGGGCCGCAACGCTGCGGAAGCGTTGGAAATCTTGAAACTCGTTCCGCGCAAGAGCGCGAGGTTGTTTGCTAAGACGCTCGCAAGCGCGATAGCTAACGCCGAAAACAACAACGGTCTTGCGGCCGCCAATTTAACAATCAAAAGCGCGATAGTCAACCAAGGTGTGGCTTTCAGACGTTTCAGACCCGTTGCCAGAGGCAGCGCGCATCCGATTCGCAAGAGAACCAGCCATATTTTGGTAGTCCTTAGCGACCAAAAATAATTAAAAGAGGCAGATAATATGGGTCAAAAAGTAAATCCAAAAGGTTTCCGTCTCGCAGTTCGTCGCGACTGGGAGTCGCGTTGGTTCGCGAATAAAGGGGACTATGCAGCATCAGTAAACGAAGATTATCGCATTCGCGAATTTCTTCGCGGCAAGCTCAAAAACGCGTCTGTTCCCCGCATTTTCATCGAAAGAGCGGGCTCGCGCATCAGAGTGAAAATCTTCACGGCGCGTCCGGGTATGGTCATCGGTCAGAAAGGCGCGTTGCTCGACGCGTTGAAGGCCGACTTGGCGAAATTCATCGGCAAGGAAGTGATTGTCGACATTCAGGAAATCAAGAAGCCCGACCTCGACGCTTTCTTGGTTGCCGAAAGCATTGCTTTGCAGCTTGAACGCAGAATCTCGTTCCGCAGAGCCGTTAAAAAGGCCATCACGACTTGTATGGCAAGCGGCGCGGACGGTATCAAGGTTCAGGTCTCGGGTCGTTTGGGCGGCGCGGAAATTGCGCGTTGCGAATGGCAGAGAAAGGGCAGAATTCCCCTGCACACTTTGCGCGAAAACATCGATTACGGCTTCACCGAAGCTAACACCGTCTACGGTAAAATCGGCGTGAAATGCTGGTTGTGCTTGAAGTCGGAAGACAACATCTAATTTTAGGGAGAGAAAAATATGGCAAATATTCTTCCAGCAAAAACTAAATACCGCAAGATGCACAAGGGCCGCAACCGCGGCATGGCTAAGGGCGGAGATACAATCGCATTCGGCGATTACGCAATTCAGGCGATAGAACGCGGCAAGTGTTCGTCTTCGCAGCTCGAAGCCGCTCGTGTTGCAATCAACAGGCACTTCAAGCGCCGCGGTAAGGTTTGGATGCGCGTATTCCCGCAGAGGTCGGTAACCAAGAAACCCGCCGAAACCCGTCAGGGTAAGGGTAAGGGCTCGGTCGAATTCTGGGCGGCAATCATTAAACCGGGCAGCATTTTGTTCGAAGTTTCGGGCGTTCCCGCAAGCATGGCAAGAGAAGCTATGAGACTGGCGGACGGAAAACTTCCGTTTAAATGCAAGTTCGTGGTGCGCGAAGGCGTTGAAATTCTATAAGGAGATTTGAAAGATGAAATCGAAGGAAATTAGAGAGCTTTCAGCCGAAGAGATGGCGAAAAAATTGCGCGATATGCGCGAGGAATTGCTCAATCTCAACATTCGCAAAGGCACCGCACAGGTTGAGAATACCGGCCGCATCAGACAGTTGCGCCGCGATATTGCTCGGTTTGAAACCATTAAAGCTCAGAAATAAGGCAAAACAATGTCGGAAAATACAAGAAAGTCACGCAGAAGTCTCGTCGGCGTCGTAACGTCGAAGTCGGGGGACAAAAGCATAAAGCTTACATATTTCTACAAGGTTCCGCACCCGTTGTACCGCAAGGAAATTCGCCGCAAGACGGTTATTCACGTCCACGACGAAAACAACGAATGCGCGCTTGGCGACAAGGTCGAAGTTACGGAAACGCGCCCTGTCAGCAAGCTCAAAAGATTCCGCGTAGTTCGCATAATTGAAAAGGCTCCCGTAGTGGCAGCAGAATAAGGAGAGCACGATATGATACAAATGCAGACAAAGCTCGTTGTTGCCGACAACACGGGTGCGAAAGAAGTCGCTATGATTCGTCGTTTGGGTCAGCGCAGCAGAACCGCCAAGGTCGGCGACGTCATCGTCGTTGCCGTAAAAAGCTCGACTCCCGATGCGGCAGTCAAGAAGGGCACGGTTGCCAAGGCAGTCATAGTCAGAACAAAAGCTCCGATTCGCAGAAACGACGGTTCGTATTTGCGTTTCGACACGAATGCGTGCGTTATTCTCGACGGCACGGGCAATCCGAAAGGTACGCGTATCTTCGGGCCTGTCGCGCGCGAATTGCGTTCGAAGAACTATATGAAAATCGTATCGTTGGCACCGGAGGTCTTGTAATATGAAAAGATTTGTTAAAAAAGGCGACGAAGTAGTAGTTATCTCCGGTTCTTCCAAGGGCAAGCGCGGCAAAATCATGCAGGTTTTCCCGAAGGACGAACGCGTTTTGGTCGAGGGCGTAAATGTCCGCAAGCACCACGAACGCAAGAGCGAGAAAAATCCCGAGGGCGCTATCGTTGAACGCGAAGCTCCCATCCACATTTCAAACGTAATGCCGGCTGGGCGTTTCGATGCCAAGAAAAAATAGGCTCGGACGTAATCAGAGGCCAAAAAAGACAAAAAAATGAGCACACCCGTATTAAAGAAAATATATATGGAGAAAGTCGTTCCCGAATTGAAAAAGAATTTGGGAATCGAAAATCCGCATGTTGTGCCCAACTTGGAGAAGATAGTAATCAGCTCCGGTATCCGCAGCGAAAACGCTAAGGGTTGGGCGCAGGAAGTCGCAAAGGAAATAGCCAAGATTACAGGTCAGCAGCCTGTCATCACAAAGGCGCGCAAGAGCATCGCGAATTTCAAATTGCGCGAAGGTCAGGAAAACGGCGTGAAGGTAACTTTGCGCGGCGCGACGATGTGGGAATTCCTCTACAAATTCATCGCGGTAGTTCTTCCGTCGATTCGAGATTTCAGAGGCGTAAGTTTGAGGCTTGACGGCGCGGGCAACTATAACTACGGCATTGCCGACCATACAATCTTCCCCGAAATTACGGTCGACCCGAACAGGAAGAACATCGGTATGGACATCACAATCGTAACAACGGCGACCGACGACAAGTCGGGGAGAGAGCTGCTCAAATTGTTGGGTATGCCTTTCAGAAAGTCGAATTCATAGTCCTGAAAGAGTTATAATATGGCAAAAAAATCATCCATACAACGCAATTTGAAACGCCAGAAATTGGTTGCGAAATATGCTGCCAAGAAGGCGGAACTCAAAAAGATTTTGAGCAACCCCAACACAAGCGACGAAGAATTCTTTGAAGCTCAGCGCAAATTGTGCAAAATTCCGCGCAACGCATCGAAGATTCGCATCCGCAATCGCTGCTCGATTACGGGGCGTCCGAGGGCTTATATCCGCAAGTTCGGCTTGTCGCGTATTACTTTCAGAGAATTGGCTCTTGATGGTAAACTGCCGGGCGTAACAAAATCATCGTGGTAATGCGAAAGGATAAATAATATGGCAACTCACGACAGTATTGGCGACTTTTTGACAATAGTGCGCAACGCAAGCAGAGCCGGAAAAGAATCCTGCACCACCCAATGGTCGAGGATTCGCGAAGGCATAGCTTCGATTTTGAAGGACGAAGGTTATATTTCGAACTACGAAGTTAGCGGCGACGTTAAAAAGCAACTCACAATCACAATGAAATACATCGACGGCGTGCCCGCCATCACGGGCATCACGAGGGAATCGACACCCGGTTGCCGTCGTTATTTCGAATACCGCAGCATTCCGCGCGTTCTCAACGGTATGGGTATCTCGATTTTGACGACCTCGCAGGGCGTCTTGAAGGATTCCGACTGCCGCACGAAGAAAGCTGGCGGGGAAATTCTCTGCAAAGTTTGGTAAGGAAGGCAAGATATGAGTAGAATAGGTAAACTTCCAGTAAAAATTCCCGCAGGCGTGAAGGCGTCGGTGGTGGACAATGTGGTTTCGGTAGAAGGCGCGAAGGGCAAACTTTCGCAGTCGTTCAACAAGGCGGTTTCGATTGTTCTTGAAGGCGACGAAATCAAGGTTTCGACTGCGTCGGCGTCGCGTCTTTCGAATGCGATGCACGGAACTGCCCGCAGCATTATAGCGGCTATGGTCAACGGCGTTGTGAACGGTTACCAGAAGGTTTTGGAAATCAAGGGCGTCGGTTTTAAGGCAGACCTCAAAGGCAAGGTTTTGACGTTGTCGTTGGGTTATGCGCACCCCTGCGTATACAATCTGCCCGAAGGCATCAATGTCGTAATCGGCGAAACTCCCGACAGAAATCCGTTGGTCACGGTTTCGGGCGCGAGCAAGCACATGGTTGGGCAGGTCGCTTCCGATTTGAAACACTTCTATCCCGTCGAACCGTATAAGGGCAAGGGTGTCAGAATCCACGGAGAATACGTCCGCCGCAAGGAAGGCAAGAAAACTGCGTAATTGCGGATTTGAAAGGAAACATTATGAAATTTCTCAAGAAAAAAGAATTGCAACAGAAACGTCATTGGAGAGTTCGCTCGAAGGTGTGTGGTTCTGCGGAACGTCCGCGTCTTTCGTTGTGCTTGTCGAACAAGCACATTTATGCACAGTGCATAAACGACCACGAAGGCAAGACGATTGTTTCGCTTTGCTCGACTTCAAAGGAACTCGCGGGCGAAAAGCTTTTGCCCAATATGGCGGGAACTCAGGCTCTGGGTGCGAAGTTCGGCGAAAAGCTCAAAGCCGCGGGCGTTACGGCTGTCGTTTTCGACAGAGGTTCGCGCCGCTATCACGGTTGCGTCAAGAGCTTTGCTGACGCGGTTCGCGCAGCCGGTATTAACTTCTAACAGGAATAGATAAATGAGTAGAGAATTTAAAAACAGACAGGCTGCTGCCGACAAAGACGCGGGGCCGGAACTCATTGAAAAGGTTGTGCACATCAACCGTTGCGCCAAGGTCGTAAAGGGCGGTCGCCGCTTTACGTTTGCGGCTTTGGTTGTTGTCGGCGACGGCAACGGCAAAATCGGCGTTGGCACGGGTAAAGCTAAGGAAGTTCCAGACGCCATCAAGAAGGCTTCGGACAGAGCCCGCAAGGTGATGAAGTTCGTCAGCCTCAAAGACGGCTCGATTCCGCACGAAGTAATCGGTTCTTGCGACGGCGGCGTAGTTTTGTTGCGTCCCGCCAGCCAAGGTACGGGCGTTATCGCGGGCGGCAGCGTTCGCGACGTCTTGGAAGCGGTCGGCGTTAAGGACGTTCTGAGTAAATCGCTCGGTTCGAACAACCGTATGGCAATGGTAAATGCGACGCTCAAAGCTTTGTATCAGCTCAGAACTGCCGAAGCTATCAGCGCGTTGAGAAGCAAATAGGAGATTTAGAAAATGAAATTGCACACACTTTCCAATCCGAAAGGCGCGAAGCATTCAAGCAAACGTTTGGGTTGCGGCGTAGGCAGCGGCCACGGCAAAACGTCGGGTCGCGGACACAAGGGCGCGAAGGCTCGCAGCGGCGGGCACGTCCGTCCGGGGTTCGAAGGCGGTCAGATGCCTTTGTACCGCAAGTTGCCGCACCGCGGTTTCAACAACTACAAGTTCAGAGTCGAATACGCCACGGTAAATGTGGGCGACCTCGACGCGTTGGGCTTGGAGGAAGTTTCGAGAAACGACTTGGTTATGGCGGGTTTGGTCAGAGCCAAGGACGCTTTGGTCAAGGTGCTCGGTTTCGGCGAAGTTTCGAAGAAAATCGTTGTCCACGCCGACAAGTTCTCGGCGAGCGCGGTTGCGAAACTCGAAGCGGCAGGCGGCAAAGCGGTCGTCAACGATGCCGAATAAATTGAAATAAAGACAGGTAAGATATGCTTAGTGCTTTCACAAATTGCTTTAAAATTCCCGAATTGCGTCAGAGAATTCTGCTAACGTTAGGTTTGGTGTTTATTGCGAGAGTGGGCGCGGGCATTCCTCTGCCGGGGTTAGACCCGACTCCTTTGCAGGCCTATTACGCGTCGGCGGCGTCCGATGCGAGCGGCTTGGCAGGTTTGTATAATATGTTTACTGGCGGCGCGATGATGAACGGGGCGATTTTCGCCTTGGGCATTATGCCATACATCAGTGCTTCTATTATATTGCAACTTATGGGGGCGGTTATGCCGAGTTTGGCCAGACTTATGCAGGAAGGCGATTCGGGCAGGCAGAAGATAGCCCAATACACCCGTTATTTGACAATAGCCATCGCCTTGATTCAGGGCGTAATGATTACCTACGCTTTGGCGTATTCTCCCGAAACGATGTTCTCGGGGTTCGATAAGGCTCAGTTCGGCTCGATAATTGTTTCGAGTAACATGGCGGTATTCTTCATAGTCAGCGTCATTCTTATGACGACGGGCTGTATGATACTGACGTGGTTGGGCGAGCAAATTACCCAGCGCGGCATAGGCAACGGCGTATCTATCATCATTACTGTCGGTATTATCGACACTCTCCCGGGGGCGGTATCTCAGGCGTGGAATATGGTTTTTGCCAGAGCTGTCGGCGCGGAAAGCGCGTCGATGGGCGTTCCGCAGGCTGTGGTTATGCTCGTGCTTTTGGGGGTTGTAACGGCGGCGATAATCATGATTTTGCAGGCGGTTAGAAAAATCCCCGTGCAATATGCAAAACGCGTTGTCGGCAGAAGGATTATGGGCGGTCAAAGCTCGTATTTGCCTTTGAAGGTCAACTACGCGGGCGTTATGCCGATCATATTTGCAAGCGCGTTGATGTTGTTCCCGCAGCAGATATTCGGACAGTTCAACATCTCGACTTACAGCCTGATTTACGGCGCGTTGGTCTTTGTATTCAGCTATTTTTGGGTCTCTATTATGTTTAAGCCGTTACAGATTTCGGACGAGCTTAAACGCAATAGCGGCTATATCCCGGGGGTTCGCCCCGGCGAAAACACCGCAAAATTCCTCGATTATGTGATGACGCGCTTGACAATGGCGGGCGCAATATTCTTGGTTATAATTGCGGTCTTGCCCCAGATTTTGATGTCGTATTGGGGCATTCCCTCGAAAATTGCGCATTTCTTCGGCGGCACGGGCGCGCTTATCGCGGTAGGTGTTTCGTTGGACACAATGCGTCAGGTCGAGACTTATCTGTTGCAGCGTCACTACGACGGCTTCCTGAAAAAGGGAAGAATCCGCGGGCGCAGCGTGGGGCAAACCCGCCAGATGCTCGATACGAGCGAGGTTAAAAACATTTGGTCTTTGTTGTCGGTTATGGCCGCATTTTATGTGGTCGGACTGGCGGCGTGGGCAATACGTTCGTTCGCCTAATCCGAAAGGGTCGGGACGGAAGGAACAATTCGTTCTTTATATTAGATAAATATTGATAGATTGTATGATACCGATAAAATCCGAAAGAGATTTGCGTATTATGCGTAGGGCTTGCGCCGTTGCGGCAAAGATCTTGGACAGACTTTGCCAAATGGCGGAAGAGGGAATCTCGACTTGGGAGCTTGATCAGGCTGCCAAGTCTTTTATGTCCGAATACGGCGCGAGGAGTGCTTGTTATAAATACAAGTGCGACACGTTGCGGTATCCCGGTTATGTCTGCATTTCGGTAAACGACGAAGTTATACACGGAATCGGCCGAAAAGACGTGATTCTGAAATCGGGCGACATTGTCAGCTTCGACGTGAGCGTAATCTATCAGGGCTTTGTGGGCGACAATACGCGAACTGTCTGCATCGGCGAGGTTTCGCAAGACGTCAAAAATCTTGTGGAGGCAACCGACAAGGCACTCCGTTTGGGAATCGCACAAGCAAGACAGGGCAACAGGGTCGGGGACATCTCGGCCGCCATTCAAAAATATGTAGAGTCTTGCGGATACGGTATTGTCGAGGAATTTACGGGGCACGGCGTTGGCAAGCATATGCACGAAGAACCCCAAATTCCGAACTACGGCAAAGCTGGCACTGGGCCGCTTCTGAAAGCGGGTATGACTTTGGCGATTGAGCCGATGATTACTATGGGAAGTGCCGAAATATTTATCGGAGATGACGGCTGGACGGTCTACACGTCAGACGGCAAACCGAGTTGCCATATGGAACATACGGTGCTCGTTACAGACGGAGAGCCGGAAATTCTGACGCTTCCGACAAATTTCTAAGCGAAATTGTCGTGCGAAAGGTTTTCGGAGAAAATGAAAAATTTATAAAAAGGCAAAAAAAGTCTTTTCAAAACAAAAAAAAATTGTCATATTGGACAGTCTTTTTTAACAGAAATATAAATATGCCAAGATTACTCGGAGTAGATATTCCCAATGACAAGCGTGTAGAATACGCTTTAAGATACATCTATGGTATCGGTCCGGCCCGCGCAAAGATTATTTGCAAGGACTGCGGCATACCTGAACAAATGCGCGCCAACGAGCTGACGGAAGAACTAATCAACAAGATTATGAATGTCGTCGCCGAACGCCAATACAAGATTGAAGGCGACCTTCGTCGCGAAATCGTGGGCAACCTCAAACGCCTTACGGCAATCAAATCATACCGCGGCTTGCGCCACGCAAAGGGCTTGCCCGTCCGCGGCCAGCGCACGAGCACAAATGCCAGAACGCGCAAGGGCGCACGCAAGACTGTCGGCGTCGTAACAAAGAAGTAAAGGTTCACAGATGAGCGAAGAAGAAAAGAAACAACAAGAAGTTGCCGCAGCAGCCGCGCAGGCTCCCGAAGCGGCCACCGAAGAAACAAAGCCTTCACAGCCCAGCGCGAGCGATTTGCTTTCGGCCGATGTCGGCGAAATCAAGGTTCGCAAGGCCAAGGGCAGCAAGAATGTCCACTCGGGCGTATGCCACATAAACGCGACTTTCAACAACACGAAGGTGTCGTTCACGGACGCGCAGGGCAATGTTATTAGCTGGTCGAGCGCAGGCAAGATGAGCTTCCGCGGCTCGCGTAAGAGCACGGCTTATGCCGCTCAGGTCGTTACGCAGGACGCAGGCAAAGTCGCAATGAGCCACGGTATGAAGGAAGTTGCCGTCGACGTCAAAGGCCCCGGTATGGGTCGCGATTCGGCTATCCGCTCGTTGCAGGCTTTGGGCTTTATAGTAACATCCATCACGGACGTAACGCCGGTTCCGCACAACGGTTGCCGCGCGCCGAAACGTCGTCGCGTATAATAAGCAGATAGGAGAATTTTAGTTATGTCTCGTTATACAGGACCTACAACAAAAATCAACCGCCGCTTCGGTATGGCGTTGTTCCCCGCGAACAAGGCGATGACGAAGAAACCGTATATCCCCGGTCAGCACGGCCCGCGTTTGCGCCGCCGCGTAACAAACTACTCGACTGGTTTGAACGAAAAGCAGAAGCTCCGCTTTATGTACGGTTTGAGCGAAAAGCAATTCCGCCTCACGTTCGAAAGGGCAAAGCGTCAGCGCGGTATCACGGGCGAAATTTTTATGCAGTTGCTCGAAGTCCGTTTGGACAACATCATCTACCTTTTGGGTTTTGCGTCTACGCGTAAGGCTGCCCGCCAGTTCGTAACGCACGGACACGTTCAGGTTAATGGCAAAAAGGTCGATATCCCGAGCTACTCGTGCAAACCCGGAGACGTTGTCGAAGTTCGCGACAGAGCGTCCTCGCGCCAGTTGGCGCAGAAAGCTTTGGACGAATCGCAGCTCAAAGCAGCTCCCGCATGGATTGACAGAGTTGACGAAGCCTACCGTGGCACAATCAGCCGTTTGCCGATTCGCGACGAAATGGATAAATCCATCAACGACCAGCTTATCGTTGAATTCTACTCGCGATAGTAATTAACCAATAATAGAAACGGAGAAGACAATGGCAAAACGCCTCGGTAAATTTGAACTCCCCAAGCGTCTCGTAAAAGACGAAGCAAGTGCCACAAGCACATATGCGAAGTATGTAGCGGACCCCTTCGAAACAGGTTTCGGCCACACGATAGGCAATGCGCTACGCCGCGTTCTTCTTAGTTCGATTGAAGGTGCAGCTATCAGCTCGATAAAAATCGACGGTGTCGACCACGAATTCCAAAGCGTGGACGGCATAGTCGAAGACGTAACGGACATTGTGCTCAACTTGAAGAAAATCAAGTTAATCAGCCATTCGCGTGAAAACAAGCGTTTGATGATTGACACCGACAAGGAGGGTGCAATTACCGCTGCCGATATTCAACAAGACGCCGACATCACGGTTGTGAATCCCGAACAGGTGATTTGCACTCTGGATTCGAAGCGCAAATTCCACGCCGAAGTCGAGATTTCGTGCGGCAGGGGATGGCGCCCGGCGGAGGAAAACAAGCTTGAAGACCAGGCAATCGGTGTTATTCCGATTGACTCGCTTTTCAGCCCGATTGAGCTCGTCAAGTACACGGTCGATGCAACGCGCGTCGGTCAAATGACGGATTTCGACAAGCTCACGCTTGAAATCTGGACTGACGGTAGAATCACTCCCGACGAAGCTTTGAAAGAAGCCGCCGTCATCTTGAAGCATCATATCGACGTCTTCGATAGCGTAAATCAGGAAAATATCGAGTTCGAAACGGCGGGCAAGGAAGTCAGCGAAGAACAGAACAGACTCAGAAAGCTCCTCAATATGAGCGTCAACGAAATCGAGTTGTCTGTCCGCGCGGCGAACTGCCTGAACAACGCCAATATTACAACCGTCGGCGAACTGGCGATGAAATCCGAACAGGAAATGCTCAAATACCGCAATTTCGGCAAGAAATCTTTGAACGAAATCAAGAGCAAATTGGAACAGTTGGGATTGTCGCTTGGCATGAAAATCGACGGAAGCTTGATAGATTCAACAACACTCTAATTTAGAAATTAAACAAAATGCGTCATCAAAAACACAGACATCAGTTGGGCGTAAAAAAAGAACACCGCCAAGCCATTATGGCTTCGTTGGCGTCGGCTCTTTTCCGCCACGATAAAATTCAGACAACTCTCGGATACGCAAAGGCACTTCGTCCTTTTGCGGAAAAAATGATTACTTTGGCAAAGAAGGCTGCCGCCACCGACGACACCGCCAAGAAACTTCACCTGCGCCGTCAGGCGTTGTCGAAGATTCGCGACGTCAGCGCGGTTCACTTCCTCTTTGCCGAAAAGGTTTCGAAGTTCCTCAAACGCGAAGGCGGTTACACCCGCATTTACAAGCTTGTAAAGCGCACGGGCGACGCCGCGGATATGGCGATTATCGAGCTTATCGAAGCCGACGACAAAGGCTACAAGGCTGCCCCCACGAAGGCTGAAAAGCCCGCCGCAGAAGCCGCCAAAGCTCCCGTAGCGGAGGAAACCCCCGCGGCGGAAGAAGCCAAGAAACCCGCCAAGAAAACCGCTACAAAGAAAGCGGCTGCCAAAAAGACGGCTACTAAAAAGGCCGCCAAGAAGGCTGCGGGCGCGGAAACAAAGGAATAATCGATCTTTTATCGAATTGTCAAACGCACTCGCCAATAACGGGTGCGTTTGTGTTTTTTCACAATGAGTCTTTCGGTTTATTTCGCGTGGATATTGGTTTCGGCAATTTTGATTGTCGCGGCGTGGTCGCTTTGGGCGGCGGCAAAACACAGGAAAGTTTACGAAAAGATTTCGAAAACCTCCACATTCTACTGCCTGAAATGCGATTCGGTCTACGTTTCGCGAGAGGGCGAAAAGGCGAAGGCGTGTCCGAAATGCGGATACAAAAACGCCGAAATGAAATTTTAACATACAATCCGTAAATATCATTATGAATCAAAAGATAGCTGTTTTAGATTTCGGTTCGCAATATACGCAGGTCATAGCGCGCAGAATCCGCGAGTTGAACGTGTATTCGGAGATTATGCCGTTCAACACAAAGGCGTCGGTGCTCAAAAAGCAGGGCGTTTGCGGCGTAATTCTTTCGGGCGGTCCCGCCAGCGTTTTGGCGAAAGGTTCGCCGCGTCCCGACCCGAAGGTTTTCGAGCTCGGAGTGCCCGTGCTCGGCATTTGCTACGGATTGCAGCTGATGGGTAAAATGCTCGGCGGCGCGGTGGTTTCGAGCAAGCAGCGCGAATACGGGTTGGGAAAATTGTCGTTTACGGAGTCGGATAGCGATTTGCTCAAAGGGATAAAGTCGCCGATTCAGGTTTGGAATTCGCACGGCGACAGAATGGACAAGCTCCCGACGGGGTTCAAGGCGATTGGCACGACCGAAAATTCTTCGTGCGCGCTTATCGAAAACAAGGCGAAGCGTTTTTACGGAATGCAGTTCCACCCCGAAGTCGCGCACACGCCGCGCGGCATTGAAATCATCAAGAATTTCCTCTACAACATTTGCGGTTGCACGGGCGACTGGAAAATGTCGGACTATGTCGAAACGTCGATTAAGCGCATTCGCGAAACTGTCGGCGACAAGAAGGTTATTTTGGGTCTTAGCGGCGGCGTGGACTCGTCGGTGGCGGCGGCTCTTATCCACAAGGCTATCGGCGAGCAGCTCACCTGCGTGTTTGTCGACAACGGTTTGTTGCGCAAGGACGAACGCAAGAAGGTTGAAGCACTTTTCAAGAACAATTTCAAAATCAAGATGAAGACCGTTCGAGCCGAAAAGCTTTTCCTCGGGCGTCTCAAAGGCGTGAAAGACCCCGAGCGCAAGCGCAAGATTATCGGAAAGACGTTTATCGAGGTCTTTGACAAGGCGGTTAAATCAATTGGTCAGGTCGATTTCTTGGCGCAGGGGACACTGTATCCCGACGTTATTGAGAGTGTGCCGATTGCGGGGAATCCCGCCTCGCTCATCAAGAGCCACCACAATGTCGGCGGGTTGCCGAAGAAAATGAAGCTCAAATTGCTCGAACCCCTCCGTGAGCTCTTCAAGGACGAAGTTCGCGCGCTCGGCAAAGAGCTTGGGCTTTCGAAGGAGGTTTTGTGGCGTCATCCGTTCCCTGGGCCGGGTCTTGGTGTTCGTGTTGTCGGCGAGGTCAAAAAGTCTTACTGCGACGTTCTGCGCGAAGCCGATGCCATTCTTATGGAGGAAATGTATGCAAGCGGTCTTTATTATGGTTTATGGCAGGCGTTTGCGGTATTTGTTCCCGTCAAGACTGTCGGTGTAATGGGTGATGAGCGCACGTATGACAATGTTATTGCCTTGCGCATTGTCGAAAGTCAGGACGCTATGACTGCCGACTGGGCGCACGTTCCCCACGACATTTTAGGCAAGATTTCCAATCGAATTATCAATGAGGTCAAAGGTGTCAATCGTGTGGTTCTCGACATTTCTTCGAAGCCTCCTGCGACAATCGAATGGGAATAATTTTATAGTTTCGAAAGGGGCGGCGGTTGCCAACGGCAATCCCGCCTTTGACTATTTATTAAAGTAAAGCAGTTATTGCGAAGCAATCTGCGCCACTTCACAACATTTAAAATACCCTCGACGGAGAGCGGGGTGCTTTGCCCCCGAGGTTGAATTGGCGAAGCCAAGAGCTGAGCGACGATAAGAGCGAGTTAACTCCTACCCGCGAAGTATTTCCGTCCTTCCCCCGTTTGGTAAAGCAGTTATTGCGAAGCAATCTGCGCCACTTCACAACATTTAAAATTTTTCGAAAGAGGCGGCGATTGCCAAAGGCAATCCCTCCTTTGTTTATTTATTGAAGTCGTATCTATAAATAAATCCACTCAAAACTCCTCACGGTTTTCACGCGAGGAGTTTTTTAAGAACGTTTTCGGCGTCGATTTCGACAAGTTTATCGCGGGCGGTTTCGCCTGTGCGGATTATTATGGCATTTTTTTGCACGCCCAATGTTTTTGACAGAAATTTTATGAGTTCCGCGTTTGCTTTGCCGTCGACTGCCTGTGCTGCGATTTTGATTTTTACGGCGTCGCCATACATTCCGACGCACTGGCTTTTGGGCGCGTTCGGAACGACTCGAATTTTGATTATTTCCGACATTTTATATCAGGCGCTGTGGCGCGTTTTTGCGGTGTCGCGGCAGCTTACATCGGGTAGCTGCCGAGCCACTTAACCATAGGCAGGGAATATTTGAGGTATGATGCGACATCGCGCACCTTTTCGTCTTCCCAATGGCCCTCGAAGTCGATGAAAAAGAAGTAGTCCCACGCCTTTTTATGGGTCGGGCGCGATTCGATTCTCAGAAGGTTGATGTCGGCCTTTTCGAACGGCGAGATGACTTCTCCGAGCGCGCCAGGGCGGTCGTTAATCGAAACGACAATGCTTGTGCGGTAACGCACGCCCCGCGCGGGTTTGTCTGATTTTTTGCCGATTACGAGGAAGCGCGTTTGGTTGTCCTTTTTGTCCTGAATGGAATGTTCGAGAATCGGAACGTCGTAGCAGGGAGACGCGACCTCGCTTGCGATTGCTGCGATTTCGGGGTTTTCCACCGCCATACGGACTGCGGTTGTGGTGCTGTCGACCGACTCCAACTGGACATTCGGCAGGTTGCGGTGCAGCCAGCCGCGGCACTGTCCGATTGCCTGGTCTTTGGAGCAGACTTTGCGGATAGTTTCCAAGCTGCCGCGCGAAAGCAGGCAATGCTCGATGGGCAAATAGATTTGTCCGACAATCATCAGCGAAGTTTCGGCGAGCATATCAATCGAGTGCAGAACCGCGCCCTCGGTTGAATTTTCAATCGGGATAACGCCGTAATCGGCATCGTTTGCCTGAACGGCTATGAACACGTCGGGGATTGACGGCATCGGTGAATACGCGACGCTCGAACCGAAATTTTTTATCGCCGCCTGATTCGTGAAAGTGGCTTTCGGCCCGAGGTAGGCGACGCGCAAACGCTTTTCCGCCGAAATCGACGCCGAGATTATTTCGCGGAAGATTGACTTCAACGCTTGTTCGTCGATTTTCCCTGCGTTCTTTTTGATCAGGTTTTCGAAGACGGTTTTTTCGCGGCTGGGCACGTAGATATCGTCGCCCGCGGCGGATTTTATCTTGCCGATTTCTCTGGCGCACGAAATGCGTTTTACCAGAAGTTCCAAAATTTGCGTGTCGATAGAATCGATTTCTTTTCTGAATGAATCCACGGTTTGCCTTTTGTTTTTAGGGTTGGTCTGGTTGTGCTGTGGGGGTGTTGTTCGCGCTTGTGTTCGAGCTGTCCCGCGCGGGCTCGGCGGCGACATTAGTGCCGTCAGTGCCGTTTGTGTCAGTTGTATCAGTTGTGTCTGCGGAAGTCTGTTCGTCTTCGTCCTCCGAGGGCAACCCAACGTCTTCGTCTTTGGGGGCGGGCGCGCTTGCGCGTTTAATCCACTCCGAGATTTGGTTGGGGCTTAGAACGTCCGACGACGGCAATTCTTCGAGGCTGTTGACTCCCACGAAGTCCAAAAAAATCTGCGTTGTCGAATACTGTATCGGACGCCCCGGCAAGTCGGCGCGGCCGCTTATGAAAATCAGGTCTTTTTCGGACAGGCGCGAAATTGCGCTGTCTGCGCTCACTCCGCGGATTGCCTCGATTTCGGCGCGGGTGACGGGCTGTCGGTAGGCGACAATCGCAAGCGTTTCGAGCGCGGCGCGCGAAAGCCGCTGCGGACGCGGGTCGTTGCGCAAAAGGCGCACCCAGTTGGAGTATTCCTTCGAGATTACGAGTTTGAAGCCCGACGCGCTTTGCACGAGGCGGAAAACCTCTCTTGCCTCGTCGAGTTCGGCGGCGATTTCCTCCATAGCCTCGCGGATTTGCGTTGCCGTCAGCAGTGTGGGGACTTGGGCGATGATGTCTTCGATGATGCCCTGTTCGTCGTCGGCGACAACCTCCGAGATTTCGTTTTCGTCGCGCGGTTGCGACTTGTCGGCGTTGTCGTTTTCGGCGTGGTAGCGGGCTATTACGGACTGGATATCCTTAATTGTAAGCGGCTCGTTCGTCGAAAACATCAGCGACTTTAAAATCTTTTTCAGGTTGAAGCTCATAATAAAAATTTTGCTCCATAATGAACCAATCGCGCAAAACACTCAACACAATTTTATTAAAGCTGTTGACGTTTCGGCGTGGCCGTGTTTGAATGCTCGGGTTAATTCAAAAAATTTTATGCCCGAATATCGTTCAAAAAAAAGTTTTACAGGTAGAAATATGGCCGGCGCGCGCGCTTTGTGGCGCGCAACGGGAGTGAAGGAGGAGGACTTCGGAAAGCCCGTAATCGCGGTCGTGAACTCGTTTACGCAGTTTGTCCCCGGACACGTGCACCTCGACAAAGTCGGCGCGTATGTGCGCGAGCAGGTCGAAAAGGCCGGCGCGATTGCCCGCGAATTCAATACTATTGCAATCGACGACGGCATTGCAATGGGGCACGAAGGCATGCTCTACTCGCTGCCCTCGCGCGAGCTGATTGCCGACAGTGTCGAATATATGTGCAACGCCCACTGCGCCGACGCCATGATTTGCATTTCAAACTGCGACAAAATCACCCCCGGAATGATGATGGCTGCTATGCGCATGAACATTCCCGCAATTTTCGTTTCGGGCGGGCCTATGGAAGCGGGCGTGGGCAAGCTCAGCACGGGCGAGCGCAAGCTCGACCTAATCGACGCAATGATTGCGGGCGCGAACCCCAATGTTTCGGACGCCGACAGCGAGATTATGGAGCGCAACGCGTGCCCGACTTGCGGTTCGTGCTCGGGTATGTTCACGGCTAATTCGATGAACTGTTTGGCGGAGGCAATCGGTTTGGCTCTCCCCGGCAACGGGACGATTGTCGCGACCCACGCGGCGCGTAAAAACCTCTTCGCGCAGGCGTCGAAGCGCATTGTCGAAATGGCGAAAGCCTACTACGAAAACGGCGACGAAAGCGTTCTGCCGCGCTCGATTGCCACGCGCGAAAGTTTCCTCAACGCCATGCGTTTGGACATCGCAATGGGCGGCAGCACGAACACCGTCTTGCACCTGCTCGCGATTGCCCGCGAAGGCGAAGTCGACTTCTCGATGAAGGACATCGACGCGCTCTCGCGCAAGACGCCCTGCATTTGCAAAGTCGCCCCCAGCACGCAGAAAGTCCACGTTCAGGACGTCCACCGCGCGGGCGGCATTTTCGCGATTTTGGGCGAATTGGCGCGCGCCGACCTGCTCGACCTCGGCGCGAAAACCGTCCACGAAAAGACGATTGCCGACGCCATCAAAAAATACGACATTTTATCGCCCGAATGCTCGGAGGAAACAAAGCATATGTTCCGCGCCGCGCCCGCCAACAAATATTCGGTTCAGGCGTGGACTCAGGAAACATACTACGACTCCAACGACACCGACCGCGCGGGCGGCGCGATTAGGTCGGTCGGGCACGCGTTCAGCAAAGACGGCGGGTTGGCGGTTCTCTTCGGCAACATCGCCCGCGACGGCTCGATTGTAAAGACTGCGGGCGTAGACGAATCGATTTTGAAATTCCGCGGCACGGCAAAGGTCTACCACTCCGAGCAAGCCGCAAGTTTGGCGATTCGCGGCGGAGAGATTGCCCCTGGCGACGTTGTCGTGATTGTCTACGAAGGCCCGCGCGGCGGCCCCGGCATGCAGGAAATGCTTTATCCGACAAGCCACCTGAAAAGTATGGGCTTGGGCAAGGTTTGCGCCCTGCTTACCGACGGGCGTTTTTCGGGCGGCACAAGCGGGCTTTCAATCGGGCACGCTTCGCCGGAGGCCGCTGACGGCGGCGACATTGCGCTTGTCGAGAACGGCGATATGATTGACATCGACATTCCCGCGCGCAAAATTTCGCTCGAAATTTCCGACGCCGAAATGCAGGCGCGGCGCGAAAAAATGCTCGCCAAGGGCAGGGACGCCTACAAGCCCGTGCGCGACCGCAAGGTTTCGAAGGCGTTGCAATTCTACGCGCAATCGGTCTCCTCGGCGGCGGACGGCGCGGTTCGAAAAATGTAGCGTTTTTGCAACGGACGATTGCCCCGCGCGGGGCGTCGTCCTTTTTTATTTCCGAAAAACCTCCAAATTAGAAACTATCCAAAAATAATGAAAAGTATGACGGGCTTTGGGCGCGAATGCGCCGACTTCGAAGATTTTTCGGTGTCGGTCGACATCTCGTCGGTCAACAAAAAGGGTCTCGAAATTTCGGTGTCGCTGCCGCGCGAATGGGGCGCGATGGAGCGTCTTATCGGCGCGGAGCTCAAAAGGCGTTTTTCGCGCGGAAAGTTCAATGTCGCGCTCAATGTCGAGTTTAAGCTTGCCGAAAGCGGCGTGTTTGCCGACGCCGATATGCTTGCGGCGTCGCTTGCAAAGCTGCGCGATTTTTGCGGGGCAAACGGCATTGACCCGCGTTTGACTTCCGCCGATGTGCTCGAACTCAACCGCCAGCTTTCCGAAAAATCCGTGCGGCGCGTTGTCGATGTCGAAGCCCAATGGGGTAAGCTTTTGCCCGTTTTTGCCGCCGCCTGCGAAAAGCTTGACGAAATGCGTGGCGTCGAAGGCGCGGCGTTGAAGCTCGACCTCGCCGAGCGCGTCGGCAGAATAAAAGCCCTCGTCGCGCGCGCGCGTGTGTTTGCCGCGGAATCGCCCGCCAAGTATCGCGAATCGCTTATGCAGAAGTTGGCGGCAATCGGGCTTAATCTCGACTTCAATGACGAGCGCGTTTTGAAGGAGGTTTGCATTTTTGCCGACAAGTGCGATGTCGCCGAAGAATTGACGCGGCTCGAAAGCCACGTTGCCCAATTTTATTCGATTATTGAGCTTGACGAAGCCGTCGGGCGCAAGCTCGATTTTCTTTGTCAGGAGATGGGGCGCGAAATCAACACGACGGCGAGCAAAGCCAACAATCTCGACCTCACCAAAATCGCGATAGACTTGAAGAACGAGCTTGAAAGGGTACGCGAGCAAGTCCAAAACCTCGAATAAAAAAACGGGCGAGGACGTACGCCTCCGAGGCAAATTATTTCATTATTTACCTGAAAATGTTTCCCAGTCGGGAAACATTTTTTGTATTTAAATTTGCCCCAGAGGCGCACTCGCAGCCAAAAATGACTCGCGTTTGCTACGCAAACCGTTTGACACGCTACTGCGTGCCCTTCGGGTGCGTTTTGCAAACGCATCTATACGCGCCTTCGGCTTGTATTCGCCCCTACGGGGTCGTTGCTTGGCAACGCTCAAACGCGCTACGCTTGTTTTCGGTTTCGCTTCGCCTCACATACCTAAGTATGCTTCGGCTCGAATGGACATTCGGAGAGTTTCGGGGTATGCGGTATTGCCGAAGGCAATCGCATAGGGGTATTTTATAAGTTGGGAAGTGGCGCGGATTGCTACGCAATATCGCTTTGCTTTAATAGATAGACTAAGGCACATCGGCAACGTCGATTGCCGTCTCTTACAAAAAATAGACAAAAAGTGTTGACATAATCTGCGTTTTTTCGGACAGTCGTCGCGCCTTATAAAGAATAAGGCTTTCTCATAATCCCATAAATATGGGGCGTTTGCACTAACCTGCAAACGCCCTCATTGTTTTTTGTGTTTCGGACGCGGCGATATGCGGCTAAATATGCGTCCAAAAAAGTGTTGAAGCCTCGGGCTTTTTTTGCTCATATAGCGCAATGGAAAAATTTAGAAATCTGTGGCTGCTGCCGGCAGTCGCTCTGCTGGGTGCGGGTTGTGGTGTAGTCAAGGAAAACGCGTTTTCTACCGACGAGTCCAAACTCTGGACAATCGGTCAGGAACTCTCATTCTTTTCGAAATATTCGGTCGATGCGCAAGTGCTCAAAAACGACGAATCGGTTTTGATTTTCTCGCCCACCTACCACGGGCGCATTTTCACTTCCGCATTCGGCGACGAATCCTCGCCCAGCCTCGGCTGGTTTAACCGCGAACTTGTCGCGCTTAAAAACCGCAACCTGCGCACAGCCTTTATCGGCGGCGAAGACGCGCTCTTCGTCGGGCCCGAGGGCGGCGACGCCTCCGTATACTTCGACCGCGGCGCGCTCTGGACGGAGGAAAACCGCAAACTTCCCGAAATCGTCTCCACCAACGCTTGGAAAATGGTTTCGCGCTCCGACACCCGCGCGCGCTTCGAAGCTCGCGGCGAGCTCACCAACGCCCTCGGCACGAAATTCCCGATTTCCGTCGAACGCGAAATCTCGCTGCTCTCGCGCGACGACGTCTCGAAAATTCTCGGCGTCGAAATCCCGCAGGGCTTAAAACTCGTCGCATTCCAGTCGATGAATAAGCTCACCAACACCTCCGACAAAAAGTGGACCGAAAAAACCGGAATGCTTAATATGAGCGTCAAAAGCTGCTTCAACGCCAACAAGACCGTCTACGCCTTCGTGCCCTACCGCGCGGGCGACGCCTCCGAATACGGCGATGTCGTGCGCGACAACGTTTTCGATTCCGCCACTTCCGCCTCCCCTCTCGGCGACCGCATTTCGATTTTCGACGACTATATCCGCTTCAAATGCGACGGCCGCCACATTTCGGGCATCGGTGTAAACTCGCGCCGCAGCGAGGGCATAGCCTTTTCCTACGACGACAAAAACGCAATACTGACAATCGTCCTCTATATAAAACCGTCGGGACGCCGCGCCTATTACCCCGCCTCTTGGCGCAACGCCCAAACGGGCTTCGACGGCGAGGCAATCTCCGTCTACAACAACGGGCCAGCTTCGCGCAACATATACTTCTCCAACCTCTTCTACGAAATCGCAACATACTCGCCCGCGCTCGACTTGGACGCAGGCCGCAGCCAGTTCCACTTGCAGCGCACCTTCCACTTTCACGGTTCGGAATACGACTTGGACTTGCTCGCCTATAAACTAACGGGCGTCTCCTTAAAACAAATGCGCGTAAAATAAATTCCGCCGATTTCCAATAACACAGCTCTTCTTTCATAAAAAATATGGACAAATTTCTCAGCGAATTATTGCAAACCCGCTCGCCCACGGGCGCCGAAACTGAGGCTGCCGCGGTAGTCGAAAAATACATCAAACCAGTCGCCGACACCTTCGAGCGCGACGTTCTCGGCAACCGCATAGCCACCCTCGGCGGCGGCGCAAAAAAGCTTATGCTCGCAGGCCACATCGACGAAATCGGCTTGCAGGTTTCCTACATCGATTCCGACGGCTTCATATTCTTCCAGCAGCTCGGCGGGCACGACAACGTTATGATATCGGGCAGGGGGGTTCTGATTTTGACCGACCGCGGCGCAGTCGCGGGCGTCACGGGCAAACGTGCAATCCATCTTATGGACGCCAAAGAGCGCAAGGAAGTGCCCGAAACCCACCAAATCTGGATTGACATCGGTGCGGCAAACAAGGCGGAGGCGGAAAAACTCGTCAGCGTTGGCGACCCCATCGTCTACCAAACTTCGCTTGTTGAAATGTCCAACGGCCGCTACGCTTCCCGCGCCTTCGACGACAAAGCGGGCGCGTTCGCAATTTTCGAAACATTGCGCCGACTCTCCGCCGAAAGGGCATCTCTTGAATACAAACTTGTCAGCGTCGGCACCACGCAGGAGGAAATCGGCACGCGCGGCGCGACAACTTCCGCCTACGCCGTCGACGCCGACATTGCCATAGCAGTCGACGTAACCCACGCCACGGATTTTCCCACTTGCGACTGTCGCAAATTCGGCGATGTCAAACTCGGCAAGGGCGTCGTCATCGCACGCGGGCCCAACCTCAATCCGAAAGTCTCCGCCCGCCTCATAGAGCTTGCCAAGGCAAACAACATTCCCTACCAGCTCGAAGCCGAGGCTCGCCCCACTGGCACCGACGCACGCGTAATCCAGATGACGCGCGGCGGCATAGCCACTGGGCTTCTTAGCGTTCCCCTGCGCTATATGCACACACCCAACGAAGTCGCCGACCTCGCCGACATCGAATCCTGCGTGCGCCTGCTTTGCGCGTTCGCAAAATCCCTCAAAAATTCCGACGATTTCACATTCTAAAATGAGACGCATTCTACTCACAAGGCAGGACAATTCAGCGGTTGCCGAACATTTCAAAGGCGGAGACTTCGAGATTTTGGAACTTCCCCTAATCGAGTGCATCCACAACGTCGACGAGTCCGAAGCCTCCGACGTTTTCGGCGAACTCGGCGGCTACGATTGGCTCGTATTTTCAAGCCCGAACGCCGTCCGCGGCTTTTTCAAGGCGTTCTTCCGCGAATTTAACGACATTCGCGCCCTCGGAATCGCCCGCATTGCCTGCATAGGCGATGCCACCGTCCGCGAGCTTTCCAAATTCTACCTCCGCGCCGACGTCGTTCCCGAAGTCCAGACCGCGGCGGCTCTCGCCGAGGCAATGGGCGAATACGAAACCCTCGAAAATCTCAAAATTCTCTCCGTCCGCGGAAATCTCGCCTTGCCCGATTTAATCAAGGCTCTCGAAGCCCAGCGCGCCATAGTCGACGTTTTCGAAGTCTACAAAACAAACCTCGTCGCACTCAAATCCGACGATGCCGTAGTTGTAGATTTCCGCAAGAAGGGCGCGGACGCCGTTGTTTTTGCCAGTCCCTCGGCGGTCGAAAGTTTTGTCCGCAATCTCGACGCCATTGTTTTGGAGAAGGACGCTCTGCGCCCAAAAGTTGTCGCAATCGGTTCGACGACTGCCGACGCCGCAAAGAAGAAGGGAATGAAAGTCTCCGCCGTTTCGGAATCCCCGCGCCCCGAGGATATCGCAGCCGCCGTAAAATCCCTCTTCTAAAAACGGGCGAGGGCGTGCGCCTCCGAGTCGAATTTATTTTCTATAATCTAGAAAAGTTTTCCTTTCGGAAAACTTTTTTTGTTTTTTAGATTCGACTCGGAGGCGCACTCACGTTGAATTGGCGAAGCCAAGAGCTGAGCGACGATAGGAGCGTGTTAAAATCTGACGCGTCTTTTTAGCACGCGCCTCGCCCGTTTTTTTCGCACCCACGTTTGTCCTAATTTTTTTATATGACGGGCACAGGCAGAGGATTCGCCTTTGGCAAATATTCCTCCTTTGTCAAACGCCTACACGAAAAATTATTTTATAAAACAGAAAGAAGTTCCATACGAAACTTCTTTCTTTATCAATTTTTAAACCTGTTGTCTTTTCTTGTTTCCGAACAGTTTGCGGATAACGAAGTAGAACACTGGGGTCATAAAGCAACCCAGAATCGTGACCCCAAGCATACCGTAGAGCACGCACGTTCCCAGAGGTTGGCGCAATTCGCACCCCGGCCCCGATCCGAACGCGAGCGGCACCACGCCCAAGATGAACGCCATAGATGTCATCGCAATCGGGCGCAGACGTTGTTTTGAAGCCACTTCAATAGCGTCGTAAATGTTCTCTCCCGAGTCCTCGCGCTGCTTCGAAAACTCCACAATCAGAATCGCGTTTTTGCACGCCAGCCCGATAAGCACGATAAACCCAATCTGCGTCATCAAGTTGTTGCTCAGCCCTCGGTAATTTATCCCCAACAGCGCGAACAGCAACACCAACGGCACAATCAGGATAATCGAAAACGGCAGCGTCCAGCTTTCATAAAGAGCCGCCAGAATCAGGAACACAAACAGCACGCAAGTAAAGAAAATATAGATAGCCGTGTTGCCCGCCTTTTTCTCCTGATACGCAAGGTCGGTCCATTCAATGTCCATTCCCGCGGGCAAAACACGCGCGGCAAGCTCCTCAATGGCCTTGATAGCCACGCCCGTGCTCACGCCGTGCGCCAAATTGCCCTGCGCTGCGGCGGTCTGATACAGGTTGTAGCGGTAAATTGCGTCGGGGCCCACAATGCGCCTAATCGACAACACCGAGCCAAGCGGCACATTTTCGCCCTTCGAATTTTGCACGCGCAACTTGTAGATGTCCGAAATGTTCGTTCGGCTCGTGCTTTCGGCTTGCGCCATAACGCGGTAGACGCGCCCGAGAATGTTGAAGTCGTTGACATACACCGAGCCCAAATTGTATTGCAACGTCTGGAAAATCGACGTTATCGGCACATTGAGCTTCTGCGCGCGCTCTCGGTCTATGTCCAAAAACAGCTGCGGATTGCGCGCCTTGTAGTGGGCATACGCGCTCGTTACAATCGGCATTTTGTCGATTTCGTCGGCGAGCAGACTGATGTATTTTTCCACGGCGTCCGTTCCCAGCCCGACCTTGTCTTGCAGATAAAACTTGAAGTCCGATCCCGAGCCAATCCCCGGCACCGACGCGGGAGTTACCACGTTCGTGCGCGCTTCGAGCACGTTTTCGAGCAGCTTCACGCGCACTTCCTCCATAATTTTCTCCATATCCAGACCCTCGCGGTCGCGCTTTTTGCGGTCTTCAAGACGCAGCGTGACGTCGCCCGTCTTGTCGGATTTCGTCGTCGAAACTACGTGCTTTATGCCCTTTATTCCGCCCAGAATCTTGTCGATTTTTTCCATAACCTTGTCGGTTCTTTCAAACGACGAGCTTTCGGGCATCATAATTGCGGCCTTGATAATGCCTCTGTCCTGCTTGGGGATAAACCCCTTCGGCGTCTGCATAAACGCCTCATACGTGCAAAACAAAATTCCGCCGTAAAGCAGCAACATCAAAACTGAGAACCGCAACACGTGCCTGATTGCAATCCCATAGGCGTCCGACATCTTTTCGAAGCCGAAGTTAAATCCTCTGAAAAGCAGTCCCAGCGTATAGTGATACACCAAGTGCGCCAAATTCTTCTTTGCGGCGTGGTCGTGGTGGCGCATAAACAACGCGCACAGCGCGGGCGTAAGCGTAAGCGACACAACACCCGAAATTATGGTCGACGCCGCAATCGTAATCGCGAACTGCCTGTAAAACTGTCCAGAAATGCCCGTCAAAAACGCTGTCGGAACAAACGCTGCACTCAGCACTAACACAATCGCAACAAGCGCGCCCTGAATCTGCGTCATCGAAATTTCCGTCGCCTTGACTGCGTCCAACCCCTTTTGCATATTGCGTTCGACATTCTCCACCACCACGATTGCGTCGTCGACGACAATACCGATGGCAAGCACAAGCCCGAACAACGTCAAATTGTTAATCGTGAATCCGAACGCATACATGACCGCGAACGTTCCAATCAGCGAAACGGGAATCGCGAACAGCGGAATCAACGCCGCCCGCAGGTTCTGCATAAAAAGCAGCACAACCAAAATCACCAAAATCACGGCTTCGAAAATCGTCCTGTAAACCGCATTGATTGATTCGAGCGTGTATTCCGTCGTGTCATAGCCCACAACACAGTCAATCCCGGGCGGGAACGACTTTTTCATTTCCGCGACAGTCGCCTTAATCTGCTTTGCTGATTCAATCGCATTCGTCCCCGGCAACTGGTATGCCGCAAGCGAAACCGACTTCATACCGTTAAGCCGCGCTTCCGTGTCGTAGTTATAGGAACCAAGTTCGACCCGCGCAACGTCTTTGAGCTTTATAATGCGTCCGTCGGGCATAAATTTTACAATGACGTTTTCGAATTCCGACTTAGTTTGCAGACGCCCGCGCGCATTGATTAGCAGCTCGAACGCCGCACCCGTGCGCAGCGGCGGCGCATTCAGACGCCCCGCTGCAACCTGCTTATTCTGCTCCTTAATCGCCGACACCACTTGCGACGGCGACAAATCCAATGCCTCCAACCTGTCGGGTTGCAGCCAAATTCGCATACTGTATTCGCGCACGCCCGAGACCGTAAATTCGCTCACGCCATACACGCGCGAAAGCTTGTCCTGCATCTGCGTTATCGCATAGTTCGACAAATACACCTTGTCGCGCGAGCCGTCCGGAGAAATCAAGTTAAGCGACATAATGAAGTCCGTCGACCTCTTCTTCACCGTCACGCCCAAGTCGCGTATTTCCTGCGGCAACCGCGACGTCGCCTGATTGACGCGGTTCTGAACCAAAACCTGCGCCATATTGATGTCTGTTCCCGTCTCGAAATACACAGATATCGCCCAACTGCCGTTTGCCTGCGCCGAGCTGAACATATAAAGCATATTCTCGATGCCGTTAAGCTGCTGTTCGAGTGGAGAAATCGCCGTGTTTATAATAACCTGCGGCGACGCTCCCGAATACGTTCCGTATACAACCACCGACGGCGGCGCGATGTTCGGATACTGCGTAATCGACAAATTCCAGAACGACACCAGCCCGACCAGCGTGATGACAATCGAAATTACCGTCGCAAAAATCGGCCTGTGTATGAAAAAATGCGAAAAAGTCATATTATTTGCCAGCCTCCTTTATCCCCTTCATCACGGGCGATACTTCCTTTCCAGCAACGGCGCGTTGCAAACCGTTAACAATAACCCTGTCGTCCGCCGTCAGGCCCTCTTCGATAATCTGCATATTGCCCACGCATTCGCCCACGCGCACAATGCGGTATTCAGCCCTATTGTTCTTGTCCACAACATACACAAAGCGGTTTACGAGGTCGGTTCCCACCGCGAGCTCGGGCACAAGCAGACATTCACGCGGCGCGCCGCCGAGCATTTGAATATTCGCAAACATACCCGGAAACAGCCTGCCGTCCTTGTTGTCGATTTCCGCCCTGAGCTCGATACTCGACGACGTAAGCGCATTGTCTACATACGTTATCTTGCCGAAGTGCGACGGTTCTTTCTCGTCCATCAGAGTGATTTTCACGGGCGGGCCCTCGCGCTTTTCCGAACTTATCCGCCCCAAAACGCCGTTTGCCGTATATCTTATAACATCGCGTTCGCTGATTTCAAAATACGCATAAATCGTGTCCTTCGAGACCACCGTCGACATCAGCGTCGAAGCCCCGTCAATGAGGTTTCCCTCGTCCACAAGCCTGCGGCTTACATATCCCGAAATCGGCGACGTGATTTTCGTGAATTCCAAGTTCAGCTCCGCTTCGCGCAACTTCGCTTTCGCACTCATCAAAATTGCCTCCTGCGACATCACTTCGCTTTTTCGCGTTTCCAAAACTTCTTTTGAAACCGCATTAGACACATACAATTCCTCAGCGCGTTTCAGATTGCTCTTTGCAAGCTCTATCTTCGATTCCACTTCGCGCACCGTCGCCTTGTTCGCGTCTACAATCGCCTGAAACGGACGCGCGTCGATTTCAAACAGCACGCTTCCGGCTTTCACATAGTCGCCGTCTTTGAACAGAATCTTTTCCAAATAGCCCGACACGCGCGAGCGAATCTCGACCGATTTCTCGCCTTCCAAGCGCGCCGTATATGCGTCCCAGACTTCAATCATACGCTTTTCGGGCAGCATAACTTCGACTTTGTTGAAGACTTTCTTCTGCACCGCTTCCTGCTTTGCAGGGCACCCGCATAACAACATCGCAGCTGCCGCGACAGCCGCCATAACCCCGACCGATTTATTCGATTTTCTAAACATTTCCATCATATAAAAAAAATTCCGAAAAATTGTTTCATAAAAACTCGGTTCATTCCCGCTACGCGACAAAACGCGCCGCAATCCGACAACTTCCCCGACATTGCCTATACAAAATACACGCAACCTTTAATCAAAATATTCTTCCAACCCCTCAAAAAAAATCAACACTTTTCTGAGCCGCTGGGCGGGTCGTCCCATTGCGATATATTCGAAAGCGCGCGATAGTGCTAATGCATAGACCACCCGAACAACAAAATTAGATTTTAACACGCTCCTACCGTCGCTGAGCTCTTGGCTTCGCCAATTCAACGTGAGTGCGCCTCTGGGGCAAACACAAAAGTTGCGAAGCAAGCTTTTGGGAAGAATAAAACACGAAGTGTTTTACCCGAAGGGCGACCACGTTTTACGTGGGAAGCTTTGCCGATAGGCAAAGAGCCGAGCGAAGCGAGTGCCGAGACATTTGTGAAACAAATGCGAGTTCAAAACAGCGCGGATTTTGCGTAGCAAAACCAAGCGAGCGAGTTCAATTTAATAATCAAAAAAAAGAAGTTCCGAATGGAACTTCTTTCAGCATTATAAAAATAAATTTTGCCCCAGAGGGACGTCCTCGCCCGTTTTTTATTTGAGAGAGGCGGAACGCCACCAATCATAGTGCTCATTTTCAAGCTCCTTGACTGAGGGCATCGGATAAAACAACATTTCGCCGCCGCCGCCGATAAAGAAGCCAGAGCGAATCATTCTATACGGAAATTCGCTTGTCGTGCGCAATAAAACCTTGCTGTTCTTGCCGCCTTTTTGCGAAACCTGAATCAGGCAGTCGCGCATATGGTATTGATTCGCATAGGGCAAAACAGTGATGTCTCCATTGTAAACATCGTCTTCAAGTTCGCCAAGCTTCATATCGCAAAAGGCAATCTTGTCAAAACGCACCAAACGGTCTGACGCAGTAATTTCGCATGCGTATTGTGCGGGATTTAAAATGCTCACAACCCGCGTGCGCGACGGGGCGAGCGTCTGATACATATACGGGTGGATTTTCCGGTCGGGGACAAATTCGCCGCGCGAAAGTTTCAGAGCCTTGCCATCACTCGTGACGACATATAAATTGCCGACGGCCGAAAACGGGACGTGTTCGAGTACCCTGTAAACCGATAAATACACCGACTTGTGCGGCGAGCCGTCCGCGTGCGGCTTGCAAAGTTCTTCGAGCCTGCCTACGGGCAAATAGTCGCTTTTAAATTTCTTGTCCAGCTCGAAAAAAATCGCTTGCGAATAATTGCGCCTCAACGAACCCGTCGCAAAATACGCGCCGAATTCCTTCGGCGATAAATTCGAGGCAATCAACGCTTCGGGCGAGAGCGATAAATACAGATGAGTTTGCATATAGACCTTTCGTCTTTCGTTGTTCTGACGCTTTTTGGCGATTTTTCCACAGGAAGCCCAGCCCCATATCCCGACTCTTCCAACCCAGTCCCCGCAACGCGCGCGCCATGTTGAATAACATGCCACAAACAGAGTCGGAAGAACCGAAAAAAAAGAGCGGAACCACCGCGGAAGGAATCCTCCGTTAACGAGTAGATTATTTTCTTCCTCTCCCGATAAGTCAACCATAAAATACGTTCCAGCCCAACCTCCACAACATAAATACACTTGAAATCGGCGCGCAAAAATCCATTTTAAAAAACTATGGCAGCAAAAGTGTTGAAGTTGATAGTTTCCGACGACGATTTTATAGCCGCAAACCGCGCGCGCGAACTCTTCGAGGAAGAGTCTAAAACCGTCTCCGACGAAATGTCTCTCGAAATCATCGACGCCGCAGCCGGCAAAACCGACGAGGCCGTCGACGCCTGCAAACGCATAGTTTCCGGGGCTGCTACAATGCCGCTTTTCGGCGGCAAAAAAGTCGTATGGGCGCGCAACGTCAATTTTTTGGGCGATTCGCCCGTCTCGAAAAGCGACGCCGTCAAAGAGGCGGTCGCCGATATGGCACAGGCACTCGAAGAAATGTCGGGCGACAACGCCGTTGTCGTAATGAACGCCTCGCCCGTAAACCGCGTCAGTAAAACCCTCAAAACACTCGCCGCAATCGCGGATTTCGAAGACTACAAAACGAAGGATTCCGAAAACGCCTGCACCGACCTGCTAAAAATGGAGGCAAAAAAACTCGGCGTCAGCTTCGAGGGGGCTTCGGCGGAAACCCTTTCGGGAATAGTCGCCAACAATACCCGAATGGCATTGCAGGAACTCAAAAAACTCGCCGTCTACGTCAATTTCGAACGCCCGATTTCCGAGCGCGACGTTATCGAAATGGTTCCGATTTTCGGCGAGGGGGATTTCTTCGGAATGGCAAACGCCTTCTATTCGGGCGACGTAGAAAAGGCATTGGGCGCATTGCGCCGGTATTTTTTCACAAATAAAACCGCATCGGCGCGCCCCATAATAACGGTTTTGCAAAAACAGAATTCCATACTCATACAAATCCGCGCACTCATGGATTCCAAAATTCTGCCGCGCACAACCTCGCCCCAGCCCAAGGGCGCAGTCGCAAACGCGGCTGAAATGTTCGGCGAATTCTACGAGGGCTCGAAACCAAAAACGCCCTACAATCTGTTCACGCAAAACGAGTGGTACGCAGGCTCGAAACTCGCACCAGTCGCCGCCCGTTTCACACTCAAACGGCTAATCGACATTCAGATGAACTTAGTCCGCGCGTTCGAAGACCTCATTTCGCGCCCGGGCAACGACGAACCCATTATGCGCGAGTTTTTCATTCGCTCGCTCTCCGTCAGCCAGTAGCCAGCCTTACTCCAATTTCTCCGCGTCCGCGGGTTGTCCACAACCCACACTCCGGACTTAATAAACCATTTTTTCGGCAAGCTCAAACGCCCTCGAAAAACTGCCGTCATTGGCAATGCCTTTGCCCGCAATTCCGAACGCCGTTCCGTGGTCGGGGCTCACCCTCAAATGCGGCAAATTCATCGACACATTTACAGCATTGTCGAATTCCACCGCTTTAAGCGGTGCGAGAGCCTGGTCGTGATACATCGAAACAATGCAGTCGAATTCGCCCTTCAACACGCGCTCGAAAACCGTGTCCGGCGGCAGCGATACCGACAAATTCGGAAAATCCCCCCGCAGCTTTTCAAGCGCAGGATTTATCAAATCGATCTCCTCCCGCCCGATAAGCCCGTTTTCACCCGCGTGCGGGTTCAGCCCGCAGACGGCAATCCTCGGATTCTCCACACCGCGCAGTTTTTTCGCAAGCTCAGCCGACGCCCCGACGGCCCGCGCAATCTTCGCAAAGTCGAGCAGCTTCGGCACATCTTTTAGCGGGTCGTGCCACGTGACCAAGCTCACAATGAATTTCGTTCCCGCAAAACTCATCACTGGCGTTCCGCCCCAACTGTCGGCGAAAAATTCCGTCTGCCCCTGATATTCGAAGCCGACTTCGCGCATACATTCCTTCGAAATCGGCGCGGTAACGACCGCCGCAAACTTTCCCTCCGTGCAGCCGCGCGCGGCAACCTTCAACGCTTCGAACGCCACCCGCGCCCCTTCCGGACACGGACGCCCCGCAACCGCTTCAAACCCAGCATCGCCGATTGTCAACTTTCCGACCGAGTCGGGCAGGGCACTCAAAAATTTTTCGTGCCCAATCACCACGGCCGAAGACGCCTTCGCCGCGTTCTTGGATACCCACGACGCAATTATCTCCGGCCCGACCCCCGACGGGTCGCCGACCGTTATCGCAATGGGTTTTCTGTCCATACCAAAACTCCGAAAAACAAAAACCGCCCACGAAAATCAGTCGAGGTGGTTGTTGCCGCGCGGGACAATGTAGTGTCGGTTTTCGACAGTGAAAAATTCGAGAAACTTTCTGCCCGCCGCAGTCCGCACATTTCCCGACTCCAAAATTGCGAGCGCATTTTTGCGCGCGGCGGGTGTTGCATAAACCTCGCTGTAAAGCCGCTTTACTTCCGCAATGTCCTCGCGGGGCATCCTGCGGCGGTTCATACCGATGAGATTAAGCCCCCCGACATTGTTGCGGGCATACGCAATCACGAAGGGCGGCACATCCAGACTCGTCGCGGAGTTGCCGCTTATAATCACACCTTCGCCTATTCTCACGCGCTGGTGCACCATAACGCCGCCGCTGATAAACGCGTCGTTGGCCACTTTGACATGACCCGCGCACGCCGAGAAATTCGCCAAAATCACATTGTCTGCCAACACGCAGTCATGGCCGATGTGCGCGCTGGCCATAATCAGACAGTTGCGCCCGACAATCGTCGCCTTGCCTTCAAACGTCGCGCGGTGGATAGTCGCCGATTCGCGCACAACCGAACCGTCTCCGATTTCCGCAAAAGTTTCCAGCGACGCGTCGAAATGCAGATCCTGAGGGTCTCCCGCAACCACAGCGAAAGAGCAAATCCTGCATCCCGTGCCGATACGCGCCCCGCCGCACACCCGCGCGTGGGGTTCTATAACCGAGCCGTCGCCAATGCGTGCCCGCCCCTCGACGAGCGCATACGCGCCGACTTTCACACCGTCGCCCAAGACGGCGTCGGGCGAAACAATCGCAGTGGAATCAATGTTGTTCATTTGCCGCTTCAATCAGGAGTTTGCGTTTAAGTTTTCTGAGGTGGACAATCTTCACGAGCGCGGTGAAAAGAATCCCGAAAAGCGTCGAGGTATATCCCGCCATAAGACTCGCCGTAATTACGCCGAACGTCAGCAGAATAAGACTCGCAACCGTTCCCGCCAGCCCGATGTAAAGCCCAAGGTCGAAAAGGTTGTCTTCGTTTTCCAAAAGTTTCAGTTTAAGCGATGCGCTCGCGCGGGTTCGCCTGATAATGCCGATGCGAATCAGACAGACAACATACACTGTCGATTGCATCACGAAAAACAACGCTATCGCCGCGAGCGTTGCCGAGTCTGTATCTAATGAAAACATATCTTTTTCTCCCACTATATTTGATTTTATTTTGTCGAATGCAATTCTAAATTCAGCGGCGTCCGCATTTTCGATTTTGACTTCAAACGCCGCAGGCTCGAACGCCGCCGAGGCAAACGCCGTGCAAATAAGAGCCGCCAGAACGCAGCGCACCCCCAGAAACGTCGACGCGCGCCCCAAGCGCAAAATCCGCAACGCGCCCGAAACCGCCACTGCAAATCCGAGAACCGTCAGCAGCAGCTTCAACGCCAGAAAGACCTTCGGATTTTCCGCGCATGCAAGCGAAAACGCACTTTTTACCGGCGCGAAAATCTCGTCGAAGAGTTCCGCCGCGGGCGAGTTCTCATAAAGCGGCTTTCCGTTTTCGAGCAGAAACTCCACCGAGCCTTCGCCGTATTCGAGCGCGAACGAAACCGCCCCCGCGCCGCCGCGAGCCGCATTTTCGCGCAAATACCGCGCGCATTTGGGTGCGTCTCCGACCGCAAGCGCGGCGGCAACCACACAGTCTTTCGCGTGCGCGTCGACTTGCCCCGCATACACTTTCGCGAATTCGAAAACATCGTCGGGCGACTTGAACAACTTCAATACCGCCCCGACCGCCGACGCGTCCAAATTCCGCGCCAATGCCAAAACGCCCACCGCACAAAGCTCGTATTCCTGTTGAACCTTAATGTCCTCCAACGCATCTATCTTCGACGAAAGCTCAAACAGAAATTCCTCGCCCAAGTCGCCCGATTGAGCCGCCAGCGAAAGCGTCAAAACCGCCGCGTCAAACGACGCTCCCGCGCTCGACATTGCCGGCGGCAAATTTACCGTCGACAGACCGCGCGTCGAAAGAATTTTTTTCACAATCCTGTTGTTGCTTTGCGAAAGAAATTCCGCCAGCCTGTCGCGCGCCGACCTCGATGCAAGATAGCTAAAAAGCGGCGCACCCGTATTCTTTTTTATTCCCGCCGCCGCGCAAAACGCCGCAAAAAACGGTGAGTCGCCACCGCCGTAACGCCACGACGGATTTTCCGAAAACGCCTTTTGCGCCTCTTTTTCGACTTCTTCCATTCCCGTCGCACACCGTGCCAAAATGAGCGCAGTCGAAACCTGGGCAGAGTCGAGCCTGAATGCTGCCAAATCGGCAAGCGATTTCCCGCCTGCGCCCGCCGCCGCAACAACACACTTGTCCACCGCAACCCAATAAACGGGAATCGCGCACGCGAACAGCGCAACCGCAACCCCCACTACAACAGCCAGCAAATCAAATGCAATTCTAACACCCCTCATTTTTTTATACCCCGACTTTTTATTTTATCCCCGCGCTTCCGTCAATAACAATGTGGCCTTTGTTTATAAAACCGCACACCGCCACAACCACTCAGCACACGCCGCACTCAGCTCACGCACTAATATCAGCTCACCCATTCCGTTTGCACCACACCATTCTTAAAATCCTTATACTTACCCGCTCGCCGCCAATGAAAAAATAAACATTGTTTTATATGAAAAACAAAAAAACGGTTATTTTCAGTCTCAAACGTTTGAGATTGCAATTTTTTTGAAAAAAAATCTTGCTATACTTAAAAACAGGGCGTAACTTGCTAAACGTATAATAAAATTAAACACAGCCAATTCGGACAAACGCTTTTCGTGCTGTGCTTGATGTTATTTTTCGTATTTAATTACAAATCACAGATAAAAAGATATGAATATCCACGAATATCAGGCAAAACAACTGTTTAAGGAATACGGCGTTCCCGTTCAGGACGGCGTCGCCGTTAAGTCCGAGGCAGAATTCGACAACGCTATCGCGCAAATTCAGGGCGACCACGTTGTTGTAAAATCGCAAATCCACGCAGGCGGACGCGGCAAAGGCACGTTTAAGGACGGCTTTCAGGGCGGCGTAAAATTCGTCAAGCGCGAAGACGCGCACGAAACCGCCAAGAAAATGCTCGGCAACACGCTCATCACAAAACAGACGGGCGCGGCGGGCAAAGTAGTCGGCACGGTTTTCTTCGCACAGCCGCAGGACATCAAAAAGGAATACTACCTTTCGATTTTGATGGACAGAGCTTCCAGCAAAATCGCAATCGTCGCTTCGACAGCGGGCGGTATGGATATCGAAAAAGTCGCGGCTGAAACACCCGACCAGATTTTGAAAATGCTCGTCGATCCCGATATCGGCTTGCAGAGCTTTCAGGCGAGCCGCTTGGCATTCTTCTTCGGCTTCGGAATGGATAAGGCACTCAAAAAACAGTTCATAGGCATCATCAAGGGCTTGTATAAACTGTTCGTAGATAAGGATTGCTCGTTGGTCGAAATCAACCCGCTTATCCTCACCGAACAGGGCAACATCGTAGCCTTGGACGCCAAAGTTTCCTTCGACGACAACGGCTTGTTCCGCCACCCCGAAATCGAAGCCTTGCGCGACCCGCACGAAGAAGATCCCAAAGAAATCGAAGCCCACAAATACGGCCTCAATTACATCGCTTTGGACGGCAATATCGCATGTATGGTTAACGGCGCGGGTTTGGCGATGTCGACAATGGACATCATCAAATACTTCGGCGGCAACCCCGCAAACTTCCTCGACGTAGGCGGCAGCGCAAACGAAGAGGCAATCACACAGGCATTCAACATTCTCCTGAAAGACCCGAACGTAAAAGGCATTTTGGTCAATATCTTCGGCGGAATTATGAAGTGCGACGTCATCGCCGCGGGCGTTATCGCCGCAGTCAAAAACGTCGGCTTGAAACTCCCGTTGGTAGTCCGCTTGGAGGGCACAAACGTCGAAACGGGCAGAAAGATGCTCGCCGATAGCGGAATCAAACTCACGACTGCGGATTCTTTGGCGGACGCCGCCGAAAAAATCGTCAAAATCGTCGCGGAAGAAAACAAATAACATTTAACAATATTTGTAAAAATGAGCGTACTTATAAACAAAGACACAAGAGTAGTCGTCAGCGGTATCACGGGTAAGACGGGCGCATTCCACGCCCAGCAGTGCTTGGCATACGGCACAAACATCGTCGCGGGCGTCACCCCGGGCAAGGGCGGAATGATGTTCGAAGACAAAGTTCCCGTATTCAACACAATCGCCGATTCCGTCAGCAAGGAAGGCGCAAACGCGTGCGTGATTTTCGTTCCGCCCGCATTCGCGGCGGACTCGATTTTGGAGTCAATCGACGCCGAAATTCCCCTGATTATCTGCATCACCGAAGGCATTCCCGTCAAGGATATGGCAATCGTAAAGTCGCGCCTTATGCAGAATGGCTGCAAGTCGCGCCTCATCGGGCCGAATTGCCCGGGCGTCATCACCCCCGAAGAATGTAAAATCGGCATTATGCCGGGCTACATTCATAAGAAGGGCAACGTCGGCGTAGTCAGCCGTTCGGGCACTTTGACATACGAAGCCGTGTGGCAGCTCACCCAGCTCGGCTACGGACAGAGCACCGTCATCGGTATCGGCGGCGACCCCATCAACGGCACGAGCCACCTCGACGCCGTCAAGATGTTCAACGACGACCCCGAAACCGAAGCAATCGTTATGATTGGCGAAATCGGCGGCAACGGCGAACAGCTCGCCGCCGAGTGGTTGAAGGCTAATTGCAAAAAGCCCTGCGCCGCATTCATCGCGGGTCGCACAGCCCCCAAAGGCCGCAGAATGGGACACGCCGGCGCAATCGTCTCGGGCAATTCGGGCTCGGCGGAAGACAAAATCAAGGCTCTGCGCGACGCCAATATCGCCGTCGCAGACACTCCTTCCGTCATCGGCGAAACATTGCTCAAACACTGGGGCAAAATGTAAAAGAAAAATTTCTTCTAACTGAAAATATTGGCGGCGTCCTTCGGGACGCCGTTTTTTTGCCACCCACACCACCACACAATACCCTGCAATTCTGCCACACAACGAACAATTGGAACGCTTTGTGACAACAACGCGGAAAAACGCCCCCCCCAAAAAAAAGGTGTTTTTCGTTGATTTTTGCCGAAAAATATTAAAATTTTTCACACAAAATGGAAACTTCCGCAACATACCGCATAGAGCAAAATTTCGGAGACTTTAAAATGCCCGTCGTTATTTTCGACGAGTGCCAAAGCACAAATTCCGAGGCTGCCGACTTGTTGCGTAAAAATGTCCTGCCCGCGCCGTTTGTGGTCGTCGCAAAACGCCAGACAAGGGGCAGGGGCAGATTGGGGCGCAACTGGTTTTCGCGCGAGGGCGCATCGATATGTATGTCGGTCTGCGCCGATTTCGAGGGACTTGCGGCGGACATCATAGAGTCCGCAACGGTTCGTGCGGGTATCGCAGTTTGCGCGGCATTGTCGGAACTTTGCGGAAATAAACTGCTTTTAAAGTGGCCCAACGATATTTATTCACCGCGCGGCGAAAAAATTTCGGGTATGCTCGCCGAACTCGTCCAAGTCGAAAAATCCTATAAAATCGTATTCGGTATCGGCATAAATTATGATTTATCCGATTGTTGCGCCGAAGCGCAAACGGGCTTGACCGTTCCAGCCTCCGACTTGCGCACCCAATTTAACCCACTTAAAAACGGACATTTTCCGACAATAACAACCGCTGCTGCAACTGTCGCAAATTCCGCCTTTAAAGAACTTTGTTCTCGCAATTTAAGCAGCATTGCCGATTTCGAAAAATACGACTTTTTGCGCAATAAAACCGTAAACATTTCAATCGGAAATTCGCAGTTTTCGGGCGTCGCTTGCGGCGTCAACCCAAAGGGAAACCTGCTCGTCCGCCTTGGCAACGGCACAATAAAAACCGTCAATAGCGGCGAGGCGACTTTGCATAACATTGGGTGACTTCATAAAAAACAGGGCGATTTTTTGCTGCCTTTTGACGTAAAAATTAAGTGTTTTTTTACACTTATTTAGAGACTGAAATCTTTTTTATTGACAAAATTTGCAAGAATTTTAAGCTGAAAACTCTATGAAACCGTTTATATATGTATGGACAATATTGGGATTGTTGGCGTCGGTTGCCGTTGCCAACGCCGAAACAAAACTCATAACATATCCCGCGCCTCAGTCGGAAAAAGTCTTTGCCAGCACTTACGAAGTGAGTGTTAACGGCAAAAAGCTGGATATTTATAAAGCGTTGTCGCCCAAGTTTATGGGTGGAGAATATTACTTCTGCTACTTCGATTTCGAGGGCGAAGTAAACGTGAAAGTCAAATCGACAGTCAAGTTTACAAAGCGCATTGGCTACACTTGCACACCCGCGCAACAGGCAGCCGCCGACAAGATTTATGTAGGCGAGCTTTTCCCCGACATCTTTAAAAATGTCAAAAAGGAAAAGCACCAGATGTCGTTTACCGCCGATAAGCCATTCAAAGCCATAGTCATACGCACTGAGCGCGAAATGCCTCTCGTGATTTTCGGCAATCCGATTGAAAAGGACGTTCCCAAAGCCGACGACAAAAATGTTGTCTACTTCGGCCCCGGGGTTCATTATTTGGACAGAGGCGTATCGTTGAAGCCGAATCAGACGCTTTATATTGCTGGTGGTGCGGTTGTTAAGGGTAGCGTTTCCACAAGCGGCGACAACATTACCGTTCGCGGGCGCGGTATAATTTCAATCGATAACAGAGCGCGTTATTCGAGCGGTTGTGTCAATTTCAACAACGGCAAAAACCTTAAAATTGAGGGAGTTATAATTAAAGACCCCACAAGCTGGACGCTCGTTTTCCGCAACTGCGAAAATGTTGTCATTGACAATGTTAAAATCTGCGCGGGCAGAATGATTAACGACGACGCCATTGACATTTGCAACACTTCGAATGTAACAATCACCGACACTTTTGCGCGCGCCGAAGACGATATTATTGCAATTAAGGGGATTTACAAAAGCGGAAAGCGTCTTGGGCTCAAACTTAACGCGGATTTGGAAAGCCGTAACAACAACTTGCCCTGCAATAACATAGTAATTGATAACTGCATTTTCTGGACTGATTCCGCGAACACGTTCCGCATTGGTTACGAATGTTACGCGCCCGAATTCAAGGGCTTGAAATGCACGAATTTGTATGTGCCGTTTTACTCCGACCGCCCGTCGAAGTTTGAAGACTACTGGGTTAGAGCGGTTTTCCTCTTGCAGCCTGTCGAGGGTATGACGATTTCGGATATGCATTTTGAAAATGTAGTTGTGCGTTCCAACGGCTCGGACAAGCACCTGATTTTCGCCGAACCCCGCATTCTCGCTTATGGCGCGGTTCGCGAAAAGGGCGCGGCAGGCGAATACGGTAAAATCGAAAACTGCTCTTTCAAGAACATCAAAGTTGTCGGCAAAAAAGGCTCTTTCAAGGGCGCGATTTTCGCCCGCGGCAGGGATGCCGACCACAAAGTCAAGAACATCAAGATTGAGAACATTGAGTATTTCGGCAATCCCATTACCGAAAAATCGCCCAATGTCCACATCGGCGAATTCACCGACTCAATTTCCATCAAATAACGAAGGAAACCCCTCGACGGAATACGGGGGTTTTTTATATGTTCCGAAAGAGGCGCGGGATTAGCTTTCAGCTAATTCCCCGCTTTACTTTTTTTTTGTTAAAGTTGTGTAAAAAGCTGCCATTACGGATTACGCGTTCGCAAATTGAATTGTGGCGTATATCGCAATAGCCACAAGAGAATCCATTATAAACCGCGTTTCCTCCGCTGGCGGGTTTTCGTAGCTTGGTAAGCGGCGCGGGATTAGCTTTCAGCTAATCCCCCGCTTTATTTTTTTGTTAAAGTTGTGTAAATAGCTTACCCTACGGATTACGCGGACTCGTAATAATTTCGTGCTTCCCCTGCTGGTGGGCTTCCATAGTTTGGAAAGCGGCGGCGAATTGCCTATTGCAATCCGCCGCCGCTTTCAAATTTATAAAAACCCCGCTATTGGCAGCCCGCCCGGCGGGACGGCCTTGCCCGTTTTTTTTTAGAAGTTTTCGTTTTCTTCGTCGTCAATGGGGCTATCGAAGTCGTCGAGGTCGTCGTCATCGATATCGTCGTCTTCTTCGTCCCACTTCATTGTATCGTCTTCGGCGAGCTCTTCTTCGGCAATATCCTCGATTTCGTCGTAATTTTCCTCTTCCTGTTTTTTCTTGGGGTCGTCTTCGTCGAGGTCGTCGAGCGAGTAGCCAGCGGGGACATATTCGAGAATGTCGAGGATTTCAAGGAAGACGTGTATTGCGCGTCCGTCCATGTAGTCGTTCGAATATTTTTCGCGGATTTGCTCTTCGAGATCCTCAATTTCGACGTCCTGCTCGAAATGGAAGGTATCGTTTAACATTTTGACCTGCATTTTTGTGATGTGGTCGAGAAATTCGGCGTAGGGGGAACGTTCTTCGTCGAGTGTATCCGGGAGTAGGAAAAGCTGCTGTTCTTCGGCTTCGAAGACACTTTCGTTGCTGCGGACGAGTTTTATGCCGTCTTTGCCGATGCGCGAATCTATGGAAAATGTGATGAAAGCTTTTTCGACGATTGAGTCGTCGAGACCGTAGGGGCGCAGGGATTCGAGCGTATCGAGAATGTATGTGGCTTGGCGGGGATCGATGACGCTGAGTCCGTCGATGTCCCAATTAACGTTGTCGCTGGTTTCTGTTACCCACCAATTCAGGTCTTTGCCGAGTCTTACTTTGCACCAGTTGAGTTTGATTGAAGTTTTTGCCATAAATTTTTAGGAGTGTTTGTATATAAATAGCGCGGGGTTCTTCAAGCTTTTTTTATGCGTTGTTTTTTGCGCGAAGAGAGCAAAATTTTTACCGCGCCGGCGAGTGTGAAGGCGGCGCAAACCCACACAAACCAATCGCCGTAACGGACATAGAAGGAGGAGTCGGAGTCGAAATTTTTGTATGTGATTACGTCGACAAAGCCGCAGCCGCGGAAGTATATGGAGTTGTCGGAATCGAGCATCGGGGCGGGGCGGCGCGGAGCGAGTGTGCGGGAATCGAGCGTTTTGCCGAACTCGTTCTTTATGACCATTGCGCGTTCGGGCCTGCCGTTTTCGGCGTTCCAAGTTTTGCCGTCGGCGGTTGAAATTGTGGTGCAGGGCAGCATTCTGCCGTATTGGTCGAAGACGGTGCTGAGCCCGTTGTTTGAGGAGCGCAACAGGACTTTGCGTGTTGCCGCCGCCTGCAATGCCGAATGCGAGGCGTGCTGCCACGCGCCCGCCTCGCGTCCATACCAGGAATCGTTTGTGCAGACAAAGAGCATATCCGCGCCGTTTTTTGCCATTGAGCGTCCGAGTTCGGGGAAGACGTCTTCGTAGCAAATCATCGTGCCGATTTTATAGGTTTTGCCGTTGATTTCGGCGGGGAACGGGGTGTCGGTGTCGCCGCGTTTCATATTACCGACGGGGACAACTTTGCCGAGGAACGAGAACGGGGCTGGGACGTATTCTCCGAAGGGGACGAGGTGTTTTTTTGCGTAGCCGTGCGGCGCGAAACCCGATTTTTCGGATACGAAGAATGCGCCGTTTTGGGCGGTGTCGGTTTGGGTATCGTATGTTAGTGCGCCGATTAGAAGCGGGGTGTTGGCGCGGCGGGCGGCGTCTTCAATCCACGCCTTCATTTGCGGGAAATTGACGGGGTAGCGCGGCGGTGTAGCCGCCTCGGGCCACAGGATTACGTCGGTGTCGTTTTTGGAGAGTTCTTGTGTGAGGGCGGAGATTGTTTGGAGATTTTGGGTGGCGAGGGCGTCGTTCCACTTCAATATTCCCGCAAAGTCGGTTTGCACCAGCCCCGCGCGGAACTCGGTGCGTTCGTTTTCGGCGCGAGGGAGATTGGCGATGTATGTCCAGACACCCGAAAGTATCAGCAGAAGCGCGACGTAAAACTCGGGCGTGAAGCGGTTCTGCTTTGCGGCGTTTTGCGCGGCAAACTTGGCGCGTTGGAGTTTGTAGAGGCGGCAGACATATTCGGCGGTCGCCAGATTGAAAAATATCAGCGAGAATGAAACAAACCATACCCCGCCCCAGCTCGCGCTCTGGATTACGGCTGTGCGCGTCCACTGCGAATTCGCCAGCAAAAGCCATGGGAAGCCCGTCATTATCCAGCTTCTGAGCCACTCTAAAAGCGTCCACACGCTCGCGATTGCAAGGTAGTTGACGAGGCGCGAAAGGGCGTCTTCGTCGGAGCGCGGCAGCATTTTCGGCAGTAGCGCGAACCACGGGAATATGAACCCCGCGCTGATTATCAGCGGCAGAACCGCAACCGCCGCGTAGCCTGCCGGCGGGTAGACGTGGCGCAGCCAAGCCAGAATCCAGACCCACGCCGCGTATGTGCCGACGAATGCCGAAATCAGGTAAACGCGTTTGATAGGCGATTTTTTGCGGGGCTGTGCGGAATGGGCGGGTGCATGCTGAAAAGTTGTCGCGCAGGGGGTGGAAGCGGTGTCTATATTTGCGCAAGGAGCTTTGAGCGTTGCGGCGGAAAGTGGCGTTTTGGCGAAGTCGGGGCGCGGTCGGCGCGCGGGATCGGGCTGTTTTCGTGTTTCGACAAACAAAAGTTTACACGCGACGACTGCGGGAATTGCGAAGACGTATGCGAACTCGGCGACGCCGTAAGGCTCGAATGCCGCGGCGTAGAGCGCACACGAAACGGCGACGGACACCGCCGCCGCCGCGCATTTAAGCTTTGTGGAGTCTATCGCCATTTACCGAGTCCGAGCGGGGTTTACCATTTTTCGAGCTTCCAGCCTTCGTCCCTGATGAGGGATTCCGCCTTCTTGAATTTGAGCTCGCGGGTTTCGCCGTTTTTGGAGATTACGACGGTGTCGTTGCGCCCGATTTTGGGAAGCTCGATTTCGGGAATTTTAAGCTCGATTTCCTTTTCGGGCTTGGCGTCCTTGCCCGCGACGAGCGTTTTTTCGGTCTCGGGAGTGTGGGAGATCAGGCGCGTTTCCTTTGCCTGCATTTTTTCAATCATAGCCTGCAAGACCTCCAAGCTCGACGCGCTGCGGAACAATCCGATGAGAACGTCGTTGCGGATTTTGCCGATGAGGGACTCGAAGAATTTGAACGCCTCGCTCTTGTATTCGTTGAGGGGGTCTTTTTGTCCGTAGCCGCGCAGGCCGATACTGCGGCGGAGATCCTCCATTTCGGTGAGGTGGTCCTGCCAGTTTTTGTCGATTGAATGAAGCACGACGAACCGCTCTATTGCAACGAGCGCGTTGGGGTCTTCGACCTCTTCGCGGATTTTGTAGACCTCGCCGAGTTCGGACATAATGATATCGCGGATTTCCTCGGGCTTTTTGCCTTCGAGCTGCTCGGGGATTATCGCCATGGGAATGCGGCTTGTAATCCAGCTGCAAAGCTGCTGCAAGTCGCCCTTTTCGGGGAAGCCCGAAGCGGGAGTGATGTTGGCTATACGCTCGTCAAGTTCGTCCATAATGAAGTCGAAGACGAGTTTGCGGGGGGTATCGGAGTAAATTGCCTCGTTGCGCAAGCCGTAGATGATTTCGCGCTGTTTATTGAGGACGTCGTCGAACTGCAAGAGGCGTTTGCGCATCGAGTAGTTCTGGCTTTCGACGGTCTTTTGCGCACGCTCTATTGAGCGGTTGAGCAGCGGGTGGTCGAGCGGCGCGCCCTCCTGAAATGTGTTATTGAGGATTCGCGCGAGAGGCCCGCTGCCGAAGATTCGCAGGAGGTCGTCTTCGAGCGAGACGAGGAATTTGGAAAGTCCGTTATCGCCCTGACGCGCGCAGCGGCCGCGCAGCTGGCGGTCTATACGGCGCGACTCGTGGCGTTCCGTTCCCAGAACGTAGAGCCCGCCGAGTTCGTTGACGCCCTCGCCGAGTTTGATGTCGGTTCCGCGCCCCGCCATATTCGTGGCGATTGTAACCGCGCCCATTTGTCCAGCCTGCGCGACTATTTCCGCCTCCTGTTGGTGGTGTTTTGCGTTCAAAACCGTATGCGGAATGTTTTTGCGTTTGAGCATTCGGCTGAGGACTTCCGAAGCCTCGACCGACGCTGTGCCCACAAGCACGGGCTGTCCGCGCAAATGCGCCGCCTCGATTTCGGCGATTGCGGCGTTGTATTTTTCGCGCCGCGTTTTATAGATGACGTCGTTTTTGTCGATTCGGCGGCAGGGCTTGTTTGTGGGAATCGCCATTACGTTGAGCCCGTAGATATCGTGGAACTCCTGCGCTTCGGTTTCCGCCGTGCCCGTCATACCCGCGAGTTTTTCGTAGAGGCGGAAATAGTTTTGGATTGTGATTGTAGCGTAGGTCTTGGTTTCCTTCTCGATTTTTACGCCCTCTTTCGCCTCGACCGCCTGATGGAGCCCTTCGCTCCAACGGCGTCCGTACATTATGCGCCCCGTGTTGGGGTCGACGATGTGCACTTTGCCGTCCTGAACGACGTATTCGATGTCCTTTTCGTAAATCGAGTAGGCGCGCAGGAGTTGGCTGAGGCAATGGATATGCTCCGAAAGCGCGATGAATTTGTCCTCCGCCGCCATTTTCTTCTGCTGCTTTTGTTGCGGCGTAAGGGCGGCATCGGCGTCGATTTCCATAAAGATTGTTGGCAGGTCGGGCAGGACGAACGCGTCGGGATTTTCGGGGTGGACGGCGTTGCGTCCGCGCTCGGTGAGGTCGCTTGTGTGCTGTTTTTCGTCGATGACGTAATAGAGCTGCTCGGTGAACTTGAAGCGGTCGACTTTGCGGAAGTCCGCAGCCATTTCCATATCGATTTTATCGAGCTTTTTGCGCAGGTCGGCGTCTTCCATAAGCTGGCGCAGAATGCGGTTTTTGGGCGAGCCGAGTTTTACCTGCCACATCTTGATTATTGTGGACTCGTCGACGGAGTGTGCTTCGTGCGCCTGTTTGACCTCGTTGATGAGTTTGTTGCAGAACTGGTTTTGCAGCTTGACGACTTTTTCGACGAGCGGTTTGAGCTCGTTGAAAGGCTCTTCGCGCTCTTCCTGAACGGGGCCCGAGATGATTAGCGGGGTGCGGGCTTCGTCGATGAGGATTGAGTCGACTTCGTCGACTATGCAATAGTAATGGGGGCGTTGGACTTGCGCCTCCGCGCTCGACGCCATACCGTTGTCGCGCAGGTAGTCGAAGCCGAATTCGCTCGCCGTGCCGTAGGTGATGTCGGCTTTGTATGCCTCGGCTTTTTCCGCCATATCCTGCATATTGTAAATCCACGAAACGGATATGCCAAGGAAGTTGTAGAGGTAGCCCATCCACTCGGAGTCGCGGCGGGCGAGGTATTCGTTGACTGTGACCAAGTGGCAGCCCTTGCCCGTGAGTGCGTTGAGGTAGAGGGGCAGGGTTGCGACGAGTGTTTTACCCTCGCCCGTTGCCATTTCGGCAATCATATTTTGGTGGAGTGCCATACCGCCGATTAGCTGGACATCGTAATGCACCATTTGCCACTCGATTTCGTGTCCGCAGACGGTGACCTTTTTGCCGCACAGGCGGCGGGCGGCGTTTTTGACGGTGGCGAACGCCTCGGGCAGGAGCTGGTCGAGCGTTTCGCCCTTTGCAAGGCGCGCTTTGAATTCGTCGGTCTTCGCCCGAAGCTGCTCGTCGGTCAGCGACTGGTATTGCTGTTCGAGTTCGTTGATTTTTGCGATTATCGGGCGAGCCTTTTTATAGAATTTTTTGTAATGGCTGCCTGCGAAGAGTTTTATTATTTGTGCTAACATTTTTTGCTTTCTTTAAATTTTTTGTTTTCGGTTTGTTGCGGCGTTTTTTTTTGTTTTTTATTATTTTATGCCGCGTTTATTGTATGGTTGGAGTCGGGGGCGGTTTGGTGTGTTTTACACTGCCTTAGACCGCGTTTTTATTTTGTGGGTCCCCAACGAGCCGAAAACGGGTAGAAAATTATCAGCGATTTCCCCACGACCGCGCGTTCGGGGACGCTGCCCCAATAGCGGCTGTCGAGGCTGTTGGCGGAATTGTCGCCCATTGCCCAATACGATTTTTCGGGGACTGTGATTTTTGCGCCGCCCGACATCGAGCCGTCCGCGACGTATCCGCAATATCCGCCCTCCTTTTTTGCGTTCTTTTCGAATGCGGGCGAACCCGCTGCGGGCTTGCCGTTTCTTAGAAGTGTGGTGTTTTCGACTTGCAGGGTATCGCCGCCTTCGCCCGCGATACGCTTTATGTAATAGCGGTCGTCGGGTATGCCGCCGTTTAGGCGGGTGAGGCCGTCGCAATATTTTGTCAGGAATACGAACGGCTCGCCCACTTTCGGCTTTCGGAAATTGTATGTGAAGCGGTCGACGAATAGCATATCGCCGCCGAGCAAATCGAAGTTCAGCATTGTCTGGTTTTTGCCGAACTTGCCGAGGCGCAGGTAGAATTTATCGGCGTTGCGCACGATGTCGCCCGAATTGTATTTCGCCTTGAAATACTCGGGGAGGGTGGAGGCGTTCGGCACGGGGAACGCCTTCAAAATTACGTCGTCTATCGGAAACTCCTGAGGGAGGGTGATGTTTTGGATTTTTCCGCCCTGCAATAATGAATATTTATGCGCCTTGGTGGGGATTATGAAAAAGTCGCGCGCGCCGACCTCCTCGAACGCGAAAAGTCCGCCGCGCGGCGTTGCGTATTCGGGGTTGTTTATTTCTATGAACAAGTCGCCGTCCGACTCGGCTTTGAGCGAATAGTTTGTTGCGGCGTTGAATATGCGCCGCAGGATTTTTTTGTAGGGCTTGGGGGCGTTTTCTTCGTCGGTGTATACCTCCGAAGTCATTCCGTAGAAGCTCGGATACATCGAGTTTGTCGGAATTTTAAACGGCTGCAAAAAGAAGCTGCGTATGCCCAATGCCACGATTCCTGCGACTACTACCATATCGACGTAATCCGCCCACGCCGTCAGCGGGTATATTTTACCGCCGCAACGGCGCATCAGCGGTTCGAGGTTACGCTCCAACTCGTCGTATGTCTTAGAATCGGACTTACCGTCGGCAATGAGCTCTTCTAGCTTGTCGATATAGGCGAGCATTTCGCGCCCGTCGACGTCTGCGAGGAGGTCTTTGCGGTAGTTGTAGACCTTGTAGGCTGTCGAAAGCAGGTCTTTTGCCTTCTTTTTCTGTCCCTTGAAAAATAGCATTTTACGTGTTCGATTTTAGGACGTTGACGAATGCCTCTTGGGGAATCGAAACTTTGCCGATTTGTTTCATTCGCTTTTTGCCCTCTTTTTGTTTTTCGAGAAGTTTTTTCTTGCGGGTGATGTCGCCGCCGTAGCACTTTGCGGTGACGTCCTTGCGGAACGAGCCGATTGTCTCCCTCGCGATGATTTTGCCGCCGACTGCCGCCTGTATTGCAATCTTGAACATTTGTCTCGGCAGAATGTCTTTGAGTTTGGCGCACAGGGCGCGCCCCTTGCTTTCGCATTTGTCGGCGTGGACGATTGACGCGAACGCGTCGATATGCTCGCCGTTTACCAAGATGTCCAAGCGCACGAGTTTCGACTCGGCGTAGCCGTTCATTTCGTAGTCCAGACTGCCGTAGCCGCGCGTTATGCTTTTGAGTCTGTCGTTGAAATCGATGAGGATTTCGTTTAGCGGCAGCGAGCATACGAGCATTACACGGGTGTCGTCGATTGAATCGGTGCGCTCGCAGAAGCCGCGTTTTTCGGCGACGAGCGCGAGCATATCGCCGATTGAATCCGTCGGAATCAAAATGCTTGCCGTTATCATCGGCTCGTAGATTGCCTTGATTAGCGACGGGTCGGGCAATTTGCAGGGGTTGTCGACTTCGATATGTGTGCCGTCGGTTAGGTCGAGTTTATAGACGACGCTCGGGTAGGTCGAGATTATGTCGAGGTCGTATTCCCTGCGCAGGCGTTCCTGCACGATTTCCATATGCAGCAAGCCCAAAAAGCCGCAGCGGAAGCCGAAGCCGAGCGCGACTGACGTTTCCGCCTGATATGTCAATGCGGCGTCGTTTAAGTGCAGTTTTGCTATGGAAACTTTGAGTTTTTCGTAATCCGACGTGTCGACGGGGTAGATGCCCGAGAACACCATTGGCTTTACCTCCTTATATCCCGGAAGCATATCTTTTGCGGGGGCGGACGAGTGTGTGATGGTGTCGCCGATTGTGATGTCGGAGATTTCCTTCACGTTGGAGACTATATAGCCCGTGCAGCCCGCGTCGAGCGTGGTTTCCACCGTCATTGTCGGGGTGAAGCGGCCGACCTCCTTGATTGTGGTCTTGCGCCCCGTGCCCATAAACTCGATTTCGTCGCCCGCGCGCAATGTGCCCGAAAAATTTCTGACATAGCAGATTACGCCCTTGTAGCTGTCGAAGACGCAATCGAATATCAATGCGCGTGTGGCTGGATAATCGGAATGTTTGGGCTGCGGAATGCGTTTTATGACTGCCGCAAGAATTTCGTCTATGCCTATGCCGCTTTTGCCGCTTGCCAAGATTGCGTCCTCGGCGGGGATTGCGAGCAAGTCTTCGATTTGTTTTTTGCAGACGTCGGGTTGTGCGCTGGGCAAATCCACTTTATTTATGACGGGGATTATTTCCAGACCCTGAGCTACTGCAAGATGGGCGTTTGCAACCGTCTGAGCCTCTACGCCCTGCGCTGCATCTATCAGCAGCAATGCGCCCTCGCACGCGGCCAGCGAGCGCGAAACTTCGTAGGAAAAGTCGACGTGTCCGGGGGTGTCGATGAGGTTTAGCAGGTATTTTTCGCCCTCGAACTCGTAATTCATCGACACCGGGTGGGACTTGATTGTTATGCCGCGTTCGCGCTCCAAGTCCATTGAATCCAAGAGTTGGTCTTGCATATCGCGTTTTTGGATTGTGTGTGTGCGTTCGAGCAATCTGTCCGACAATGTTGTTTTGCCGTGGTCGACGTGGGCGATTATGCAGAAATTTCTGATGTTTTTGATTTCTTCCATTAACTAACTCTCATTATATATACGTTCAATCCCTCTCATTATTCAGAGGTGTTGACTCCACGCAAGCCTTTTCTTTGCTAAAACGGGCGAGGGCGTGCGCCTTCGTTGCGAATAATTTTATTTTTTACGGAAACATTCCACATTCGTGGAATGTTTTTTGTATTTAGATTCGCAACGGAGGCGCACTCACGGCTAAAAGACGGTTTTATTTCGGACTTGCGACCAATCGGTCGCCGACGCCTCATAAAACGCGAATCCTGCCTCGAGCCTCGCCCGTTTTAGCCAGCACCCACGGTTATTCTAATCCGAAGAAATAATGCAAACGAAAGAGAGTAAAAAAAAGATTTTCCGAATGGGAAGATTTTATAGTTTCGAAAGAGACGCGGATTACTTCGTAATATCTGCTTTATCTCTCATTAAAGAAAAGCGGAACGAAGTTAAGCTTTTCCATTATTTTTCGGATTAGGGTAAACGTGTGAGCCGAAAAAACGCGCGAGGCGCGTGCCATAAAATCGCGGCTTTGCGAGCCGTAGCGTACTAAACGTACGTGAGGCGAAGCGAAACCGATTTTTGGCCGTGAGAGCGCCTCTTAATCGAATCTAAAAAATCAAAAAGCGTTCTTCGAATGAAGAACGCTCTGGTATAAATTAAATAAATTCGATTAAGAGGCGCACGCCATCGCGCGTTTTTTTAATTGCGTGAAAATTTTGTCGATACACAGCATATGAAAAGGTTCGTATGTTTCTTGGTAGCGTTTGCCGTTTGCGGTATGCCGCTATTTTCGCAAAACAAAAATTTTAACAAAGGAAATATTATGAAATTCGAGCTAAAACCCCTCCCGTATGCGCACACTGCGCTTGAACCGTGGATTGACGCAACGACCGTCGCGCTTCACCACGATAAGCATCAGGCCACGTATGTCAACAATCTCAACAATGCTCTTGCGAAAGTGCCCGACTTCGAATTCGACGGAGGGCTTATCGGGCTTATCCGCAATCTTTCGAAAGTTCCCGAAAGTGTTGCGGTTGCCGTCAAGAACAATGCGGGAGGGGTTTTCAACCACGAATTTTACTGGGGCGGGCTTTCGGGCGAAGCGTCGGTTGCCTCGCGCGACTTTGCCGAGGCGATAGAGCGGACGTTCGGATCTATGGAGAATTTCAGGCGCGATTTTTCCGAGCGCGGCGCGGCGGTTTTCGGCAGTGGCTATGTCTGGCTTTGCGCCGACCGCAAGGGAAATCTGCGGATTTTGACGAGCGCAAATCAGGACAATCCGATGTCGGACGCCGAGCTCGCCAAGGTTTGGGTGCCGATTTTCTGCGTGGACGTTTGGGAGCATTCATACTACTTGAAGTATCAGAATGTGCGCGCCGAATATTTGAAGAACATTTGGAACATTGTCGACTGGGAAAAGGTAAGCGAGCGTTTCGAGCGCGTTGTTGCAGGCGGCGATGTTTTAATGTAGAAATCATGGAAAGTGAGTGTGTATTATGAAATGTAATTTTATATCTGGGGCAATCATTGCGCTTCTTGGGCTTGTATGTGTGGTGTATCCGATAATGGCGTCGGAATTTGTCGAGGCGATTTTGGCAGTCTCGCTCTTTATCGGCGCGGTTTTGACGTTTCTGCGCGTGTTTTCGGTGTCGGGTTTTTTCAACGGGCTGTTCCTGCTGGCGTCGAGTTTTATCTGCGGCATTGCGGGGTGGTGCATTTTGGCGAATCCCGCGGAATTGCTCTTTATGATAACGTCGGTTTTGGGGATTCTCTTTCTGATTGAAGGCGTTGCGATTCTGGTTTTCTGGCGCAAGCGGCGCGGCGAAAAATCGAACTCGGCGATAATGCTTTTGAACGGGTTCTTATCGGTGATTTTGGGGATTTTAGTTGTGGCGAATGCGGACGTCGGCTTCTGGTTTGTCGGAATGCTTGCGGGCGTCGACCTGCTATTCTCGGGACTTGCGCTTATGACGTCGTGTTGCGGCTGCGCTTGCGGTGCGGGCGAAGGGAAAGACGGCAGGTGATTTTTCGGGATTGTCGCGCGCCGAGAATTGTTTTGGGGTCGGAAAGTTTGTGTTGATTTTGCGCCGTCTTCGGCGCAAAATCGCGCAATGCAAAATAGTATAGACTACGATTTTGAAAATGCCGAAAAATTCCTCTACGAGCTTCGCAATGCGGGCTCGAAGTTTTCGCTCGACCGCATAAAAGCGTTGTGCGCGGCGTTGGGGAATCCGCAGAACGCGTATCCCGAAATCCACGTTGCGGGCACAAACGGGAAGGGGTCGGTCTGCGCGTTGCTGGAATCGGTTTTGCGGGCGTCGGGGCTGAAAGTCGGGCTGTTTACGTCGCCGCATCTGACGTATTTGGGCGAACGCGTGCAAGTCGGCAGAGTGCCGATTCCCAAGCCCGAGCTTTTGCGGCTTGTCGGGCGCGTGCGCAGTGTGTGCGACGCGGTTTTCGACGCGTCGGACATCGACAATTATCCGTCGTTTTTCGAGTTTATGACGGCGGTTTGTTTTGTGTATTTTGCCGAGATGAAAGTCGATGTCGCGGTGGTGGAAGTCGGGCTTGGCGGGCGTCTTGACTCGACGAACATAATCGCGCCCGCGTGCTGTGTTATAACGTCGATAGGGCTTGACCACACCGACTATTTGGGCGAGACTCTCGAAAAAATCGCGTTCGAAAAGGCCGGCATTATAAAGGAATCCGTGCCCGTGGTTGCGGGTTTTTTGCCCGACGCGGCCATATCGGTCGTGCGCGAGAAGGCGGAGGAAAAATCCGCGCCGCTCTACGAAGTTTCGGACTTTTTCGGCGAAGGCAATATGCCCGAATGCGCGCTCGCGGGACGGTATCAGCGCAGGAATGCGGCGGTGGCGAAATTGTGTTTGAAGGTGCTAAAAGGGCTCGGCGGAATTTTCTCGGGTATTGACGAAGCCTCCATAAATGAGGGTTTTGTGCGGGTTCAATGGGCTGCGCGCTGGCAGGAAATTGCGCTTAAAAACGGCGCGACGCTGATTTTGGACGCCTCGCACAACCCCGAAGGGGCGCGGGCTTTGGACGAAAATCTGGCGGACTTGCTCGCGAAGTCGGGCGGTAAAAAGCCCGTAATTTGCGTCGGCGTTTTGGGGCGCGAACGCGCGAGCGCATTGCTGAAAGTTGTGCGTAAATACGCGGCGCGCGTTGTTCTGCTTGTTCCGAATCAGCCGCGGGCTCTCGGTTTTGAAGAGCTTGAAGAGCTGCTCGGCGGCGGTGTGCCCGCGGTGCGCGCTCGCGTGGGCGAAGTGTTTTGCCGCGGCGGGTGCGCCCTTGTGGGGGCTGGGGAAGTCGTTGTTTCGACAGGTTCGATATATCTTGCGGGCGAAGTGCTTGCGGCGTTGCGCGGCGGCGCGGGAGACGGGCTTTCGGACGTGATTTGAATGTTTCGGCGTCAGGCGTCGAAATTGTCGTCAAAAAAATGTTGCAATCGCTTTTGTTAAACGTAAAGTTCCGTTCAGATGCCGCATTGTTTCGGCGTCGCGAATTTTAATAACAAAACCGATATGACTAACTATATGCTACCCCAAATGGCGGCGGATTTGCCGCAGTTGAACCCGACGTTTTGGCTCGTGCCGTTGGCGTCCCTTACCGCGCTGTTTTTTGCGTATTACTTCTACGTCTCGATGAAAAAGATGGACGAAGGAACGGACATTATGCGCAAGATTGCCCGCCACGTCCGCGAGGGTGCGTTGGCTTATTTGTGCCAGCAATACAAGATTGTGACAGCGGTGTTTGCGGCGTTGTTTTTGTTTTTTGCGTTTCTGGCGTATGGGCTGGGCGTTCAAAACGGATGGGTTCCGTTCGCGTTCATAACGGGCGGTTTCTTCTCGGGGTTGGCTGGGTTCTTCGGTATGAAGACCGCGACTTATGCGTCGAGCAGGGCGGCGTTTGCGGCAAAAAAGTCGCTCGATAGCGGGCTTCAAGTGGCGTTCCGTTCGGGTGCGGTCATGGGGCTTGTTGTTGTGGGGCTCGCGCTTTTGGATATTTCGATTTGGTTTTTTGTGCTCAACATATTCATCGAGGGCGCGAATAAAATGGTCGTGATTACCACCACGATGCTGACGTTCGGTATGGGGGCTAGTTTGCAGGCTTTGTTTGCGCGTGTAGGCGGCGGCATTTTCACGAAGGCTGCCGATGTTGGCGCGGACTTGGTGGGCAAGGTCGAAGCGGGCATTCCGGAAGACGACCCCCGCAACCCCGCCACGATTGCCGACAACGTAGGCGACAATGTTGGCGACGTCGCGGGTATGGGCGCGGACCTGTATGAATCTTACTGCGGCTCGATTTTGGCGACGGCTGCGCTTGGCGCGGCGGCTTATACGGCAGACGCGGCGGTTCAGATTAAGGCGGTGCTCGCGCCGATGATTATCGGGGCTATCGGCGTGGTGCTTTCGATTGTCGGCATTTATTTTGTGCGTGTGCGCCCGGGGGCGGACAGCCGACAGCTTTTGGGCGCGCTCGGCAAGGGCGTGAATGTGAGCTCGGTTCTGATTACGATAGTATCGGCGGTAATTTTGAAGCTGCTGGGTATGCCCAACTGGCTCGGAAACTGGGGCTCGATTGTAGTCGGGCTGCTCACGGGCGTATTCGTAGGCAAGATTACGGAGTATTTCACGTCGGAGGCGTTTAATCCGACAAAACACATTGCCTCCCAAGCAAAGACAGGGCCTGCAACCGTCATCATTGCGGGTATCGGCACGGGTATGGTTTCGACGTTCTATCCCGTTATGGCGATTGTAGTCGGCACGGCGTTTGCGTATATGTTCTCGGCGGGCGGAGACATCAACAACATCAACGGAGGCCTTTACGGTATTGGCATTGCAGCCGTCGGCATGCTTTCGACGCTCGGCATTACGCTTGCTACCGACGCCTACGGGCCAATTGCCGACAACGCGGGCGGCAACGCCGAAATGTCGGGTCTGGGCAGCGAGGTGCGCCGCCGCACCGATATGCTCGATTCGCTCGGCAACACTACCGCCGCGACTGGCAAGGGGTTCGCGATTGGCTCGGCAGCGTTGACTGCGCTCGCTCTGCTTGCCTCGTATGTCGAAGAGCTTAGAATAGGGCTTATCCACGCCTCGCAAAGCGGCAATATGACCGACACCGCGGCGCGGACGCTCGCGGAATTTGCGGAAATCGGGGGCGTCGAAAAGGCTTCGCTCGTCGATTTTATGACTGTCTACGGCGTCAATTTGATGAACCCGAAAGTGCTGCTCGGCATATTTATCGGGGCGATGATGTCGTTCCTTTTCTGCGGTCTTACGATGAACGCCGTAGGCCGCGCCGCGAACCAAATGGTCAACGAAGTTCGCCGCCAGTTCAGGGAAAATCTCGGCATTATGCAGGGAACTTCCGATCCCGACTATGCGCGGTGTGTGGAAATTTCGACAAAGGCTGCCCAGCGCGAAATGCTGTTCCCGTCGCTTTTGGCGGTTGCAGCCCCCGTGATTACCGGACTGGTTTTGGGCGTTGCGGGCGTTATGGGTCTGCTCGGCGGCGCGCTTTCTTCGGGGTTTGTGCTCGCAATTTTTATGGCAAACAGCGGAGGCGCGTGGGACAACGCAAAGAAATTTATCGAGCAGGACAACTTCGGCGGCAAAGGCTCGGAAGCCCACAAGGCAGCGGTTATCGGCGACACCGTCGGCGACCCGTTTAAGGACACGTCCGGCCCGTCGCTTAACATTCTAATCAAGCTTATGAGTATGGTCGCAATCGTTATGGCGGGCGTGACCGTCGCATTCTCGATTTTCTAATCAGCTCAACAAAAATACAGATGGGAGTAAGAAAAATAGATGAAATCCAGTAAAATAAATCGCAGACAATTCGCGAAAACGGTTGCGGCTTCGGCGGCATTTGCGGCGTTCGCCCCGAATATTCTTTCGGCGGCGGAGGACAAAAAGCCCAAGCGGCAGGATCCGCACAAGGTCGATGCGGAAAATAACCCGTATGAGAAGAATCCGATGAACATTGCATTTGTGGGCACGGGGCTTATGGGCGGGCAGAATATGCGCATAACCCTCGACCAGTTGAAGCAGCGTTGCGTAGCAGTCTGCGATGTCGACTTGGATTACGGCAGGAAAAACCAGTGCAAATACGCGCCCGACGCCCCGCTTTTTATGGACTACCGCGAAATGTTCGCGAAAATGGCGGGCAAAATCGACGGCGTGGTGGTTTCGACGCCCGACAACTCGCACTTCGCAATCGCGATGGAGGCGTTGAAGCACAAAATCCCCGTGTTTGTGGAAAAGCCGCTTTGCTATTCAATCGAGCAGGTCAGGCTTTTGACGCAGGCGGCGGCAAAGGCGGGCGTGCCAACGCAGATGGGCAACTTCGTCCACAGCGCATGCGGCATAGACTATGTGCGCGAATATGTCGACGCGGGCGTTATCGGCGAAGTCAAGGAGGTCTTTGCTTGGACGTGCCGCCCGCTGGTAGACGTAAATCAGACTCCGCGGGGTTGGAGGGTTTGGCCGAAGCCCGAGCCGATTCCGCCTACGCTCGACTGGGACAAGTGGCTTAACACCACCGAATACAACGACTATTATTCGGCGATTGTCCCGCTTAATTGGCGCAGGTTTTTCAAGTTCGGCAGCGGCTCGCTCGGCGACATCGGCTGCCACATTCTGGACGTGCCCATTACGGCGTTCGGGCTGCCCGCGCCGTCGAGGGTCAAGTCGCGCCAGCGCGGAGGAACTTCGCTTTGCGTGCCCTTGCAGGATTGCGTTGAATACTATTTCGATACGAGCAAATTCGGCAAGCCTATGAAAATTTCGTGGTTTAGCGGCGTGCTAAAACCCGACGCGCAGGGTAATTTTCCCGCGGGCTACGACAAGTCGTTCCTGCCGCCGCTGCCGAAGGAATTTACCGATATGCGCCGCGACTACCGCCACCTCTCGGCGGACGGTATGTTCATTGTGGGCACGGAGGGCGTTTTGTATTCGCCCGTTATGCACCTTATGGGCAAGCCCGTCGTTCTGCCGAAGTCTCGCGCGGCGGTGGCAAAAAGTTTGGATAAGCGCACGGCGGGGTTCGCGAACAAAAACCACCTGCTAAACTTCCTCGAAGGCATTGCAGGCGACGTTAAAATGTGCAATTCGGACTTTTCTGTCTCGGGGCCTCTCAGCGAAATTATCCAGCTTGGCAACGTCACATTGCAGACGGGGCGCGACATCGTTTGGGATTCGAAGAACCTCAAATGCGTCGGCGACCCCGAGGCGGACAAATTCGTCTCGCCGAAAATGCGCCCCGAATATATGCCCAAGGGGATATAAATTCCGATGTCGAAATTTGCGGCGCGGGCGCGGGCGTTTGCGCGGGCGTTTTCGGTTTCGGAAGCGTTGCCGCGCGGCGGCGGGTTTTAGCTTTCGCCCGAGCGCGGAATTTCCGCAAAAACGCGAGGGCAGGGCGGCGAAGCAGTTTTCGACAAATGAATACACAAAAAATGCCCCGAAAAACTCGGGGCGTTTTTTTTGAATGCGGATTCGAAAAAAACTCGACGATTTTTACTGCTTTTGATCGGGCGATTCGGATGCGTTGCCATCGGATTCGCTCGCGCAACAGCAGTCGGATGTTTGCGCGGCTTCGGCGGATTTTTCACCTTTCGCGCAGTCGCAACGACAGTCGGATTTCTTTTCCTGCAAGATGTTTTTGATATCTGAAAGCTTGTTGAAAATGCCCACAATCAGGTAGAGCAGTTCAATCCAGATTCTGAAAACAACCATTGCTATCGGGGTAGCAATGAATATCGTGAAGACTCCGCCGCCGAAGTTTTGCGACATTTCTGAAATGCCCTGCAATACGCCCCAAACCGCGATGAGCGTGATTCCGATTCGGTAAATCCAAAGCAGAATCGACGACAAAAACAGTTCGTCGAGCGAGTAGAATTTTTTGACGATTTCGTTCATTGAGTTTCCTTTCATTCGATTTAAATTACAGATATAATAAACCCGTTAGCGCACACAAGACAATTAAAAAGGCAATTAATTTTTAAACGGAGTCGATAAATAGAATTATCGACGAAAGCCCGTTGTCCCAGGTGAAGCGTTTGATTGTGCCTTTTAGCTCGGCGGGCGCGGGCGGTTTCGCGTATTTGTCGAAGAACGTTTCGGCGCGCCATTGGGGCACAATCACGACAATGCTGCCGCCGTCGACGGGTTTGCCCCAGCTCGATTTCGCGTCGACAGTTTCGCACACAAAACAGACGTAGTTGCCCGTAATTGAAATATCAAGCGGCTTCGCCGAAACGACCGAAAGCTTTGCAGTCGTCCCCACGAGCGTCTGCCCGCGCAGAAAATAATACGCCGCCGATTGCGGCGAGACCGCCGCGGCATTTGCTAAAATCGCAGAACTCAAAACAAACAGAACTGCCGAAAATAAACGAAGCACTTTCATGAAGACATTATCGACAAATAGCCGTCAAACGTAATTTGAAACAGAATAAAAAGCGGATGATAAAAAATAAAAATATTTTGATTGCATTTCAGATAAAAAAACGGATTATTGGGAGGATAATGTCCGTTTGAATTGTGCCAAAACACAAAACGGAGCAAAAACGATAGGAACACGCGGGCGACACACCCTCGCGAGCTTTGACGGTTTTGCTTCCAGCCCAGACGGATACGAGCAGGGAGAGATGACGGAGTTGGTCGAACGTGCTCGATTGGAAATCGAGTGTGCCTCAAAAGGGTACCGGGGGTTCGAATCCCCCTCTCTCCGCGTTTTAAATTTCACACGAACCCGTGTGAAATTTTTTTTACCCATTCGCCGCCAACCCGCGCCGCAAGCGGCTTCGCGAGACACAATCATTTAACACGGTTCGTGTTTTCATTCTGTGTTCCGCGCCTCCCCGCGCCCAAAATCGTGGCGTTTTTCGCCCCACATCGTTCCACAGTGTGAAATTTTTATCAACAACTTACGACGCTAAATTATGGGGTATTTTGACCGCAAATGCCATAAGGGCTACTTAAAGTTTGGGGGAAGCAAATAGGAGTCAACTTGAAGACGCAGGGGCAATTCCTGTGTGTTCATCAATCCCAATGATTGATGGACATTCATAGTTTAGCTGCTCTTTCTGCCTTTGAGAGTCCCTTTTGTGTATTGGGATAACCGATATCGAGATGAAAGAGATTGTTTCTAATTTTTGCAAATCAACCGATACGCTTAAAAGACTTGATGATTACCTTCCGAATGTGAAATTATCCGAAGACGAGAAAAACACGATTTGCATTTTTAGCATTGAATAGACTACTAGATAATCCCCAATGGCTTGATTTAACCTATGGGTGGAAACTATCCCGATTAGAGGGCGTTATTGCGAATCTTGATTCTGCAATTTATAGAATTACCGTAGGATTGTGTATTAGGATTAAAATACAACCGTAGACTATCTCGAAAAACGAGCAATGCGCCCGCGTACAAAAACGGAGCGCATTGCTTTGTTTTTTTGCAACAGTTTTATACGGTCAGATTTATTTTAAAACCCCATTGCTTTTGCAACTCCTTTGCCGTAGTCGGGGTCGGCTTTAAAGCAGTTTTCTATATGGCGTTTTTTTATAAATTCGGGAGCGTCGCCCATTGCCCTTGCTGTGTTTGCAAAAAGCCGCGCCTGTTGTTCAGGCGTCATCGAGCGAAAACGCCTGCCGGGCTGTGAATAGTAGTCGTCGTCATCTTCGCGGAAATTCCAAGAGTCGCCATCGCCGTCTACTGGGGTACTCGGGCCGCGATATTCTGGCTGTTCTTGCCAAGCTCCATACGAATTTGGCTCGTAGCCCGTTTTGCCGCCGTAGTTGCCGTCTACACGCATTTTGCCGTCGCGCGAATAGCCGGTTACGGGGCAGCGCGCCTTGTTTACGGGAATTTGATAGTGGTTTACACCAAGCCTATATCGCTGGGCGTCTCCGTATCCGAACAGCCTTGCCTGCAACATTTTATCGGGCGAAAAGCCAATGCCGGGCACTACGTTTGCGGGGTTAAACGCCGCCTGTTCAACGTCCTGAAAATAGTTTTCTGGGTTTCTGTTTAGCTCCATTATGCCCACTTCTTCTAGCGGAAATTCATCGGTATACCACTCTTTTGTTAGATCGAAAGGATTATACGGCATTTTCTTTGCCTGCTCTGTTGTCATTGTTTGTATGCAAAGCTTCCACTTTGGGAAGTCTCCCTTTTCGATGTGCTCAAAAAGATCGCGCTGGTTGCTGTCTCTGTCTTTTGCTATCACGCGCTCGGCTTCTTCGTCGGTTAAAAACTTTATCGGTTGCTGGCACACCCAATGAAACTTCACCCAAATAAGCTCGTTTTTAATATTGTACATACTGAATGTATGGCTGCCGAAACCGTGCATATTGCGGTACGAGGCGGGTATCCCGTCGTCGCTCATAGTTATTGTAATTTGGTGCAATGCCTCGGGCAGACTTGTCCAAAAATCCCAATTATTTTTTGCGGAACGTAAATTTGTTTTAGGGTCGCGCTTAACGGCGTGGTTTAGGTCGGGGAAATGGTGCCCGTCGCGGATAAAAAACACGGGAGTGTTATTGCCGACCAAATCCCAGTTGCCCTCTTCGGTGTAAAACTTTACGGCAAATCCGCGAATATCGCGTTCGGCGTCGGCAGCCCCGCGTTCGCCCGCCACAGTAGAAAAGCGAACAAAAACATCGGTTTTTTTGCCTATTTCGGAAAACAGCTTTGCCCTGGTATATTTTGTTATGTCGTGCGTTACGGTAAAAGTTCCAAACGCACCCGAGCCTTTTGCGTGCATACGGCGTTCGGGAATAACCTCGCGGTTAAAGTTTGCCATCTTCTCCTGAAACCAAACATCTTCCATCAACATTGGGCCGCGCGGCCCTGCTGTGCGCGAGTTTTGGTTGTCCGCAATGGGACGGCCGAAATTGTTTGTTAATTTATCCTTTTTTGCTTCGTTCATTGGTATCCTTTCTGATTTTGATAATTTTGCTAAACGAGCTTTACTTTGCCTGAAAATAGCACCCTTATATGCTTATCGAACACGGTTTCAACCCAAAAAGTTGTGGAATAAGGTGTTTCTTGTAATTTGTTTTTCATAGTTTTACTCCGCATTCTACGAGTAGTCTTAATCTATAATTTTCAAAGTTTCTATAACCGTATGCTCGACGTTGTATCAGTTTCATTTTCCTATGGAAGCTTTCAGTTATTTAGTTGTTTTTCGTAAATCTCCACATTCGGATTATCGCCGCAAACCAGTTGCCTATTGTCTTTGTCGAGTCACCAAACCTCATTTCTGGCAGCTTTTCGAGGGAGCCTTTGCCGTCGATATTAAAACCGATGTGTTTTTACTGTCTCCGGAATAGTAGGCGATGTAGTGGACGTCTCCGATTTTAGTGGCGTTTGCATTGCCTGCATCGTATCCGACCGCGCTCGCAAATGCGATTATTTCGGGGGATGGCCAGTCGAGCGGATTCCCGAAAATTTTGTCGGCTCCAACAACCCTGCGCTTTAACATGCCCCTCGCGCGCTGATAATAGTAATTGCTTATGAGCCCCGTTTTTTCGTCGTATATGAGGCTCGGCGTCGAGATTAATACGTCGGTTATATTCGTCCTCTTTTTAGTCCACGTTTTCCCGTAGTCTTTCGACTCAATCTGAAATTGGGCGCGCTGGGTGGATTCTTTCGCGTGCTCTATACGCGCAATTACAATTATTCTGCCGTCGCCGATATATGCCGCCGATGGCTCGGTAGTCCAGCCGATGTTGTCAAGTTCGGACTCTACGGTCTTTTGGACCCACGTTTTTCCATTGTCGGAACTTACGAGCGTCCCCCATGCGTTTCTGGCGTTTTCGCCGTAATTCCCCGTAAACCATAGAGCCATGAGCCCGACATTTGGCACATGGAATATGTCGGTAATTTGCATAGGCATTGGATTGAGCTTCGGGGTTGAAATATGCGTAAAATTCACGCCGTCGGCCGTTCGATAGAGCTTGTGTATGCGGTTTTTGCCTTGGAATCTAATCCACAGCAACATGTTTCCGTTTTTGTCCAACCCCTTGCCTATGGGGACTTCACCGTATTCGGGGTTCGCCGACACAACGTGCGGCTTCGACCATGTTTTCCCCCCGTCTTCCGACACGCGCGCATAAGACTCGCGTTTTCCCTCTCCGATACTGTGTGCTTTGCCGACACTGTAAACGCATACGAGTTTGTTTCCAAGAGCCTGCATCATCGGCCACGAGTTGTATCCCTGCGCCGTTTCAACCGGCATGGGCTTTGACGGATCCACAACGGGGGTAATTTTGATTGCGACGAGGGCTGTGGGATGTTCAAATGTATCGGACGGGTCGGAGGTCTTGCGTTCTATTCTTATTTTAACTGGCAGACCCGATTTTGCCGGATAGCAGGATTCCAATTCTATTTTTTTGTTTCTGAACGGAGTTCCGGGGATTTTCCCTCTTACGAAGGAGCTTTTAATTTTATTTGTCTCCTTTCCCGACGTCGGGTCTATCTGCGACGATACGGCTCTGTAAACATCTTCTTTCGAATCGTCTGCATTTTCGAGCGGAGCCGTCACAATTTCTATTTTTAATCCGCGGAATCCCTCGGGCATTTCTTTTAGCACCGCTTCGACAGATTCGTCGGTTTTGCCGGATAGAATCCATGCTTGGTCATTTCCGGAATCGGTTTTGATTGTTTTTTTGTAAGGGTTTCCGTCTGCGGCGCAAATGTTTTGCGGATTTATTTTTATTTCGTTCACGATTCCACCTCTTGCGTATGAGGTGCAGTCAACGGCGAGGATAATGGCCGATACCGTCATTATGCCTGTAAATATTTTCGAGCGTTTTTTATTTACCATAAAACGGAGATTCAGTAGCTTAGTTTCGTATTTTATACGCGCTTGTAAATGCCCAGATGTGTGCATCAAACAGGTTCGGATTCTATTTAAAGAACATATCCATTGTCAAGGTGAAAACGGCAAGGCCTGTAAAGGTAACATCGATGACTATCCCGAATTCTATGATAAGCCTGCGGACGTCGGGGGATTTCCCAAGGGCGATTTCCGACGCAAAACTTGCTCAATATCAAAACTTCGGGAGTTGACTACGACAATATCCTCCATCTTATATCCGAAATTTCCTCTCCTGATAACCGAATTCCGCGTATTTAAAACTTGAATTTTTTCTCGGGGGGGGGTATTTTTGTCCACGATGGATACAAAAAAATTCGCTAAATACCTGTTGTCGGTCTTCCTGACTGTCGCGGGCGCGTGTATTTTGTCGTATAGCGTGTATACGGCGTTAGTTTTGGGCGATTTTTCCCATCTTGAAGAAAATGCAATAGTAGAAAACTTTCAGGTTATTTTGCTTGCGGTGGTATGTCTTGCGTTTGTGTGCTATTTGTTCCTCAAAGGTGTTAAATACCGTGCGATATTGGCATTTTTTGCATTCTTGTATTATTCGTTCATAATGCGCGAACTCGATTTTGAAAATTTCGGTCTGGACGAACGCATAGTATTTTTCTTCGACGGCGTCGGGCGCAACACGATTGCGGTTGTCGTCTTTACCTCGATATTTTTGTGGTCTATTTGCACCGACTTCAAAGGCTATTTACGTGAAGCTCTCAAAATAACGTTTTCGAAATGGGGCGCGCTTATGTTGCTGTTTTTGATTTTCGTTGCCATCGGACAAATCTTCGAGCACATATGCACGGGCGGAATGGCGAATTTGGGAGAGGAAGTTCCCGAAACCGTCGGCTATCTCGGGTTTGCCCTTTGTGCAATCGACCCGCTCGGAATGCTGAACAAACTGCTGGTCTTCGAAAAATCTTCAAGCTAACGGCAAAAAGGATATGTCCATAACCGCAAATTTTACGCCGAAAAGATATTTTGTTTCTTTTTGGCGTTTGTGTTTTTTGTGGGGTGCAACAGCCGCGAAACGCCCGAAAATTACATAGATTTCGGAACCCGCGCATACGGCGTCATCAATTTCTACCCCGACCGACTCGCCGATTTCTGCGTGAACGTCGATGTCAAGCCAGCGGTCAACCAGATAGAGCTCCACCCGTTTTTCGCGCAGAGAAACGCGCTCGAAAAAATGGCGGAAAATTTCGATATCTGGAACTTCCGCCTAAGCGACGCCGAAATGGCGGAAATCGACACCCTCGACTTGGGGCACAGCTAAATCATAGAGCATTTTTCGTCCAAAACCGTAAAAAGGCTCAACGGCTAGAAAATCCACGAATAATATAAAAAATAATTTTTTTGCAACATTTTGTATTGCAAAAAAATCTGGCGTTACGGGCAAAATCGCCGCGTTTTTTTGTTTGAAAATAAAAACAAAAAACGCGTCCGAAAACAGCTTCGAGCGCGTTTGCCTTTTTTTCGCCGAACGGGCAGTGGGGGTCAGAGTCTTTCGATAACCTCGATAGTTTTGTCCGTCGCGCCCTCGTTTTGCCTGTGCCATTCGACCGCGCATTGCGACATTAATTTGCGCGCGCCGTCGTCGAAGGCAAGCTCGGCAATCTGCGCCACCGCCTCTTCGGGGGTGAATACGCGCCGCGCCGCCCCCGCGGATTCGAGCTTTTGGCAGACCATCTTGAAGTTCGTCATATTCTGACCGTAGACGACGGGCACTCCCGCCGCAGCAGCGTCGATTGGCGACTGCCCCCCGACGTGCCCGAACAGACTTTTGCCCACATACGCCAAGTCGGCAATCGAAGTGAGCATACGCAATTCGCCCGTCGTGTCGGCAAGGTAGATTATCGTGTCGGGTTCTGCCTGTTTTCGCTCGGTGCGCACACAGTTTTTAAATTCTGCTATTTCGGGTTTGATTTCGTTGCGGCGTTCGGCGTGGCGCGGAACGAGCAGCAGACGGCAGTCGAGCCCCCTCTCGCGCAGGGTTTTCATTGCCCCGACGAGCATTTTTTCCTCGCCCTTCCACGTCGACGAACCAAGCAGCACAAACGACTTTTCGCCGAATCCAAGCTCGCGGCGCAGGCGCAGCTTTTCGTCTTCCGAAACGCCCGCCGAGGGAGTGTCGAATTTGATATTCCCTGTCAAAATTAGTTTGTTTTTATCAATTCCCAACTTTTCGAAACGCCTCGCGTCGGACTCGTTCGAGACGCAGATTTTCGCGAACTTTTCGAACATTCTGCGCGCGAAAAACGGAACTTTTGCGTAGCGCGAAAAACTGCGGTCGGAAAGCCGCGCGTTAATCAACACCGCGGGAACGCCTCGCGTTTTCGCCGCGTGCAGGTGCTCGGGCCAAACTTCGCCCTCCATTAAAACGGCGATGTCGGGGTTTATTTTGTTCCACGCGCGGCGGTTGAAAAGCCAGAAATCGAGCGGAAACACCGCCGAGGCAAAGCAGTCGTTTTTGTATTTGTCCTTCAAAAGCGCGTAGGCGGTGCTTGTCGTCGTCGTTATGACGACTTCGTATTTGCCCGATTTTTCGAGCTTGCGCACAAGCGGCATAACCGCGTCGACTTCTCCGACGCTTACGGCCTGCAACCACACGCGCTTTTTGCCCGCGGCCTTCGGCGGCAGCTTTGGCATACAGCCGAAGCGGTGCGAAAAATCCCGCGCATAGCCGCCGCGGCGCAGCATTCGCAGCCCGTAATACGGAAACATCGCCGCGAACGCGGGCAGGAAGAAAAGTCTGTAAAGCCAAATCATTTTAGTCGACTTTTTCGAGGACGATTGCGGTGTTTGCGCCGCCGAAGCCGCTGCTTAGCGAAACCGCGATTTTCGGGGCTTCGAATTTCGTCTGCGTGAGAATGTTTAGCGATTGCGCCTCTTCGTCGAGTTCTGTTATGTGCGCCGAGGCGGGCGTAAAGCCCTCCTTCATAGCCAGCGCGCAGAACGCCGCCTCCATAACGCCCGCAAGCGAAAGCCCGTGCCCCGTGATTGCCTTCGTGCTGCTTATTGCCGCGCGCGCGGTTTCGCCGAAAACTTTCTTGATTGCTTTGAGTTCCGCCTTGTCGCCAATCGGCGTCGAAGTCGCGTGGGCGTTTATGTAGTCGACCTGTTCGGGCGAAATTCCCGCGCGGGCAAGCGCAAAGTTCGCCGCGTTCACAACTCCCTCGCCCTCGGGGTGCGGAATCGCAACATTGTAGCCGTCGCTCGCCTGACCCCAGCCCTTGATTCGCGCATAGACTTTCGCGCCGCGCGCGCGGGCAACATCTTCGTCCTCGACAACCATAACGACGCTTCCGCCGCAGCCGACAAAGCCGTTGCGCTTTTTGTCGAACGGGCGCGACGCCGTTTCGGGGTCGGGGTTTGTGCTTAGAGCGCGCATTCCCGCAAAGGGCAGGAGGGTGCGGTAGTCGCCGTCTTCGCCGCCTACGACAAACATGCGCTTTTGGCGGCCCGAGACGATTTCCTCGAAGGCGAACCCGAGCGCGTGCGAGCTGCTTGCGCACGCCGACGCGAATCCGCAGCTTGCGCCCTTAATCTTGAACGCCGACACCAGATTGAACGAGAGCGTTCCGACAATAGAGCTTACAATCCCGAACGGATTCGTGCGGCTTACGCTGCTTGCGTCGAGGCGTTTCATATTCTCGTAAAGCATCATCGTCGAACCCGCCGACGCGGTGTAAATGCCGGTCTCGGGGTTCGAAACGTCCGCGTCCGAAAGCGCGGCGTCCTCGATAGCCTGTTTCATGGCGCAATACGCGAACAGGCAGTGCGGGGCAAACCCGCGCAGAACGTCGCGGCGCACGCGGTATTGCGGCGGATACGTCCAGTCCTCCTGGTCGTAGCTCGACGTGTCGAAATTCTTGATCGTGCCCACGCACTTGACGGGAATCGAATCGCCCTCGAACGGCGGGTAAACTTCGATTCCGTTTTTTAGATTCACGAGCGAGTCCTTCACTTCTGCGTAGTCGTTGCCGATACTCGTTATAAAACCAAGACCTGTAATTACGGCGTTTTTCATTTTGTTCTTTAAAATAGTTTTCGATAAATTGTATTTATTTTAGATAGTCGAACGTAAGCGTCAGCGATTCCGCCATCGCCGCCTTCTGTCCGCCCACAAGCAGCTTGCCCGAAAACACCGCCACGGGATAGCGCAGCTTTTCAACCTTCACCTTGAAGTCGAAGACTTCGTTGGGGCGGCAGATGCGCTGGCAGCGGCAACCGTCGGCGGAAATGAAAAATATTTTCGAGGCGTCTACTTTGCCGCCGATTGCGGGATTGTCGCTTTTAAGCAAATACAATACCCCGAGCTGCCCGAGCGTTTCGAGCATAAGAGTTCCCGGAAAAACGGGATTGCCCTTGAAATGCCCCTCGAAGAAAACTTCGTCTTCGCGCACGGTGTAGCTGCCCGTCATTTCGTCGCCGTCGATTTCGGCGTTGTCGATAAACAGAAACGGGGGCTGCTGCGGCATTGCCGCGAGAATTTCGTCTTTTGTGATTTTTTTCGGTTCGCTCATAAAAATAAAATGGAGTTTACAGCATATTGTTTCGCATTGCCGCAAATACTAATTGTTGGGCAAAGCCCGCGTATAGAGGGAATTTTTCGGAGGCGAAGGCGCGGATTTTTTTCGGGTCGTTTCCCGTTCCGTAAAGGCGCGACATCGCTTGTCGAATCCATGTGTCAACGGGGAACGCCTCGAAGCGCGAACACCCGAAAAGCAGAATGCAATCGGCTACTTTTTCGCCTATTCCCGAAAGCGAGACGAGGTATTTTTTCGCCTCGGCATACGGCATTTCGCGCAGCCATTCTGGGTCGAACTTGTCGGCGGAAATTTTCTTCGCCGATTCGCTCAAATATTTTGCCCGAAATCCCAGCTTGCATTCCAGAATCTCCGATACGTCGGAACGCGCGAGTGTTTCGAAGTCGGGCATAGCGTAGAATCCGCCGTCTATTTTGCGCCCGAATTTCCGCGACAGAGCCGCCACACACTGCTTTATTTGCACAATGCGCTTGCTCGAAGAGCATATGAATGCGACAATAGCCTCGGACGGATTCTGGCGCAGAATGCGCAGCGTCGGATAGATTTCGAGAGCGCGCAAAAGGTGAGGGTCGCCCGAGCTTGCAAGTGCCGCTCGGATTTTACCGAAGTCGTTTTCGCTCCCGACATACTCGCGGAACTTTTCGAGTTTTTTTTCCTCCGTGACCTTCGTTCTTTTTCCCTTTTCCGCGGGGAAGGCCACCCAAAGCCGCCCGCATTCGTCGAGCTTTGCGCGGGCTGCGATACCGCCGAAAACGCCCTCGAACTCAGTCTGCACACCCGTTTCGTTCCATGTAAACGCCTGCCCCCCGTCGATGGTTTCGCGCCAGTCGCGCGGCGTCCAAACCGATTCGTCGACTTTTCGGAATTCGCCCCACGGGGTTCTTCTGTCGTCCGCTCTACCCATTTCGCATCGAAAAAATCCGCTCAAATCTTCGCGCCCGCCCGTTATTTTGAGGCGGCGGACGGCACGGAACTAGCCGTAACCGAGCCTTGCGGTGTCGCTTGCTGTTGCGGCTCTTTCAAGCTCCAAAGCCACGAATGTTTTTCTGTAAGCGGCGTGCCGTCGGGCGAGAATACTTCGATTTTCCACGCCAGAACTTTTTCGTCAACAAACTTCGCGTCCGCGCCGGTTATTCCGAGCACGAGCTCGCGCAAAAGCGTCGTGTTGTCCGGAACATCGAAAGTCCATTCGCGCGGCACTGGATACGCATTCGAATGCACCCAAAGCTTTATTTTCGTCCCAGCCAGAATGTCTTTGCAGTAGGTTTCGAACATCACAAAAAAGTATAGCCCGTCTCGCGAATTTTTGTCGGTGCGCAGAAAGAGTCTGCCGTGCCCGAATTCTTTGCCCGTAAAAATTTCGTAAATCGAGCGCGTTTCGGCGTCGGTCATCTCCTTGAAATTTACGTCCGAAATCAGCGGGTCGTTTTGCGGATTCGAGATTGATTCTTCGAATTCGGCCTTGGCGCGTTGTTCTTTCGATTCTCCGCCCGCGCACGCGCACAAAACGGCGCAAAGCACAAGCAGCGCAAAATTTTTTACAATCATCATAAACAGTCCGATATTTTGGACAAGCGGGACGAATCGTCAAGCCTAACTTGCGCAGATAATAAACTCTTCGGCGGCAAAAAATGATTGAAAATTTTTGCGCCTTCGACATTTTATACCGACATGAAAATCGCATCTAACCGTTTGATTGTGGCGGTCGGCTTGGCCGCCATTTCAGTGCTTTGCGCCTGCGCGCCTAAGTCCGACAAAAAAGTCGTGCGCATAGGACACTTTCCGAACATTTCGCACGCTCAGGCACTCGTTGCACACCAGCTTTCGCGTCAGGGCAGGGGCTGGTTCGAGGCGCGAATGGGCGACGACGTGAAAATCGAATGGGCGTTGTTTAACGCGGGTCCAAGCGCGATGGAGTCTCTCATTTCGGGTGCGGTCGATATCACCTATGTAGGCCCAAGCCCCGCAATCAACGCATTCGCCCGCACGGACGGAGAGGACATCAGAATTGTCGCGGGCTCTGCCGACGGCGGTGCGTCGCTTGTCGTAAATCCCGCAAAGAACATAACAAAACCCTCCGATTTCAAGGGCAAACGCATCGGCACTCCGCAGCTGGGCAACACGCAGGACGTCGCCTGCCGCGCATGGCTTGTCGAAAACGGGCTGAATGTAACCCTCACGGGCGGCGACGCATTTGTCATTGCAACCCCGAATCCCGAGCAGCTCTCGCTTTTCAGGCGCGGCGCGCTCGACGCCGTATGGACGGTTGAACCGTGGGTAACTCGCTTGCTCGACGAAGCGGGCGCAAAAATCTATCTCGAACAGAAAGACACCGTTACGACAGTTCTCGTTTCGGGCGTAAAGCTCATCAAAGAGCGTCCCGATCTCGTCGAAAAATTCATCTCGGCGCAACGCGAGCTTACCGAGTGGATTAACAAAAATCCCGCCGAAGCCCAAAAGCTTGCCCATGCCGAGTTGCAGACTCTGACCGGAGGGAAAATTCCGTTCGAGCTCGTTAAAAAGGCTTGGGGACGTCTGACGTTCACCTCCACCGCCAACCGCAAGAGCCTGCGCGATTTCGTCGACAGTGCATACAATTGCAGATTGCTCAAAACCGACGTCGACATCACAAACCTTTTCTTCGAAAAATCCGAAAACAAGAAATGAGTCTACACAAGGAACTTGAAAATATAACCGCAAAGCTTTCGGTCAAAAACGTCTCGAAAGCTTTCGATTCCGCGCAGGGCAGGGTTCAGGCTCTCGAAAACGTCTCGCTGAGTGTCAACGAGGGCGAATTCGTCTGCTTGGTAGGCCCAAGCGGCTGCGGAAAATCAACGCTTTTAAATTTGGTGGCGGGCTTGGACAAACCAGACTCGGGCGAAATCCTCGTCGAAAACGATCCCGTTGTAGGTCCCGGTCGCGACCGAATGGTGATGTTTCAGGAGCACGCGCTCTTCCCGTGGCTGAACGTCATAGACAACGTTATGTTCGGACTTAAACTCAAACCGAATCTGACCGATCCCGAGCGCAGGGAAGTCGCCAAATTCTATTTGCATTTGGTCGGGCTTGACAACTTTGCAAAAGCATCCGTCCACGAGCTTTCGGGCGGAATGCGCCAGCGCGTCGCCCTTGCCCGTTCGCTTGCGCCGAACCCCAGAATCCTGCTTATGGACGAAACTTTCGGCGCGCTCGACGCCCTCACGCGCGAGCAGCTTTACGGCGAAATCCAGCAAATTTGGCAGAAGCGCAAAAAGACGATTCTCTTCGTCACCCACAATATCCGCGAGGCCGTCTGCTTGGGCGACCGCATTGTGCTTTTCTCGCCCCACCCCGGACGCATCGTCAGAACGTTCGATATCGGACTTCCGCGTCTGCGCGACATCAACGACCCCGCCCTCACTTCTTATGCGTCCGAGATTACCGCCACCCTAAAACACAGCATTGGCAAGGAGGTCGCCGAATGAAAAAGGAAAACATTTTTCGCATTTTGCTAAGCGTGGGCACATTCGCCGTCCTGCTTTTGGCTTGGGAAGTCGCGGTTTCGCACTTCGGACTTTTGCGACACAGTCTGCCCGCACCATCGCAGGTTGCCGCCTACCTGTGGAATTCCACAATCGACCTCACTTTGCCCTCCGCCGTTTGGGTTACGCTTAAACGCCTGCTCTTGGGTTACGCAATCGGTATTTTTGTGGGCATTCCCCTCGGAATGTTGTGCGCGCGTTTCAACATCTTCAACGACACTCTCGGCGTCTTCGCCCTCGGCTTGCAGGCATTGCCGAGCGTCTGCTGGGTTCCGCTTGCAATCATCTGGTTTGGACAGACCGAGATGGCTATGCTATTCGTCGTAGTTATGGGCACGGTTTGGTCTATGATTTTGGCGACAATGCACGGCGTCAAAAACATTCCGCCCATTTACCTGCGCGCCGCGAGCACTATGGGCTCGAAAGGACTTCACGCGTGGATTCACGTTGTTTTGCCCGCCTCATTTCCCAGCATTCTCGGCGGAATGAAGCAGGGCTGGGCTTTTGCGTGGCGTTCGCTTATGGCGGCGGAAATCTACGTCACTATTTTGACGGGGTTCGGACTTGGACAGCTTTTGCACTACGGGCGCGAGCTTATGGATATGAATCAGGTAATCGGCGTGATGTTCACTGTCATTCTCATTGGGCTGCTTGTCGACAAAGTCCTTTTCTCTCCGCTCGAAGCCAAGCTTCGCCGCAAATGGGGCATCGACTAAAATCCCGCTGGGCGGGCTTCCATAGCGGGGGTTTTTACAAATTCGAAAGAGGCGGCGATTGCCAAAGGCAATTCCGCCTTTGACTATTAGTTAAAGTAATGTCTAAAAAGAATCCCAAGTAAACCCCCGAGCGCGGATTTTGCGTCCGCAAAATTCTTCCGCGCTTCCCCCTTCTGTTATACAAATACTACATTCTAAATTTGAAAGGTTTTCGAAAGAAAACCTTTTTGTTTTTTAGATTAGATTAAGAGGCGCACTCTCGTTGAATTGGCGAAGCCAAGAGCTGAGCGACGATAGGAGCGTTCTAAAATCTAATA
>URDC01000002.1 GCA_900546565.1 uncultured Opitutales bacterium
TCGACACCTCCGCCTCCTTGAGTATTTGCGTGATTTGCTCTTCCGTGTATTTTTTTGCGTATCTTGCCCATTTGATTTGCCTTCCTATTTTGCAAATCAATTTACCCCTTGCAAGTCTGTCCTGCTTTTCGGGCACACAGCAGGCGGGTGTTGGGAACACGCTGGCTGGCAAAAACAGCGCGTGAAGACGCGGACGTCTGGAGGAGCGCGGAAATGCGCGCAAAATCGGGAGTCGAGACGGGCGAACGAAAAAAACGCGGGCGAATGTTTTTTTAGAAGTGCTAAGAGAGAATATGTGAGGGTAGAGATTTAGGCGTGTGGCGACGGCAGGCAAGCGCGCAAACAGGCGGGGTGGAAGCGAAGCCCCGCCCGCCCCTACTCGTCGGTTTCGACTTTTATAACGGCGCGCCCCTTTGCCTTCATACCGTCGGGGACGCGCAGAAAGTTATACTGGCTCGACTTCGATTCGTCGAGGTATTCGACAGACTTGACGCGCTTTTCCTGCGCGTGCTGGGCGTGCTGGGCGCGGGAGCTTTTTGCGGCGTCGACGCCGTCGGACGAAGAACCGAGTGTGCTGTCCGAATCCGAAATATGAGGGGCGTTCGAAGTTTGTGCCGAAACGGAAGCCCCGCCCGAAGTCGAAAACTTGGGCGTCGAACCTCCTCCCGCAGCCTTCGCGCCCGCGTTGGGTTTTGAATGATACGGCTTTTCGGCTTTCGGCGCGCCTTTGAGGGTTGCCGCGGGCGTATTTATATCTATGCGCCGCCGCGAAGAGAATGCATCGAAAAACGAGCGCGTTTCGGTGTCGACATCGCCCGCCTTGCCGCCGGCGCGTGTGATTTTGATTCCGGGGTCAGTCGGGTGTGAATGGCGGAACTGGTATTTGTTGATGTCCTGCATTGAGCGTTCCTGTATTTGCTCGTAGGCGGACTGGATTCTGTCGGTGTCGAACTTCGTCCGCTTTTGCATATCGATTTTGCCCTTGTAGGTTTTGGACAAATCGACGGAAGTATCGAAGCGGGTCTGCTTTTTTTCGGAATCGAACCACGCTGTTTTTTTCGGCTCGAAAGTCTTTTTGGAAAACTCCTTTTTGCCCCCCGAAAACTCCGCCTGCGCCGAGATATCGGCGGGCTTTTTGTCGGAATAATAGAAGCTTTTGTCGATGAGCGCGGAGGCGTCTTTTGTGTTGTTATAGGTCTTTGTCCGAAATGTTTTGCCGTCGGCGCGGGCGCGCTGGTCGGTTAGAGTGTTTTGTTTTGGGGCTACGGCGTCGCGCTGCAAAGACTTGTTTGTTTCGGTGTAGTCGTGTGGTTTTACCTGCGCCGACAACACGCCCGAAAAGATGGCGACGGCGCAAAAGAAGACCGCCGTTTTCAAGCAGAAAAATTTTGCAAACGTATTTTTCAAAGCGAGCTGAACCGAAAAACTTCGCCCGAAGCAAGAATGCCCCGCGTCAGATTTTAACCCCGATTGCTTCGAGAATCCGCGCCAAGTCGTCGTTGTCGAGGTATTCGACGACGATTTTTCCGCGGCGGCCGTTTTGCTGAATCGAAACCGACGCGTTGAGTTTGGAGGCGACCTTGTTTTGAATATCCCTGATAACCGCATTCTGCGCCGCGCTCGAAAGCGCGCTGCCGACGGTGCGGCGTTCCGAGGAATTTTTAATGCGCCGAACGGCGTCTTCGGTGTTGCGCACGTTCAAGCCGCGCTCGATAATCTGGCGCGCCAAGACGACTATCCGCGCGGAATCTTCCAAACCGGTGAGGATTTTTGCGTGCCCCATCGAAATCTGCCCCTTTGCGATGTAGCCGCGCACTTCCTCGGGCAGTTTTAGCAGGCGCAGCGAATTTGCCACGCTCGAACGCGGCTTACCCAGACGCTGTGCGGCGGCCTCCTGAGTGAGGCGGAAATTCGCCATCAAATTCGAGATGCCCAAGGCCTCTTCAATCGGGTTTAAATCGGAACGTTGGAGGTTTTCGATAAGCCCCTTCGCCGCGGCGGAGGCGTCGCTTGCGGTCTGGACGCAGGCGACAACTTTTTTCATGCCCAGTTTGCGGCAGGCGCGGAGGCGGCGTTCGCCCGCGATAAGCTCGTAGCCGTCCTTTGTGTTGCGCACCAAAAGCGGCTGGATAAGCCCCTCGGAGGCTATTGAATCCGCCAAGCTCGCGATTTCCGCCTCGGAAAATTCCCTGCGTGCTTGATAGGGGCTTGGAATGATTTTGTCGATTGCGATTTCGCTGAAAAGGCCGTAGGACTGTATTTTTGCGGGCTGAACCGACTTTTCGGCAACCGCCGCGCGCTGTTCGGATTTCGACGCCTGCGGGGTTTTCACCTGAACCGACGCCGCGGGAGCGCGTTTTATGCCCGAAGATATTATCGAGCCTAGCCCCCTGCCCAATGCTTTTTTCTGAGTCATTTTATGCCCTCCGTTTTGCGGTTGCTATTTTTGCGGAATGAAGATTTCCGCGCCCTCGCGCAAATTCTTGGCGTCGGAAATTTCGTTTGCGTCCATAATCCACTTCACGCGCGAATTGTTTGCGCGGGCGATTTTCGAGATTGAGTCGCCCGACTTGACGACGTAGTTTATGCCCGTCTTGGGGTAGTCGGTCGAAAACGAAGCCCTTTCCTGCTGCTGCGGGCGCGAGCCGACCGCCTTGGCGAGTTTCTGGATTGCGGCGTTTGTCTGCGCCGCGAGCGCGTCGATGTCCTTTTTTACGGAAGCGACGATTTCGCGCTTCAACGCCTCGTTCTGGACGGCAACCGACGCCTTGACCGAGCTCATTTGCGCCCTGACGCTGTCGTTGGCAACGCTCGACGAGCGCAGCGACGAAATGCTCTTTTTAAGCGACTCGTTTTCGTTGCGCAATTCCTCGACTTCCATGCGCAGCTGTCCGACTTCGCTGCGCAGCAGGCTGATATCCTGACGAATGTCGATAAGCGCGTTGGTCTGCGCGAAAGACGACGATACCGAAGCGGACAATGCCGCCGCCAATATGAAAAATTTCTTCATAGACAAAAATTCCGTTTGTTTAAATTTTTTAACTTATCTTTATATAAATGTCGGCGCGGCGGCTTTACAAGCATTTTATAAGTTTTTTATGCGCTAAAAGCCCGCGTTTTGTCCGCGGCGACGCGAAGCGGGTCGATGGCGCGGAAGTTTAAAATGCTTGCAAAATCCGATTGCTTCGCAAAAATGCACGCAAACTTTTTATTCGATTATGTGCGGAATTACAGGATACATCGGCAAGAGAAACGCGACTCCCATTCTAATAGAGGGGCTTAAAAAGCTCGAATACCGCGGCTACGACTCGGCGGGAATCGCGGTTCTGGACAAGGGCGACTTCACCGTCTGCAAGAAAAAGGGGCGCGTCGACGTTCTCGCTCAGAAAATCGCCGACAGCGGCAAGCCGTTTAAAGCGCGCCTTGGCATAAGCCACACGCGCTGGGCAACCCACGGCGGCGTCACCGACGCCAACGCGCACCCGCACCTTTCAAGCGACGGTATGTTCGCGCTCGTTCACAACGGCATTATCGAAAATTTCGAGAATATGAAGCATTTTCTCGAAAAGAAAGGCTACACTTTCAAGAGCCAGACAGACTCCGAGGCGTTGGTAAACCTCATCGCCTACCACTACACTTACAGAACCGACGAATCGACCGAAAACCGCTTCTTGGAGGCTGTCCGCAAGGCTCTGATTCACGTCGAAGGCACTTATGGAATTGCCGTCTTGTGCAAAGACTATCCCGACGAAATGGTCGCAGCGCGCAAAGGCTCGCCCCTGCTGATTGGTATCGGCACCGACGAACGCCTCGTTTCGAGCGACGTTTTGGGTTTCGCGGGGCGCGCGAACAATGTAATCTATCTCGAAGACGGGCAGGTTGCGAGCGTCTCAATCAACAACTGCGACATCGTTTCCATCGGCAACAAACCCATAGAATACACCGTAAAAGAAATCGACTGGGAGCTTGAAAACGCCGACCTTGAAGGCGCGGAACACTTCATGCAAAAGGAGATTTACGAGCAACCGAAAGCCATTGAAAACGCCCTGCGCGGCAGAATCTCCGACGACGAATCGACGTCTATTTTACACGGACTTAATATGACACCCAACGAACTGCGCCAGATAGACCGCATCATTTTCTGCGCCTGCGGAACGGCGTGGCACGCGTGTCTGGTTGCCGAACAGCTCATCGAACGCTATGCGCGAATCCCCGTCGAAGTCGAATACGCGAGCGAATTCAGATACCGCAACACGCCCATCGAAAAAAACACGCTCGTGTTCGTTTTGAGCCAAAGCGGCGAGACGCTCGACACCCTCGAAGCCCTGCGCGAATCGCAGCGAAAGGGGTTCAAGACCCTCGCCATAACAAACGCGATTGCCTCGACAATCTCGCGCGAATCCGACGGCGGGCTTTATCAATATGCGGGCAAGGAAGTGGGTGTTGCCTCCACAAAGGCGTTTACTTCGCAGATCGTAATATGCCTGCTGATTGCACTCTACATCGGACGTATGCGCGATTTGTCGTTCTCGGCGGGCAAGGAAATTGTCTCGGCAATAAAAAAACTACCGCACCTTATCGGGCAGACGCTCGAACAAGCACCCGAAATCAAGCGTATAGCAAAAAAATACGCACATAAAAACGACTTTTTATTCCTCGGCAGACTCGACGAGTTTCCGATTGCGCTCGAAGGCGCGCTCAAACTCAAAGAGATTTCGTATATCCACGCCGAGGGCTATCCCGCGGGCGAAATGAAGCACGGGCCGATTGCGTTAGTCTGCCCCGACTGTCCGTCGGTGATGTTCGCAAATTCCGAGGAAGTGCTTTCGAAGATAATCTCGAACGCGCAGGAAATAAAAGCCCGCAAGGGCGACGTGATTGCGATAACCTGCTATCCCGAGGCTTTCAAGGGGTTGGCGGACGAAATCATAACACTGCCAAAGGCGCACGAATCCATACGCACGATTGTCGCGACAATTCCCGCGCAGCTGCTTGCTTATTACATTGCAATCGAACGCGGTTGCGATGTCGACAAGCCGCGCAACTTGGCAAAGGCGGTAACCGTAGAATAGCGATAACGTGGAGCAGCCCGCCAAAGGGACGTTTTGTCGAGGCAAAGATATAATATATATTGCCGAAAAAAACAGATGCGCCGCGGCGGCGCGCTGGCGAGGCGCAAAATGCGACTGCCGATTTAAGCAGGAAATGAAAACCGTTGTGATAAGACACCCGCGCGAAAATCGCAAGAAGTGTTCGTTGCGCCACTTATGCGGACGTAGCGACTTCGAGTTCCACAACGCCGCAGACGGATTTTCGTTCGACGCGACGGGTTATTTGGTGCTGGAAATCGGCGCGCCCGAAATCTCGTCCGCCGACGCCGGCTTGCCCATTCTGCTTCTGGATTCGACTTGGCTTTTGCTGCCCAAAATAAAGGCGAAAATCCGCGGCAATTATGTAGCCCGCAGCATTCCGCAATGCGTAAAAACCGCCTATCCGCGCAAGTCGAAGCTGGCGGAAGACCCGAGCGGCGGTTTGGCGACTGTCGAAGCGTTGTTTGCGGCGTTGTATTTTTCCGGACGCCCCGATTTTTCGGTTCTCGACGGGTATCCGTTTGCGGACGATTTTCTGAAAATAAACAATTTTTCAGTCTGAATCGGTAGTCAAAAAACGCCCAATTAGACGTAAAAAAATGCCCGATTTTATGCAAAAATCGGGCGTTTTGGTGTTTTTTTAGCCGCTTTTAGGGGGGCTTAAAATTTTTTGCGCACTTTTCGGCATATCAAGGTTATCCCCACGGAAAAAAGAGTGAAACGCACCGCGAACATTCGGCGCAACTCAGGCGGGCTGGGGTGTGGTGGAATCGGGCTGGGCGGCGTCGGCGGGGGCAGAAGGGTCGGAATCGGGTTGGGATTCGCGCTTTTTTGCCTCCTCTTGGGCGAGCCGTTTTTGCTCCTGTTGCTTTTGCCACTCCTCCCTGTCGGTCGGGGTGAATGTGCCGCCTACGATTGCGTAGACATCGTCGCCGCCGATAGTCTCGCGTATGAGAAGTTCGGAGGCGATTGTGTCGAGTTTTGAACGGTTTTCGCGCAGAATAGTGCGGGCGCGTTCGAGCTGGGACTCGATTGTGCGGCGCACGATTTCGTCGACGGTCTCGGCGGTTTTATCGCTCATAGACTTGTTGCGGGCGATTTCGCGCCCGAGGAAAATGTGGTCTTGGGTTTCGTCGAGGGAGACGGGGCCGAGGTCGCTCATACCCCAATCGCAGACCATTTTTCGGGCGGTCTGGGTTGCCTGTTTGATGTCGCAAGCCGCGCCGTTTGTAATGTCGTCGAAGACGGTTTCCTCGGCTACGCGCCCGCCGAGACACATGCAAATGTAGTTCAGCAGCGACTTTTTGGACGAGGTTTGCTCGTCCTTGACGGGGAAGAACATTGTCGAACCGAGGCTTTGCCCGCGCGGGATTATGGTGACTTTATGGATTCTGTTTTTGCCGTCGTCGAGCACTGCCTGAATGAGGGCATGCCCCGCCTCGTGATAGGCGGTGAGACGTTTTTGTTCGTCGTCCATAATTTTATGGCGTTCCTTGCCGAAGAAAATTTTGTCGCGGGCTTCGGAAATGTCGTCGTTGGAGACGGTTTCGCTGTGGCGGCGGGCGGCGAGAATCGCACCCTCGTTGAGCAGGTTTGCCAAATCCGCGCCCGAACACGCGGGGGTGAGCTGGGCGATTTTCTTCAAATCGACGTCGGATTCGAGTTTGATTTTGGCTGCGTGGATTTTGAGGATTTCCTCCCTGCCCTTGACATCGGGGAGATCGATTACGACTTGGCGGTCGAAGCGGCCCGGGCGCAGAAGTGCGCTGTCGAGAACGTCGGGGCGGTTTGTGGCGGCTATGATGATTATGCCGCTATGGGCGTCGAAGCCGTCCATCTCGACCAGCAGCGAATTAAGGGTCTGCTCGCGCTCGTCGTTGCCGCCGCCCATTCCCGCGCCGCGTTGGCGGCCTACGGCGTCGATTTCGTCGATAAAAATCAGGCAGGGGGCGTTTTGTTTCGCCTGCTCGAACATATCGCGGACACGCGCGGCTCCAACGCCGACGAACATTTCCACAAAGTCCGAACCGCTGATTGAAAAGAACGGAACATCAGCCTCGCCCGCAACTGCGCGGGCAAGCAGGGTTTTACCCGTTCCGGGAGGCCCTACCATAAGGATACCCTTGGGGATTTTCGCGCCGATTTCGCTGAAACGCTTGGGGTTTTTGAGGAACTCGACGATTTCGGAAACCTCCTCTTTGGACTCGTCGCAACCCGCGACGTCGGCGAAGGTGGTTTTGTTGTCTTCGGGCGATATGAGACGCGCGCGGCTTTTGCCGAAATCGAGTGCGCCCCTGCCCCCGCCGCGAAGTTGGCGCGAAAAGAACAGATACAGAACGCCCACGATAATCAGTATGGGGAGAATGCTTATAAGCAGGTCGCCCCAAAAGGTGGAGGCGGGTTCTTCCTTTATTTCCCACGGGGCGGAGGGGTCGGAAATTTTTTTGTAGAGGTCTTCGGTTATGCGGCCTTCGAACGAGAATGCGAGTGTGCGCGGAACGTCTTTGGCGGCGGAATCAAGCCCGAAGAGGGGGTTTTTGATTTTGCCGTTTACACTATACCAATCCTTGCCCGCCTTGGGGTCGCCCCTGACGGACATCGAGACGATTTCGTCGTTCTTGACGGCGGCTGCGAGTTTTTTGATGTCGAATTTCTGCACTTTCGACCCCGCACTTTCGGGCAGTGAAACCAAGGCGACTACGATTGCAAGAATAAGCAACCACACCACATAGGGTTTTGCTAAAAAGTTCCTGTTGTCTTTATTGTTCATTTTGCAGTATTATAAAACGTCTTTGGGTCGCAACGTCAATTCTATTGCAACGCGGGAGTTTGTTATTTTGTATTTGTCGGCGGGAGCCACTGAGGGAGTCCAGAGAATTTCTCCCCTGCAATTACAGACAACGATGGCGGATTTTCGTTGCGAAAGGGGCAGTTTTTTTGCCGAAAAAAGCTCTTTGAGTTTTTTGGGGGAAGTGCCGCCGAGCGGCGTGTAGGCGTCGCCAGCGCGTCGGGTGCGGACGGTGAGGGTGTCGCGTTTGATGTCGCCGAAGCAGGAAACGTCGAGGTAGACGGTTCGGGAATCGTCGTTGTCGCCCGCGAGAATTTGCGACTTTTTATCGTCCGAAAGCGTGATTTTTTTAACGAGCAATGTTCCGCCGTCGGGAAGCAGGTGTGTGCCGATGCCGATTCGGAGTTCGAACGGCTCGGGAGGCGTTTCGGGTTGGAGCGAAAGCGTCATCGATGTGGGGTCGAAGACGGCGGAGGAATCGCCGACAGAGGTTTTTGCGCGGCGGCGCGGCGCGGAGGTAAAGGCGGCGCGAATTTCGTCCAAAAAGGCGTCGGCTGCGTTGGCGCGGATTTCGCCGAGGCGCGAATTTGTCTGCAAGAGTTTCATCAGGGCGCGGCGCAGGTAGGCTCGGGTGAGGATTATTTTTTCGGACAGGACGGCTGTGGCGGCGATTCCGCGCGGATTGAGGGAATCGAACTCGGCGTCGAACTCGGCGCGGAGTGCCTGTGCGTCTTCGGAAAGGAGTTTTTGGGTGCGGCGCGCGCCCGCATAGATATTGGGTGCGGCTGCCTCGAACTGGGGGAGAACGAGATTGCGGATTTTATTGCGGAAGTGGGTGTTTTCTAAATTCGTTTCGTCTTCGCGCCACGGCTGGGAGGCGGCGGCGAGCATTTGTTTGATTTCGGATTTCGAAATGTCCAAAAGCGGGCGGGCGAAGCGGAGTGTGCCGACCGAGGAGACGGGCGCGGGAGCGCAGAGGGCATCGATGCCGCCGCCGCGCGAAATGCGCATCAAAAGCGATTCGGCGGCGTCGCAGCTGTGGTGTCCCTGCGCGATTAGGGCGATGCCGTGCGCGGCGCAAGCCGATTTGAAAAAGGCAAGGCGCATTTGCCGAAACTCCGCCTCGGTGTGTTTTTTCGGCGGGGTAGCGGGGCTGCCGCAGAAGAGTTCGACGCCGTGGCGTGCGCAGAGGTCTTCGACGAATTTCTGGTCGGCGTCGGCGCAGGGACGCGCTTTGTGGTTGAAGTGAAGCGCGCAGATGTTTCGGCGCGACTCGGCGAAGACATCGAGCAACGAAAGCAGCAGAAAAACGGAATCCGCCCCGCCCGAACACGCGGCGGCGACTTTTGCGCCGCGTTCGAGAGTGAGGGCGATTTCGAGGAGGGCGGAGGGTTCGAAATTAACGTCGAAGGAACTTTCGTTTATTGCAATATCCATAATGTAAACATTCCGATTGAAACTATTGCGGGAACTATCGCAAAACGCAACGCTGCGTTTTCAATTTTTATCGAGAAAGAGAATAAAAGCATGATTAGTGCGGTTGCTGCGGCGCAGGCGTATCCGTTTTGGAGGTGCGAAGTGCACATAAAATTGAAGTGGTCGGAAGTCCACTGCGCTATATCTACCATAACAGAGGTGATGTATGCGCCCGCGCCGAGGCACAATGTGCCCGCAAACGACGGCAGAACCATCCCCGCCATTGCAGCGAGAACCGCGAACCCCGCCAGAAACACGAATGCGGGCGACAGGATTATTCCGCCAATCGAAACCGCGCCGAACCAATATGACGAAATCGGGAATGCCGCGCAAGCCGCCCCGACGGAAATGCAGATCCCGCCGACGGCAATGTCGAAGATTTTATCGACGGCGGGGTTGAAGCGTCCGAAGTAATGGCGTTTGAAAAACGCGTTGCGGAAGTCTTCGCAGACGCCGAATGAAAAAAGCAGCATTGACGCCACGACCGCGTATGAAAGTTGGAAGCCCGCGCCGAAAACGACGGATGGAGAAAGGCTGATTGCAACCGTCGCCGAAAGCATTAGCGCATTTATCGACGCCGAATTGCGCCCCGCGGACATTGCTATCCAAAAGACCGAAACCATTATGAATGCGCGGACTGCCGAAGGCGGAAGTCCGCAGGCGAGCACGTATAAAAATAGAAGCGGGAGGGCGACGAGGGCGCGAAGGCAAATGGGAATCCGCGCGATGGCGCAAAGGTAGAGAAGCGCGAGGGCGACTATGCCGACATGCAAGCCGCTGACGGCGAATATGTGCATTGCCCCCGCCTCTTTGAATGTCTGCTTGCGCTCGGGGGCGAGTTTTGATTTATCGCCCAAAACCATTGCCTGCAAGGCGTCGTAGGCGGCGGGAGCATCGCGGAATTCGAGCCTGTCGGAGGCGAGTTTTTTGCGCATATAATCGGCGATTTTCTCGCCGAAAGGTTTGGGGGCTCGGCTTGAAATTTCGATGTCTTCGGGCGAAATAACCGCCTTGAAAAACACGAAGCGGTTTAGCAGGTATGTGTTGAAATCGGTTTGGGTGGATTCCTGTTTTTTATAACCCTGCCACGAAAGCGGCGGATTTTTTACGACAGGCGAAAGTGCGGCGGAAGCCGCTTTGAAGATGTCGCCTGCGCGGAGTTTCGGGGTTTTTATTCCCGCCTTTTTGGACTTTTTCGAAAGCGGAATGTTGAACCAGATTTTGCGGTGTATTGTGTCGGAACGGCGGCTTTCGAGGATTTCCGCTACGCCGTAGCGTCCGCCCGAAGAGCTTTCGGAAGTTTCGAGAATTCGCAGGGTAAGTGGCGAAAATTCGGGGGCAAAGAGTGCGGCAGGAGGCGTTTCATTCTGTTTGAAGAAGATGAAAATGCACGCGCAAAAAAGGGCGCAGGCACGGAAAAAGCGTTTTAAAAAGCGGATTTTTGCGGACGAAATGCCGAAGTAGAAAAATGTCGAGCAGGTGAAATCGAGAATCAAAATTGCGGCGGCAATCCACAGGAACTGGGTTGAGAAATGCGCCAAATTCGGAAAATTCCCCGCCGCGACTGCGCCCGAAAGCGAAGCCGCGAAGTATGGGAAAATCGGGTATTTCCAGAAGTATGGCGTTTTACGCTGCATTGGTTCGGTGTGGCGGAAGCCCCGCAACGGCGGATTTGCGGGCGGTGTTGTGGTTGAGACGGGTGTTATTTTGCGGGAACGGATGTTATGTTTAGCAACGCGGTGCAATCGCCGCTTGAATCGAATACCAGTGTGGAGGTTGCGGCGTCGGTTCGGGTATTTTTAAATTCGGAGGAAAGTTTTGAAATGTCGAAATTATTGCGGGCGGCGGCCGCAATAAGGGCTTTTGCGCCGTCGTAGCCGAATGCGGCATAGACGGAGGGCGGGCGTCCGAAGCGTTTTTCAAATGATGCTGCGAATGACCTGCCCTCGCGGGTTCGGGCGGAAGCGATTTCAAACGGAGCTGATATTGTGGTTGTGCGGAGCGCGGGTTTTGCGGCGGACGCGTGTGTGGGTTGAACATCGAAGAAGCCGCGGTTCTTATAGAGCCGTCCTGTAAAGCCCGCGCGGGCGAGCGCGGTTTTGAGGGCGGAAAATTCTCCACCCGTGCCGACGTAAAAGACTGCCGCGGGGTTGCGGGCGGTGATGTGACGGGCGTAGATATCGAAGCGGGTTTCGCCCTTTGCGAAAAAGTCGCGGATTATTTTGCGCTCGGAAGTTGCGAGGGTGAAATTGAAGTAGTCGCCGAGCGATTTGCCGTAGGGGGAATCCTCCGAAATTATGGCGATTTCGGCGTTTTTGGCGGGGGCGGTTTTTGCGAAGTGTGCGGCGAGTTTATCCGCCTGCTGCGCCCCGTTAAAATAGATGCGGGCGGCGTTTTTGCCGAGCAGGACGGCGGGCGGGTATTCAATCAGGAAGTCGAAAAAGCCGCCGTTGATATTCGAAAGCAGTTTGTGGCAGGGCAGAATTTCGGGGTCGAAGCCGACGCAGAAAAGGCGGACGTTTTTGCGCGAGAGTTTTTCTACCGCCGCGAGGGTCGCGTTTGCGCCCGCCGAATTGTCCTCGACGGAAACGGCGATTTCGGTTTTCGAAGATGCGTTGAATTCTTCGGCGGCAAGGGTTGCGCCGTCGGCGGCGTCGCGGGCTGCCGAGGAGGTTGAAACGGGCAGGATTATGCCGAGTTCGGGGGCGGCGCGGGTCGACGCACTCCAATTTTCGCGCTCCGCAAGCGAGCATGACGAAAGCAGAACTGCGGCGGCTGCGGAGAAAATTTGCGTGCAAAATGTTTTCATATTCGCGTTATTTAAAGCTATTTTTCGGCTTTTTAAAACAATTTTTTGCGAAAATTATTGAACGGTTTCGCCGTTTTGGTATAGGTTGAAAATCGGAGGCGCGAACGCGTCGGATTGTGTTTAAAATGTTCGAAAGGATTTTCATATCGCCCGAAAAATCGCTACCCGCGTGTGTCGCGCGCTGGGTTGTGGACAATTTGCGCGAAGGGCGGGAATCGGCGTTCTTCGGAAATTCGCTTGTGCTCGCGCCCACAAAAACCGCCGCGAAGACGCTTAAATGCGAGATTGCGCGTGTGTTGTCCGAATGCGGAATTTCAGCGTTTGCGGGGCTTAAAATATCGACGCCCGAAATGTTTTTTGCCGAGCTTGAAGCGGCACAAAGACGCGCGGAGGAAGTCGTCGAAGGAGGCTGTGAATATGCCGGTTTTGCGCAACGCGTCTCCGCCTGGATTGCGGCGTTGAAAGGCTGCGAAGCCCCGAATATGTTGTTTGTCAACGGGCTGCCGAAGCGGGAGGCGATGTTCGAAACCGCCGTCGGGCTTGACAGGCTGCGGAATGCGCTTTCGGAGAATTTGATGTCGTTTGAGGAGGCGGCGCGGGTGTTGGCAAACAATTCGGCGTCGGTTTTCGAAGACGGATTTTGGAAGGCGTTGGCGGCATTGGAGGTCGGGTATCGGGAGGCGTTGCGCCGATGCGGTTTGAAGTGCCGCTACGACGGATTCGCGCGGGCGATGGAGTCGGCGCAATGCGGGTATTCGACGATTGTCGCGGCGGCGTGCCCCGATATGCCCGCGTTTGCGGCGCGGCTTTTTGAGCGGCTCGGGCGGGAGCGTCGCGTTGTGGTGCTGATTGCGGACGCGCAAAAACGGGAAGGCGATTTCGACTGTGCGGGCGTGCCGAAGAGCGCGTTCGAATCGGCGGAAATCGGCCTTGAAGAGGGGAGAGTTTTTGTCTATCAATCGGTGGGCGACGAGGCTCGGGCGGCGGCGGAATTGGCGCGGGAATACGGCGCGGACTGCTTCGACGCTTTGGCTGTATCGTGCGAGCAAACCGAGAATGCCGACATTTTCGCGCGGGAATTCGCCGCGCTGAATCCGCCGATTTCGGCGAGGGTGCCAGAGGGGCGGAAGTTCGCCACAAGCGCGTTCGGAAAGCTTGTTCGGGCGGCCTTGGGATACTGCGAAGACGCGGGATTCGGGGCGTTCAGGGCGTTGGCGGAGAATCCGCTTTTTTCGGCAAAAGTGGCGGCGGAAGTCGGCGGGACGGAATGCGGTTTTTTGCGCGGACTCGACAAGTTGGCGGAGCGGTATTTGCCCGATCGGGTAGACATGCTTGTGGAAATTTTGGAGGAAAAGGGCGATTTGTCGGCGCGGGTTGTGAAAGTCGCGGCACAGCTTGCGGCGCGGCTTGCGGACTCTGACGACAAAGGGTTGAAGGAGGTTTTTGAAGAAATTTTTGCGGACGGAAGGGTTTTCGCGGAGGCTTCGAAAGAGGTTGGGGACTTCGAAAGGCGGGCGTTTGATGTGGCGGTGCAATGTCTGGAAAAAATCGGTAGCACGAAAATGCCCGAACCGCTGCTTGCGCGGGAGATTTTGCTTGCGGTGTCGGCGTCGCTCGAAGCGCGGGCGGAGGTGGGCGGAGGGGCGGAAAAGTTTCTGCCGCTGCAAAACTGGCTCGAAATTTTTTGGAGCGCTAAGCCGCATTTGCTGTTGTGCGATTTTAACGACGGAACGATTCCCCTTGCGGAATCGGAAATTATGTTTTTGACGGACTCGGCGCGGGCGCGGTTGGGGCTTAAAAATTCGCGCTCGCGCAGGGCGAGGGACGCGTATATGTTGCGGGCGTTGCTGGACTCGCGCAAGGGGGGCGCGGAGGTTATGCTGTCGCTCAAAGACGCGTCGGAATCGCCGAAAATTCCGTCGAGGATACTCTTGCAAACGCGCGATTTGCCGGGTAGGGTGAAGTTTTTGTTTACGGCGCAAGGCGGGCGGCGCAAGGCTGTTTCGGAGGAGACGGAAGTGGGACTGAGGCTCGACAAGCCCCTGCCCGACGGGTTTTCGATGTCGGCGTCGAAGTTCGACAAGTATTTGGACTCGCCGATTGATTTTTATGTGTCGTATGTGTTGGGGGCGCGGGAATTCGACGCGAAAAAAAGCGAATTCGACGCGCTTCAATACGGGACGATTTTCCACGAGATTATGCGCAGGTTCGCGCTCTCGAAGAGGGCGCGGTCGACCGACGCGGGCGAGATTTACGCGTTTCTTTCGCGAGAATTGGACGCTTATATGCGCCGCGAATTTGCCGACAATCTGGCGGCACAACCGCGTATGCAGCTGATTTCAATGAGGCAGCGTTTCCGCGCGTTGGCTGAGGTTCAAGCGGAGAGGGCGGCGGCGGGGTGGCTCGTTTGGGGCGAGCCCGAGCGCAAATTCAAATTCGAAATTGACGGAATGCCCGTGGTGGGCTCGATTGACAGAATCGACCGCGACGAAAAGTCGGGGCGGTATTGTCTGATTGACTACAAGACGCGCGACAAGTGCGAAATCGGGATTACGAAGGCCTCGCACCTGCGCGAAAGAAAGGGCATGGAGCGCGAATGGGTGGGACTGCAAATGCCCGTCTATATGTGGGCTGTGCGCGAAGAGCTGGGCGCGGACGGCGAATGCGCTTTGTTTGTATCGCCGCTTGAAACGTCGAAGACGGCGGTCGATGTCTGGCAGATAACGCAGGACGAGCTGGTCTCGGCGCGGGCGAAGATGTCGGAGATTATCGCCGCGATTAGAAGCGGCAGGTTCGTTTCGGACAAAGCCCCAAAGTATCCCGTTTGCCCCGCGACGTTTGCGCTGTCGGCGAAGCAACTTCAAAAATTCTGCCAAAATGGATAGGATTCAAAAGATTTTTGCGAACGAAAAGGTTTCGGCAAGTGCGGGCTCGGGGAAGACGTTTTCGCTTACGACGCGTTTTGTGGCGTTGGCGTGCGCGGCGGTCGGGCGCGGGGAGAATCCGTTTTCGATAATCGCGCTGACGTTCACTAAAAAGGCAGCCGGCGAATTTTTGACGAACATTTTAAAGAGGCTTGCAAAAGCCGCGGAATCGGAGTCGGGCGCGCGGGAACTGGCGCGGAACATCGAAGACGCCGTGCCCGAATACGGAAAATCGGGCGCGGGGCTTTCGCGCGAAATTTTCGAGAAGACGCTCGAAGTTTGCGCGGAGAATTTGGACAGGCTGAGGCTCGGGACGATTGACGCGCTGTTCTCTTCGATAATAAGGCAGAATGCGGGCGAGCTTAAAATTTTCGCGCCCGTGCGGATTTTGGACGACAAGAGTTTCGAAGCCCGAAAGGCGGCGGCGGAGGCGTTGGCGAATATGATCGACTCGCGCTCGGACAACGACGCCGCTCTGCGCGATTTTGCAGAGACGGTGAAGAAATCGCGGTTCGGGCGGGACGAGAAATTTTTCTCGCAGGCGTTGTCAAAAAGCATGGCGAAGGCGCACAAGATGTATCTGCTTTCGCGGGACGTGTCGCTTTGGGGAAATGCGCGGCTTTCGGGCGTGAGGTTTGAAAGTGCGCCGTTTGCGAAGTCGAAATACGAAAGTCTGCTGGCGGCTGTGGAGGCCGATTTGGCGAATCAGAAAGGCGCGGACAAGATTGTGGAATTTTTCGCGCAATCTAACGAAGAGACGCTTATGCCGGTAAAGTCCACCGCGCTAAAACGCGTATTGGAAGTTGTCCGCACGGGAAATGCCGCGGTCGGCGGGGTTGTCGAAATTCCGTTCGGACGAGGGAAGATTGATGTGCGGTGCATGCGCGAGATTGTCGAGATGGCTGATATGCTTTTTACGGCTCACTTCGGGCGGCTTTGCGAAGCGTCGAGAGCCGTGGGAGAGCTTGCGGCGGCGTATGAGCGCGAATACGAAATTTCGGCGCGCTCGAAGGGCAAAATCACATTTGCGGATATGCCGTTTGTCCTGACAGACCCCGCGCGCGCCGCCGACAAGGAGATGATTGAATACAGGCTGGACGCGAAGTTCAGGCACTGGCTCTTCGACGAATTTCAGGACACGTCGGAGATTCAATGGAGGGCGTTGCGAAATCTGGTGGAAGAGGCGATTACGGATGTCGACAAAAGTTTCTACTATGTCGGCGACATAAAACAATCAATATACTCGTGGCGCGGAGCTACAAGCGCGCTTTTTAACGGGGTTTCGGACTATTACAACAAAAACGGGGTTTTGATTAGACCCGCGAAGCCGCTGACGACTTCGTTCCGCTCGGGAACGAATGTGATTGCGGCAGTCAATGCGATTTTCGGCTGCGAAGCGGAGTTGGCGCGGGCGTTCGACGCGCGGGCGGCGCGGGTGTTTTCGGGCGATTTCAGCCCCCACGTTTCGGCGCAGGACGACCCGAGGTTCGCCCTTGAAATGCCGCCGTCGTTTGCGCGGCTCGATTTCTACCAAAGTTCGGTTTCGGACGAAGACGATGTGGCGGAAGTCTGCGAAGCGGTTTTGCGGATTTTGAGGGAAGTTGAGCCTCTAAAACGCAAAATTTCGTGCGCGGTGCTGCTTTACAAGAACGAACACATCAGGCGCGTTGTGGAATTTTTGAAACAAAACGGGTTCAATGCGGCGGGCGAAATGGAGGTAGACGTCGTGCAGGGGCGTCCGATGGCGTCGCTTTTTACGGCGATTTTAAGGCGGCTGGCGCACCCCGAAAATTCGGCGTCGGACGCGTTTGCGGAAATGTCGGGCGCGGAGGATTTTGTTTGCGGATTTTCGGAGGATTTTGCGCGGCGGACGGTTGCTAAAATCTATGCGGGGGGCTTTGCGGCGTTTGCGCGGGAGTATGCGCTATTTATGCTCGAAAAATCGGGGAAAGATCGGGTTGCGGAGCTCGACTGGATTGTGGAGGCGTGTGTGGAGCTCGACAGGGAGGGTGTTGCCTCTATTGACGATGCGGTTGAATTCATATCGGAGCAGACGGTGAAGACGTCGGCGAACGAATCGGTGGTTCAGGTGATGACGGTGCACAAGTCAAAAGGGCTCGCGTTTGCGATGACTATTGTGCCCGTCAAAAACAAAATCCGTCCGCGCGACGAAATAGGCGTTATGGGCGGGGCTGTGATGTTGCCCGCAGCAGCCGCCCTCGCGGAGCTTAACGAGGATTTGTATGAGCGAAATTTCGGGCGCAAGAGCGCGGAAAATTTCGAGGCGATTTGCAAGTATTATGTGTCGATGACGCGGGCGGAGAGGGCGTTGTATGTGGTTGCGCCCAAGTCCAAAACGTGGCTGCCCGAGACGGACAAAGCCGAACCCATTGCGTTCGGGCAGCTTTTGCTTTGCGCGTTTATGCCCGAATTTGCGCGGATTGCCGACAGAAAGGCCGCGAAGGCTTTTATGGAGGAATTCGACCTGCGCGGAGCGTCGGTTTCGATTGGCGACGAACGGTGGTTTGAAACGGAAGTTGCCGCGGAAGCGGAAACGGACGCGCCGAGGCCGCGGAAGTTGGCGCGGTTTGAGAAGTCGGGCGCATTCGAATTTGCCGCACCCTCGCGCGATTTTGCGGAAGTCGGCGGCGCGGCTTTTGAAGGCGAAAGCGCGGGCGGCATTGAACGCAGTGCCGACGCGGAGCGCGGGATAAAAATCCACGCGTTTTTGGCGGAGCTTGACGGAGTCGGCGCGGAGCTTTTGCGCGGTGTGAACGCGCGGTTTGCGGGCGACGATGATGCCGTGCGGGGGCTGAAAAAGCTTTTGTCGGGGCGCGATATGGCGCGGTTTTTCGAGCTCAAAAACGGGGACTTTGCGGCGAACGAATTTCCGTTCGAGCTTTGCGAAAACGGCGTGCTGGTCTCGGGCGTTATCGACAGGATTATTGTCAGGCGCGAAAACGGCGCGACGGCGGAAATCGAGATTGTCGACTACAAGCCCTCAGCCGCGAATGCCGAGAAATACGCGGGTCAGCTTGCCGCATACAAGCGGGCGGCGGCGCGGCTTTTCGGCGTAGGCGAAGAATCGGTGCGCTGTTTTGTGGCGGGTTATTTGGACGGCGCGGTTGCGGAAGTTTCAGGTTAATGCGCGTTGGCTTGGCAGTGTGGAGTGTAGGCTTGGGTAAAATGGGCTCGGGCGGAGTGTCGCCCGAAATCGGGTCGGGTGCGGAGCGGGTGGAATCAAACGGGGCAAAAATATTTTGACATACCCTGCCCGCCTGTGTTCTAATGATTCAATTATGGCAAAAGTCGATATTCAGTTGGTGGAAATGGTCTTGAAACGCGCAAAAGTGGACACTGCGCAGATAGCCAAGATTTTGGAGGACATTAAATACGAAACCGAAGCGGCAAAGGATACCGCCGAAAAAGAACCCGCGGTGAAAAAGCAATTCGTGGTGATTGTAAACGACCCCTACGGAAAAATCGAAGAAACGGGGTTTGAATACTCGGGCTGGGTTGTGCAGATTCCCGAAGACGCCGCGCCGCAGAGCGCGCTGCAAAAGCTGCATTTCGGCGCATACGACTTCAATATCACCCCGAAAGGGCGCAAAATGCCGATTAAGACGATTGACGAAGCCGTGCGGTTCGGGTCGGCGAAGATTTACAAAGAGCACCAGATTTGGCTCAAAAACAAAGAGCCCGTTTTGATTATGACGACGAACGGGAAGCTCCCGAAAGCTCCGAAATCGGAGGAAGAGGAGTTTTAGGATTTTTTTGGGCTCGCTCCGGCTTCGGAAGGAGGCTCGGGACTGGGCTTTGGAAGCGGCTTTCGGAGGTGGGCTCTGAAAAAAATTTCGAGTTCGGAAGTTTTCGGAAAAATTCGGGTTATTTTCGTCAAAAAAAATTGTTAAACGCGCAAAAAATATGGCCATACTACGCATAACTAAATTCGGAGAAAACATTTTGAAAGAGCACGCAAAGCCCGTCGAAAAATTCGACGCGGATTTGAAAAAGCTCGCCGACGATATGTTCGAGACGATGTGCGCGGCGAACGGTCTGGGGCTTGCCGCGCCGCAGGTCGATGTGCCGCTTTCTATGTTTGTGATTGATATGCGCAGGCGGCTCAACAACGAAGAGCCGTGCAAATTTACGATTGACTCGCGCGAGTTGCCGCTGGACATTGCGATGCCGTTTGTGGCGGTAAATCCGAAATTGGAGCTCACGGGGGAGTATTTGGAAACGTGCGACGAAGGGTGTTTGTCGTTCCCGGGGATTTATGCGCCCGTAGAGCGCGTCGATGTGGTGAGGCTCGAATATTTCGACCTCGAAGGCGCGAAACACGTCCTTGTCTGCAACGACTTGTTCGCGCGTTGTGTTCAACACGAATTCGACCACCTAAACGGCGTGTGTTTCGTCAACCGCGTTCCGCAAAAGGACCTTGCCAAAGTCGAGACGAAATTGAAGCAATTAAAGCGTCAGACGCGCGACTTTTTGAGGGAACAAAAAAAGCGGATGTAGCGGGATTGCCGCCGATTTTTACGCTCGAAAAAAATGGAAAAAATCACGATAGCGTTGACGGGCGGCATGGGCTGCGGAAAGTCGCAGGCGGCGGCGGCGTTTGCTGAATTCGGACTCTGCGTGCTCGACGCCGACAAGCTGGCGCGCGAGGCGTTGGAATATGACCCGCGCGCCCGGGCGGTTGTAGGCGATATTGCGGGCGAAGAGGCGTTTAAGGACGGGCGTGTGGACAGGAAGCTCGTGGCGCAAAAGGTGTTCGCCGACGCGCGGAAGCTGGCGCGGCTTGAAAGTGTCGTCCATCCGATTGTCGCCGAAATGTGGCGCAAAAGAACCGAAAATGCGCGGATTGCGGTTGTTGAAATTCCCCTGCTTTTCGAAAAAAAACTTGAAAAAGAATTCGATTTGTGCGTTAGTGTCTACTGTGGCGAGCGGGTTCGCGCGAGGCGTCTCGAACTGCGGGGTATGTCCCCGAGCGAAATGGAGCAAAGAGACGCGTTTCAAATGTCTCCCGCTCAAAAGGCCAATCTCGCCGACATCGTAATTTTCAACGAGACTTCCGTGGATTTTTTAAAGGCTCAGGTCGCGAGAATAGTTCTACGTCTAAACAGGTAAAAAATGCAAGAAGACCAAACCGTATACCCCTCCGAGCAGCATCCCAAAAAGCGCGGAAGGAAACCAAAGAATTTGACGCCGCAGGACGGTGTTTCGGAAATCGCGGCGGCGACGCCGAAAAAGCGCGGAAGAAAGCCGAAAAAGCGCGTCGAAGATGTCGCGCAAGATGTGTCCGAACAGGGCGTTTTGCGGGAAGCGCAAAATGGAGGCTCGGCCGGCGGAAACGGTAGCGCGGATTTTACGGGCGAACACGCGGAAGATTCCGAAAAAGCGCGGGCGCGGGAAAGAGTTTCTGCGGAAGTTTCGGGCGGCGAGGGCGCGGACGAATTCGAGAAAAACGCAAAGTCGCTGCGGGCTATGCGCAGAAATTCAAAGACGAAATTCCGCGACTTAAAGCGCGACGACGGCCCGCAATGGCGCGATGTGGAACCGCCGAAAGAATCGGCGGACAACGGCGCGGACGAGCCGCGGGACGCGGTTTTTACGCCCGCGCAGGACGAATTCGCGTTCGGCGCGAACGGCGGGGACTCGGATTCGAATACGGAAGATGGGGATTCGGGGCGTCGAAGCGGAAGTGAAGAAGGCGCGGAATTCGCGAATTTCGAAGGGGCGGAAGACGACGACGGGATTCCGACGTCGTATTCGACTACCGACGAAGATTTGATTCAAGACAACTATCAGCTGCGTTTTGAAGAAGACGGCGGCGAGGGCGATTTTGCAAGTGGGCGCGGCTACGACACTGCGCAGCGCGAAGGCGAAAGCGCAGGCGCGGCGCGGGACTCGGAGTCCGACGGATTAGATGCGCGGAATCGGCGCAACAACAACCGCTTCGGCAACAGGGACAACCAACAGCAAAACGGCAAATGGAGCAAGGGTAACAACCGCTTCAACCGCAACCAGAATCGTCCCTATCAGCAAAATCAAAACCAGCAGCAAAACAACCGCTTCAACCGCAACCAGAATCGCCAAAACCAGCAAAACGGCAGGTTCGGCGCGGCGCAGAACAATCAGAATCAGAACGCGCAAAAGAACCAGAACAGGCAGAGTCCGCAAAATCAGAACCAGCAGACCATGCGCGGCAAACAGGCGAAACCGAAGTGGTCGGCGGGCGAAGGCGACGGCGTGATGAATCCAACGGAATTGTTCGAATCGCCAGATTTGAAGAGTTTCGAGGCTATCGGGCAATTTTTGGCGCGGGAATATTTGGGCGTAGACGCGCAGGCGGCGCAACAGGCGGCGCAAAACGGGCTGGGTGAAGCGCAAGGCTGCGGCGCGAGTGATGTCGCCGAAATCGGCGCAAATGCGGATGTCGCGGGTGGCTGCCCTGCCCCGACGGAAGCTGCGAAAGCGAATGAAGAGGCGGTTTTGCGCGGCATGGGTGATGCAGGAGAAAATGCGATTTCGGAAATTGAGGAAGCCAACGCGGTAAAGCAGATGTCGGTTTCGGAAGCCAAGAGCGAAGAGGTTGTCGAAGCCGCCGAAAGTGAAGCCAATGCGGGCGAATCCGCTTCGGGCGAAGCGGAAGGCGAAAGTGTTTCGAATGACGGTCAGGAGCCGCTGTCCTACTGGGATATGTTGGAACGCTCGAACAGGCAGTTGCTTTATCCCGAAGAAAATGCGGAAAGCGGCGCGGCTGGCGGAGACGCGGAAGCTGGCGGAAGTGTAGCTGCGGGCGAAAGCTCGCCCGCGCGTGAAAACACGGCGGGCGGGATGTCAGACGGCGCGGAATGCGCTTCGGGAATCGGTTCGACCGACGGCGCGAAGGAGAAAGTCGCGGGCTTTGTTGAAGCCGCAGTGCAGGAATCGGGGATTTTCGCGCCCGAATATGACGTGAAAATCGAAGGCGCGGGCGAAGTGAAGTCGGTTGCGGACTTCGAAAGGATTTACGCGCTCGCGCCGAAAGAATTGGCGCAATATCTTGCCGCAGCAGGGATTCCGCACAGATCGGGGCTTAACAAAAACGAATTGCTCAAAGACTTCTTCGACTTTGCCGCGGAGCAAAAAAAGCTTGTGCGAGCCGTCGGGATTCTGGACGTTTTCGAAAACGGTCTGGGAGGGGCTGTCGTCTTTGAAAGCGACAACTACCGTTTGCGCAGGTTCTCGGTTTATGTGCCCAAGATTTTCATCGACAAATACGGGCTTAAACGCGGGCACAGGCTCGAAGTTTTGGCGGCGTCGCCGAGGTCGGAAAAATCGTGCCCGTTCGCGGTAAAGGTTTGCTCGGTTATGGGCGGAAAGCCCGAAAACGCCAAGGACATTACGGCGTTCAACGAGCTTGTGCCGTATTATCCGACGCGCAGGATAATTATGGAATGCGACGCGCACTCGGCGCGGACGAATGTCTCGATGAGGGCCGTCGACTTGATTTCGCCCGTGGGGCTCGGGCAGCGCGCGCTTATCGTCGCGCCGCCGCGCACGGGCAAAACGGTGCTCATGCAGACGATGGCAAAATCTATACGCGCAAACAAACCCGAAGCGAACCTCGTGGTTTTGCTTGTCGACGAGCGTCCAGAGGAAGTGACGGACTTTAAGCGCGCCATAGACGCGGAAGTTGTGGCCTCGACTTTCGACGAAGACGCTCTAAGCCACGTGCACGCAGCCGAAATGGTCATCAGCAAAGCGCGAAGAATGGTCGAATGCGGCGAAGACGTGATTATTTTGCTGGACTCGATTACGAGGCTTGCGCGCGCCTACAACGCGCTTATGCCGAACGGCGGCAGAACGATGTCGGGCGGCGTCGAGGCGAATGCGCTGCAAAAGCCGAAGAAGTTTTTCGGGTCGGCGCGAAACATCGAAGGGGGCGGGTCGCTTACGATTATCGCGACGGCGTTGATAGAGACGGGCAGCAAAATGGACGAAGTGATTTTCGAGGAATTCAAGGGAACGGGCAACTTGGAGCTACATCTTGACCGCTCGCTTTCGGACAAGCGCATATTTCCGGCAATCAACATAGAAAAGTCGGGAACGCGCAAGGAGGAGCTGCTCTACCATCCCGACGAACTGGAAAAAATTTATACTCTGCGCAGGGCCATGCACGGCGTTCCGATAGCGGACGCTATGGAGATGCTCTTGCAAAGATTAAAAAAGACAAAAACAAATGTTGAATTTTTGCTCGGATTGAATAGATAGATATATATTCTACTTTAAACCCTGTTTTAACACCACCATATTTTATGACATCGGCGGACGATTTTGTATTACAATTACTACACGAAAAAGGAATTGTCGGAGAGGACATTATTTCGCTTGCGAAAGAGCAGCTGCGCTCGGAAGGCGTCTCGGGCACGGAGCTGGACTCGAAGGCAATCGATTTGTTGGTTGAAAAGCACTACTGCACGTTCGAACAAATTTACAAAATGCTCTCGGACGAGTTCAGTATTCCCTTGGCGAATCTCGGAGAGATAAGTGTCAGCGACCACGTGAAGGAACTTGTCGGCGACGACATCATAAGAAAATACAACATTCTGCCGATCGACGTTTCGAACGGGCAGCTGGAAGTGGTGATTTCCGACCCGATGGATATGGACACTGTCGACACGGTCGGGCGTCTGGTGGGTATGCCGATAGATCTGCGCCTTGCCCCGCCCCACGCAATCAAGGACGCCATAGACGCTCAATTCGGGTTGAAGGGAGATTTTTCGTCGGTGCTCGAAGGCGGTGCCGCGGACGGATCGGACGTTAAAATGGACACGGGCAAGGCTACCGAAGAGGAAGCCCCCATTATCAAGTATGTGCAATCGCTAATCACCGAAGCCGTAAAGCGGCGGGCAAGCGACATTCATCTTGAACCGCTCGAAAAGCGTTTCCGCGTGCGCTACCGCATTGACGGCGTATTGGTCGAAGTGGAAAATCCGCCCAAGAGGCTGCAACCCTCGATTATTTCGCGTTTGAAGCTTATGGCGGAAATGTCGATTGCCGAAAAGCGCGTGCCCCTCGACGGAAGAATCCAGATTACATACAACAACAAGGACATCGACTTGCGTGTGTCGAGTTTGCCGACGGTTTACGGCGAGAGCATTGTTATGCGTATCCTCGACAAGGAAGGTCTGCGTTTGGGGCTGCCCGAATTGGGCTTCTTCTCGGACGACCAATCGACGTTCGAGCGCATTGTCGGTATGGCCGATGGCATATTCCTCGTGACGGGGCCGACGGGTTCGGGTAAGTCTACGACGCTTTATTCGGCTCTGAATTATTTGAACCATCCGGACAGGAAAATCATCACGGTCGAAGATCCTGTCGAATACCAGATGACGGGCATCAATCAGGTTCAGGTGCGCCGCGAGGTGGGCATGACTTTTGCCGCGGCGTTGAGGTCCATGTTGCGCCAAGCCCCGAACATAATAATGATTGGCGAAATTCGAGACCTCGAAACGGCGGAAATTGCAATCAACGCGTCGCTGACGGGCCATATGGTATTTAGCACGCTGCACACAAACGACGCGCCAAGCGCGGTTACGCGTTTGGTCGATATCGGCGTCAAGCCTTTCCTTGTGTCGGCGTCGTTGCGGGCGGCGTTGGCGCAGAGACTTGTCCGCAAAAACTGCGCAGCCTGCAAAGAGCACTACACTCCCGACCCGCGTGTATTGCAAGCTATCGGCATAAACGAAATCGAGGCCGCCGGTATGAATTTCATGCACGGAACGGGGTGTCCGAAATGCAACGGAATAGGCTATAAGGGTCGTATGGGCATTTTCGAAATCTTCATCGTAAACGAAGAGCTGCAACAGATGATTTACGAGGGAAGAACGCTTGTCGAACTGCGGGCGAAGGCTCGCGAACTGGGAATGCGCGTTATGCGCGAAGACGGTGTCAGAAAGGTCGCAAGCGGCCTGACGACCGCCGACGAAGTTCTGAAAGTCACAATGAACGAAGCATAAAAACCAACGGCAAGGATTTACAATGTTTGAAGACCACAACAACGCAATTTACGACATTATGCTTTCGAGCGGGCTGCTTACGAAGCCGCAGCTCGAAGAACTGGACGAAACCCACGTCAACACGGGCAAGCCGCTGGCGGACGTGATTATAGACTCGGGGCTTGTAGACAAGGACGCGATGCTCAAAGCCATTGCAAAAGATATGCGCTACGAGTATATGCCCTTCCCCCCCGCGGAGATTCCCGAGGACGCAATCAAGCAGCTGCGCCCGAATATGGCGCGAACTTACGGGGTTGTGCCGATCAAATTCGACGACACGAACATCACGCTCATTGCGAAGGACCCGTTTAACAACGCAGTCATTGACGACTTGACATTCTCGCTTAACAAGGACGTTTCGCTGGTGGTGATGGACCCCGAGAAAGTCGATGCGTTGATTGTTCAATACTACGGCGAGGACAACCTCAGCATTGACGACATCCTTTCGGAAATCAAGGACGACGACTTTGGCAACGGCGATGCATCGTCGAAGGCAAACGAAACGCCTATTATCCGCTTTGTAAATTTGATTTTACAGCAAGCGGTAAAGGACAAGGCAAGTGACATTCACTTCGAACCGTTCGAAGACCAATTCAAAATCCGCTACCGTATCGACGGTGCACTTTACGAAATGGCTCCGCCGCCGAAGAGCTTGGCGTTGCCCGTGATTTCGCGCATCAAGGTTTTGGCGAACCTCAACATTGCCGAAACCCGCATTCCTCAGGACGGAAGAATAAAGATTACGATTTCGGGGCGTCCGGTGGACTTGCGTGTGTCTACGCTGCCAACGCAATTCGGCGAAAGCGTCGTGTTGCGCGTTCTCGACAAGGGCGTTGTAAACCTCGACCTCGAAAAGCTTTCGATGCCCGACGAGATTATGGAAAATATCCGCCGTCTTGTTAAGTTGCCAAACGGTATTTTCATTGTAACGGGACCGACGGGTTCGGGCAAGACGACTACGCTTTACTCGGCGTTACGCGAAGTAAACACGGTTGACGTGAAAATTCTGACTTCGGAAGACCCTGTCGAATACGAAATCGACGGCATTATGCAGGTGCAGATTAACCACCAAGTCGGGCTCGACTTCGCGCGCTGTTTGAGGGCGTTTTTGCGTCAGGACCCCGACAAGATAATGGTGGGCGAAATCCGCGACCTCGAAACCGCGCAGATTGCGGTTCAGGCGTCGCTGACAGGGCACGTCGTTTTGGCGACGCTGCACACGAACGACTCGCCGGGGGCGGTCACGCGTTTGATGGATATGGGGCTTGAACCATACCTTATTGCGGCGTCGCTCGAAGGCGTGTTGGGTCAGCGTCTGGTGCGCCGAATTTGCCCGACTTGCAGGACGGCTTTCGAGCCCGACCAAGCCACTATCGACAAGCTCGGCGTGGACCCGATTGAAATTGCCGACAAGAAATTCTATTTCGGCAAAGGATGCGCGGACTGCGGCGGCTCGGGCTATCGCGGGCGACAGGGTCTGTTCGAGCTTCTGCTTGTAAACGACACCCTGCGCGACCTCATTACGGCGCGCGCCCCGACTATGGTCTTGAAGCAGAAGGCTGTCGAGCTCGGCATGCGCACGCTGCGCGACGACGGTCTGCGTGCGATTTTCGACGGCGCGACTACCGTCGACGAAGTTTTGAAATACACTTAATTAAACCCCTCTCATCTTAAAGGAAATTATGGCAAAATTCAAATATACCGCCGTCGACAAGGACGGACACGAACTCGAAGGAACAATTGACTCCACAAGCGAAAGCCGCGCGCGCAAGGAGCTTGCGGGACAAGGTTTGGCGGTTTCGAAAATATCGGAAGTCGTGATTACCGAACGCAAAGCGTCGGCGGCGTCGAAAAAACGCCCGAAGCCGCTTTTCGGGACTGGTGTCAAAAACGAAAATGTAACGGTGTTTTCGCGCCAGCTGGCGACGCTGCTTAAAGCGGGGCTGCCGCTGCTGCGCTCGCTGGAAGTTATCGCCAGACAGGAGAAAAATCCGTATTTCAAAGGCATTATCGAGGACATCGCCGACAGTGTGAGAACGGGTAATAAGTTCTCGGACGGGCTGGCGCAGAACCCGAAGGTTTTCGACAAGCTCTACATCAATATGGCGCGCGCGGGCGAGGCCGGCGGCGTGCTTGACGTGGTGCTCGACAGGCTTTCTACCTTCCAGGAAAAGGCTCTTAAAACTACAAACAAGGTTAAGAGCGCGATGGTCTACCCCGTAGTGATTATGTCGGTGGCGGTCGCGATTGTCGCTATTTTGATGATTTTCGTGATTCCGCAATTCCAAAAGATTTTCGCCGATATGCTCAACGGCGCGGCTATGCCAGCCCTCACCCAAATGATTATAAACATATCCGACTTTATGCGCGTAAATTATATCGCAACCATCGGCATTGTCGTGGGTGTTGTTGTTGCGCTGAAACTGTTTTTCAAGACGAAAATCGGCATCAAGTTTTGGGACACGATGGCGTTGAAAGCCCCGAAAATCGGCGATATGGTGATGAAATCGACAGTGGCGCGTTTTACGAGAACGTTCGGAACGCTGCTTGCCTCGGGTGTGCCGATTTTGGAGGCTCTCAACATCACGCGCGGCACGCTCGGAAACTCGCTGATTTCGGACGCGCTCGGACGCGTGCACGACCGCGTGCGCGATGGCGAGCCGCTTGCCGCCCCGCTCGACCAACAACACATCTTTCCCTCAATGGTGACGAGCATGGTGGAAGTCGGCGAAGAAACGGGTCAGCTTTCGGAGATGCTAACGCGTATTGCCGATAACTACGACGAAGAAGTCGATAACTCGGTCGGTGCAATAACGTCGGTTATCGAGCCGATTATGATTGTGTTCCTGGCGGTCGTCGTGGGCACAATCGTCATTGCGTTGTTCCTGCCGATTATCCAGATTATCACAAAGCTCACGGGCGGTTGAATGTTGCCGCCGCGGCTGGCGGATGAATCCGCTGGAAAAATCACGCAAAACCTTTCGGCGTCGTCAAAAAACGACGCCTTTTTTTTGTGGGATTGAGAAGCGGGGTTGTAAAAATTCGACGGATAAAAGTTCAAGTTTTTATTTGAAAATTTTGGGCGGAGGACGGAACTTTTTTGTTTGAAAATTTTTCTGCGGGCGGGTTCAATGTTTCTCGATGAAGGCGAAGTTTGGTTTATTTGTTGTTTTATCCGCGGTCTTGGCGGGCTCGGTGTATGCGCGAATCGGCGACACGAAGCGCGAAATCGGCGACCGTATGTTCGCAAAAACTCAGCACGCGTATGTATACACGTCGCGCGAAGACCGTTTGCGGGAGGCGTTGGAGCTTCCCTATAAGAACAAGATTTTATTGTTTCCGTCCGATACGGAAAATTTCTTCCTCTACAAAAAGGCGTCGACGCAGCAATCGACGCAGGGCGACACGATTCAGCAGCACGAGCTTTATGGCTGGGAGTTGCACATTGTCTGTCAAAACGGAAAATCGGTTATGGAATTTTACAGGCGTCAAGGCGACCCGATGACTGTCGAAGAGCTTGCCGAGCTTATGCAGACTGTCAAAGCGTCGAAAACCCAATCTAAATGGCGGTTTGTTGACGATATTTTCGTTTCGCGCGAGTGGAAGTTGAATTTCAAGAATGACAAGCTTTCGAACAAGACGGTTGGAGCGTCGAAGAATCTTGTCGATATTTTGCCCGTTTCGAACAACCGTTTCATTTATGTGGAAATTCCCGAAGAGGTTTTAAACGACGGCGGCTACAAGACGAGTCTGTGTTTCGATCTGATGACGATTGAATCGCGCAAGGCGAATGCGAAGTATCGCGACTACATCGGCAAGCAGGTTCAGATGAAAGCCGCAAAGACTTCTAAAAACAAAAAGGAGCGTCAGAATGCCCCCGCGAAGGTGAATGAGTTTAAGGGCAATTCGCACCGCGGCATTACGCAATCGCTTTACAATCCGCAAACAGGCGACATCACGATTGTCGAATGCTCGATTCCCGACGTCTTTCTCGGCGATAGAGCTCCGATTCGATACGACAAGTCGATTCAGATTCTGTCGTATTTGCCGAAGCAGGAAGGCACGGCGTTTGGCTACATTTATGAAACAGAAGACAAGTCTGTGCGCGCGATGCTTTACAAGGGAGCAATCCTGTTTATTGATGCCGAATTTGACAAGTCGCTACGCGCGTATATGGACGAGCTTTACAAAAAGCAATCTTCGCGGCGGGTGATGGAGGCGCAAAACAGCATCTCCCACTTCTGACCCGCTGGGCGGGTATTTTAAATGTTCCGAAAGTGGCGCGGGATTGGCTTTCAGCCAATATTCCCGCTTTGTCATACGCCTACACAAAATTTATTTTTACTTATGAAAACATTCCGCAATGCGGAATGTTTTTTTGTTTTAGGGGCGTGGTCGGAAGTGGATTTTTTATGGGACAAGGGTCAAAAGTTTGGCGTTATTCCAAAATATCAAAAGTTATTTTGTAATATTATAAATTATTATATAAAATTGCGGCATGAACTCAAAAGTCATATCCGCAAGCTATGCCGCCGCCGTAAATCGCGGCGGTTTTAACCCAATCAAAAATCTGCGTCCCGAAGTGATTATAAGGGCTTTGGACGCCTTCAACCGCGGCCGCCTTTCGGAAGCCGCAAGGCTCTTCGAAGCGATTATTCAGCGCGACGACACGATTTGCTGTCTGAATTTGAAAAGGAAAAAATCGGTATCGAGACTCGACTTCGAAATTGTCCCGCTTGAAAACTCGCGGAAGGCGCGGGCGCACCAAAAGGTTCTGATGCGTTTTTATGAAAGTCTCGAAACGACGGATTTCTGCGACAAAAACCAATCTGGCGGTTTGCGAATGCTGGTTTCGCAAATGATGGACTCGGCGGGAATGAAATACGCAGTCCACAGAATCTCGTTCAAGCAGGTAAACGGCGAGCTTAAAGGCGTTTTCGAGCAATATCCGATTTGGCTTTTCGAGAACACGACGGGGCGTCTGCGGAAGCTCGACAATGAAAAGCAGCTGACAGCGGGCGTGCCGCTCGACCCCGACAAGTGGATGGTTACCTGCGGCGACGGTCTTATGACGACCTCGGCGATTGCGTATGTCTTCAAGCACCTTCCCCTTCAAGACTGGCTTATTTACTGCGAAAGAAACGGTATGCCGGGGATAAAGGCGAAGACGAACGCCTTCCCCGACACGCCGCAATGGGAAAGCGCGAAGGAAGCCGTCAGTCAATTCGGGGCGGAATTTTACGCGGTGCTCTCGGAAGGCACGGACATTGAAGCAATAGATGTTTCGAGCAAAAGCCAACTGCCCTACAAGGACATTGTTGAGCGTATGGACAGAATGTTGTGCGCGCTCTGGCGCGGCTCTGATCTGAGCACGCTCAGCGGAAGTTATCAAAACGGGGCGTCGGTTCAATGGTATGAAAATACGCTCATTGAAGAAGACGACGCCAACAACATCGGCGAAACGCTCAACAAGAATGTCGACGCGAAAGTTGTAAAGCTGGTTTTCGGCGACGACAAGCCGCTGGCGCGTTTCCGTCTGAAATTGCCCGACTACGAGCAGAAGCAATACGAGCTGGAAATGGTCGAACGTCTTGTAAAGCTCGGGTTGAAACCCGACGCGCTCGAACTCGCAAAGAAATTCGCGTTCCCGATTGCGAATGAGGAAAGGGCGAATGAAGAGGAATAACACGCTAATTCAGGTGCTCTCGCCGTTCGGCAACTGGGCTCACGCAAAGGGAAATCAGGTTGTTGACGGGCTTGCCGCCGACAGAATGAAATCGGCGTCGGAGGGATTTTTTCCGCGCGAGATACCCATTTACGTCGGGCACCCCGACGAGAAATCGGCGCGCTGCAAAGACAAGCGTGTCGGAGTTGTACGCAAAATTTTCAAAGCCGAAGACGGCATTTTGGTCGAAGCACAATATGACGACGCGACTTTCGAAAAAATCAAGTCGGGAGAAATCAGGTGTATGTCGCCGCGCTGGGAGATGGACAAAATCGGCGACGGCGAATTCAGACCCGTCAGGCTTGTATCGGTGGGGCTTACGAACAATCCAAACATTGCCGGCAGCGGCAGGATTATCCGCGCCGCATTGCCGAAAATCGGCGCGAGACTCGCCGAAAGCGGCGTAAAGATTTCGGGAGCGGCGCGGGAATTCGGGATGCTCGGGCGCAGGCTTGCGGCGTCGGCAAAACGTATCGACGAAATTTCGGGCGAGATTGCAAAGCTCAGGCTCGAAAAAAATCTCGAAATTTTTGCGGGAACCCCGGGCGCAAACTCCGAGACCGAAGGCTGCAACAGCCGCACAGACACAAACTTCAAAGCGGTTTCCGACGAAGCCGTAAAACTTTCGCTCAGCACAGGCGAACCCTATACGAAGACGTTCGCCAAGCTGAGGAAACAAAAAACTATCAACAACCAATAAAAGGAATTGTAATATGGAATATCATAAAATGTTGCGCCGAATAAAAGGCGGCGCGAAAAATGCCGAAGCGTTTTCGAACATCGCCGAAGGCACGCATGCGGGCAGCATTACGCTGACCGCAGCTGAGGACATAGACGCGTCGTATCTTTTGGTGAAGATGGACGACTCGGGCAATGCTGTCGAAATTTGCCAAGCCGCCGATATGCCGCTCGGTGTGTGTCTCGACGAATGCGACATCAATAACGGCGTGGCGGTCGCCCTGCCCGCCTCTTCGGGAAGCACGCTGCTTTGCAGGTGCGACTCGGGCATAAATGCGGGAGATGCAGTTTTTACGTCCTCAGCCGGCAAAATTACGGCCGCGCCCGCGAACGGAAGCTACAAGGTCGGCGTTGCGCTAACCTCGTCGGTTGCGGGAGGCATTGTCGAAGTAGACCCGCAGAATTTCGGCGCGAGGGCGTTTGCTATCGCGCAATGCGGAACGTATGTCTGGACGGGCTCTACTGCCGAAGAAACGCTGGCTAACACAGAGGTTTCGGAAGACGACATCGTTTTTGCGACAATCTCGGCGAAGGGCGGCTCGGAAAAGACTGTGGTGGCGTCCGTTGTCGAAAACGGGATCAAATTCAAGCTCGACGCGGCCGGAACGGCGTCGACTACAAAAGTATCGTGGATAATCATCAACAAGTAAATTTATGAATAAAAACCAGATTATAACCGCAAACGAAAACAGATTTACGGCGGGCAATTACAGCGAAGCTTTGACGGCGTTTACCGTCGGGTGGAAGTCGCCCGACAACCTCGGCGAAATGCTCGACTTTATCGCGCCGCCGATTCCCGTAGGCAGACGCTTCGAATTCAAGACGAGCGAAAACGCGCAGGCGTTCTACTCGGACGGCGACGACGTGCGCAGCATCGGCGCGGAATTCAAGCGCGTGCGCTACGACGGCGAGACCGTCAACGAAAAGACGCTCAACAAGGGGCTTGCAATCCGCGTCGACCACGACGAAATCGCCGACGACGACTGGCAGGAACGCTATGTGCAGATGCTTTTGCAGCGTCTTTTGCGCAACGAGCTGCGCCGCGCGGTTGCCGCGCTGGAAGCGATTGCGCAATCGGGCGGAGATGTCTCGTGGACGAACAACGACAATCCCGACGCGGACATCAGAAGTATGCTGATTGCCGCCGGCGACGAAAGCGGCGTGCGTCCGAACCGTCTGCTCTTTGGCGAAACGGCGTGGGACTTGCGTATGTCGTGTCTCGAAAAACAGAACTCGGCTGTGGCGTTCAAGGCGAGCGCGCTCGCGCAGGAAGAGCTTGCGGCGAAATTCCTGTTGGAGGGCTGCAAGGTGATGTCGGCGCGTTATCAGACTTCGCCAAATGCGAAGGCTAACATTGCCGGCAAGAAGGTTTATGCGTTCTACGGACAGGATTCGATTTCCAAAGACGAACCGTCGAATCTCAAACGATTCTACACGCCCACAGAAGAAGGCTCGCCGTTCAGGGTATACTGCGACGAAACCGCAAAATACACGGACATCACGGTAGAGCACTATTCGAGTATCGTGGCTACAAGCAGCCTCGGAGTAAGAAAACTGACAATCAAGGAAGGAGCTTAGTCGAAAGGGGCGTCGCGTAAAAGCGCGGCGTCCCGCCGTTTTGTTATGAACTGGACAAGAATCACGGAGGAGGATCTCGAATGCGTTCTGAACAAGACGCAGCTGGATTTGCTGAAATCGGAGGCCGTGCGCCGAAACGACGCGTCGATTGCCGCGAAGGCGATTGAGCTTGCGGTTTCGCGAATCAGAGCCGAAATCGCGGCAAGCGGCGTGAATATGCTCGACGAAGACTATGCGAAAATTCCGCCCGAATTGCGCGAATGCGGAATGAGGCTTGCCGTCGACATTTTGCAGTCGAGAATTCCGTCGCTGGAACTGAGCCAATCGCAGCTGCGGGCGATTGAGTCGAGCAACGAGATTTTGCGGCGCGTCGCCGCGGGCGAGCTGCCCGTCGTGCGCCCGAGGCGCGGAATAAAAACCGCGCGAAAATACGCCGTCGACCACAAAGCGTCGGAAAGAAGAATAACGCGCGTTTCGACGGAGGGAATGTAGAATGTCGAAATTAAAACAAGCGCAAGTCGCGATTTTAAACGAGCTGCGCCGCACGGTTGAGCTGTCGGCGTTTGCGGTTTCGGGAGAAGGTCTTGGCGCGTATGCCGACGCGGAAAGTTCGACGATGAAAATCGAAATTTCGCGTCCGCTACCGCTTGACTGCGCAGAAAACTGCGACGCGGTTGTCTTCGAAAACGTGTCGGTGTCGCTTAAAATAACGACGCCGAAAATCGCGGGAGACAACGATGTGGACATTCTCGACGCCGCGGAATTTCTGTGCGCGAGGCTCAACAACAGAAGGCTCGAAATCGCGCCGGACAGGGGCGCGATTGTTCTGGCAAAGTCGAACCCGATTGAATACGCCTGCGACACGGCGGCGACGCAATCGGTTAAATTAAAATTTATCATAAAAGGAGTAAAAATATGAAAATAATTTTCGGTGAACTCGAACTGAACGCGGGCGCGCAGCCGCCGAAATCCATGCGCGTCGACGCGAAAAACCAAGTGTCGGCGGATTTCGCAATCGACAACCAAAACGCGATTCTGCGCCAGAATAAAAATCTGAAAACGGCGGTTGCGTTCGAAATCGAAAACGCGCACGCGACGGAATCGTCCGCGCTGAAATTCGCGCTGTCGCAGGCGAAAAAGATGAACGGAGTGCCGGCGGAAAAGCTCGTGTTTTTCGACGAAGAGGAAGGCGCGAAAATTTTCGAGCTGGGCAATGCGGCGCTGGTGTCGCTTAAAATCTCGTGTTTCGGACACTCTACAAATTCGAAATACGAATTCTACGGAGACGCCGAATAATGGAAGACTCGGATTTACAACGGTTGGAAAGCGAATTTCAAAGCTCGCTTGCGTCGCTGCAACGCGCCATTAACGAGCTGAAAAAAGCGGTCGAGAAAAACGAGGACAAAATCGCGGAACTCGCCGAGCAGATTAAAACGGCAAAGAACGGGCTATGAATTCCTTTGTGATTAAATGCGGCGGTGCGGAATTTTCCGCAGGCGAGCTGGCGGCGGTTTCGTGCAAATTGGAACGCAGAAATTTGGCGTGCGACGAGCTTGTGCTGAATGTCGAAAGCGGCTCGCCGGCGGCGGCGTGGGCGCACGGAGCTGTCGCGGAATTGTGGCAGGACGGAGGTCGGCGTTTCCGCGGCAGGGTCGCGCGGGTGCGAAAATCGCGCACATACGGCGACGACCGCGTGGAGATTTCGATAAGAAACGCTTTCGAAGATTTGTCGCAGATAATTTTCCAGAAGACGGCGAAGGCGTATTGCAACGGTGTGCTTGCCGACCGTTTCACCAGCCGCGTCGTCTTGGGAAGGGACTCGGCGAACGCGAAAATGACCGTGGCGCAGCAGGCGCGGGAAATCGTCCTGTTTGCGGCGCAGCGCGGCGCGGACATCGACGCGGGCGAAATGGACGTCGACAACGAAATGCTTTTCGACGAATGCCGCGACGTTTCGTGTGCGGAGGCGTTGTGCAGGATTCTGAAATGGTCGCCGATGTGCTGCGCGTATTTCGACTACTCTGGAAGCGGCGCGCCGAAGCTCAACATTTCAAAGCGCGTGAGTCTTGCGGAAAAAGATGTCGACACGTCGGCGTCGAAAGTGAAGTCGTTTTCGGCGGCGCGGCGCGACGACCTGCGCGTAAACTGCGTCGTGATAAACTACGAGCGCGAAGACTATGTCGGAAACAACGCGTTTTTGCAGATTCAGGAAGACGTGTATCCCGCGCAAAAGCCCGCCGACGCGCGCGGAACGATTGTCATGAGCGTCGAACTTTCGGGCTCGAAAATCGCGATTCAGCGTAGCGAGATAAAGACTCAGACAATTCAGATGTCGTCGAAGCAATGGTGGAAGAACCATGTCGAGCTGCTTGCCGACCTCGACGATTTCGACATTGTGGAAACGTCGCGCGGCGGCAAACTTTCGAAGGAACTTGTCGAGGGAACGATTACCGACGATATGCCCTACAACGGCGAATACGACACGGTTAAAGGCGTGTTCGAATACTCGACGGAAGACGGCTCGAAAGTGTCTAAAACCATTTCGATAAAGATGGCGACTACGAACGCGTCGACCGGCATTTACACAAAACACGTTATGACGGAAACCGCCGAAACCGCGCCCGTGGGGCTTGCAAAGGCGGTTTACGACGCCTCGAACGCGCTGCTTTACGACGGACACATCACGATTTACGGCGCGAAGAGCGAGGAGTTTTTCGCGAAAAGTCTGACGGTTATTTCGGATGGCAAAGAAAAAGTCATAGGCGCGCCCGTCTGCTGGGCGGAGGAGGATTTTGTAGCGGACACACTGAAACTGAAATTCGGAACATCGAAGCATTTGTATCCAGACGACATCGCGGAGCTTTTCAGAATCAACCGCTCGCGCAAGGTTTCGACGATTTCGATTGACTCGAAGACGGGCGCGATAAGCGCGTCGACGGTGGTTTTTGGCGGAAAGGCGGCGGACAATTCCGTCGAGGAAAGCACGACAAACTACGCGCGTTTTGTGGTGCGCGACCCTGCGCTGCAAAGCAGCATCGATATGAATCCGTCGCAGCTGCCCGAGCTTACGTCTATGCAGATTCGCAGTTTTTACGTTTGCAAGAACGGATTTTTGGCGCGGGCGTATTTCATCGCCTCCACCCCGTCTTATGTCGAAGACGACTACACAAGCGGAAGTTCGGACAACGAAGGTAGCGGCAATTCGGACGGCGGAGATTCTAACGGTTCTGGCGGAAACTCGGATAGCTATTCTGGAAGCGGGTCGGAAACCTCGGGAGGGGCTGGCGAATGAGTTCGGAATTTCTGTCGCTATTACCGCTAAGCGAAGAGGATTTGCTCGCGCGCGAACGCATTACCGACGCGTGCAACGTGTGCTGGTGCAATGCGCAGACTGCGGTTTCGGCATACTGGGGCATTCGGCGCGTGGGTATCGAAATTTCCGTGCAGGAAGCTCCCGATATGTCCTACATCGGGCTGGGCGAAGGCACTTACGAGCTATTCCAATATGAGGGAATTTCGCCCGAATGCGTGTGCGCACTCTCCCCGCGCGACCGCGCAGTGCGCAACTCTATGCCGTTTTTACGCACCAGCTGCGACTTCGCGACTATCACCGTCGACGGCCCGTATTTGCGCGAAGGTGCGGAAATTCCCGACGACTTTGCCAAGTGGGAGCTGGGATTCAAAATCGACTTCTATTTTGCGTGGCGCGGAATCACGTTGAGGACGGGGCTCGACACGCCGCCGACGAATCTGATTGGGGGCATTGAAGCGGGCATAATCGGCGGAACGAGCGTGAACGCGTATGCCTACGCCCTCCCATCGGACGACTACATAAGCTACATACGCCCAGCTTTCGGCTATCTCTACGATTAGCAAAATCGGCGGCTCTCGCCGACTTTCGAAACGCGAATTAAAGCGGCAATGCGGGAAAAAACAAAGCCCTTTCGATTTTTCGGAAGGGCGTTTTTTCGGATTTATAAAACGAATTTTGCGGGCTGCCTCGGAGATATACTAACGCGGCAGACGCAATGTCTGCCCCTGTTGGAGCGACTCGGGCGACGCAAGCCTGTCGCGGTTCGCCTTGAAAATCGCCTTCCAACGCGCCGTCGTTCCGTAGACCTTGCGGCTTATGCTGCTGAGGGTGTCGCCGGGTTGGACGACGTATGTCTGCGGAATGTCGCGGGCAACCACGATGTTTTCGCGCTGTGCCGCGGCGGAACGGGGTTGCACGTTTGCGGCTGAGCGCGAAGGGGAATCGAGTTGGCGCGTGATGTTCGCCAAAGTGTTCTGTTTTTGCTGCTGCAAGGCGATGCGCTCTTCGCGGTAGCGTTTTGCCTCGCGGGCCTGCGCGGCTTCGAGGCGCGAAACGGTCTCGGTCGCCGCCACAAGTTTTTGTTTTAGCGCAAGGTTTTCCTGCTGGACTTTCTGCAAAATCTGTTCGAGCTCCAACCTGTCGATATTGTTTTCGAACGGGCTTTCGGGCAGCGACGCCGCGTAGCGTTTGCGGGCGGTGTCAATCATCTGCCTGATTTGCATGGACGCGGGCGAATTTGGGCACAATTCCAGAAATTTTCTGAAATGGTAGATTGCGAAAATCGGGTCGTTCATCTCGTTGAGGTAGATTCTGCCGACTTCCAAGTGCGACTCGGGGGCGTCGCGCCGCTTTTCGATGACTTTCGTGAACGCGCCGAGAGCCTCCTGTTTGTTGCCTCGGCGCAGCTCCTCCATTCCGCGCTGGTATGACGGCTCGTTCGTTTCCTTGACGATTTTCTCCTCGCTGGCGAAGTCGCAACCGCCCGCGGAAAGCACATACGCCGCAACGACGGCAGCCGCCGCCATTGTGGCGACCGCCTTGCGTTTTTCAATGCCTCCCGAAAGGAAAAACATAGCCGAACCGTCCCCTATCGCGCCGAATTAGTGTCTGAAATGGCGCACGGACGTAAATACCATCGCCATTCCGTTTTCGTCGGCCGCCTTGATTACCTCTTCGTCGCGAACCGAGCCGCCCGGCTGGATTGCGGCGGTTGCGCCCGCCTTTGCCGCAGCGATAAGCCCGTCGGCAAACGGGAAGAACGCATCGCTTGCCACGACGCTGCCTTCGAGCGAAAGACCCGCCGACTGCGCCTTCCAAACCGCTATTTGCGAGCTGTCAACGCGCGACATCTGCCCCGCGCCGACGCCCAAAGTCCTCTCGCAGCCCGCGTAGACAATGGCGTTGCTCTTGACGTGCTTTACGACTTTCCAGCCGAAGAGCATCGCGTTCCACTCAGCCTCGGTGGGCTGGCGTTTTGTGACGACTTTCATATTCGCCTTCAATTCTTCGATAGAGTCGGAAGTCTGCGCCAAGACGCCGCCTACAACGCTCTTAACAGTGAGCTTGGGTTGGGCTTTGTATGTGGAAATCATCAGGCGCAAATTCTTTTTCTTGGAGAGGATTTCGATTGCCTCGTCCGAGAAGTCGGGAGCGATAATCACCTCCGAGAAAATCTGCGAAATTATCTGCGCCAAGTCGGCTTCGAGCTTTCTGTTGACGACGATTATGCCGCCGAACGGAGCCTGCGTGTCGGTTGCAAACGCCTGATTCCACGCCTCGACAAGGCTGTCGCAGCTTGCCACGCCGCAGGGATTGGTGTGTTTGAGAATCGCCAATGTTGGCTTTTCGAATTCCGAAATGAGGTCGGCCGCGGCAGTGATATCGATAATATTATTATACGAAAGCTCCTTGCCGTGGAGCTGGCGGAAATATTTGTTGAAGTCGCCGTAAAGAGCCGCCTGCTGGTGCGGATTTTCGCCGTAGCGCATTTTCTGGACAAGCGGAAGCCCGATATTGAGCGTTTCGGGAAGCGCGCCGGCATTGTATTTGTCGTTGAGGTATGTGGCGATTGCCGCGTCGTATGCGCTGGTGCGCTGGTATACTTTGAGCGCGAGCTTGCGGCGCAAGTCCAAAAGCATATCGCCGCCCTTGCGGATTGCCTCCAAAACCGCGGGATAGTCGCGGTTGTCGCAAACTACGGTTACGTCGCGGTGGTTTTTCGCCGCCGAGCGCAGCATCGAGGGGCCGCCGATGTCGATGTTTTCGATTGCGTCTTCGAGCGTGCAATCGGGCTTCGCGACGGTGGCTTCAAACGGATACAGATTGACGACAACGAGGTCTATCATCTTGATGTTGTTCGCCTGCGCCTGAGCCATATGGTCGGGATTCGAACGCAGGCAGAGCAACCCGCCGTGGATTTTCGGGTGGAGAGTTTTGACGCGCCCGTTCATCATTTCGGGGAAGCCCGTGTAATCACTGACTTCCGTGCAGGGAATTCCGTTCTGCGAAAGCAGCTTTGCCGTGCCTCCGGTAGAAAGAATTGTATAGTGGTGATGATGCACCAATTCCTTTGCAAATTCAACTACGCCAGTCTTGTCGCTGACAGATATTAAAGCTAAGCGTTCCATTCTTTTCATTCAAACAACGCCCCCGATTTTGACAAGTTTTTTTTGAAAAATTTCGGGGATTTTCCGCACGATTTCGTCGACACAAGCGCGGACAAAAAACTGCCGAAACAATACCGATTTTTTGCGGACGAAATCCGATCCTCCGCGCCCTCTCTACGCTTGCCGCGGAACTTTGCGCAAAAATTGCGGGAACTCGCACCGTGCGCGGTCGGCATTTGGACGGACAAAAGGCGGACGCCTAACGGAGGCGCGGGAATATCGCGCAATGCAGCGTTAAAAAAAATCGCGGAAATGCCGAAGTCGCCGCGCCACGCGCCGCGCTATTTTTCGGGCACAATCGCGCCCGAACGGCGCAATGCGGCAATGCGTTCGCAAAACGCCTTGAAGTAAATTTCGCCGTCCGATTTTTTTAGCGAAATGCATTCGGCGGCGGACAAGTCTTCCGCCGTCGGAAGAGCCGCGCAGACAAGTCCGCCGATTCGCGCGTCGGACGATTCCGCCGACGCGGCGGAAGCCGCGCCGAATACGCTTGCATCATTAAACAACATTCCAACATAGAATTTATCCGAGAGTATTACGGAATCTCCGACGGCGGCCGAATTTTTTGGGCAAAGCAAGCGTCCGTTTGCCGAAAACACGTCGATATTTTTATTTTGCGTTCCGAGCTCTTGCGAAAAACGCGACGCCGTTTTAAGTTCCTCGGAAGTAGCCGATTGAAGCGGCGCGAGAGCCGCATGCCCCGATGGAATTTTTCCGCGCGGGATTTTCACAAGACACAACCCCGCCCTGCCCCGAGGCAAAATGATTTCGTCGACATCGAACGAAGCGGGGTTTGCGCCGCGCTTCGACGCCGAAACGGAAAGCGCGTAGACTCCGCCCTTGGGAATTTCACCCCACTCCAAACCGAGCGCGGCGGCGGAGGCAACAAGATACGCGTCGCCGCATAGTTCGACGGCGCAGGCGAGCGTTCGGCGAGCAAAGGTATCGTTCAAAAAGCGGTCTTCCTTAATCGCAACGTCGATTGTCCAGACGTATGAGGCTTCCGCCGTTGCGGTAAATTGCGCGGCGTCGCGTCCGTTGGCGAAATAAACTCGCCAAGCGGCAAACGCCGCAAACACCGCGACCGCGAAAAGCAAAAACACCTGAACTACGCGGAAAAATTTTTTGCCGCGGGTTTCGTTTGGCGAAAATTCGCGCACAACCCCGCGCACAACCGAAATCGGGAACACCGCCGCCGCAAACAGGACGGAAGCCGCAGCGAGAAGCCCGAACCGCGCCGCCGCACCGTATCTGCAAAAAAGCTCCGCGAGCGAAGCTCCCGCAAGAATTCGCAGCTTCTCGGCGTTCTTTAAAATGCGCGAGGATTTTGCCGACGCGTCCAATACGCGCCGAACGCCCGCAAGCCCCTTGCGCATTGCAAAATCGAGCCGCCGCAAGTCTCCGCCGGACTCGACAAAACCGACCGCCGCGCGAGCCTGCGGGGAGTCCAAAATCAGTGTTCGTTCGAATATCCGCGCGTTCTTCGGCGACTTCAAATGCGCGTTGATTTTGCGCAGCATTTTCATGTCGTCCGCAGACTTCAACACGGCGCAAAATTCCGACCAGGTTTTCGTGTTTTTCGCCAAATCCCATACGGGCAATATTTCGGAAGCCAGATTCCGCGCGGTTTTTGACGCCCCAGCCGAATCGCCGAGTTTTGCGCAAGCCGAAATTTTGCGCGAAGCCGCCGAAAATTCCGCAGCGAGTTTTCCGCCGAGTGTCGGTGCAATCGCGCCGGACTTTTTCGCGATTTTAAGAAGCGACACCGACGCGTCGAGCGGCGCGCCCACGGGCATTGCAAAAGACGCCGCCGATGTCGCCACACCGAACGCCGCCATTGCCAGCACGAAGCCGTCGCGCTCCGCCCCCGCAAAGGATTCCCGCGCCAAGTCGCGCAAATCGCCGTAGACGAAAAAGTCGGCGACCGCCGCGCCCGCAAGAGCGTCCCAGCCGTCGACATCGCCGAGCAAAAAACCCTTGCCCGCCGCCTTTGCGCGCCCCAAAAGCGAATTGCGCGCCCTCGTTTGTTCAAGATATTCGCCGTATAGACGCGAGCACGCGGGCGAATCGGGCAATCGGTTTTCGATTACGAATTCGAGAGCCGCCATTGCCGAAGCGGAATCGCCCGCAGCCCATTTTGTTTCGGCGAACGTCCGCCAGTCGTAGTCGGGCAAGTCGGCAAACTCGGCGGAAAAATCGCGCGGCGAATCGGGCGCGGATACCGCAAAAAACGCCGCAGCAAGCGCAACCGCCGCCGCTATAAGTCTTGCGAATAAAATGGGCAATTTTAACATTTGTCGAAATCGGAACTGAGCCGAAAAAGCACGGGCGCAGGCTGATTAAAGGCAAGCCGTCCGCCGCGCATTTGCAAACAAAAAACGGTTCGCCGTCCGCAAAATTGGACAGCAAACCGCGACGAAAGTTCGCGCACAAAACCGCGCAAGAGGCGTAAAGCGCAATGCCGCAAGAAATCGCGGAAAGAAACGCTTAAAGCCGCCGTCCGAAAAGCCTCAGAGCGCGATTGGATCGGAGGTCGAGGCAATTACGCACTTGACGCCCGCCTTTTCGACTTCCGCCGCAAACGGCTTCGGGTCTTCGGTGTTGCCCGCAAACAATCCGTAATGCATCGGAACGGCGATTTTCGGCTTTATTTTCGAAACCACCTTCACGGCGTCGCGCCAATTCATATTGCCGAGTTTGCCGTTGATGCAGATTATCACGGCGTCGATTGGCGCACCCGCGGCGGTCGAAATTATGTCGTCGGCAAGCGAGTCGCGGAACTCGGTGTCTCCGCTAAAATAGACGAGTTTGCCGTCGAAGTCGAAAAGCATTCCAATCGCGAGCGGGTCGGAGTGGTAGGCGGTTGTCGGTCGGAGTTTGAACGCGCCGAAATCGAACGCGTTGCCCTTCGAAAGTGTCTGGAAGCGCAGAGTGTCGAAGCCCATCGCCCTGAAATGCTCGTAGGTGCTAAGCGGCCCCGCAAAGCGGCAGTCTTTGTAGAGTTTGTAGAGCGTCGGCACGGTTTCGGGGTCGAAGTGGTCGCGGTGGTCGTGCGAAAACAACACAAAGTCGGGCTTCAACCGCTCGAACGGCACGGGCACCTTCACCATTCGCGGAAAGCGCGGCGCGCAGGAATCCGACATATAGGGGTCGACGACAATCCGCGCCCCGTCGACATCGAAGATAAAGCCCGCCTGACAAATCCAGCGTGTAGAATTCAATTTTCCCATAAATACCCTTTCTAAATGTGTGGACGAATCCGCTCCGAAACCCGTTCGGCGTCGGTCGGACACACGGAAAATATCCCCCTTTACGCGCCGAAAATCAAGCTTTTTCCGCGAAAACCGCGCCGATTCGCCCCCGATGCGCCACAATTTCGCCCGAAAAAATTTGTTGAAATTTTATTTGAACCGATAGAACATCCTATCATAGGTCTGAATTTTTATGAAGAAAACCCCGACAACAAAGCAGCCGAACGCCCAGCAGACGCTTTTCGGAATCCTGTTTGCGCTGAGCCTCGCCCACTGCCTCAACGACACAATGCAGTCGCTAATCTCGGCGATTTACCCTCTTTTGAAGGAAAACCTCGCGCTGAGTTTTGCCGAAATCGGCGCGATTACGCTGACATACCAAATTTCGGCATCGGTTATCCAGCCAATTTGCGGCTACATTTTCGACCGCAAGCCGAATGCGTGGTTTCTGCCGTTCGGGCTGACGTTCACGATGTTGGGGCTGCTGATGATTTCGGTTTCGGGCTCGCTTGCGATGTTGTTTGCGGCGGTATTTTTTGCGGGAATAGGCTCGTCGGTGCTGCACCCCGAGGCGTCTCGCTTGACGTCGATGGCCGCGGGCGGAAAGCGCGGGCTGGCGCAGTCGATTTTCCAAGTAGGCGGCTCGTTCGGATATTCGCTCGGACCGCTGCTTGCCGCGATTTTCGTCACGCCCTACGGACAGGGTCACGTCGCGATTTTCTCGGTCTGCGCGCTCGTGGCGATTGTCGGACTTATGCCCGTAAGCAGGTGGTATGCCGCAAAGCTCGCGCGCGAAAAAGCCGCGTCGCAAGCCGCAGTGGAAATCGCCGAAGCGGATTCTTCCGCAGGGGGCTCGAAAGCGTCTCAAATGTCTTCCGCAATTCAATCCGGCGTTTCGCAGACAAAGCAAAAACCCCTGCCCAGACGGCTTGTCTGGACGATTCTTGCGATTTTAATCTTCCTTGTTTTTACCAAAAACGCATATACTATAAGTATTTCTAATTACTACACATTCTTTTTGATACAGAAGTTCGGGCTCAGCGTCGAGTCCGCGCAATATATGCTTTTTGCGTTTCTGCTTTCCGCCGCGCTCGGGACGCTGCTGGGAGGGCCAATCGGCGACAGAATCGGGCGCAGACTCGTCATCTGGTGGTCGATTCTCGGCGCGGCTCCGTTCGCGCTCATTATGCCATACGCGAACCTAACGTGGACGTTCATTCTAAGCATTGTAATCGGCTTTATTATGTCGTCGGCATTTTCGGCGATACTCGTGTATGCGCAGGAACTTTTCCCCAAGCGCGTCGGTATGGTCTCGGGGCTTTTTTTCGGCTTTGCGTTCGGCTTCGCGGGCATTATGTCGGCGGTTTTCGGAAATGCCGCGGATGCGTTCGGCATCGAAAGCGTCTACAAAATCATCGCCTATGTGCCGCTGCTCGGAATTGTCGCGTATTTTCTGCCGCGCGTCAGAACCTTGCAGGCTATGAAAAGTGAAAAATAGCCGTGTTCGGCAAAAAATGCTTGCAATCCGAAGCGAAATCCGCAACACTGCGCGAATATTTTTAAAGGGCGATTAGCTCAGTTGGTTAGAGCATCTGCTTTACACGCAGGTTGTCGGGGGTTCGAGTCCCTCATCGCCCAAAGTTCCGTTAGGATTGGCAGTTCTGGTGTATATCTGAAAGTTGGCGGCAGGTGTTATCGCGTTAGCCAAAAGTTTCTGGGAAGATTAGTTCCCGATGATAGTGTTTTTCGGTTCGAACGTGTCTCGTGGAGGAAAAAATATCAACAAAAAACGTTATCGCGTTTGGCATTATTTGAAATTAGATTATATTGAATTATAATATTCACGAGCCTTTTTATAGATTGGGCTTTGGCGGTCTTTTGCGCGGCGGAAGTATTCCAGAAGGGTCGCATTGGCGTCGCGGCGCTGATGCAATGAATAGAGTGCCTGAGCGTCGTAGTAATAGGCGCGGCTGCCCCAATATTCGTATCTAAAAAATGCGACGAAGACGCGCTCGAAGCACGCGTGGGCGTCCGCCCAATGTCCCTGTTCGAACCAGCACAAGCCCGTTTTATAGATTGTCTCGGCGAGAATTTCGCCGCGGGCGCGGTGGTTCATATAGACTTTTTGATACTCGTCGCGGGCGGCGTCGTAATTCTTCAAAAGGCGGTAGCAATCGGCAAGCAGAATTTGCCCGCGCCACTGCTGGACGGTGTCGGGAACGGCGAGGCGCAGGCAATCCTTGGCGAGGATTTCGGCGTTTTTATAATCGCCCGCGTTCAAGCATGTCCGTCCGAGCAGAAGCGCGGCGCGCCAAGCAAATGGCGAATTTTTGTTTTTGAGAATTTCGTCGGCGAACGCTTTTTTGTCGATTGAAGAAGGGTTTTGCTCGCCCGCGATTATTTTTGCGTAGAATGAAACATCTTCGGCGGAAGCGATTTTCGATTTTTCGAGAATTGCAAGCCGCGCTGCCGCCGCGGTCGGAAGCGGAGTCTTCGAAATTGCCGCGATTTTTTCCGCCGCCGCGAGCGGGTTGAAGCCCGCAAGTGCCGGCTTTTTCGAAGCGGAAAATTCGTCGATAATCATATCGACACCCGCAGCGTTTTTATCGGCAAAGTCGCGCTCGAAGAGTTTTGCGAACGCCTCCTTTGCCTCGTCCGCCCTGCCCGACTTTGCAAGTGCGAAAGCGGCGTAGTAGTCGATTTCTGAATTGCGCTCGGCGGGAGGAAGAGCCGAAAGCGTCTTCGCGGCGTCGGCAAAATCGCCGTTTGCGAGGCAGAATTTGGCGAACTGGACGGCTGCGGGCTGGGCGACTTTCGGATTTTTCATCGCGCGGGCGAAGAGTTTCTTTGCGCCTTTGTCGCCGTCGAAAGCGAGAATCGAGCCGAGGTAATAGGACGCCCAAGCCGAGAGCTCGCCGTCGGAATCGTCGGCGATTTGCCTGAACATTTCGGCGGCGGCGTGGTAGTCGGAATTCAGATAGAAGCGGTAGCCCTTGGTGAAGATTTCGCCCGCGGTTTCGGCGCGCAGAAGCGCGGCGGCGCAGAGCAGAAAAAGAGTCATAAATAGTCGCATAGCAAGTCCTCCAATTCTCGGATTGTTTTGACGTTTTTTAGCCGAACGCGCAGGCGTTTGAAGCCCGCGGCGTTTTTGAGAAAGCGCATTACCTGCGTTTCGATGAATTTGATGTTGTCGGCGTTTATATCGGAATATCCGCCGACTGCCATAGCGCGGGCGTAGCGCAACGCCATTGCGGCGCGCTCTCGGGCGGAAGGCTCGAAAGCGGCTTCGTCGCCGCCGTCAAGGCGGGCTTTCATGCGGCGGAATATCCACGGGTTGCCGAGTGCGGCGCGGCCAATCATAAAGCCCGCGCACGCCGAAGAGCGCATAACTTCGCCCGAAAGTTTTTCCGCCGAACCGTTTCCGATTACGGGAATCGAAAGCGTTTGGGCGGTCGATTCAATCAACCCCCAATCGGAGTCTCCCCCGTAGCCCTGAATTTTAGTGCGCCCGTGGATTGCGAGCATCTGCGCGCCCGCCTGTTCAAGCTCGCGGGCGGCATCGGGCAAAACAACGCTTTCGCGCCCCCAACCCGTGCGCATTTTGGCGGTTGCGGGAATCTTTACCGCGTCGGAAACCGCGCGCATAATACGCGCCATTTTGGGAACGTCGCGCAAGAGCGCGGAACCCGCGCCCGCGTCGACTGCATTCGGAGCCGGACAGCCGAAATTGACGTCGATAAAATCAGGCGCGAGTTTTTCGGCTACAAACTGGGCTGCGTCCGCCATTTCGGAGGGGTCTCCGCCGAAGAGCTGGATTCCGACGGGGCGGCAGGCGGCGTCGAAGGCGAGCTTTTCGAGAACGCGCGGCGAGCCGCTTAGAACCGCTCTGGCGTGGACGAACTCCGAGACGACCGCGTCCGCGCCGAACTCGCGAAAAATCGAACGGCATGTCGAATTCGTAAAACCCGCCATCGGCGCGAGCAGAAAGACCTTTTTGTTGCCGATGAAATCCATAATGCGACGCCAGCCCCCGTAAAATCAGCCCACAAAACCCGAAAACGCCTTCACCGCAAACACGCCCAAGTTGTAACTAAAATGCGCCGCAACACACGGAAGCAGCGAGCGCGAAGCGTTCTGCGGAACGAATCTCAAAACGTAAAAAAGCAGCGAACACTCGAAAATCGCGAGCGTCGAAATCAGCGGCTGAATCGAGAAATCGAACTTCCAGACGCCGTCGAATACGCCCGCGCCCTCTGGGATTGTGTAGTCCCACACGAACGGGTGCGCAAGCGCGAATACAAGAGAAAACGCGGCTATCGAGGCAACCAACGCCGCCCTCCCGCGGTTCTCGACAACGATGTAGCCGCGAAAGACGAGCTCTTCGACAAACGCCGCGCCCGTCCAGGAAATCAACGCCCAAGCCGAAACTTTTGTCTGCTCGCCCTCCACGCCGAGCGAAATTTCCGTGAGCGTGTGCACGCAAAGCAACGCCAACGCCGCCAACGCGCCCACAACGCAAAGCGTCTTCGGCGCGGGCGTCGCCCCTCGCAACGCGCCCTTGCGCGGGAAGCCGTTTTTGCGGAAAAAATCGAAATCGCAAAACCACATATAGAATAGATATGCGGCTATCGCGAAATTTACGAGCGCGAATGCAGGGGAATCCTGAACCATTTTAAAGCGTCGCCCCCCAAATCATTATCGCGAATTGCCAGACGAACATCGCCGCCGCCAGAACGTAGACGAATATGAAAAACTTGTCGGTCTTGAAAGGTATGCGTGTATTTTTATTTTGCATGACCGCATTGTCCGAAAATCGCGGAAAATTCTCAACACTAAAATTTGAGGGCGGCGCGAAGGCGCGGCGGCGAAATTTCCCAAAAAAATGTTAAGAAGTCTAAACTTTTTTCTTGACAAGTTAGTTTAACCTAACTTTTATTGAAGGGAAAATGAGAGTTAGGCAAGCCTAACACGCGGCAACCCGCCGACCGCCCCTCCCTTGGGAAATACGCCAAACGGGCACGCCGAATGCAGACTCTCAAAAAAACTTTAAAACAAAAAAAACGAGTAGAAAAAATCGTATGGATTCGGACAAATCGAAAGAAAGTATGACACTCGCGGATCTCCCAATTGGGAAGTCCGCAACGATAATCAAGGTGTTGGACACCTCGAAAGCCGAAAAGAAATTCGCCGACATCGGAATTGTTCCCAACACCAAGCTCCTTATGGAGGCGCACGCGCCGTTCGGCGGGCTGCTCAGAATCAAGATAATGGGCACGAGTATGGCGTTGCACAGTAGCGATGCACGCAACATAATAATAAGCCAGAACGCTTAGAACTTTCGAGCGGTTTACTTTATGAAAAAACACTTCAAAATAGCGTTGGCGGGCAATCCCAACTGTGGCAAGACAACGATATTCAACGCGCTCACGGGCGCGCGCCAGCACGTCGGCAACTACCCCGGAGTGACGGTCGAAAGCAAGTCGGGTTCGTTCTCGATTGACGGAATGGAAATTGAACTGGTCGATCTCCCCGGCATTTATTCGCTTTCGTCGAGCTCTCCCGAAGAGGCAGTGGCGTTCAACGAACTCACAAGCGAGGGCATAGACCTGATTCTGAACGTAATCGACTCTTCTATTCCCAACAGAAGCATGTATCTTACAACGCAGCTCGCGGAATTGCACATTCCGATGATGTTGGTATTTAATATGAGCGACGATGCCCAGAAAAAAGGCATGCGCTTCAACATTCCGAAGCTCGAAAAATACTTCGGCTCTCCCATAGTGATGACGGTCGGGCGTTCGCGCGGCGGAGTCGACGACCTCGTTCAAAAGCTCGGCAAGACGCTCAAAGAGCTTGAAAACCACGGCTCGCCGATGCTCTCATACGGGCAGGACATCGACGACTCCATCGCGGAAATTTCAAAGAAAATCGACGCCGTAAAGCCCGCCCAATACAAGCACATTCCCTCGCGTTTCTTTGCAATCAAGCTTTTGGAAAGCGACAACTGCACGATGAAGATTTCGGCGTTCCAGCCCGTCTGGGAGACGGTTTCGGAGCAAATCAAACACTTGCAGGCAATCCATGCAATAGACAACACGCCGACGTTCCTCGCCGACAAACGCTACGCCATGATTGCGGGCGCGTGCCGCGACGCGATTTCGATGTCGGGCGAAAGACGCCGCGAGATTTCGGAAAAAATCGACGCGGTGGCAACTAACAAATTCGTCGGATTGCCGCTGTTTTTCGCGGTTATGTACGCGACATTCTGGTTCACATTCACCTGCGCCGACCCGTTTATGGGCTGGATAGAAGCTGCTTTCGGCTGGCTCGGCGAAACGGTCGACTCGCTCTGGGGCGACGAGAATTTGCAGTATCTCAAAAGTCTGCTTACCGACGGCATCATCGGCGGCGTCGGCGGCGTTATCGTCTTCCTGCCGAACATTCTGTTTATGTTCCTTGCGTTGTCGCTGCTCGAAGAAAGCGGCTATATGGCGAGGGCGGCGTTCATTATGGACGGAATTATGCGCAGGTTCGGACTTCAAGGGAAGTCGTTCGTGCCGCTTGTTCTCGGCTTCGGATGCAACGTTCCCGCAATTATGGGCACGCGCTCGATTGAGTCGGAACGCGACAGAAAAACCACAATTATGATTATGCCGTTTATGAGCTGCGGCGCGCGCTTGCCGATTTACGCGCTGATTATCCCCGCGTTCTTCGTCGAAAAATATCAGGCACTCGTGATGTGGCTGATGTATTTGATTGGTATCGCTGTTGCGCTGGTTGCGGCAAAGGTGCTTAAAAGCACGGTCTTCAAGGGCGACGGCGAAGTGTATCTTATGGAGCTTCCCCCGTATAGAATGCCCACACTTAGAAGCCTGATTTTGCATATGTGGGACAAGGGCAAGGTTTACCTGCACAAGGCGGGAACTATAATCTTGGCGACATCGGTAATTTTGTTCCTGTGCAACACGCTGCCCGAAAAGGTCAATTTCGCGAAAGACTACGACGCGCTCATTGCGAAGGTTGAAGAATCGAAGACGCTCGACAAAGAGGCAAAGGAAACTCAGGTTGCCGAACTCGAAAACGAACGCAGCGCGGAATCGATGGAATACACGATTTCGGGCAGAGTCGGCAAATTCTTCGAACCCGTCTTCAAACCCATCGGCTTCGACTGGAAGCTCACAACAGCAAGCATCGGCGCGTTGGCGGCAAAGGAAGTGTTCGTATCGCAGCTGGGCATTCTCTACGCAGAAGGCGAGGCGGACGAGGAAAGCGACACTTTGCGCGAAAAACTCGTCAAGAACTACACCCCGTTGCAGGGCTTTTGCATAATGATGTTCTGCCTGCTTTCAATCCCCTGCTTGGCGACGCTCGCAGTCATCAAACGCGAACTCAATTCGTGGAAAGCCCCTGTATTCGAAGCCTTTTTGCTCTTTGCGATAGCGTATGTACTCACGCTCATCGTCTATCAAATCGGAAGTATTTTCAATATTGGAAACGCCCTGATGGCTTTCATATCGTAGAAGAATTCAAGCCATAGTAAAATAGAAATTCAACTGTGACAATGGAAGATATGGAAAAGATAATAGTGGCGGGGCTCGCCATTATATTCGCCTACGGATTACTCTACTTTACGTCGAAATCCGTCAAGAAGGGCGCGAAGAAATGTTCGTGTTCGGGTGGTTGTTGCTCGTGCCGTGGCTGTTCGGCGGACAACTCCAAACATTATATTACGCACAAACAATAGCTATCCGAGGGTAATAAGCGCACGTTTTTCCAGTTGGTGCGCACAATCGCAAGGCTCTAAACCTTGCGATTTTTTTAAGAAAAAAGTTCCGCCCCGAGTCCACCGCGGCAAAAAAACGCGGCATACTCGGGCGGGCGATTCCCTTCAAACTCGCCTCCTGTCAGCTTTCAAAAAATCTTGACTGTTTTTTCGGACAACTTTGGCTAACTGGGGACGGACGATGTAGTCGAAAAAAGTCGAAGATTACGGCCTCAGAAGTGCACATTTTTGTATTAAAGTAAAAAATTGCGCAAAAAAAACACAAAAAAGAGTTGCAACGCCGAAAATTCGTCGAAATAATGCGGAGAAATTTTTATTACTAAACCCAATAAATAAAGGAAATAAAATGATTAAAGTAGGTATCAATGGTTTCGGACGTATCGGCCGCATGGTTTTCCGCGCGGCCTTCGAAAACTTCTCGAAGGATATACAGATTGTCGGTATTAACGACCTTCTCGACCCCGACTACTTGGCTTATATGCTCAAGTACGATTCGGTTCACGGAAGATTCCAGCACGAAGTTTCGGTTGACGGCAGCAACTTGGTTGTAGACGGCCAGAAAATCCGCATCACGGCTGAAAAAGACCCCGCGAACCTCAAATGGAACGAAGTCGACGCAGACGTCGTTGTGGAATCGACTGGTTTCTTCCTCACGGAAGAACTCGCTTCGGCACACCTTAAAGCTGGCGCGAAAAAAGTCATTATGTCGGCTCCCTCGAAGGATGCAACTCCGATGTTTGTCTACGGTGTCAACGACAAGACATACGCCGGTCAGAAAATCATTTCGAACGCTTCGTGCACGACAAACTGCTTGTCGCCCATCTGCAAAGTTCTCGACGCCGAATTCGGTATCAAACGCGGCTTGATGACGACTGTTCACGCCGCTACGGCTACTCAGAAAACTGTCGACGGTCCTTCTAAGAAAGACTGGCGCGGCGGTCGCGGTATCCTCGAAAACATCATTCCGTCGTCGACGGGCGCAGCCAAGGCTGTCGGCAAGGTTCTCCCGCAGCTCAACGGCAAATTGACGGGTATGTCGATGCGTATCCCCGCTTCGGACGTTTCGGTTGTCGACTTGACTGTCGAGCTCGAAAAAGCTCCGGGCGCAGACAAGGATTCGGCTTACGCCGCAATCTGCGCAGCTATGAAGAAATACTCGGAAGGCGAACTCAAAGGCGTTCTCGGCTACACGGAAGACGCCGTTGTTTCGACAGACTTCCGCAACTGCTCGAAGACCTCGATTTTCGACGCCAAGGCCGGTATCCAGCTCGATCCGACGTTCGTCAAGGTCATCTCGTGGTACGACAACGAATGGGGCTATTCCAACAAGGTTTTGGAAATGGCTCGCGTTATCGCCAAGTAGTTTTTCGCGAATCGGACAACGCCTCTCGGGGCGTTGCAGATTCGGTAAGAACTTCACAAAAAAGACAAAGCTTTTCGGCTTTGTCTTTTTCTTTGCCCTGTAAAAACGCGATAAAAGAATTTTCCGGAATTTTTTCGGAATTCCGAAAAATATTCTATCAAAATGGTAGTTTTTATTGCCTTTTCAACTAAAAATAAAAAAGGCGGGAAGTAATATTACCGCCCGCCCGATTGAAAAAAAACAAAAGTCTCGCCTAATCCTCAACGAAAACTGGAACTCCTTTGCCGAAAACTTTAAGTTCTGATGAATCGGAAAGTTTAACCTTATAACCGTATTTTTTGACTTCCAATTCTACAATCTTATTGCCCGCGTAGTTTTTCGAAATACAGTCGGCAACCTCCTTCGGAATCACCGATGAGGGCAGCCCAGCGCGGTTCTTTGCCGATTTGAAAACGCCAGTTCCGTCGAACTCGACATTCGTGCCATCGGAAAGAAAAACCTCGTATTCGTCGATGCTAAACCAGTCTTTGTCGATTTTGATTGCGTTGACGGGGGTTTTTGCAAAGTTTTGCGCAATGTAGGCGCGCGCGCTTTCGGGTAATTTTGCGATGTCGCGCGTTATGACGTCGGTGGCATACGAAACCGCCGCGACAAAGAACACGCAAAGTAGTGTTGTTATTCTCTTTTTCATAATATTCCTTTCAGTAAAATGTAATCGTATTTTCTTCGGAAAGATTAATTTTTTTTGCGAAATCAGTCAACAAACATCTCGAAAAAATTCCCGCTTTTTTGAAAAAAAACGCGGTCGAAACCGCGTTGAATTAACTATAACACTAAGAGAGATTTTATAAAAATTTCGCCATCGCGGAATTTGGGCGGATGTTTCCAATCCTCAAAATTTCTCCGCGGATGGAATTTCGGCGAATTAAAAATAGCCGCCCTTTTCCTTGATTTCCTTGATTGTCTGCCCCGAATGAACCCAGCCGAAAATTTTCTTTTCGTTCGCCTTGATTTCTTCGGCGCGGATGAGAACATCGTAGGCAATGTCGCGCGGAACAACGAGAACGCCGTCAATGTCGCCCAAGACGACGTCGCCCGGGCGCACGATAACCTTGCCGATGAGAATCGGAACTTGGTAGTGCGTAATCAGGCATCTGCCGAGGCTGCCGTTGGAGATTCTGTATCTATAAAATACGGGGAAGTCCGCCTCCAAAATCTGGTGGGTATCGCGAATACCGCCGTCAATACACGCCGACTTTACTTTCTTGCCCTTGGCGGTCGCAGTCATAACGCCGCCCCAGAGAGTAGCCTCCTCGTCTTTGGATGTGTCCCAAACAACAAAATGGTCTTCGCCGAGCTCGTCGAGCATCTGCGTGCGGAAATCCATTTCGCCCTTAATCATAACATTTGGCGAACTTTTTACGGTGAAGGCAAACCCAGCAACGGTTCTGTATTCGCGCAGGGGCTTTATGTGGTGCGGCAACGCCTGATTGAGCAGGCAAAACTCGCGCAAAACGTCGTTTACCGCTCCTGTATAAAGCTGTTCGAAACGGCTAAGCAACTCCTTTTCGGGAATCGGGAACTGTTTCTTCGAAACGTATTCGCGCGATTCAATCAATTTTTCGAGATTCATCATCCCGACTTCCTTTTTATATTGGTCTATGCTCATAATTTATATTGTTTTTTGATGATTTAAATTTAACTTATATAAACAGACTGAAACCGCCATCTACGAAAAAGTCCGCGCCCGTGATGTATCTGCCCGCATCGGAACAAAGCAGAAGCGCGGTAGCGGCGCAATCCTTGGGTTCGCCCACAAAACCCACGGGAATTTTAGACTCGATGTCCTTCCTAAAAGCCGCGTCCGACAAAACTTCGCGGTTGCGGGCGGTTTCGAACACTCCGGGGGCTATGTTGTTGACGGTAATGCCAAACGGCGCAACGCGGGCGGCTACATTCTTCACCATATTTACAATGCCCGACTTCGACGCCGCGTATGCAGCCATGTAGCGGTTGGGGCGCGCCTGCTGGACAGAGCCGATTGTCAAAATCCTGCCCCAGCCGTTCGCCTTCATATGCGGAACAGCCGCCTGCATAAGTTCGAGAGTCGAACGCAAATTCACGTTTATTTGCGACGCGAATTCGTCTTCGGTGATATCGAACCACTCGTGACGGTATTGAACCGAAGCGTTTGCCACGACAATGTCGACGGGGCAACCGTTCTTTTCGGCAAAGTCAAGCCACGACTGTTTGACGTTTGCCTGAGCCAAGTCGAACTGCCAAAGCCACACTTTCGCGCCGAGCTTTTCCGCCTCCGCCTTCGTCTGCTTCGCGGTTTCCACGCCCGAATGGAAGTTGATTACAACGTTCGCGCCGAACTCGGCAAGCGCGAGCGTTATGCCCTTGCCGATACCCTGACTGCCTCCCGTCACGAGAGCTGTCCTGCCTTTAAGATTGAATAATTCTTTCATATTTTTGCCAATTTTTCGGAGAATTTCGCGTCAGTTTTCGTAGTTCTTTTTGTAGAAAAACAAAGCCGAAACAATGAGGAACGCCGCTCCCGCAAGGAAAAACCACGCCAGCGACATTATGCCCGCCCCGAGCCCCGAAATCTCCTTTATCTGCGCCAAAACGCGCGGGGCAAGCGAACCCATCACAAACGCGAACGACAGATAAATGCCCGAGGCCGTCGCCCTGTATTGGGGTTTTACAACGTCGAACAACGCCGCGAACAAATTGGAGTCGTAAACGCCCCTGAAAAACCCGAAGCCCGCCATTGCCGCGCAGCAGACGTAGAAATTCTGCGTCAGTCCGAGCAGAAAAATGAATGGAACTGCAAGCAGCATTCCGAAAAATTCAACCCAAATGCGCGACGAAGTGAATTTGAACGCGTATTTGTCGGAAATTTTCGCGCCCGCCATCACGCCGAAGAAAGCGAATGCAAAGTGCCAAAGCATCGAATTAAGCCCCGCCGAAGAAAGCGACAATCCGTAGTTTTCGTAAAGGTATGTCGGCATCCATGTATTGTAGCCGACATTCACAAAACACTGGCAGGCGAACGCCAGCGAAAGCAGATAAAACGACTCCTTGCGCAGCACAGCCCCGAGCATTTTGCCGAAGTGCACCTTGTGGTCGTCCTGTTTCGTTTCGGCAACGGGCGGCGGCGTGTTGCGCATTATGAACATCGAAATCACAGCCAAAACAACGCCCACCGAACCGAAGACGTAGAACGCCGAACGCCAACCGTAATGCTCGCCGATGTAGCCCGAAATGTATCCGCTTGCGATGATTCCGACGTAGAGCGACGTCTGGTGTATTGACAGTGCGGTTGCGCGGGTATCGGTGTGCAGCTGGCTCAAAAGCGACGTCGCGGCGGGATAATAGAACGCCTCGCCCGCGCCCGTTGCGACGCTTCGGAAGACTATCAACAGGACTATTCCGCCGCTAAGCCCCGTAAGAAGCGTGCCCACGCTAAAAATAAGCAGGCTCAAAATCACAATCCACTTGCGCGAAACCAAGTCGCCCAAAAAACCGGAAACTGGCACGAGCAAGCCGTAGATTGCGGTAAAAATCATGACTACATTGCCAATCTGGACGTCGCTTATGCCCAAGTCGGTCTTCAACAACGGAATTACTGTATTAAAAATCTGCCTGTCTCCCTGATTGAGAAAGTATGCAAACCACAGAATGATAACGAGTGTCCACTTATATGGTATTTTATTGAATTTCATTTTTCACAATCCCGTTGTTGTTTAGGTTATTTGGCGCAGCGGCAGCCGAATTCGTAGGTGTTTTGCCACTCGAATGTCTCGCCGGGGGCAACGTCGATTTTAATGAAAGGCTCGGGGCAGTAGGTCGTTTCCCACGCAAAGAACGTCCAGCGCGTCATCGGACGGCTGCCCGAAATCTTCACGGTCGCGCCCGTTTTCAGATTCGAAAGCTCGAAGCGGTTTTTGTTCGCGCTCGGGTCGCCGTCATAGTTTTCGTAGACGACGTGATGCGGCTCCGAAATCGCGTCTGTAAAGCGCAGAACATTGTCGGCGTCGACGCGCGTCGCCGTGCGCGTAACGTCCTTCCAATTCTCCCCGCCTACGGGCTTCAACGGAAGCTTCAACGCTATGTCCCGCCCCGCCTTCGCGCCGTCAATCATAAAAAAGTTGTGGCAATACTGCTCGGTCGAAATGCGCGTTTTGCCCGTATTTGTCAGCTTGTATGAAATTTTCATAACGGGAGCGTCGGGCACAAGCTCGATACGTTTTGTGTATTTGTATGAAATTATGCCGCTTTTTAATGTGTGCGTATATTCAATCCAGTTTTTGCCCGCAGCGCAAACGCGCGCACCGCCGTCGACGATTTCGAACGAATTTACAAAGTGGTAGGGCTTGTCTGAGTTGCGGCGCAAAATGCCGACGCCGATTTTCGCGAATTCGCCGCCGACATTGGCGTCATCGTAGCCTATCGGCAGAAAGTCGTCGACCGGACCGCAAATGTTGTGGTGGAATTTCGGGTCGAAATGCTTCCCCCACCACTCGCCGAAAAATTCGTGCTCCTTGTATTTCAGCGAGTAGATTACGCCCGAGTAGTCGAACCTCTGCCCGCGGTAGTAGTTCTCGTCCTGACCCGTTTCGATTCCCACAATAGCGGTTATCGCGCCGTTTGAAATCGCGGTTTGGGGATAGCCGCGCGAACTCGCAGCGCGGCTATCCGTGCAAAACAAAGACAACAAGGCTGCAATCAATGTCGTCTTATATATTCCTTTTCTCATATTATCGCCTTAGTTTTAGGGTTGGGTTGAGTCTCGTTTCTAATCCCACAAATAAATGATACGCAACCCGCGCCCGCGGTCAATCCTATTCAACCCTATGACCAGCGGCGGTCGTTCGACCACTCCCTATCCCACTGCGATGTATCCCCCCAGGCTTCCGGGAAATCTTCGTGCAACTTTTCCTTTATCAAATCTTCGTTCAGCGACTCTATGCCCAAACCGGGCGCGTTCGGAACGTCGATGTATCCGTTGTTTACAAGGGGCTTCGGCAGACCGTTTACGAGGCTGTCCCACCACGGAACGTCCACCGAATGGACTTCCAAAGCCGTAAAATTGCGCGTTGCCGCCGCCACGTGGACAGCCGCCATACACGCTATCGGGCTTTCCGCCATATGGATTGCCATCGCCACGTGATGCTCTTCGGCCATGTCGCCGATGCGCTTTGTCTCCAAAATGCCGCCCGCCGTCAAGATGTCGGGGTGGATAACCGCCAACGCGCCCGATTCGAGCAGCGGCTTGAAACCCTCTTTAAGATAGATGTCCTCGCCCGTCGCGATTGGCGCAGTCGTCGAATTTGCAAGGCGCACATACTGGTCGGTATACTGCCACGGAACGGGGTCTTCAATCCAAGAAAGGTTGTATTTTTCGAGGCGGCGCGCAAGCTTTATGCAATCCTCCACGGGAATGTGCCCGATGTGGTCGATTGCAATCGGAATTTCGTAGCCGACTTCCGCGCGGACGTCCGCCATATACTTTTCGAGGTAGTCAAGCCCCTTCTCCGTGATGTGGATTCCCGTGAACGGGTGCGCCGTGTTGAAGAGGTCGTATGCCTCGCCGCGCATTGCGCGGGGGTCGATTGAACCGTGCGGCGTCGTGAACACAGTCTTTTTATACTCGCGCATTTTTTCGAGGAAGCCCAGCGGTGCGGAAAGCGCGCCCTCAACGTCCATCAATAATTCAATGCCCAAATCCATTTTCAGGAATGTATAACCCTGCGCGACGCGGTCTTTAAGAGCCTTGCCCATATCGCGGCCGCCGCCCTCGCTGTCGGTGTCGCAATAAATGCGGATTTTATCGCGGTATTTGCCGCCGAGCATTTGCCATACGGGAACGCCCCAAGCCTTGCCCGCCAAGTCCCACATTGCGACTTCCAAGCCGCAGACGCCGCCCGCCTGACGCGAGTCGCCGCCGAACTGTTTTATGCGGTTGAAAATCTTTTCCACATTGCACGGATTTTCGCCGAGGATTCTGCTTTTGAGCATTGCCGCGTATGTCCTGCTCGACGCGTCGCGGACTTCGCCGTAGCCGACCAAGCCCTGATTCGTATAGACCTTGATGAGTGTGCAGCGTTTCGGCGCGCCGTCGATATCGGCGAAGCGCACGTCTGTAATTTTGAGTGTAGACGGATTTATTTTCATACTGGTTTTATTTGTTAAATTGCAAGTTGGCGATTTCGCGTTTGTTGGAATGCATTTTTATAATCGCCGCACATTCTTCAAGCCAATCTTTGCCCGAATTTACTTAACTGTTAACTTGAAAACCGCGAGGACACCTCGTTTGCGAAGTTTATACTTATTTACGGAAACATTCCGCAACGCGGAATGTTTTTTGTTCTTAGATTCGCAAACGAGGCTCTCGACTAAAAGACGGTTTTATTTCGGACTCGCGTACGTTTAGTACGCGTCGCCTCATAAAACGCGTCTTTTAGAACGAGCCTCGCGATTTTCAACAGTACCTATGCTGGTTCTAAGCCGATTGAATAATGCAAAAAGTCTTTCCCGAATGGGAAAGACTTTTTAGTTTTAAGCGATAAATAAAGCGGTTATTGCGGAGCAATTCGCGTCTCTTACCAAATTATGGCTCTCCGTCCGGCGGGAGTGCGCCGAAGAAGTAGAGTGTGCCGTAGCTCCAATTTGCGCCCTTGACATCGGGGAAATTCACTCTGTCCATAGTAAGCAGAACATACTTATACGGGTAGCCGTCGGGCAATGTTATGACGTCCGCCCAGACGCGCCCCGGCGGATTCGGCGCGGACGGCGGCAAATCAAGATTAAGGTCGCCGAGGTATTCCAAGCTCGGATATCGGTGTATGCGCAGGTTCGGCGAATACTTCAATTTTCCGTCGCAGCCGCGCCCGTTGCCGCCCATAAGACAATAGGGCTTTCCGCCGATTTCGCAAATGGAAGTGCCCGTGGAATTCATATCGGGCTGCGTGTGGATTTCGGTAAAAGGCCCGTCCCAATTGTCGGATTCGTAGACGGCGCAGACGATGTTTTTATCCGCGAATTTGCTCGTAAGCAATCGGTATTTTTTTGCCGACTTGTCGTAATAAAGCGAAGGGTCTTCGTTGTGCCCCGAAATCGTCCGCGGCTCGGCGCGGTAGGCGTTCATAACCGAAACGCCGCGCAGCGGGTTGCGAACGCATTCGGCAAAGAGAAGCCCCGTGTGGGTGCGGTCGTCGCGGTTTTTCGTCCCGCCGAAATCGCAGGCGACGGCCTTCCATGTGCGCGAATTTTTGTCGAAGAAAAGCTGGCTTGCGTAGTCGTTGCGCAAAAGCCCGTCGCCGTGGTCGAAGAGAATCATTCCCTCGAATTTGACGTCGAAAAGCGACGGGTCGAAACTCAACACGCCCTGCGCCGACTGCGCCGTATAAAGCCCGCGCATGGAAAACGTGAACCAGAGCCTGCCGCCCTCCATATACGGTGACAAATCTGAATACTTTACGGCGCGTAAATCGGCCTGCCCTACACCCGCCGAAAGGAACTCTTTCGCCCCCGAAACCGCCGCCGAGCCCGAGCCCTCGGCAAAGAGCGTGAACACGCTTTGGGCAGCCACGCGCTTTATTCTGAAATCGCACGACTTGCCGAAAACGTCGCCCTTTTGCATATGCCAGACATACGAAGTCCTGCCGTCCTTTTGCGCGAACACGCCCGCGGCGTTGCCGTAAAGCTGGACGATTAGCTTAAACGGCGGCTTCGGCGCATTTTTGAGAATTTCGAGACTGCGCGAAATTTTGCCGTCTTTAACCTCGTCGAAAAACAGCGACGCCGCGCCGTTAGAATCGGAGCGCAGATAAAAACGAACCCCCTCGCGCAGACTCGTCCGCCCGAGCTGTATTCCGAACGAAAATTCCCTGCCCGCGCCCGCCTCGAATTTTTCGATGTCCGCCGAATAGCACGCAAACGGATTCACCCCGCCCATATAGACGCTTCTTTGCGAGCCGTCGGAAGCGAAAACAAAATTGCCGCCCTCGAATTTCGCGTCGAAGTTGCGGACGAAATTGGGCTTGTCGTCGGCCGACGGTGCGAAGACCGCATACGCGTCGGAAAAGCCTACGACTTTCGCGGGCTTGAACTCGCACAAGTCGAGATTGTTGTCGAAAACAAACCTGTTCACGGCGAGGCGGTGGAACTGCAAGTCCGACGGCGACACCGACGACGACGCGGACGCTGCGCCCGACACCGCCTGCGAAGCGCAGGCGCACAAAAGCGCAATTGTGGAAACGGCAAAAATTTTCATACCCCGTTTATATCAGTTTCCGCGAAAAACCGTAAAGCAAAAAACGCCGTATTCGAGCGCAAAAAAAACGGAAAAACTCACTTGGATTTTTCTTAAAATCAGTTTGAAAACCTTTATTTTCTTGACCCGCAAAATCCGCCTGCAACAATGAATGCATGAGGAGTTGCATTTTACTTTTGAAGGGAATTCCCGCGCCCTCCCGCATTTTTAGAGCACTATCGGCGGCGGCAATCTGCGCGGCACTTTGCATAGCCGCGGCGCGCGAGGTGGCGGCAAAACCGCAGATTATGGGCAAAGACATCGGCGGACGCCCCAGCCCCTCCGTCTGGGACAGCCAGTGGTGCGACGACGGCGCGCCCGACATTCACGGCTACAAAGTGCTTATGTTTCGCCGCACATTCGACCTCGACATCCCGCCGCAGCACTTCCGCATAAACGTGTCCGCCGACAACCGCTACCGCCTGTTCGTCAACGGAAAATCCGTGGCCGCGGGGCCCGCCCGCGGCGACCTGCGCAACTGGTTTTACGACGAACTCGACATCGCGCCCCACCTGAAAAGCGGACGCAACGTAATAGCCGCGCTCGTGTGGAACGCGGGCGACTTCAAACCGTGCGCGCAAATGTCGCTGCGCACGGGTTTTATCCTCGACGGCGAGACCCAAGCCGAGCACTTTGTCTCGACACACAACGGCTGGAAAGTCAAGCGCAGCGCGGCATACGCGCCTGCGAAAGTCCGCGCCCTCGACACCGGCGCGGGCGACGACATCGACGCAACGCGCTACGACTGGGGCTGGACGCTGCCCGACTTCGACGACTCCCGCTGGGGCGCGGCGCGCGCAATTTCGAAGGGCTACAACGCGGGCGCAATCGACAATTCTGGCTGGGAGCTCCGCCCGCGCGAAATGCCCATTCCCGAAGAGACGCCGCAGCGGCTCGCGAAAATCCGCCGCTTTGCCGGGGTCGCAAAAGTCCCGAATTTCATCTCGGGCAAAGGCGCGTTCACGATTCCTCCGAACACGAAGTGCTCGGTGCTGCTAGACAACGAAACGCTCACAACGGCATATCCCAAGCTCCTCGTTTCGGGCGGCGCGGGCGCGAAAATCGTCGTCAAATACGCCGAGGCGTTGTTCGATAAAAACAAAAACAAGGCAAACCGCGACGACATCGACGGACGCGACTTCCACCCATACCGCTACACATACGACATCTTCCGCCCCGACGGCGGCGCAAACCGCGAGTTTTCCACACTCTGGTACAGAACCTACCGCTACGTCGGGCTTTACATCGAGACAAAAGACTCCCCGCTTGTCGTCAACGATTTCTACGGACTCTTCACCGCCTACCCGTTCGCCGAGCGCGGCGCGTTCGACTGCGACGACAAGTCAGTCGCCAAAATCTGGGAGGCCGGCTGGCGAACCGCGCGGCTCTGCGCCCACGAAACCTATATGGACTGCCCCTACTACGAGCAGCTCCAATACATCGGCGACACCCGCATTCAGGCTTTGGTCTCGCTCTACGTTTCGGGCGATGACCGCATGATGCGCCGCGCAATAGAGCTTTTCGACGCCTCGCGCCGCAGCTTCGGGCTTACAATGTCGCGCTATCCAACCGAGCGCGAGCAGATTATCCCGACATTCTCGCTCTTCTGGATTTCGATGCTGCACGACTACGCGCGGTTTCGCGGCGACGCCGAGTTCGTCAAAAAACATCTCGCGGGCGTGCGCGGAATAATAGAGTGGTTCGCCGACCGCCTCGACGCCGAACGCGGAATGCTCAGGCCGCGCCTGCCCTATTGGCAGTTCGCCGACTGGTGCACCACAAAGGGAATGCGCAAGGGCTGGCACGAAACGGGCTGGGTTTTCGGAATCCCGCCCGAGGGCGAAAACGCGGGCAGCAGCATAAACACGCTGCACTTCGCCATCACGCTCAGACAGGCGGCTGAACTTATGGACCTGCTGCCCGACAAATACTACGCGAAAAAATACCGCGCCCTTGCCGAAAAAGTCGCCGCCGACACCTACGCGCGGTGCTTCGACAAAACGCGCGGAGTCTTCCTCGACTACGAGGGCGCAAAGTCGTCGAGCCAAAACGCAAACATTATGGCGGTTCTCGCCGACGCCCTGCCGCGCGGACAACAGCGCGAACTTATGCAAAAAACCGTCTCCGACCCGACACTGACCCAGTGCACATTCTACTACCGCTTCTACCTGACCGAGGCGTTGAAAAAAGTCGGCATGGCTGACAGATACTACGCCGAACTCAAACCGTGGCGCGATATGCTCGACATCGGGCTTACGACATTCGCCGAAAATCCCGAGCCCGCCCGCAGCGACTGCCACGCGTGGAGCGCAAGCCCCAACTACCACCTGCTCTCGGTCGTCTGCGGCATTGAGCCCGCCGAGTTCGGATTCAAAAAAGTGCGCATAGCCCCGAACCTCGGCGAACTCAAAAGAGTCTCGGGCAAAGTTCCGCACCCGAACGGACTAATTGAAGTCGAGTTCGAACGCAAATCCGCAAACGGCATCGCGGGCGAAATCCGCCTGCCCGACGGGCTAGACGGCGAATTCTTATGGCGCGGCAAAACGGTAAAACTCGTCGGCGGCAAAAACAAAATCTACATCGAAAACTAAACACGAAAAACGCGCCGCCATTTTGCGCGACAACACAAGCAATAATAAAGAAAAAACCGTCCGATTTTTCCGCGACGGTTTTTCTTTTTTGCAAAAACGACTTTTTCCTTTTATCCGTTTTCGATTTCCGTGCGCGCAAATTCCGCGCAAAAAAACGCGTCCGCAACCGCGCGTCTTTTCGGTTGAAACGCGCCCGAAAAACGCGGACAAAACGCGGCTAATTCGCGGGGCGGTTTTCGTAGTATTTCGTTAAGGCTTCGCGCACTATCGGACCCGCAGTGCGCCCGCCCGAGGCATCGCCGGGCTCTTCGCCCTCAACCACAACCGCCACGGCGACTTCGGGATTTTCTATCGGCGAAAACGCAACCATCCATGCAAGCGCGAGCTTTTTGCCCGAAACATTCACCTGCGCCGTGCCCGATTTTGCCGCCACACTCGCATAGTCGATTGCCGCGCGGCGGCACGTTCCGCGCTCGACCGCCGCCCGCATTCCCGCAAGAAGCGCGTTGTAGTTTTTGTCGCTTATCGGCAGCGGCTTCGCGCCGTGGTACGCAAGCGAGCCGTCGCGCGATGGGTCGTGGACAACGCTCGCCTTCGTGCGCGTGCGCCGCGCCGCAATCGAGGCGGTCATACACGCCATTTGAATGGGCGTCTGCAAAAGATAGCCCTGCCCGATTGACGTGTTGGCGGTGTCGCCCGCGCTCCAAACGCCGTCGTAGGGACGCTTTTGGCGCTTGTATTCGGGGTCGGGAATAATCGTGCGCCGCCAGGAGTTTTCCAGAAGTTCTATCCCCGTGTCGGAATTGAGCCCGAGCATTTCGGCGGTGTCGTGGATTGACGAAATTTTCGCGTCTATTCCCGCGCTGTAAAAATACACGTTGCAGCTTTTCGCAAGCGCGCCCGTCAGGTCGAGATTCCCGTGTCCGTGGCGGTTGTTGCAGGGAAAAATCCTCCTGCCGATTTTCATTCCGCCGTTGCAGGTTATGATTGTTTCTGGAACAATCACACCCTCCGAAAGAGCGGCAAGGCTCGTGACGATTTTGAACGTCGACCCCGGCGGATAAAGCCCCTGAGTGGCGCGATTTAACCACGCGCCGCGCTGCGTGATTTCGGCGTTGACCGTGCGGGTGACAAACGGCGTGAGCGTGTTGAGGTCGTAGCTCGGGCGGCTTGCCATCGCCAAGACTTCGCCCGTCTTCACGTCGAGAACCACCGCCGCGCCCTTGCGCTTGCCGAATGCGTCTTCGACAGCCTCCTGAATGCCGATGTCTACGGAAAGCGTCAGGTTTTTGCCCTTTTTCGACGGGATGTCGACAATGCTTTCATACTGGTAGCCCATATGGTCTACAACCCAGATTTTCGCGCCGTTCGAGCCCGAAAGGCGGTCGTTGAAAGCCTTCTCGACGCCGCTGCGGCCGTGCTCGCCCGCAAAGGAATACGTGCGCAGCTCCTCTCCGGGAATGCCCGTCGCATCGATGTTGTCGAAGTTGCTTGTGACAAATCCCAAAACGTGCGCGGCAGTCTCGCCGTAGGGATAATAACGCGCCGAAGACGTGTATATTTGCACGGGCGAATCTATCGGCAACACCTCCGCCAAAATGGCGTGCTCGCGGGCGGTCAAATCCTTTATTAGCGGATAAGGCAAAAGACGGCGTTGCCACGCGTGTTTTTCGAATTCGGCTACATTGTGTTTGTAGTCCGTTCCCAAAATCGCGTTAACTTTGTCGGTGTATTTTTTTAGAATCCGCGCGCGCGCCACACTGTTTGACGATGGCAACGGGTCGGGCAGCTTTTCGCCGCGGGCAAGCTGGGCGCGGCGGACGGCGCGTATCGAAGCCGCCTCGCGGCTGATTTCCTCGTTGATATCGTTGAAAAACACGACCGCCGAATAGCGCGGCTTGTTCGTGACAAACAGCGTCCCGTTGCGGTCGAGAATGTCGCCCCTCGCGGCGGGTTTTATCACGCGCCTGAGGCTCTGGCGGTCGCTGCGCTTGGTGTAGTAGTCGTGCATATAAATCTGGCGCACGCCCAAAAAGAACGCGAGCACGAAAAACGCGAAGCCGAAAAGCCCGTAAAAAAACGGGATTCTCGGATTCGCCTTCGAATACACCTCCTTCTTCGCAACCACCATAAAATCAAATGTCCTCGCCCACAGTTATATCGACACCGAAAAACCCCGCAATGGCCACGGGCAAATCCATGCAAAAGCGGGCGCAGAAAACGAGCGCAAGCCCCGAAAACGCCCAGTCCGAAAACACGCGCTCGACATACGCCCCCACGCTCTGCGCCCCGAACGGAAACGCCAGCGCGTAATACAAAAACACCGCCGTGTTCGCAATCTCCATAAGAGCCACCGACGAAAGCCAACCAGCCCCGCGGAATCTGAAACGCACCGCGTTTACGACAAGCGCGACGCCAACCCAGACCGCACAGACAGCAAAGGAGTTTACGGGTTCGTTGCAGGAAGTCGCAAACGCGGCAAACGCCACCACAACCGCCGCAGAAACCGCCTTCATATAAACCGCCGCAGGCACTATGAAAAGCGCGGGCAAAACAAACGCCGCAAACGGGGACGCCAACGAATTGAGCGCGTTGAGAACCACCCAATAGCAGGCATTCAACGCCAAAAACAAAACTATGCAGATGTCGAAACGCCTGAACATTTTCTACTTCAAATCCGCGACGGGTATCAAAACCGCCGCCTCCTTTATCGACGAAAGTTCGGGGTTAAGCCGCACCGTGCCCGACTTGAAAAGCTCGTCGCCGTCGAGTTTTAGCGACGTTATTTCGCCAATCAAAATTCCGTCGGGAAACGACCCCGCAAGCGAGGAGGTCACAATCACCGCGCCAGAAGTCTCGTCGACGTCCGAAGGCACATCGCGTATCTCTCCCCCCGACGAGCGTAGCGAAACGCCGCCCAGCCCCTGATAGATTATCGGGCGGTCGTCGCCCTTTATGTGGCAGGCTATGCGGAAATCGCGGCTGCTTACCAAGTCGACTTCGCAGGTATAAAGCCCTACCGACCCCACCCGGCCAACAACTCCTCCGCCGTAGACGACCGCATAGCCGACTTTGATTCCGTGCAGACTGCCCTTGCGCAGGGTTATGCGCTGCCACCACGCGTTGATGTCGCGCTTTACGACCCGCGCTATTTCCATATTGAACCTGTCCTGCGAGGGCAGTTTGAGGAACTTTTCAAGCCTGTTTATTTGCAGGCGCAACGACGCGTTTTCAATCACGTTCATCTCATACGCGGCATTTAGCCGCGCCAAGTCGCGCCCCGCCTCGATTAGCGAACGTTTGGAGTTGGAGTTCAGGCTCCAAAATTTTTGCAGGTCGTTCAGCTGCGACGGCAATGCCTCCAACGGCGCGCGGAATTCCGCAAAGGACTTCTTCGAAAAATCCTTCAACCACGCCGGCAACAATACGCACCCAAGCAGGACGAATCCGAAAACCGCCACATTGCGAATGCTTTTGAAATCCTTAAAACTCACCCGAAAAAATCCCCAAGCCTATCGAAAGTTAAAAAAGAAAAACGAAAAAGTCAGCGCGTATTCAAGATGCGCGGAACAGACAAAGAAAAATCCCGCGCATTCGACGAACCTCCGCGGTTCGAAAAAAAACCGAATCGCGGCGCCAGCCCCAAATTGCCCGCGCAAAACGGGCGGCAAAAAACGAACGAACACGCGGCGGGACGACACCCCTCCTACGCATTGTCCTTCGCCCAAAAATCCATATTTTTAAGCACCTGCCCCGTGCCCTTTACAACCGCCTTCAACGGGTCGTCGGCAACAAAGCATGGCAAGCCCGTGACGTCGGTTATGCGCAGGTTGAGATTGCGGATAAGCGCGCCGCCGCCGGCCAAAACTATCGCGCGGTTGACCATATCTGCGCTGAGTTCGGGCGGACACTTTTCGAGCACTTCGCGGATTGCATCGGTGATTTCCTTGAACGAATCCGAAAGCGCGTCGCGTATCTCCTGCGACGACACATAAAGCGTCTTCGGCAGACCCGCAACCGAGTCGCGCCCGCGCACTTCCCAAGTAAGCTCCTTGTCGAGCGGGAACGCCGAGCCGATGTTGATTTTGATTTCCTCGGCAGTGCGCTCGCCTATGATGAGGTTGTAGACGCGCTTCATATAGCTTGCAATGCAGGCGTCGAAGGCGTCGCCGCCTATGCGCACGCTCTTTGCGTAGCAAATGTCGCCGAGCGAAATTACGGCGATTTCCGTCGTGCCGCCGCCGATGTCGACAATCATATTCGCCGTCGGCTCCTCTATTGGAAGACCCGCACCGATTGCCGCCATAAGCGGTTCTTCCTTCAAGCGGACGGAACGCGCCCCTGCGTGGATTGCCGATTCGTGGACGGCGCGGCGTTCCACTTCCGTAATCCCCGAGGGAACGGCCACCACTACGCGCGGGGCTATCAAATTAAATTTGTTCGAGGCCTTCTCGATAAAGTAGCGCAGCATAACTTCGGTGATTTCGAAGTCGGCTATGACGCCCTTTTTCATCGGGCGAATCGCCGTGATATTGCCGGGGGTTTTGCCGAGCATTTTCTTGGCTTTTTCGCCGACGGCTACGACTTTTTTCGAATTGTTGTAAACCGCCACGACGCTGGGTTCGCTGATTACAACTTCGTCTTTTGTATACACGAGCGTATTAGCCGTGCCCAAGTCGATACCGATATCGTTTGATAATAGGTTTAAGCCTGCCATATTTTTGTTTGTAAAAATTTGTCGATAGTAAGAATATTATTGAATTTCGGACAACCTGAAAGTAGGGTTGATTTTTGCAAAAAAAATTCCATTTTTTAGCCGTATTGTCAACATTTTAAAACAGATTTTTATGACGCGACAAGCCCTTTACATTCCGCAACTAAAACGCCTTTCGCATACGCCGTTACATCGGGCGGCGGTGCGGATGCATTCGGCGGCGATTTCCAGACTGTGTTTCGCCCTCGTTGCGGCGGTGGTGTTTTGCGGCGCAAAATGCGTTGCCGCCTCGGGCGTGGAGTTCGACGTTTCGCGTGTTTCGGGCGAAGAAGTCCGCGCGGGCGACGCGTTCGAAGTCGACGCGAAGTTCACAATCCCCAAGGGCGTGCACATCTACCCGCAGACGACCGAACTCGGGCTTCCCACAAAAATCAAGGCAGCCCGCCTTCCCGACGGGTTCGCCCTCGTCAAAACCGAGTTTCCGAAAGCGGGCGAGTTCGAATTTATGGGCGTTCGCTCGGCGGGATACTCGCGCGACTTCGCCGTAAAACTCTTTGTAAAAACCGCCGACACCGCGACATCCGAAACGCCGCAAACGCTGCTTTTCAAAGCTTCGTGGCTGGCGTGCTCCGACAAATGCGAGCCCGAAGAGCAAACCGCCGCGCTGCAAATAACCCTCGCCCCGCCGCAACCGACAACCTCCTCCGCTTTGCCGGAAACGCTGCAATCCCCATCGGCAACCGCTTCCCATCCAACCGCGCAGGCTCAAACCGCCGCCGCCAAATCTTCTGTCGAATCCGCCCTCCAAAGCCCGACCCGAAAATTCTGGGGTGCGATTTTTGCGGCATTTCTGGGCGGAATAATTTTAAACGCAATGCCGTGCGTATTCCCCGTAATCGGGCTGAAAGTTATGTCGTTCGCGGCTTCGGGCGGCAGGGGACGCTCCTACACCGTAGCAAACAGCCTGATTTTTTCGGCGGGAATCGTCGCGACATTTCTGCTTTTGGGCGCGGTTCTGGCGGCGTTTAAAAGCGCGGGCGAAACCGCGGGCTGGGGCTTCCAGCTTCAAAACCCGATTTTTTCGATCGCAATGGCTGCGGTATTTTGGCTTGTCGCGCTCGACTTCGCGGGCGTATGGGAATTCGGCAGCTCCGTAAGTTCGGCGGCGGCGCGGATAGACACCTCGAAGGCTGGCGCATTTGCCAAAAGCTTTTTTTCGGGCGTGCTGGCGGTGCTCGTGGCGAGCCCGTGCGTTGCTCCGTTTATGGCGGGCGCGATCGGATTCGCTCTCGCGGGAGAGGCGTCCGCACCCGAATGCGCGGCAGTAATCGTCGCGGTGGGCGCGGGAATGTCCGCGCCATACGCGCTGCTTGCGGCGTTTCCGTCGGCGATAAAAATTCTGCCGAGACCGGGCGGCTGGCTCGACATCCTAAAAAAAATCCTCTCGATTCCGCTTTTTGCGACAGTCGCGTGGCTTGTATGGGTATACATAAATCAGGGCGGAAGCGCGACCGCCGCGGGCTTTGCCTTCGCGATTCTGGCGGTTGCCGCTGTCGTCTGGGGGAAATTTGCGAATGCCGCCCGCCCGACAAAGACGCGCATAAAGGCGGTGGGGCTTTGCGCGATTCTCGCCGCCTGCGCAATAGCCGCAGTCTGGAATTTCACGCACCCCCCGCACTCCGCCGCACTCCCCGACACCCCGAACGCGTGGACGGCGGCGAAAGTCGAAAAACTGCGCCGCAGCGGCAAAATCGTCTTCGTCAATTTTACGGCGTCGTGGTGCATAACCTGCCAATATAACAAAACGGTGCTCGAATCGGAAAAAATCAAAAAACTCTTCGCCGAAAAAAACGTCGCGGTTCTCGTCGCGGATTGGACGAACAAAAACGGCGAAATCGCCGCGCAGCTTAAAAAATTCGGTTCTGCGGGAGTGCCCATGTATCTCGTCTACCCGCCCGACCCCGCAAAAAAGCCGGTGGTGCTGAACTCGATTCTCACCGCCGCAGAAGTTGCGGAAGCGGTTGACAAACTCGGGCATTAGTGCAAAATCGGATTCCGTATTTTATACAACAATATGGAATCTTCACGTTTTCTCACACCCGAAACCGCAAAAAAAATCGCCGAAAAGTTCGGCACCCCCTGCTACGTTTACAGCGAGGCCGCGCTCGTAGAGCAGGCAAAAAAGGCACTCGCCTTCCCCAATGCGTTCGGAATAACCGTCCGCTACGCAATGAAGGCGGCGTCGAACAAAAACATTTTGCGCCTGTTCGATTCACTCGGGCTGCATATCGACGCATCCAGCGCATTCGAAGTCGCGCGAGCAATCTCGGCGGGCGTCGCCCCTGAAAAAATCTCGCTTTCGTCGCAGCAGCTCCCCGACAATCTGCGCGAAACCGTTTCGAAGGGCGTAAAATACAACGCCTGCTCCCTGCGTCAGTTGGAGGAATACGGAAAACTCTTCCCGAACACCGAAGTCGGCGTGCGCATCAACCCCGGGCTCGGCTCGGGCGGCACAAAGCGCACAAACGTAGGCGGCCCCGCGTCGTCGTTCGGAATCTGGTTCGAATACATCGAAGACATCAAAAAGACCGCCGCAAAATACTCGCTTAAAATCGCCCGAATACACACGCACATCGGCTCGGGCTCCGACCCCGCCGTCTGGCAGAAAGTCGCGAAAATGAGCCTCGACACCGTCGAAAAATTCCCCGATGTCAAAACGCTCAATATGGGCGGCGGCTATAAAGTGGCGCGCATGGCGGACGAAAAACCGACCGACTTGCAGGAAATCGGCAAGCCCGTCGCGGAACTCGTCGCCGACTTCGCCGCCCGCACGGGGCGCAAACTAGCCTTCGAAATCGAACCGGGAACATTCCTCGCGGCGAATTGCGCCGCAGTGCTCGCCCGCATTCAGGACATCTGCGACACCGGCAGCGGCGGCTATGAATTCCTCAAACTCGATACGGGTATGACCGACATTCTGCGCCCGTCAATCTACGGCGCGCAACACCCCATCACCGTTCTTTGCGACCCCGCTACGCGCCCGACAAAACAATACATCGTCGTCGGACATTGTTGCGAAAGCGGCGACATTCTCACCCCCGCGCCCTCCGACCCCGAGGGGCTTGCCCCGCGCGAGCTCTCCGCCGCCGAAATCGGCGACCTCTGCGCTATCGACGGCGCGGGCGCATATTGCAGCTCGATGAGCGTCCCCAACTACAATTCCTACCCCGCCTCGGCGGAAGTTATGCTGCGCCGCGACGGCTCGCTCGTGCTTATGCGCAAACGCCAGACGCCGGAACAGGTCTACGAAAACGAAGTCGACATCGACCTCTAACCCCACTCCCACGCCGAAAAATATGATTTGCGCCTCCACGAAAATCAAAGTGCGCTTCGCCGAAACCGACGCGATGGGCGTCGTCTACCACGCCAACTATCTGCCGTGGTGCGAGTGCGCGCGCCTCGCGCTGATAGAAAGCTTCGGCGTCAAATACGAAGACCTAATCGAAATGGGCTTCCACCTGCCCGTCGTCGAAGTCCGCGTCAATTACAAATACCCCGCGCGCTTCGACGACGAAGTCGAAATTAAGGCTAAAATCACTCAGACGCCGAACGTCAAAATCGTCATCGAATACGAGTTGACCGCCAATTCGCGCCTGCTTGCGACGGCACAGACAACGCACGTTTTCGTGAATTCCTCGGGCGCGCCCGTCAAGCCGCCGCGCGATTTTATGGACGCGCTCAAAAAGGCTTTCGACAAATGAAAAACATAGCCGCCGCCATTGCCTTTGCCCTGTGCGCCGTTTTCGGATTCTTGCAAATGGCGTCGAACCTGCAAAAACGCGCAATCCACGCCGACGAGTCCGAGCAGGCAATGACATTCCTCAAACTCTACAAGGACGGCGACTACAAATACAACCCCAACGGACCCCACGGACCCATTCTCTATTATTGGGCAAACGCAGCGCAAAAAATAAAAAATACACTTTCTACACCGACCGCGCCCGAAAACATCGCAATGCCCGACCTGCGCAAAACGCTCCTTCCCGCGGCGGCGCTGGCATTGATCTGTTGCTTCGCGGTTGCGGCGCAGACGGGCTTCGCGGCGGCGGCTTGCGCGGCGGCGTCACTCGCGCTCGCGCCACTTTGGCAAATCTACGGCGCATATTTCGTTCAGGAAATATTCTTCTCTTCGGCGGTTTTTCTGTTCGCGCTCGCGGCATTTAGTTTTTCGAAAAATCGAAGCCTGAAAAACGCCCTCCTCGTCGGACTCTCCGCGGGAGCCGCCCAAATCTGCAAGGAAACTTCCGTCTTCGCATTCGCATCCGCCGCGGCAGCCGCGCTGGCTACAACCGCGCTCTACTCAAAGGGCGCGGGCTTGAAAGCCCTTCTAAAAGACGCCGCAAAACCGCAAAACTTGGCGGCAATATTCGTCGGATTCCTGATCCCCGTCGCCGTATTCTATTCGTCGTTCGGCGACAACCCGCGCGGAATCATCGACGCATTCGCAAGCTACTTCGCGCACTTCGCGGGCAAGTCGGTTTCGGCGGCGCACACTTCGGGCGCGGACTTCTACATAAAACTTCTGTTCGCGCAAAAAAGCGGCGGCGTGTATTTCGGCTCGGCGGCAATAACTCTTCTCGCCGCGGCGGGGACACTCGCGGCACTCGCAAACCGTGCAGCCCGCGGCGCGCAAACCGCGCTTTTCTTCGCCTTAACGGCAATAATAAACATCGCAATACTTTGTATAGTGCCGTATAAAACGCCGTGGCTGCTGCTTTCGCCGACCGCGCTTATGTGCGTGCCGGCTGGTTTTTTCGCCGCAAGGATTTTCGAATTGAAAAACAAATTCGCTCCCATTGCCGCGTGCGCCGCAACCGTTGCCCTCGGCTGCTATCAAACTACACTCGACCGCCCCGCCGCCACCCGCTACGCCGACGATCCCCGCAACCCCTTCCTTTACTCGCACACCGTTTCGGACGAAAATAATCTGGCAAACCGCATCTTCGAGTGCGCGAAATTCTCGCAGTATAAAAACGAAATTCCCGTCGCATTCGTGGGCAGAGTCTCGCCGTGGCCGCTGCCGTGGCAGCTCAGAAACCTCCCCAACGCGGGCTTCTGGACAACCCCGCCCGACAACCTCGACCAGTTCGACGTAATCATCACAGACGCCTTCCGACTCAAACAAACGCTCGAAAAATTCGACGCCTCCAAATACGCGCCCGACATTTTCGGAATCCGCAAAAACACACTCTTGCACGTTTTCATAAGACGCGAAATTTTCGAAAAAATAACGGAGTAAAAAATGAAAAAACTTCTCGCATTCGCCATAGCCGCGCTTATGTGCGCCGCCGCCGCGCTCTTTGTGGCCGCAAAATTTTTCGCAACCGAAATTTTCAACAAGGTTGCCGCCCCCGCGGGAATACAGGCGCAAAAAGTCGCCCTCTCGCCGACGCAAATCGAAATCGACGCGCTCGAATACTCCGCCGACTTCGGCAAAATCGACGCAAAAAAAATCCGCCTGAACTATTCGCCGACAGCCCTGCTCTTCGGCAAAATCGAAATCTCCGACGCCGAAATTTCGGCGACCGCGCACATAAAAGACGCCATTTCAAAAAGCGACACCCACGCCCCAAAAACGCCGCAATCCCCGACACCCGCCGCGGATAAAAAAACCTCCGCCGCCGTAAAAATCCCAGATATAAAAATAACGTCCGCGCTGCTTAAATTAAACATCGTCTACGCAGACAAAACTTCCGAACTCGACGCGCGCATTTCCGACGCCGAGATCTCTCCCACAAAGCGCGACTTCAAGCTCGACGCCCGTTTTACCACACCCGAAAACACCCGCTACGAGCTTTCCGCGCAGTCGCGCGGCTCTAAAATTTCCGCAAAAATGCTCTGCGGCGAACTCGAATTCTTAACCGCCAACGCCGCGCTCGAAAACCTCGACAAGGGCGAACTGACCGCAAAACTCGTCCTTTCCGACGCCGTTTTGAAGCCGCTTGAAACCGCGCTAAAAACCGCCCTCCCGAAAACAGACGCCGAAATCTACGCCCGCGCCGAATTCGACTTCCCGCAAAAACAATACCTGCTCGACTGCTCGGCAGCCGCGACTCTCGCAAAATTGGAGAAAACGAAAGTCGCCGAGTTCGCCGGTTTCGAAAAAATCGGCTTTGGAGCAAAAGCCGCCGCCTCATTCGAAAACGGCAAACTCGCAATCGGCGAATGCCGCGCCGAACTCTCGCTCGACGGCGCGCCCGTCGCCGCCGCGCTCGCCGAAAAATCGGTCTTCGACACCGCCGCCGCCCGCGCGGGCGAATTCGTAAAACTCGCAAAAATAACGGCGTCGATTAAAGAGCCGCAGATTAAAAAAATACGCGCCCTCGACGGATTTTCCGCCCAAAGCATAAACGCCGAAATCGACGTCCGCGCCGACAAAAATTTCGCGGTCAAACTGCGCACAACGCGGCAGGCAAACATCGAAAACGCCTCTTTCAAGCGCGAAAACAAAACTGTCTTCGAAAAACTTTCCGTCTTCGCCGACGCCGACGCAACACTCGATTTCGGAGCGCAAAGATTCTGCGGCAATGCCCTTTTGCAGTCTAAAATCGTCGACGGCAAACGAACAAAAATCGAGGCGGCCTTCATTGCGGAACGCGGAACTACCACAGCAAAAATCGGAATTTCGGGAACGCTCAATCCGATTCTCTATTCGATAAATTCGATTTCATCAAACATAACCGAACCGCTCGAAGCCGACATTTTCGCCGACATCAAAACGGCTCCCGCTTCGCTCGAAGTCGCAAACGCCCGCGCAAAAATCGCCGTCGGCAACAACGGCTTGCTCGACGTAAAATTCCCCAAAACACTCGCCTTCGATTTCCAAAAAAAGACGTTTTCAGCCTCCCAGCCAATCGGATTTAACGCGTCAAAATTGCCGTTTGCACCCATCGCCGCCTTGTGCGCTGGCGCGGACGCAAAAACCGTCTCGCTAAACGGAACCGTCGAATTCGCAAACGGCGGCAGTAAAATTTCGGCAAAAACACGCGCCGAACTCGAAGATTTTTCATACGAAAATTCGGGCAAAAAACTCCTCGAAAACGTCGGAATAAAACTCGACGCCACCGCGCATTTCGACACCGCGAAATCCACCCTCTCCGCCGAATTGACAAAGGCGGAAATCTCTGGCGGAGCCGCCGCAATGCTAATCGGCTCTGCCAAGGCGGACTTCGCCGCGCAGCCCAAGTTCGCGCTAAAAAACGCCTCCGCAGAAATGTCGGCGCAACTGCCCGCCGTTTTTGCCCAGCCGTTTGCCTCGTCATTCTACAACTTGGCTCGGGGCGCGGCGCAGTGCAAGGCGACTTTCGACGCCGACGCAAACAAAATTTCGGCGGACTTCAAAGCAACCGACATTTCCGCGAAGTCGGACGACAAAACGCTCGACAGCATTTCGGCAAAGCTCGACGCCGCCCCCGGCAACCAACCCGAAATCCGCGCCTCTGTGTCCATAAAAAGCTCGCGCGGAAATTCCGACGCCGATTTCAGCGCGACGCTCGCCGAGGAATTATCCGCCAAAATTTCGGCAAAAACGCTCGTCCTGCCCGACCTGCTTGCGCTTAAAAACGCCTTCGCTACACGCTCCGAAAACTCCGACGCCGCAAAAAACACGCCCGCGAATCCGCGCAACATCCGCGCCAATTTCGCCCTCGGCGGACTCGTAAAAAAAGACGCCAAAGCCTTCTGGGACATCGGCAAAAAATTCTCCGCCAAGGCAACCGTAGAAAAACTCTCCGCCGGCGAAACAACCGTCGAAAACCTCGGCATATCGTTCGCGGGCGACGCCAAAGAGCTTGCTATTTCGGACATCGCAGCCCACGCGTGCTCGGGCAAACTTTCGGGCGCGGTTAAAATCAAGTTCGACGCCGCAAAAGACAAACCCTACGAAATCGAAAAATCGAAAATCTCCCTCCTCGGTTTCGACATATCAAAACTCTCCGAAAACTCCGCAGCCACCGGCGTTTTCGACGCGCAGGCGGAAATTTTCGGCTCAGTCGAGACCGCCGCCGCGCTCGCCGACTACGCGGAATTTACGGCGCAAATTACGGGAAAAAACGGCGGCGTCAAACTCGCCAACGCAAACAAGAGCGTCGGGCAGAAAATCACCCTCGCCCAGACCGCCGCAAAACTCGCCAACGAATTTTTGAAAAACGACTCCCTTGCAAGCGGCATCGAGCTCTCGGAACGTCTTTCAGACTTCGCCTTCGAAACCGCACTGCTTAAAATCTCCCGCACCGCCCCGAACTTCGACATCGTAATCGACTCGTGCGAACTCGAAAACAGCTGGGCGATTCTCAAAACCGAAAGCGGCATAATCCGCTTCGCCCCCGATACCCCGTTTAAGGAACGCGAAATCGACGTCCGCTTCGCCCTCTACACCGCCGATTCGCGCTTCGCAAAACTCCTGCAAAACGTAAACGCGCTCGCGGTTTCGAGCGATATGGACGGGTTCAAGAAAAGCGAAACCTTCAAGATTTTCGGCACGGTTGCAAACCCGCAGACAAACGTCATAGACATCGTTTCGGGCGCAAAAGTCCAGCAGATTACGCCGCAATCAATTTTAAATAAAATAAAATTATTCAAATGAAAAACACCGTAAAAACAATATTGGAGAAAAAGGGTGTCTCCAAAATTTCGATGATAACAGCCTACGACGCGCTCTTCGCGTCGCTCGCCGACAGGGCGGGCGCGGACATCATTCTGGTGGGCGACTCGCTCGGCAACGCGGTTTTGGGCTACAAAAACACCGTGCCCGTCTCGCTCGATATGATGGCGCACCACACCGCGGCGGTCGCGCGCGGAACGCAAAACGCGCTCGTGCTCGCCGACATTCCGTTTGCCGTCGCGCACAAAAATTTCGATTCCCTGCTTTCCGACACCGCGCGGCTCGTTCAGCAGTCGGGCGCGGACGCCGTAAAAATGGAGGGCGGACGCAAAATGGCGGATAAAATCGCCAAGCTCGCCGACGCTGGAATAGCCGTTATGGCGCACATCGGGCTCGAACCGCAGCAGGTTCTGAAAATGGGCGGATACCGCAAATTCGGCAAAACAGAAGACGAGCGCAAACGTCTTTTGGAGGACGCCAAAATCCTCGAACAAGCGGGCGCATTCGCCGTCCTGCTCGAAATGACCGACGCCGACACCGCCGCCGAAATCACCGCTTCGCTTTCCGTCCCCACAATCGGAATCGGTTCGGGCGCGGGCTGCGACGGACAGGTGCTTGTGTGCACCGACATTCTCGGGCTCACAAAAAATCCTCCGAAATTCGTCAAACAATACGCCGACCTCGATTCGATAATCGTAAACGCCTACTCGAATTTTGTCGACGACGTAAAAAATTCGCGCTTCCCCGAAGGCAAATAATATGGCACAAAAAAAATACGAAGTCCGCAAGTCGGCAATACACGGCAACGGCGTTTTCGCGACCGCCCCGATTAAAAACGGCGAGTTCATAATCGAATATCTCGGCGAAAAAATCGACAAGGACGAATCGAACCGCCGCGGGCTCGCCTACGAAGAAGCCGCAAAAAAAACGGGCGGCGGCAGCGTGTATATTTTCGAGCTTGACGACACTTTCGACATCGACGGCAACTTTGACTACAATGACGCCAAATACATCAACCACGCATGCCGCACAAACTGCGAGGCAGTCAACGAGGACGACGCCATAAAATTCTACGCCACGCGCGACATCGAGGCGGGCGAGGAAATCCTCTATAACTACGGCTACGCATTCGAGCATTTTCTCGACCACCCGTGCCGCTGCGGATTCCCCGAATGCGTCGGCTATATCGTCGCAGTCGAAGACCGCCCGAAGCTGAAAAATTACCTGCGCAAAAAAGCCCGCCGCGAATACTTCGCAAAAAAGGCGCAAAAAAAAGCCGAACAACAAAAGAAATAACCCCCCGACTCCCGCCCAAACACCACAACCCTGCCCCAAAACGGACGTCAAAAAAACGTCCGTTTTTTGTAAACTTCGCGCCCGTTTTTTTTACAAAAAACACCCATACCCCGACACAAAAAAATCGGGGCTTTTTCGCCCCGATTCGCAAAAATCTGCTAACAAAAACCGCAAAACTACTCGAATAATTTTTCGACAATCCCGCGCGTTTTCAGCCTGTTGCCTTCAACCACAATGTCTGATGTCGTGGCAGTGTCGACATTGACCGCGGGGTTCGCCATATCCGATTCGCGGAACGTGTTGTTGATAATTTTTATGTCGCGCGAATATTCGATGAAAATCTGGCTGCGATCGGGATTCGGCGCGCGGCGAACCTCCGTCTTTTCCTTAAAGGAGTTGTTGCGGAAAATCACATTCGCGCAACTCGAAAGCGTAAGGGCGCGCGCGTGGGTGTCGATAAACTTGCAATTTTCTATCAAAATATCGCGCAGAATGGGATATTTTGTCGGTTCTTCATAAACGTAACACGCGATTACCGAGTCGTCTTTACCCTCGCGCCACCTCGACGGCGTGGCACAAACCGCCTTGAAAACGCAGTCTTTCACCACAATATTTTTCGCGCCGTATCCCTCCGTCCAAAGCCCCGGAGCATAGCCTGTGTTTACCCGAAGCCCGCTCGATTCGTTGTGGTAAAAACGGCACTTCTTGATTGTGATGTCGCTCGACTGCAAAATCACGCCGCGGGCGCGGTTGCCCCAGAATTTGCAGTTTTCCAAAATCATATTCGTCGATGAATACTCGCGGTTGAAGAGGATAAACGCCTTGCCTTCGGGCAGTTTTTGGTCGAAGAAAATCTCGCACGAACCCTTTTTGTCCGGATCGCGGACAATCTTCACTATTTTCGCAGTCAGCCCCGCGGGCGAGTAGTCAGGATTGCGGAATTCGATTCTATCGCCGACTTCGCCGTAGCCCGTCCCGAAAACCGAAAAGTCCGACTTGCGCTGAATATACCGCGCAACATCGTGGACATTCACACAGTCGTCCGCCCCAAGCCCGAATTCGCAGTTCTGGAACTTGATAAAACCGCCCGAGTTCATCACATGGAAGTGGTCGGCAGTGCACGTAATCACGCGGTGTATGCCGTCGTCGGGACGCCTTATATTGACGTTTTTAAACAGAAGATACTTCTGCCGCTTGCCACCCAAAACGAACGAGTGACCCGCGCACGAATACACATTCACATTTTCAAACGTCGTATGCAGATTGTCGCGAATATGCATATTGTTCATATGGTAGTAGTAGTGCTGCATACGCAACTTCATTCCCGCCTTGTAGGCGTTTTTGCCTCTCGGGTCTTTGCCGCTCCATTGCGCCTTCGGATTGTGGTATACCCGCGCGACATTCGGCTTTATCCATTCTATTTTCCCGCGCACACTCGCGCCCCACGGATTGTCGAACCACGCGTGAAGCCCGCCGTCGCTGCCTACACAGTCGGCTTTGACATCATAGGGGGAAGTACAAACCATATTCGCATTCTTATTCGGGAAATCGGCGTAGTCTACGAACTTGAAATCAACATAAGTGTTTTCGTCCTTGTCGATATTCTTGCCCACAACCTCGACAAGACTCGCGAGCGGGTCGGACGCCCAATCCCAGTCGATATTGAGGTTCGCAAGCTTGAAACGCTCGCAATTTGAAATGTCGAAATTGTTCTTCCAAGTTTTTTTGAAAACGAGCGTTGCCCCGTTGCCGTCAATCGTAAAATCCTTCAAGCCGTCGATTTTAATCGAGACATCTTCAAAGGCCTTGTAGACACCTTTGTTGATGACAAGCTTCGCCGCGCCACGCTTCCTGCATTCCTCGATTGCAACATTTAGAATCGTCGCCGCATTCGTCGCCTTCTCGTCAAGACCGAAGTCCGCCGCATTCAGAACCAAGTCGGATTTCGGCTTAGGCTGCTCCACTTCGAATTCCCGCGAGCCCGTCGGCAAATTCGGAATTTCCGCCGTATAACGCGCAGATTCATAACCAATCGGAATAGTCTTGAATTCGGCATAAACCGCCGAACAAAAAAGTAATCCCGCCAATGCACATATTGATTTGTTCCTTGTCATAAAAAATCGATTTATTACTTAGAAAACCACTACCCTACTGTCAAGAGATTTCTAAAAATCGGCAAAATAAATTAGAATTCCACCAACAAAAAAAAGCGCGGCAGACGCAAAAATCCAGAGCCAACCGCGCAGTAAAACAGCGAAAAAATCAGAAAATACTCTCCCAAATTTTGTCGAACCACGTCCGTTCCACAAGCCTGTTGCCTTCAATTACAATGCCGCGCGTCGTATCCCTGTCGACGTAAACCGCGGGCTTGGCAATTCCGCTTTCAAAGAAGACATTGTCGATAATCTTCACATCGCTCGCTTTCTCTATTTTGATTGTCGAACGCGTCGGAAGCTCGTTTTTGCGCGGCGTTTTCTGCTCGAACGTGTTCTTGTAGAAAATCACGTTTTTGCACGAAGCCAGGTCGAGCGTGCGACCGAACGTGTCTATAAACCTGTTGTTTTCGAAAAGGATGTCCGTCAGCGCGGGATACTGCGTGCGGAATTTGTATATCGCCATCGTTATAGCCGAAACGTTGTCGCCGTCAACATTGGTTGGCGTCGAGTTTGCCGCCTCGAAAACACAGTTGCGCACCACAATGTTTTTCGCGCCGTGGCCTTCTGTCCAAAGTCCGGGATTGTAGCCGGAATTTATCTTCATCGCGTTCGCCTCGTTGTGGTAGAGCACGCAGTTTTCCATAGTGATGTCGCTTGCCTGAAAAATCACTCCGCGGGCGCGGTTGCCCCAGAATTTACAGTTTTTGATAATAAGATTGTGCGTGTTGTATTCGCGGTTGAAAAGGATGAAAACGCCCGATTTGTCGGCGGCTTGCGGAATCCTTTCGTCGAAGAAAAATTCCGTTCCCTTCGGTTTCAGTTTCACAACTTTCGAGACCTTCGCAACAAGCCCCGCGGGCGAAAAATCGGGATTGCGGAATTCGATTCTGTCGCCGATATCCGCGAACACCGAGTCCGAAACGACCGAAAAATCCGAGTTGCGTTTCGCATGGCGCGAGTTGCTGTGGACATTCACACAGTCGTCCGCCCCCAGCCCGAATTCGCAATCGATAATCTTTACAAAACCCGCCATTCCCTTCATATGGAAGTGGTCGGCAGTGCATGTAATCACGCGGTGGATTCTACTGTTTTCCGGACGTTTTATATTTGTTTTTATGAATTGCAAATATTTTTGCTTTTTACTCGACGGGAAGTAAAAACAGTGGCCCGCGCACGAGTACACATTCACATTTTCCATAGTCAAATTCACATTGTCTACAAACACCATATTGTTCATATGATAGTAGTAGTGCTGCAACCTCAACATCATACCCATTTCGAACGTCTCAAATTTTTTCCAGCCGCCCCAGCGTATCGATTTCGGCGCGGGCGCATATATGCGCGCAACATTCGGTTTCAGCCATTCAATGCGCTCCTTGACCTGCTTGCCGCGCGGATTGTTAAACCACGTGTGCGTGCCGAAATCCGAACCCACACAGTCCGCATTCACATCATACGGCGACACACAAACCATATGCGTTTTCGGGTGGTTAAAACCGTCTGGATAGTCCACAAACTTCAAGTCGACATACGTCGTTTCACACTTGTCGACATTTTTGCCCACGACCTCGACAAGACTCGCGAGCGGGTCGTTGTCCCAGTCCCAGTCGACATTGAAATTTTCGAATTTCACGCGTTCGCAGTTTGTGAAGTTGAAATTGTTCGTCGTCTTTTTTCTGAAAACGAACGTCGCCCCGTTGCCGTCGAACGTAAAATCTTTGAGCCCCGAAAAATCGACCGCGACCTCTTCGAAAATCTTGTAGACGCCCTTGTTTACCACGAGCTTCGACGCTCCGAGCTCGCGGCAACGTTTAATCGCCCTGTTCAAAATCGTGGCAGCATTCTCGACCGATTCATTCAAACCGAAGTCCGCCGCATTCAAAACAACATTGTTTTGCGGCTTGGGCAATTCCACCGAAAAATCCTTCGCCCCAGTCGGAAGATTTTCCTTCGATAACGGATAACTCTTCGCCGATGCGGGAATGTCAACTTTCTGAAAATCGGCAGCATACACCCCCGAAACTCCCAAACATAATAGAATAGCAATTAATCTGTTCATACGAAGCGAACAGTAAAAAATATAAAAACCACTGTCAATAAAAAACGTTTAAATTCACCCTCCCCACATCCAAAACAACATACCCCAATATATACTACATAATCACCCCCATACCATCCCCACTTTCAAAAACCTCACCCGACTTCCCCTTCACAACCACCTGCCCCACAACCCACATGGATTATAGAAAAAACAACTCCACCCGACAGAAAAAACGGGAACGAAAAAAATAGACTTTACTATTGTGAAAAAAAATGATTGACTACACGAAATAAAAATAATGCGGGCGTAGCTCAATTGGCAGAGCGCGAGCTTCCCAAGCTTGAGGTTATGGGTTCGACCCCCACCGCCCGCTCCACTTAGAATACAGATAATATACTGTTTGAAAGCGACTTGCAAAAATTTTGCGAGCCGCTTGATTTTTAACCATTTGGTTAAAAAATGGGGGGGGGGTGAAGGGCTTTGGGACCCGGTACCAAATTGGTACCGACGTCAGGCTTGCGCTCATCCAAGGAAATTGGATATTAAAGCACCAAAATTTGTCGGATTCTTCGATAAATTAACTATCTTGTTTAGCTCGGCAAAATGGTATTTAAACGTAAAGCAATATATAAAGAAAAAGGAAAAAGTTTAGATTACGTTTATCTCTCTACCAATGCCGATACCAATACAACTACAATTTACGACAAATTTTTTGAGCGTGATAAATACTTTGAAAGAATTTTTACTCGTTCAAGTTGGCTTATTCATGAAGCTTCTCATGTCACAGGACTTCGCGAAGAAGCAGGGAGCGAGGTATTTCTTAACGCCGAAAGCTATAGAAAATTTATCTGCCTACTTTTTGATATAGCGACTTTCGATGAACTTTATCCAGAAGCTAATATTGCTAAAACGCTACCACTGAAATCAAATATAGGTAGAAAAGAATTCCCTGGCCCCGACCAACCTCGCGATTCAAATGGACAATGGAAAAAAAGCATAATGTAACATTTTCAAAAACCGATAAACACAATCCTTCCAGAAATTTTGTCGAAGACATAAATAAAGGTACAAGCATAAGAGAAAGTCTAAATAAAGAAGGGATTAATGAAACTTGGGCTGCGAACGATATAAAAATTGATGGATTTGAACCGAACTCAGAATATACGATTGTTTTATCTGTAAAATATAATTATTCAGGAATAGATGGGGATGGATCTAAAGAATATAATGTGGCATATGATTCAAGATCTGATACAGATGGAAATATAATATTAGAACGTGTCGGTTTTCTAAATTCTGAAACTAACGGTATGAGTGAAATTGATGCCCAACTTAAAATTTATACATTTAAAGGGAATGCATCAGAAAATTTTGAAAATATAGGAAAGGTTCAATGGACTTCCAGTAAAGACGGAATGGGAACTTATCTTGCTTCTCATGCAAGTGATGGTTCATATAATAGATTAGGTTATAAAAATACAGGCAATTATAATGGCGGAATCATAAAAGATTTTTCACCCAAAACTAATCCTATTTATGAAGGGAATTTAAAAATAAAATAAGTAAAAAAAGAGAGCGGGGATTAATTTCCGCTCTCTTCTTTTATTTTTTGCAAGTATTTTAATGATTCTTCGGTATTCTGAATTTTTAAAATGTACTTGGCTAATTCAGTATCTTGAGGAGCTAAAAAGCCCGTGTAGAAATTCAACCATATGTCTTTATTACAAGCTAAAATTACCCGTCGAACTTTCTCCAAATCTTTCTTGAACCCATAGAGTCCATGGTAGTTTACATATATGCGATAAGGTCTCCATTGGTAGGCCTTTTTAGGATTATAGATTTCAGATGTTTGAATTTCTTTATCCACATCAAGGCTTTCTTTTAGTTCTTTTAAGCATTTTAATGTCTTTCCCGGTGCATCTTTTTTGGATCTCTCATTTGCTTTTTCGTACATTCGCGCGCGTTTTTCGATGGCTTGAGCCAATGATTTTTCACTCTTGTAGATTATATCCACACTTTGGAGACAACCGATACCTTCAAATTCGTATGATTCTATCAAAGCGCGAGAAACAGTTTTCATGTCAAATTCCGCTATCGCCTCGGAAATTTTCGCAAAAAGAATTGCTTTTTTTGCATCTCGCACCTTAGCGCGTTTTAAGTGTCTAATACTTTCGCCCGGAGAGAATTTCCACATATCAGGCGGAATGCTATAGTCAATCTTTCCAAAGATCTCTTTAGGGAAACCGGCGTAATAAAGAGACAATTCCAATGCTCTATTGGAGATATCGTTTCTTGACTTCGGAATTCCCGTACAAGTAGTATCATGCCATAATTTATCTTTATTGGCTTCTATAAAATTAAAAGTTATTTCGTCTTTATGGAATTCATAATATTTTAAGGAATCTTCAAGTTCTGCCAGAAATGTGGCGCTGGCATCTAAAGTAATACTTTCACTTTTAGATCCGCCATATAAAATAATTAGCGGAAACCAAATTGCTATAAAATATAATACTCGTTTTAAAGCCATGAATTGATTAAATATTGATTCGCTTGCTCTATCAAGTAAAACTTGAGAAGATATAAAATACCTCAGGTAATACAATTTTTGCTTCTTTATATTCTTTCCAGTATTAATAGAACTTTTCTATTGTCTGCCATTACAACACCTACCATTCGTTATTGTTTCAACAAGCTGATTTTGAAGAACGGAATTTAACTTCGTAAAGATCCGCGATTTATTAAAGCTTTCTTATTGAGTTATCATTCTCGGAATGTACAGTAATAGGATAGATGTACAAAACGAGTATTTTCTGCATAACTGAGTAAATACCATAGGCGGGTAAGAAATTTTTAAGCGGGGAGACTAAACTCAAAATAGAACCCTATTTTGACCTATGGACAAATTTCCCAGACTCAATTACAGGCCCAAGAAAGCTCACCCCTTTATAGTCCGCTACTATGATAGCTCCTCAAATAAGCGTACATCGCGCTCATTTGCCGCCCGAATGGACGCAATGCAATTTATGGCTGAAAAGTCGGGCGACGCTAAGACTTCGCATTTTGACATTTCAACCGAAGAAAAGGAACTTGTTATGCGCCTTAAACGCGAATGTTTCGCCCGCGGATTGCTCTCCGATTCGGCATAGCGCATAAATGCGTTGGCGGCATCGACCCGAAGGATAAAAGCCGAATTGGAGCGTGGAGGCGGACTTATGGTAATTCGTGCATCCTCATTGGGATTTTTTGCCAGATATTTGTTTTTTACCATAAAATTCAAAATCGGATTAATCCGCTTTTTATATGCCAAACCTCCGTGTTTCTTGTGATTATAAAAGTCTTCCAGATTTTCGGTCGAAATGTCTTTTGGGGTCTTTATCTTTTTATATTTACAATACTCTCTAAATTGAAAGACTGCGTTTTTGAGTGAGTCGGGTCTTAAACCTCTAGTCAACCCGTCCCTTTTGTAGACTTCCATAAACTCTTCAATTGGAGTATTGGAAAGCTTCGCAGGGGGAATATAATGTTCCCATGCCCAATCGCATATCTCTTGAGGGGTAACATTATAGATTCTCGCCATGTATTCCAACCTGAACAATGAATGAACATCCATTCCCTCAGGCACAAAAGGTATATCTTTTGGTTTTTCAAAATCGGGAAAACTGGGAAAGTATTTTTTAACTTCCGTCACGATTAAATTCAGCGATTTTGATTTCTTTATGATATCTTGCGGCCCCTTTCGGATAATCCTGCAAATAAAACGAACATCGTCTCCAGTTCGCTTTTCAAAATAGACGGAAACTTTGCCGTCTACGCTTATTAGGGTTTTGCTGCCTCCGTTTTTGTTCAGAAGGTCACTAAACCCTAGTTTCTTTCCTGCCGACTCTTCGGCAAGCATTTTATTTATAATGTTAGTTTTCATATTGTGAACTTTCTTTGCCACTTTCGTTGCCCAATTCACAGGGTGGTCGGGAAATTTTGGGTAATTTTCTTTTCCCAGCCCGCAAACCCTTATTTTAAGGGCACCTTGCGTTGATTTTTACCGTAAAGTCAAGCTGCAAATTGCTCGCTCATAGAAACTTACATTACCAGATAAATTGGGTAGTTCGGGTAATGCAAGCAGGTAGAAACCAACAGGTTGGAACTCTGTGTTTTTGGGTTGCAGCTTCCAAAGAACTGCGTTTTGGGAAAAACGAACGCGGCGTGGTTATTTCCGCAAAAGGTAATTAGCCCTGCGGATAAATATATTTTAGGAAGCGGCAACAAAAACAAAACGAACCGCAAAACGGGTTTATTTTTGGACAAAACCGAAGACGCTCGGATAAGGCGTTTATAAATTTTATCCTGAGGCAACTAAGCCTTGAAATCACTTTCCCTTCCACGGCTAAATACCGTTGGGAATACTAAAAACAAGAAAGAAAACAGTATGAAACATACTCTATATAAGAAAGTTAAGCGCGGTTTTACGCTTATCGAAATGTTAATCGTTGTGGGTATCATCGGTATCCTCGTTGCCCTCGCGGTTCCCGCTCTTAGCACGGCTATGAGCGATGCCCGTCAGGCGAAGGTAAGCGCATACATCTCGCAAATCAATACGGCACTCAATCGTTATGTGATTGACCAGCAGGTTAAGAACCAGAAGACCGCAATCACGAGCCTTGAGACAAGTTGGGATTCGATCAAGCAATACCTCGTTATCAACGGCACAACTAACCACACATACGCTGACTTAAAGGCAGCTGTTTGCAACAGAGGCAATGCTGAAATTGGGGGCGGTACAGTATCGTGGGGTTCGAATGAATACGCCACTATAACACCCGTTACTATCACTTGCTCGGGCGCGGGCGAATAATCCAACCCACAAACCTTAACACAAGGGCGTTCTGCGGAACGCCTTTTTTTGTGCACAAAAAAATCGCGCAAGGATTATACTTGCGCGATTTGCTTTTTTATGGAGGCTACTCTAAATTCAGTTGCCGCTTTTGTTTTAACTTGGCAATTTCCTCAGGGACAAAGTGGCGGTTGTATCGCCCGCCCGACTTTATGACGGGGTATTTTTGCGCAAGGTTGTAAAGCGTCTTGCGCGAGACACCCAAGATTTTCATCGCCTCTTGGGTCGTCATATAAACCTGCGCGGGGGTTGCGTTCTGCGATTGATGCGATTGTAAAGTTTGGCTTATTACGTCAAGATGTTTTATAATCATGTCCATTCTTTGTTCAACGGAAACAAGAGCTTTGGAAATGGCGTTTGCGATTACTTCTTCATTTATGTGTTCCATAACAGAAATGATAGGGAACGCCACTTGATTTTTCCGTCCGCGCCTAACTACCCCCCCCCCGAAAGTGAACGCAAAAACGAACAGGCAAAACCTAATCAGTATAAGAGTCGGGATAAAAATCTTCGCCCACGGAAGAAATTTTTCACATTTTTGAAAAAAATCGCCGATTTTGCCAAAATCGCTCAAAAAAATTCCTATACTTATAAGGTTTTGCCCATTGATTTTTAATGTTCAATGGATAGAGGGGGGGGCAGTTAGGCAAACGCTAAATTTTTAGCAACGGAAACAAAAATTGCCAAGCAAGACAATTCCGTTGCGTTTGGCAATTTAAAATGAAGAGTAAAAAAAACAAACCCTACCCAACGGAAGAAGTTCTGTTGGAAACGTACCTACTGATTGACAATCCGCTCAATCTGGGACGCGATTCGCCGTTTGCGTATATAGCGGCATTCCTCCGAACGGTAAAAGAAGTCGTGAAAGAGTTCAATGTTAGGACAGGAGAACACGCAACGTGTGTAAACGATATACGCGATTATATCGCCAGACACGAAGAATGTAAGCTGCGTTTACTAACACTGGAACGACCAATTCCGTGGGAATGGCAGATGCACTCAGAGGATACCTGCCCCAAGTGCGGCGGACATAAAGTTGCCCGGGCAAACCCAGTAGTTGAAAACTACAGGGTGTATATTCCGGGCACATGCCAATCGTGCCATGCAATCTGGTGCGCAACTGGGAAGTTAACCGGAGCGATTCCGTTTGACCCCAACGCCCTAAAAAAGGCAGATATAACAGTCTAATAGCAAAAAATGCCAAACATGGGTAGGCAATCAGCCTACCCATTTCTTTGCCCATCTTGGTCTCCATTTGGCAATTATAATTTATTAATTTATAATTCCAGTTTTGCCTGTTTATAAGACTTCCTATACTTATAAGATTTTGCCCGTTTATTTTTTTCGCTCGAGCACTCTTTCGCATCAGCACATTGCTGATTGCCATACTTTATGGAATTTTAACGAACTGAGCACATATCTCTTTACGCCGGATAAAATTGTAGAGCGTTGTGCGACTTGTCCTCAGGCGGCGGCAGATGTCCGCCTTACTTGCCCCGAGGGTTAGCATTTGGCGGATTTCGTCTTCGCGCCCGTTGAGCTTCAAAAATTTTCCTTTCGGACGTCCGAGCAAAACCCCTTCGGCGCGCTTGCGCGCCAATGCCTCGCGGGTGCGTATAGATATGAGGTTGCGCTCTATCTCCGCCGCGAGCGCGAACGCGAACGCAAGTACCTTAGCTTCAATCGAATTCCCCAGTTCATAGCGTTCCTTGATTGCGATAATTCGCACCCCGCGCTCCATACAAACATTGAGAACGGAAAAAATCCCCATTAGATTGCGCGAAAGCCTGCTAAGCTCTGAGAGAATCAGAGTATCATCCTTGCGAAGTCGTTTAATCAGCCGCCCAAGCTTCCTGTGTGAATGGTGCTTTGTGCCGCTTATGACCTCCTCAACCCACTCGTCAACCAAAATACCGTTGCGCTTGGCATATTCTTCAATCTCAAACCGCTGGTTTTGCGTGGTTTGCTTTTCGGTAGAAACCCTTATATATGATACTATCATTATAAAAATCCTTTCATTTCATGTTTTAGAAAAATCAGATCTTGACTGATTGGAAATGAAATGTGTATAGATAAACGGTCGTAAATTTTAACACTCAAATGCGATTATTCACATAGCGATCTCAAAAACGGGAGTGGTTGAATATACTTAACGGTAAAACGACTCATTAAGAAAAATCGAAATGGCAAATATAGCAAAAACAGATATTCCAGATAACCCCGAAAACGACCCTCAATCGGCACATAGTAATTACAACTCTTCCGAAAAACAGGTAATCAGCAGAAAGCGCGTAGTTGATCATGGTGAAGTCTTTACAGCCCAACGTGAAGTAACCGCTATGCTTGACCTTGTTCTAGACGAAACAAATCGCATAGATTCTCGTTTTTTAGAGCCTGCGTGTGGAACAGGCAATTTCCTGATAGAAATTCTGCGCCGTAAATTGGCTGTCGTTGAATCGAGATATGGGAAAAGCAAATATGATTACGAAAAATACGCTATACTCGCCGTATCAAGCATGTATGGAATTGATATATTGCTTGATAGTTTAGAATTTTGCCGTAACCGACTTTTTAGTTATTTCAAGCTTCAATTTGAGATATTATTTGGAACGCAGGCTGAAGATGACATTTTAAAATCCGTCCAATATCTATTGCAAAAGAATATTGTTCAAGGCGATGCCCTTACAATGAAGCTTGTTGGTAGCGATGATGGGATTTGTTTTGTTGAATGGAGTTTGGTAGGCGAACAATTAAAAGGATTGGTATTTCGTTATTCAGACATTCAGCAGGATATTCGCGAAGATGATATCCTTTTTACCCATTCCGTTCACACCTCAGATAACGGCGATTCGGTCTATATAACCAAGCCGATTTCGGAATATCCTTTAACATCTTTCAGGAGGCTCTATGAGCTTGGATAATTCAGCCATAAAGGAGCCCGACTCGCCACTATCTGGTATATTCAAGGATGTCTATAAGCCAGATATTTTGCAATGCTTGGCAAACCTTAGTAACGATGAAGTTTTTACCCCTCCAGACATTGTCAACAATATGCTCGATTTGTTGCCTTCAGAAATATGGGAAAATCCGAATCTAAAGTTTCTTGATCCCGCCTGTAAGACGGGGGTTTTTCTTCGTGAAATAACAAAGCGTTTAATAGACGGACTTGCCAACAATATCCCAGACCTTCAAGAACGCATTGATCATATTGTCCATAATATGGTTTTCGGAATTGCCATCACCGAACTTACGGGGCTTATTTCACGGCGTTCGCTTTACTGTTCACGCAACGCCAACTCAAAATATTCAGTCAGCAAATTCAAATCATCATACGGTAACATAATTTTTACTCCTCAAAAGCATACGTGGGAAAATGGTAAGTGCAAATTTTGCGGGGCAAATCAAAATGAATATCAACGCGATGATGGCTTGGAAAGTCATGCATATCAATTTATTCACACACTCAAACCAGAGGAAATTTTTAATATGAAATTTGACGTAATTATCGGCAATCCGCCGTATCAGATAAGCGATGGAGGAAATGGCGCAAGCGCCAAACCGATATATCAATACTTTGTTCAACAAGCAAAGAAGTTAAATCCACGATATATTGTAATGATTATCCCCGCACGCTGGTACGCTGGCGGGAAAGGGTTGGATGAGTTCAGGCGCGAGATGTTGCATGATAAAAAAATAAGAAACCTAGCTGACTTTAAAAACAGTGCGGATTGTTTTAATGGGGTAAATATTGCCGGAGGTATTTGTTATTTCCTACGAGATGAAAAATATTCAGGGAAATGTTTGATTCAAAATCTAACGGGAAACAAACCGTCTCAACAAGAAAAACGTGCTCTAGATGAATTCCCAATTTTCATACGTGACAATGAAGCTATTCACATTGTTAGAAAAGTATTGTCTCATAAGGAGTCAGTACTCTCAAATATAGTATTTTCAAGAAATGCTTTTTCATTATCAAGTAGCATCCGTGGACATTGCGAAAAACAAGCAGGTGATGTAGAATTAATCTCTTCTAATGGAATTTCTTTCATTAATAGAGCGAACATATCAGACAACAAAAATATATTAGAAAAATTTAAGGTAGTTATCACGTATGCAATGTCAGGCGGAAACAAGCCATCTTCTGATGGCAAATATCAGATAGTTTCGTCCTTACTTGTTCTCCCCCCAAACACAGCGTGTACAGAAACATACTTAGTGTTAAACACATTTCATAAAAAAGAAGAGGCCGAGAATATGGTATCATACATAAAAACAACATTTTTTAGATTTTTATTATTACAATCATTGACCTCAATACATATAACAAAGACTTGTTTTACTTTCGTTCCGATGCAAGATTTTTCAAAACCTTGGTCGGATGAGGAGTTATACAAGAAATATGGCATCACGGAAGATGAACAGAAATTTATTGAATCTATGATCCGACCAATGGAGTAAGTTGATTATGCCTGATTCTAATGAAATTTTAAAACCAATAAAGAACCCCCGCATTTATGCGTATACTGAACCTCAGTATGAACAAATAGTGTGGACAGGAAGTCGAACGGGCAAGGGTCTTGTAAAAGTAGGATATACAGAGCGTAGCGCTCGCATTCGCATTGAAGAACAATTCCCTACCAACCGTCCGACAAATATGCCCTATACCATTTTGCTGGATGAGTCTGCAATTCGTAATGACGGTACTTTCTTCAAGGATTTTAATGTCCACGAAATTCTTGAGCGTATGGGGGCAAAACGTTTTAAGAATACAGAATGGTTTGAAGCGACGGTTGATGATGTCGCAATGTCAATTGCGGCAGTAAAAGCCAGAAAAACAACAGTCTCAAAAAAGCTAAATACTTTTGCGATGCGTCCAGAACAAACTAGAGCGGTTGAAATTACAGAAAAATATTTCAAGGAACATTCGCGCGCTCAAGAGCATAGAACCCCTCATTTTTTGTGGAATGCAAAAATGCGTTTTGGCAAAACGTTCACGGCATATCAGCTGGCAAAGCGCATGGGGTGGAAGAAGATACTTGTGCTTACATTCAAACCAGCAGTACAAAGCGCATGGCAGGAAGACATAGAAACACATCAGGATTTTCAAGATTGGCAGTTTATCCATAAAGATGGTGAGCTTACATTTCAAAAGGCCGACAAAAATCTCCCTATTGTGTGGTTCGCATCATTTCAAGATATGTTGGGGAAAAGTACACTCGGTGGAATAAAAACCCGAAACGAAGACATTCACACGACTAACTGGGACTGTGTTATTCTTGACGAATATCACTTTGGGGCGTGGCGCGAACACGCCAAAGAACTTTTCGATAGAGAGGAAATAGATGAAGACGAGTATAAAGAGATTAAAGAAAGTGGATTGGAATACTACGATGAAGAAAGCATGCCAATTACAACTTCCGCCTATTTATATTTGTCGGGCACGCCATTTCGGGCCATCAATAGCGGGGAATTTCTGGAAGACCAGATTTTTAGTTGGACATATTCTGATGAACAACGGGCCAAAGAAGCATGGGGTGATTCACCTGACAATCCCTACCGTGAGCTTCCCAAAATGGTTTTATTGACCTATCAAATGCCGGAAGAAATTCGAAAAGTAGCACTCAAAGGAGAATTCAATGAGTTTGATTTAAACGAGTTTTTTAAGGCTGAAAAGACTAACAACGGATACGAATTCAAACACAAGGAGGAGGTTCAAAAATGGTTGAATCTCATACAAGGACAATTAGTTCAAAGCGAAGAAGCAAGATTGAGAACAAAAGGGAAATCTCCCATGCCGTTTTCGGATGGAAGGTTACTTTCTGCTTCACATTCGATTTGGTATTTGCCAAATGTAGCCGCTTGCGAAGCTATGAATACAATGCTGCATTTGGACGCGAACAAATTCTTCAAAACTTATAAAATAGTAGTATGCGCGGGAACACGCGCCGGAATCGGATTAGATGCGCTACCGCCAGTAAAAGAAGCAATTGGAAACGGGTTTGATACAAAAACAATAACTCTTACTTGCGGAAAACTTTTGACAGGAATTTCAATCCCGCAATGGAGCGCAATTCTAATGCTTCGCAATACGACAAGTCCGGAAGCCTATTTCCAATCGGCATTCCGAGTTCAAACGCCGTGGAAACTACGCAATCCAGATGGGAAATCTCCAAATGAAGTTCAAATAATAAAAGATACCTGCTTCGTTTATGACTTCGCTCCAGATAGGGCTTTGTTCCAGATTGCCACATATGGCAGCGGATTGAATCCGGATTTAAAGGAATCCCCCGAAAAGAAAGTCGGCGAGTTTATTCATTTTCTACCTGTCCTTTGCTATAATGGCTGCGATATGAAGCAGTTGAACGCTGGCGAAATTATGGATTTAGTAGTAAGCGGAACAGCTTCAACCATGCTTGCCCGCCGATGGGAAAGCGCATTGCTCGTGAACGTAGATAACGATACTCTTCGCCGGATTATGAACGATAATAAAGTTCTTGAAATTCTAGAAAAAATCGAAGGATTTCGCAATCTTAACGAACAGATTTCAACAATATTAAACAAATCCGATTCTCTCAAAAAGTTAAAAGCGTCAGAACCGGAGGATGACAAAGAGAAAAAATCTCTCAAGAAAGAGATATACGATGAAGAGAAAGAAATAAAAAGCTTACGCAAAAAAATTCAGGAGAAACTATTGAAATTTGCAACGCGTATCCCTGTGTTCATGTATCTTACAGATTATCGCGAAGAGACTCTTTACGACATTATACGTCGTTTAGAGCCGAACCTTTTCAAACGTGTGACAGGTCTTGAAATCTCCGACTTTGATTCCCTAGTAAGCATCGGGGTATTTAACTCTTCTTTGATGAATCAAGCAATCTTTGCGTTCAAACGCTTTGAAGACGCCAGCCTTTCTTATACAGGAATTGTTCGACACAAAGAAACTCTCATCGGCGGGTGGGACACAAAGATTACTAGTCAAGAACTCAATAAAATAAGCTCTTAACTTTAATGTGAAATATATAATGGCAGCTTTGCAACTGCAACACGATATAGGTGTTCACATTTTGAGAGCGGAAGGACACGAAAGCATAATACAAATATAGAATTTTAGTCTTACATAAAAATCTTTCAATGGAGTTACCCAACAAATTCCTCATAGTTTTTGGGTGTGATGCAGGCGCTTTGGGCTGTGGGGTAGGCTTTTAGGAAGGCTGCGGGAAGTTTTGTAGTGAGCTTCGGGTTTGATTTAAATTCCCATGCCGACAATGTCTGCGGGGTTTCTTCTATGTAGTCAACTTCGCGCTGGTCGGTTGTCCGCCAGAAGAAGCGGCGCGGCGGAAACGGCGCATTTATCAGCTGTTTTAGACGCTCGGCAACAAGGTAATTTTCCCACATCGCCCCTGAATCAGTGCGCGAATTCAGCGGAACGAAATTGCCGAGTATCGCATTTCGAATGCCGATATCGTAAAAGTAAACTTTCCTGCCTTTTTTGATTTCGTTGCGCAAGTTGCGGCTAAATGCAGGCAGCGAAAACACGACGAACGATTTTTCGAGGAGATTTATATATTTTTCGACGGTTTTTGCGTCGCAGTTGGTAAGGTTCGAAATCTCCTGAATTTTTACTTCCGAGCCTATTTGCAGGGCAAGCGCGCGCACGATTTTATCCAAAAGCGCGGGGCGTTTTATGCCTTCCATTGCGAGAACGTCACGGTAAAGGTATGAACTTGCCAACTCGCCGAGAATTCGCTGGGTATCTTGCGGATTATTGACAACATCTGGATAGCTGCCGAAGAGTAAACGCTGTTCCCTTGCGCCCTTTTCCTCGATTAGCCCGAACTTGCCCGTAAGTTCGGCAAAAGAGAGCGGCAAAAGAGTATATTCGTATTTTCTACCCGTAAGCGGCTCTTCGGTTTTGTTCGCCAAGTCGAAGGACGACGACCCCGACGCTATCAGCTGGCGGTCTTTGATCTCATCCACAAAGATTTTCATCGAAAGCCCGATATTCGGAATGCGTTGCGCCTCGTCTATAACGACAATTTTCTTGTTGCCGATAACTGACAGCCATTTTTGAGCCGACATATCCGAAAGCGTGTCGCGGACGTTGATGACATCGGCATTTAGCCACAATACGTCATCGCCATAACTTTTGCAGATATGGGCAATCATGGTAGTCTTCCCGCATTGGCGAGGGCCGTATACAATTATAACCTTGCCTTTGAAAAGCTTTTCTTTGATGTCGGACTCGATATTTCTTTCAATGTATTCCATAAATATGTATATATTTTAGGATTTATTTCCTTAAATATCTAATGTTTTGTGTAAAAGTCAAGCTATTTTAAGGATTGGCTTACTTAGTCAAACACGAATATGTCGTTCTAGGAAATTTTGACCTTGGCAAATTCTTTTTTCCCGAATGGTGGGCGAAATTATGATGTCAATAATATCCTATTTCTCTTGCAATTTGATTCATATACTCGATCTTACTGATAAAATCATTGTATGTGGCAAAAGCAAAATACGAGCAATATCTCTTGCAGTTGTTTATTCCATTGCCTCTTTAACTTTTTTAATACAATTTTCAATATCGTTTATTACATCCGTCGCCCAAATGCGAATCACTTTCCATCCCGCGCTTTGCAGTTGCAAATCGCGGTATATATCATCTAATTTCCTACTGCCTTCGGAATTTAAGTGCCATTGCTTTCCGTCAATTTCTATATCGATTTTATAATTTACCAAAGCTAGGTCTAGACGTCGTCCTACTACTGGATATTGAGGGGAAGTTTTTATTCCTGCTGTCAGCAGAGCTTCATATAACCTTTGCTCTACTGGACTTTCAAATCTAATATTGTTGTCTGTTTCGTAAGGCTTATCTTTGGGACACAAAGCTAAGTTATGTAGTACTTCAACTCCAGAATTTAAACACGCTTGTCTATCGCCTACGATAAGTAAACATGCGCGAGCTCTACTCGTTGCGACGTTGAAAATATAGCGATTTTCGTTAGACTCAATGTACCATCGCTCTCCTTTCGATAAAGCATTGGTATATCCCAACGCGAATATAATTAAGTCTCGTTCACCACCTTGAAATGCATTGACTGTGTTTACTTGAAAATCGTTCAGCTTTGTACTGTATTTGTATGTGCGTTCGCGCAATGCATCTGCGTGCTTTTTTAACGGAGTGATAATTCCCACAGATCCGTTATAATTAATTTTTATTAGATCTTTTATTCTAGACAATACTGAATCAAATTCAGCCTCCAAATCATTTGTTACATCAATCCATTCAATTGCACGTTTATATCCCAAAGCATCTGGGAAATTCAGTTTTGATGGGTTTGTCATAACGCGTAAGTTGTTATTATAAAACTCGGAATTAAAAAAATCAGCGATATCGGAACTACATCTAAAATGTTCCTTTAACATAGTAGGTGACGTTCGAATCATATCGTAGGCTGAATAAGTCATAAAGTCATAGGCTTGGTCTTTTATATCCGTTAAACCATGCTTTGACTTCAAATAATTATGACGAGTCTCTTTCATCGTTTTCACAGGTGGAAATTGGTTAGGATCGCCTACAACAGTAACCGTTTTCGCACGGAATAAAGCAGGTATTATCGGTGGAATTTCGACTTGAGATGCCTCGTCAACAATTACCTTATCAAAAAGCCCAGGGACACATGGAGATGCTTTCGATAGCGACAACAGTGTTGTCGCCCAGCCGGGAAAATACTGTGAAAATTTACAAAACCCGCGTTGCGCGTCATTATACTGAACCTTACTTAGCCTCTGGAAGAAATAAGGCGATCTCGCACTCTTTAATATAACCATTATACCTTTTATTTCATCAAGCTCTTGGAGATTTGACGAAAGCGATTTAATGGCGTTTGCCAATTTATACGTCAATGCACTAATCAAATGTTTGCTTATATCATCTATATAATAATCAAGTTCACGGAGGCCTCTTTCCAAACTAGGAATTTTTTTTGATTTCACCCCGATATTGTCGAAATCTCTCCTTGTACTGTCATATTCTGACAATAAACTAACAAAATTTTTCAAATTATCCTTTAAGTCCTTAACAGAAAGATAATCCGCGAAAGATGGGAGCGTATCTATAATGTAGGACAATGATTCTTTAGATGATTTTCTTTTCAATATATACCAACATATGAATCGAAATATGTTTTTCGCGCTGAAATCTTCCTTTTCTTTTATTTTAAAAATACATCTTTTTATCTTTTTTATATCGTAATTGTTCCTATCAAAATGGTCACTTCTTAATAGTCTTTTTAGATTACAAATAACCCTATTCAAGTTCTTTAAACATTTTCCAGATTCTCGAATAAATATTTCTCTATCTTCATAATACTTAGCTACGCGAAGCCAATTTTTTGAAGCATCAATTACTGCTCTAACATCAATATCTCCATCTTCGACATACGCAGCAAGCCCCTTACCTATCAGCAAATCAAGGTTTTGTTTATACCAGTAATTTTGTACGGAATTATCAGCGTTAGAACAGAAATTTATTAAATTCATACCGCTCGACTTCAGCAATCCAAGAGTTCGTTCTTCAATTGCGTGTACCGCTTTGTGATTCATGCTAGTGAATAGAACAGTTTTTCCGTTGTACACGAGGTTGCTGATTATGTTCACTGCCACTTGTGTTTTTCCCGTCCCAGGAGGGCCTGTAACTTTCGAAATCGGTGAATTCAGCGCATCATACAAGGCATGGCGTTGTTCGTCATTCGAATCGATGAACGGCAGTGGGGCATATTCATGGGCGTCTGAAACAGGCAACGGATGTTCTCTAAAAACGTAAGCTATTGCAGTTGAATCCAATTCCTTATCGCTGACTTTATCTCTAATATAAGTTAACTCCTTTTTTAAAGTTTTTGCATACTTAAGTCCACTTCCTACAAATATCACAGGGATATTGTAAGTTTCCTTTTTTTCTTTTATGTTTACAGGAAGAATTTTGTCACAAAGATTTGGATCTATTTCAGATTGTAATCCCTTTGCAAATTGAGAAATAATAGGAATTGATAATTTCAAGTCTAGTAAACCATTATTAGCTTTATTGTTTAGAAGTGATTTTACTATATAATCTCTACTTTCCTCCGGGACAGAAAATTCAAGCCAATTCTGGTTAAGTTCGGCTTCATCGAATCGAATATTAATATTTAGAGACGTTGCTGTTGAGTTCACAATATCAATTGGGATTAATCCTATTGGCGCATAACAACAATTTCCATTTTTAGTTTTAAAAACTTCTACAGGATACCCCAAATATATTTCTTCGTCTTCATCGGACCGCTGTAATAGCTGCATTAATGCAACTTTTGAGACTGAAGGGACCGTTATACATATCTGACTCGAAGCACAAGTTCCGAGTCCTTGCAACCAATTGTGGGGCAGAATTGGCACAAAAAACTTACTGTTAAGTTGGTTATCAAACAAGTATTCCTGTGCATGCTCAGTTAGACTGATACAGTCTATATAATATGACAGCAACCGTCTAAATCTGCTATATTCATATGGAGATGGCGATTCTGTTTGAGTAGGCAAAGCTTGGGTTGCGCTTGGATATAACTTGCGAACATTTAATCCTTTCTCTGTGAGTATATATTCTCCGTGAATATTTGCACACACAAGGTTTTCAGACCGCAGAAAATTTAACACTTCTTGTCCCGTATATTCGGGGGAAATGCGTTCTAGACCCATCGTCAATGTTGAGTGAGAAATAGGGATAGATTGCTTTTGTGTATTCAACCCCCAAAGCATTATATACTCTCTTATGTAAGTGTCCATATTAATCCATTGGAATTCCGTCAAGCGAACCATTTCCATTTATGTAATCGCGAAAACAGCCTATCAAATCTTTTATTCCGTTAAAACACGATAATTTCTTTAATTTTTTGGTATCAGTTGACGCCAAAATTGCATAGTAAAGCTCCAAAGTTGCTACATCACTTTCCCGAATGAACGTTTTGTCGTATTTTCGATATTTTAACAAGAATAACATTGCCTTTAATACGTACCTAAATGACTTAACACTTCTCTTTTCATCTACCCATATATCAAAAGTTTCGATTAAATACCACATGCAATCTGTACACGTATATTTTGGTTTAGATTCAAGTGACTTGTCATCTGAAAATATGCTTAACATCTCGTTATTGAACATCAACATTTCTGCCAATCCGCGAATCCACTCTGTTGATTTGTTTTTGTTTGAAGAGGAAGTTCTTAGAGATTTTTTTAATCTGAGACAACATGCGTTGAAATACCTAACAAGAAGATCCTTGCTAGTTAAATTATTTGCACAAAATGTCAGATATTGTTTTTTTATAGGTGATTCTGAATTTGCAGCCTCCTCAACTTTTTCAATAACATCGGAAACAATATCTTTAAAGTATTTGTCTTTGTCATTTATATACATCCAAGCTATAATACTTGCGATGTCTGATTGCGGTTTGTAGTTAAAATAGTCATCGTGTAGTTTGAGGTATAAACGAGATAGGATTTTTTCATCTGTGTTAGGTTTATTTTTTTCAGGATCGTTTCCGAAAACATTCACTCTTTGAAATCGTTCTATACCCGTTGTGTTCGCGTAGGGATATTGCGATTTTGAAAACATGGATTTCGTTTTGTTAATGACGTTGTTGTTCAAATAGTCTAACACCTCTTGTTTTGTACGATCCCAGAGATCTGGATCTGCTTTAACGAGCGGCATATCGATAGGAAAACTACGCTTTAATTCATTTTGCAGAGAAACCAAACTCTTTTCCGAATTTTCCATCTTCAAAAAATCTAGCTTTATGCTGTTTTCTATAAGAGGTTTTGCTTCTACTTGGACTATGGCGATTCCTTGTCCTGGAATCATTTCTGACGTCAACGTCAAGTTTTGCTTATGCGTAGATTCTTTGCCGATGTCTTGCTTTAAAATTTTTAGTTGGGAGTCTTTATCGCCCAAAATCAGAAAAAATTTTGCGAACCTGTTTTGAGGTTCTATATAGCATTCTCTATTTACGTAGCCTTTTTTTATTTCTCCGCCGACACATTGATCATCTTCTTCAATCAATGTTTTTGCGTCAATAGTCTCCATGTCTCGGTTTTGGACAACCAATCTTAGTGCTTCACACTGATCTAGATATGTCGGTAATTCATTTTTCTTTCTGTAATAAAATTTTGCTGCTCCATCAAAAGTGGAAGTACAGTTATAGTCAACTATTATGCGTTCTCTTGCAAACGAGAAAGGGATGTCGGCCAATGTTTCTCCTAATATTACACAATATTTTATACCTTTTAAGTTTTCGGATGTGATGTTTACCTGGTTTTCAATTTTAGGCGAAACATATTCACTCCATATTCCGTTTATCGGCGCATAGAATTTTTGTTCCCGAGTTCCCCAATACGTTCGTAAAAAGAAATCGTAAACTTCATTGGGAATAGACGTCTGTTTTTTGAAATAAAAAACATTAGGATAATTTGTTTCCTTATTCTTTTCGATATAAGCTTTTCTCTGAGGAACAAGTTTTAATTGTTTCCCTCGTTCATGCTTTTTCAATGTCAATACAGTCCCGTAACATTTCTCACAGCATGTGTCCACAACAAGAATATTATCGCCTTCTTGTGCTCCTCTTTTTTCGAAATCTATTCCAATAACGGATGCAACAGATCTCCACAATAGTATTGTGTTTTCACGACTAAACACGCCCGAAGATAAAATATATTCTTGCGTCATCGAACTGAAAACATCGGGCACTAAAACAATGTTAAAAGAATCCTCAAGATTGAAATTTGTGGCAATATCTGAGTATTGGTATGAGAAATATGCCTTCAGCTTATTTGCCGCATCGTTTTTATTTTCGTCAAGGTCTTTGAAAATTTCAGAGACTAGAAATATATTTTTGTAATCAGGATGATCCCCACAGATTATATCACTAACTTCTGGGGAGTTACAGTTTTGTATGTACGGAGTTCTATTAACATTTTCTTTGGGGTATATCAATGAACGGGATAATGGGAAAGGTTTATCACGTTCATTGATGGTTTCTTCCGACATAGACAAATCTACATTGTATTGCCTAAGTTCAAACTTTGTCGTAATGTCGAATACATTTAGTATCATATCAATCCTTCATAGTTAAAGTTGTCGTTATATGATACGTAATTACCTTTGATGTTTGCTGAAGAGGCATTAAATACAACATATACATTTCCATCGTCGGGGAAAGTGATCTCTTTTCTGAAAGAAGATGGAATATACACTGGCACGTATGTTGTTTTTTGAGGGGAGGTTCTAAAAAATTTTGAGATTTTCAAACATGGAGTTCCGATTGCGGTCGCCTCAATTTTCATTTCAAAAATGGATTTATCAGGTTTTGTAAACAGATTAAAAAAAGATGTTAACGTAAAGAATCTCCCGTTTTCAGGTAAAAATGTAATCCAAGCTTCATTACGAAAAACAGGGGTTTCATCCGTTCGCTTCCCATTCGAAAATGTAGTTGCATTTAAAACAAAGTATTCTGCAAACAGGTTATATCGAAACTTCCAAACCAGCTCTGATAATTGCGTTTGATGAATCAGAAGACGATATGCTTCCCATATGATTGAATACATTGGATGATATTGTAGGGTATAATTGGGAATCACCGAATTCTTCAAATTTGAAATGGATTTAAACGTAGTCGAATTCAGTTCTTCTTTACAAAAGTTCTCTAGGGATTTAACAGCAATGACAATGGCATTATTAGGATAATCATTTTGGTACTTCTTCAGATATCTTGCCGCTATCGGTATGATTCTTTTTAGGAAGTCTTTCAGTACCTGATTTTCAAGTATATCTATATTTTCTTTTCGGACAACTGCGTATATTTTTTGGGAGTCTCCGGCTTTTTCAAATTTAGTCCGACCTGGTTGTTTAGTTAACCATCTTATACAATAAGAATCAATTTGTTGAACGGCAGATAAATGAATTTTTTCGCGTTTTCGTTGTAGTGTTGTCTTTAACGATTTCGTCAATTTTCTTAAAAGCGGAAAATGTCTTTGTGCAATGGTAGTAATTATGCGTCGAGGAGGCTCTTTTTTTATTTTTTTTGTTAATTCGTCTTCAATATAATCCCAAGATATTGGTAAAGCTCTTTTCTTTGAATATGCTTTGTGTTGATTCTGCAAATAATGCTCTTCGGCTTTAAATCTTATGTATGTGATGTCGTCTACTATTTTATTTATCAGCTCGAATTCAATATTAACTGTGGAGGATTCCTCCGACATCAAAAATTTCTTAAAATCAGTAGAACCTATAAAAGATTCGTCATTATAGTACTCCCCAAGCGATGTCAATGTAGTATCCATATAATTCATTAACGCATAATGCCGCGCCACTGGAAGAACACGGAATCATCCGATTTCCTTGCATTTGAAAAAGCTTCGGACAATTTTTCATCTTTGATTTTATCAATATGCTCTCCGATTCTCTCTAACACTTCGCGAACAATCTTGTCTTCCATTTCGATACCAGTCAATTTTGGCAAAATTTTCATCTCGATCTGATCAGCGATTGCATTACTTCGACCAATTTTAGAGTTATCAGGATAATTTACAACATAATTGGAAATGCCTTGGTAGACTCTATGCGCAAATGGTCTTCCAATCCGCGCAAGTTCGTCGTTTATCGGGGTAATTATTTCGTTTATAAAATCTGAATCCGATTTTTTTATGGATTTATTTACCCATTTTTCCCACGTACCATAGGTAAGCTTTTCATCGCTGTGTGATTTCAAAAATTTATCTATGGTCGGGTGCAAATCTAATGAACTAGGACGGCCAAAACGCATCACATTTGACCTATCCATAACTTTGTCGGAAAGAGACTGGGTTGATTCATCTTCGTTCATTGTCCCTACAAAAAGCGTATTTTTGTTTACAAACATTCTGCGCATCCCAACATCTTTTCCACTTGAGCCACACTCCAATTCTATTTCAGCTGGTTTACGTTGATCGTCTAGAGAGCAATTCTTCCCTCTTCTAACTTCGAGTTTACTCAGCATATCGCTAAAATAATATTCAACCTTTGCCAGATTCATTTCGTCCAAAAGAACCATGTTCATTGGCAAATTTTTGACATCTCCCGAAAACTCTTTTTTTGCTTTTTTATTGTTATATATATCGCAACTCCAAATCAATCTGGACAGTTCGGTCGCCTTAAAGCGGGTTTCCATATAATTATAAAATCCGAACAAATCTTGAGGGCCATCCCATCTCGGTTGAACGGCAATTTGTAGAAAGTTAAAACCAAGTTCACTCGCGTATAACTGAGGAAGAAGGCTTTTCCCTGTTCCAGATATTCCGGCAAGCACAACCAGAGGGGAGGAATCTTGAACTTTTAAACCAGTGTGGAATGCATTTATTGTTCTGTCGTCGAATACAATATTATTCTTCCTTAATTTATCTTTAAATTCAGATAAAAATTTCTGTTCTTCGATGTGCTTTTCCGATTTTACCAAAGGAATGGGTTGTTTGTCTAAGTCCTCCCATTTGAAATCCTCGATACCTTTGGTCTCAGCCTTTTTTGTATCGAGCAATAAGTCAAGGGTTGATTTCTCTGCGTTTAAAGCACGAATACTTTCTCTGTAGTGCTTTTCTTCTTCTCCTAACGCTAAACACGACGAATCCAAGCGTTTTCGCTCTTCTTCCATTCTTTCAATGTCATTTTTTAGTCTTTTGCATTTAGCATCTAATTCTTCAGATTCAACCTTGAGGGATTCCAGTTTTTCAGTTACTTGGAGCAGTGCCTTTTCTTTCTGTAAAAGTTGGTCTTTCTTAACTTCTATTTCTGCTATTATTTGTTCATTTTTATTCAATTGTTGCTCTTGCCCTTGTAATTTTCCCGCCGCGTTTTGTATTTCCAGATTAATATTAGCAAGTTCTTCTTTGGCTTTGTTGTAAATATCTTTAACATTTTCTATATCATTATTTGTTCTGTAAATAGTGCTTCGCTTCTCTGCAAGCTCCTCGTCATATTTATCCAAAAATTCTTTGGCAATTTTTCCGTCAAGAATCGATTGTTCATATATTTTGGATTCTTTGTTCAATTCTTGGTTTTTTATTGTTAACGCATTGTTTGTATTTTGAGCAACCGCAATTTGTTCATTTAGAGAGTTTATTTGACATTGAAGCTCGTTTTTCCTTTGAAATAAAGGCGCAAGATCCCTTGACTTTTTAAAATAATAAATAGAGAGAACAGCGAGCAATACAGCTGAAAACGAGCACAACCCCCAGAGAACTAATACCTGATAAATCATGTTATACAATTATTTTGATTTTTACTTATTTTATATCGCGCGTTTTTATTTCAGCATTTAACCTATGAAGCTCATTGGTCTTTGCCCGAATTTCAAGCGATATTTGTTCTTTTTCTTTTATTAGCGCATTCAATTTTTTTGTTTCATCACATATTCGATTTGACAAGTCGTTCAAATTAATTGCATATCCCCCCATTTGTTTAACCAATTCGTTGTATTCGGTACGTTTTTTATCCAATTTTACAGCTAAATTTTTGTCTACCTCAAGCTTTTCACTAACAGAAGCCAATTCATTAGTCTTCTTGATAATTTCTTTGTTCAGAATGTTAAGTTGCGTATTGTCTTTGTTCATTTTTTCTGACAAAGATTGGAATTCTCTTCTTGTTCCTGCTAATTTTTCCGTTAAAGACGCGATCTCAACATTTAGTTCATTCTTCTCTTTTTCTTGCTCTTTTAGTGCAACTTTAATGGAGTTAAAGCGGGTTGTTTCTTCATTTATTGCTTTTTTTATCTTTAAAAGCTCCGCCTTGTTTAACTCTATTGCCTCTATAGTGTCTACAGAAATTCTCTTTTCTGATATTTCTTTTACCAAATCAGACTTCTTCTTTTTGTTGGACTCGATTTCAATAAGTAATTTGTCATTTTCGTTTTTTAGCATATTGGAGCGATTTAGCTCTCCGGATAAGTTTATGACTTGAGCTGACAAATCGGCTAACAATGCTTTCGTTTCAGCCTCTCGTTTTGTGGCGTTTTCAAGATCTGCGGAGAGAATTGTCTTCTGTTTCAATAAATTTGAAACAGATTCATCGAGTGTATTTTTTTGTTTTGAAAGGTCTTCGACTTGTTTTTTCAGAAATTCTATCTCTTTGAGCTTTTCTTCTCTCGATTTTATTTGCGTCTCAATTTCTATCAATGAATTTTTAGATAATTCATATTTTTTTATGGTTTCTGATAGCGTAGAATCAAGATACGAAAGCTCCTTCGCGTACCCAGCCTGTTTTGCCTTAAACTCTCTTTCTGCCGAATCTTTTTTTTGTTTTATCTCTTTTTCAGAGTTAGTTCGAATCACTTGTATTTCTTTTTCGACTGATCCTCTTCGAGTATCCCAATCAACATACCCCCAAACGATAACAGATAAAGATCCAAGGAAAAATGTTAACGGTAGTATAAAAAAACATTCCAAATAGCATTCTAAGATTTGCTTCTTTGCAAAGGTTATGACGTTAAGACATATTCTTTTCATGGAAATTGTTTTGACATATGTAGTAATATAGTCAAGTAAACATAATAACTCCGCCGAATAAACCTCCTATTGGACAATTCTTTTGTAAATCATTGGAATTCTCCTAAAAATTCAACGATTTGGAATTTTTTGCCTACAGCGCGAATGCGGGGATTGTTTTGACGGTGTCTTTAATTAGGATTGAGTCGGGGTAGAGGCTTATTAGGGCGCCTGTGCCGACTGGCGTTTTCAATTCGGCGAGTTTATTGAAGTGTTTTACGTCCGACTTTGAGACAGTGGCGGCTTTCTTAAACTCAACGGGGTATATTTTGCCGTTGCGCTCTATCACGAGGTCGATTTCGTTTTTATCCTTGTCTCGGTAATAGTAAAAATTGGGAGTTTCTCCTGCGTTTACATAGCCTTTAATGATTTCAGCAACGCACCACGATTCGAAAAATGCGCCCGCCATTGCGCCGTTCATCAGCACTTCGGGTGAAGTCCAGCCCGTCAAAAATGCGGCAAGCCCCGTATCGAGCATATGCAGTTTCGGCGTCGAAACCATATTGCGGGTTTTGTTGCGCGAATAAGGATAGAGCAATTTTACGATGCCTGAAGTCTCCAAAATGCTCAGGTAGCTTTTAGCCGTAGGCTGCGAAATGTCGGCATCGCGGGCGAGGCTTGAATAGTTCAGCATTTGCCCGGTACGTGCTGCAACCGCGCGGAGGAAATCGTAGAATTTGTGCTCGTCGGCAACCTGCGTCAACGCGCGAACATCGCGCATAAGATAGGTCTGAATATAAGACTGGAAGAACGCCGACCAAATGTTCGTATCGGGATTTGCCGTTGCGATTTCGGGATACGACCCGCGCCAAATTCGCGTGAACACTTCGATGGGCGATTTTGCAGGAACGCTCGGCAGCGGGTTGTCAGGCAAAAACGGCTGGGATTTGCGTCCGTCAAGTTCGGCGTTCGAAAGTCCGTAAAGATTCAATATGCCGACGCGCCCCGCGAGCGACTCCGACACGCCCTTCATCAAATGAAACTGCTGCGATCCCGTAAGCCAGAACATTCCCTTTGCCTTTTCGGGCGAAGTTTGGCGGACTTCGTCAACGACAGCCTTGATATACGGCAAAAGCTCGGGAACGTTCTGGATTTCGTCAAATATAACTGGGGCGGGATTATTGGCAAGGAACAGTCGCGGGTCTTCGCGAGCCTGCTTTTGAATGTCAAGCGGGTCGAGCGAGACGTATTTACGCGACGGCTCTGCAACTTTTCGCAAGAAAGTGCTTTTACCAACCTGTCGTGCCCCGATTACCAGCACGATGGGGAAAAACGAATTAACACGCTCGAAAGCTTCCTTGATATTGCGTTCAACGAACATAAAACCTCCTACAATTCAAAATCTAATTTTAGATTATCGGAGATTTTAAGCCTTAGTCAAGCAAAATTTCTACAATTCAAAACGTAATTTTGAATTGTAGGAAACTATACGCAACCTACACTCAGCCAAACGCATATTTTCTTGCTTACTTTATGTGATTTTCTTGCCGATAAAAAATGCCTCCTATGTGCACAAAAAAAGTCGCGGGAATGACCGCGACTTTTTTTATAAATTCAAATCCAGAATTAGAGCTTGATAGCTTTCGACCCCTTGAACTTGATAGCCTTTGAAGCCTTAATCTTGATCTTGGCTTTTGTCTGCGGGTTGATACCTGTGCGAGCCTTGCGGTTTACAACAGAGAATGTACCAAAACCGATGAGCTGAACTTTTTTCTGCTTCTTGATACCGCCCTTGATAGCTTCGAGAACCGCATTCAATGCCTTTTCAGCGCATGCTTTGCTGGCGTCTTTGCCGAGCAATTTTTGGATTTCTTCTACGAGTTGTGCTTTATTCATATCTATTATTTTTTTATTGTTATTATCTAGTGGAAAAACCCTTCTGAGGTAAACAATAAAAGGTGGTAAGCTCCCAAATTGCGCCCGTCGACACCGCTTTGACGGCATCTACACAAACGCGCAAGCAAGGTTGCCCCCCGTCTTTTATTGGACATCACAGTAATCCAATAGGCTGGTCTGTCAATAAAAAAACCCTTATTTTTACGAAAAAAAATCCCATTCTTGGCGTTTTTCAGCGGGTTTTATAGAGGTTTATAGGCATTTTAGCCTTATTTTAAAGGGCTGGGAAATATAGCTGAACGAAAATTTGGAATATTTTTACCAAATAAAGCCGAACTTCGGTTGCGGGGAAAGCGAAATCGACGCGCGGGAATCGGGCGAAGTTTGGCAGGCGTGATTCGCCAAAGCGAGTGCCCAAAATCTGTCGGAATGTCCGCTGCCGTCGCGCTCGGCGGTAAATCGCAATCCGCCGCCGACACCGTAGGTGCGCTTGATTTTATGCAAGTCGGCGATAACGTCGGGGTCGTCGGGGATTCGGATTTGGCATTTTTCGAAACGCTCTTTAAGTGGGTATGCCATAAGCTCCTTTGCGGACTGGGTAAAGCAAACGGGCTCGATTCGCGCCGAGCCATAGCGCGAAAGGGCGCGTTCGGCGAACTGGCGTCCGATGCCCGTGTTGTCGATGCACGCGCGCCGCAGTGATTTGTCGGAAAGGTAGGTGTGCAGGTATGACTCCTGCTCGGCGAACGGGATATTTTTGAAAGCCTTGACATCGCGCGTATAGAGGACATCGCCGGAGTGTTCGAGAAGCCAGAAGACGGTCAAGTCGCTCGTGCGCCCAATGTCGACACCCAAGTAGAGCGGGTTTGCGCGGGAAATCGGCGCGCGCCACGCCTCGGGGGTCGAAGCGGGAGCGTAGACGCATTTTTCGATGAGTTCGAACGGCAAAAAACGCTCGTCCTCGGCGGAGGGCACGCACATATATTCCTGTAAAAACATGGACTCGTCGGCGCAGGAATTTTTGATGAAATCGAAGTATTGAGCCTCGTCCATTTGGGAGATTTCGCTCTCGGGCGGAAGGGCGGCTTTGAGTTTGGAAAGCAGCCCCTGCTCCAAGGCGTCCTGCAATGTTGTGCGGTGCAACGACACGCGCTTGGGGTTGCCGCCGTAGCGGGCTTCCTCGATTAGTTTGTTGAAAAAGCTGTCCCTGCCTCGGTGGGTTGAGATTATTTCGATATTGCCGCCCCACGTTATGCCCGGCATTGAAATTGCGTAGAGTTTTTCGGGGTCGGGGTGGAGGGCGAATTCGTCGAGAACGCGGTCGCCGCGCTTGCCCGCCTGCGCGTCGGGGTTGGAAGACATCGACCAGATGCGCGAGCCGTCGGAGAACTCCAACGAAGCGCAATCTCCGCCCGAAACGAGCGGCGAGCCCGTCCACTCTGAAACGGCAATATTCATAATTTTTGCGAACTCGCGGCAATCGCGTATGAAAAGCCGCGCCTGCAATTCGTCGCGCGAGCTCACCCACGAATCGCGCGGCCTGCCGCGGTTGGCGGCGTGGACGCGGACAAGGCGGTAGGCGGTCGTCCAACTCATGCCTATTTGGCGCGATTTTTCCATAATTTTTATGCGCGAATCGTCGAGAATCCACTTTTTTTGATAGGGAAGAAAAAACGGCTGTTTTTGCATTTTTTTGATTTCGGTTGTCGGAAATTTTTTAGAGAAGTTTTAGAGCCGACTCGATTTTCGCGACAGTGTCTTCGGAGAGCGTGCCCGTTTTTGCGTCGGGCGAATCGGCAGAAGCGGCGATTGTCGAAATCTTGCTTTCGAAATTCGCAAGCTGTGTGCGAGAAGACGCCAATTTTTGAACGATGCCCGAAACCGACGCAAGAGACTCTTCGTCGAGTTCCGGATTAGAGCTGAGGTAGTCGAATAGGATTTCCCAGAGGATTTCCACCGACGCCATTGCCGCGTCCATTTTCGCGTTTTTACAGAGTCGGTCGGCGGCGGACTTAGCCTTGCGGATTCGCTCGATTTGGATTGAAAGTTTTTTGCGTCCGCGCCCGCGCTCGGCAACAGCACGTTCTGCTGCGGCGCAGTTTGCGGGCGAACCAGCCTCGGAAGGCGCGGCGCATTCGGAGGAAGGAAGCGTTAAAAAATCTTCGGACTGGGACATAGTTATTTTTCTCCCGACATAAGGTAATCCAAGCCCGCGGCGGTTATGCGCAGGCGTTTTAAATTCGGGCAAAGCTCGGACGGAGTTTCGGCTATGAAGCCGCGTTCGCGCAGGTAGGCGGTCTCGCGGACGAAGTCGGACTCGGAGGGGTTGAACTCGGCGCGGACGAGTCCGTCGTAGAGCGAGCGAGGCCAGAGCGAAGCCGGATATGCGGCTTCAAGCTGCGAAAGAATTGCGGTGCGCAGCAGGAAAACGCCGTTGGTTTCGCCGTTCATTTGCCCTCCTTGCATTTCAAAATTATGCGGTCGGTTTTGATTGAAAGCTCGGATATGCGCTGGTTTGCCGCCGAGCACTGCGCGATTAGCGAGCTTATGTTCTGGGCATTTTTGCCAATCATATCGCGCGTTTCGGCGAAAGTGCGCTGGTAGTATTTTACCATTGCGCGGGTTTCCTCCTTTATCTCCAAGCGCAGCGAGCGCAAGTCCTGAACGTGGTCGGAAACCATTTTGACGATTTCCGCGCGGGTTTTCTCCATCTGCGCGTGCGTGACGTAGGTGAGTTTGGGATCCGGATTTTCCTTCAACTGGTCGCGGATTTTCAAAATGAGATAATACGCCCCCAAGAGGGACGTGAGGGACATCAAACTTGTTCCTATTATTTCTGGATTGTTTATATTCATAGAAATCCGTTTATATCACCGCGTCTGCGGGGCGGCAAAATAACTTTTGAAGATTTGGATAAACGCGCGCTTTTTATGTTGACTGCCGCCCGAAAACGCCGAGACTTCCCGTTGATGAACACATCTAAATACACAAAAAAACTGGCATCGTGTTTTGCCGCCGCCGCGCTTATAATCGGCGCGTTCGGTTGTGCGCAAGACAAAACCGTCCGCAACGGCGACACCTGCGCGGCGCAATGGCAACCGCTTTTCAATGCGGACTTGTCGAACGCTATCTACGACAAGTCGGTTTGGAGCGTCGGCAAAGACGGCGTTATGCGGGCGACGAAAGACGATATTATCTTCACCGACAGGGACTATCAAAACTTCGAGCTTGAACTCGAATTCAGGATTGTGGCGAAGTCCAACAGCGGCGTTGTAATCTACTGCACCGACGCAAAGGACTGGATTCCCAACTCGATTGAAATCCAGATTGCCGACAGTTCCTGCAAGGAATTCGGCAGGCCCAGACACAACTGCGCGAGCATTTTCGGGCACGTCGACTCTGAATTCGACACGCGTCTGCCGTTCGGGCAATGGCAGAAGATGAAAATCCGCGCGGTCGGGCAGCGAATCGACGTGTGGCTTAACGGCAGGCACGCCTCGACCATGGATATGTCGCAATGGACGGACAACAAGCTCACGCCCAGGGGCGAGAAAATTCCGTCGTGGCTTACAAAGCACAAGAAGTGCGAAATGCCGACGGTCGGCAAAATCGGTTTGCAGGGCAAGCACGGCAATGCCGAAACTGACTTCCGCAATGTAAAAATCAGGCTTTTGGACTGTCCGAAAGCCGCCGCAAAGTAGTCGGGAAACGCCGAGATTTTTTAAGACGCCGAAATTTTGTTTCGGCGTTTTTTATGCCGTGTGCGGAGTGTGGGGTTGGCGGCGGCAAAGTCGCGCCTTGGTTGCGAATTCGGTAAAACTACAAAATTGTAGCTTTATAGTGTTGCAATTTTTGCGGGTTTAAAAACAATAGTTGCGCATATTTGGATATGTCGGTCGAATGCCCGCAGAATCCGCCCGCGGAGCGAGCAAATACGCGGGGGCAAGTCTTGTCGGGCGCGGCGGCGCAGGAGAAAATCAAACGCAGAAATTTTATGAATCCCAGAAAAAAAGCATTGGCAAAAATCAACGAAGTCTCGCACTCATACGAAAATGTCGAAAAACCGTATGATGTCGACAACGAATTCGGAAGAAACTCGTTCGGCATTCGCGCCATGGAAGACTATCTTTCGAAGCCCATTTACAAAAAGCTGATGGAGACTATCGAAAAGGGCGTCCAGCTCGACCCCGCCGTCGCCGACGACGTCGCGCACGCGATGAAAATCTGGGCTATGCAAAAGGGTGCGACGCACTACACGCACTGGTTCTTTCCCCTGACGGGCACCAGCGCGGAAAAGCACGATTCGTTCATTGACCCCGCCCCCGAAGGCAAGGCGATTACGCGCTTTTCAGGCAAGAATTTGATTATGGGCGAATCGGACGCGTCGAGTTTTCCCTCGGGCGGTTTGCGCTCGACTTTCGAAGCGCGCGGCTACACCGCATGGGACCCCACAAGCCCCGCATTCATCAAGCGCGTTGGCGGCGTGCCGACGCTGTGCATTCCGACGCTGTTTCTTTCATACACGGGCGAAGTCCTCGACAAGAAAACGCCCCTTTTGCGTTCCATACAAGTGCTCAGCCGCCAAGTAAAGCGCGTTGTGAAGTTCTTCGGATTCACCGGCGACGAAAAGGTTTCGGTGACGCTCGGGGCGGAGCAGGAATATTTTCTCATCGACAAAAACCTCGCCGCGCTGCGCCCCGACCTCACGCAGGCGGGCAGGACGCTTTTCGGCGCGCCGCCGCAAAAACACCAGCAGCTTGACGACCACTATTACGGACAAATCAAGCCCCGCATTCTCAGTTTTATGCACGAGCTCGACACCGAGCTCTGGAAGCTCGGCATTCCAGCAAAGACGCGCCACAACGAAGTCGCCCCCGCGCAATTTGAAATCGCGCCCGTCTTCGAAGACCTCAATCTGGCGACCGACCACAACATTATGCTGATGGAAATCTTGCGCAACACCGCGGAAAAACACGGGCTTGCGTGTCTGCTTCATGAAAAGCCGTTCGCTGGCATAAACGGGTCGGGCAAGCACAACAACTGGTCGATTTCAATCGGCGAGACGAATATGCTAAACCCCGGCAAGACGCCGCACGAAAACGCGCTGTTTTTGACGACGCTCTGCGCGGTGATTCAGGCCGTCGACAAGCACGGCGATCTGCTGCGCTCCACGACCGCGAGCGCGGGCAACGACCACCGTCTGGGCGCAAACGAAGCGCCTCCGGCAATCATCTCGATTTTCCTCGGCGACCAGCTTGCGGACATCGTAAACCAGATTGAGGCGGGCGGCGTTTTGAAGTCGAAATCGAACAAGACTATCAAGGTTGGTGTCGAGCAGCTATCGTCGATTTCGTGCGACGCCACCGACCGCAACCGCACAAGTCCCTTTGCGTTTACGGGCAACAAGTTCGAATTCCGCGCGGTAGGTTCGTCGCAATCGTGCGCGAGCCCCAACATCATTTTGAATACGATTGTCGCCGAAGCCTTCGACGACATTGCAACGAAGCTTGAAGCCCTGCCCAAGGAAAATTTCCAGAAGGGGCTGCAAGAAATATTAAAAAACATCATTAAAAATCACAAACGTATTATTTTTAACGGCGACGGATACAAGGATGAGTGGAAGAAGGAAGCCGCAAAGCGCGGATTGCCCAACTTGGCGACCACACCCGAAGCCATTGAGCCGCTTGTAGACAAGTCCAACATTGCGCTTTTCGAAAAATACGGGGTCTTCAACGAAAACGAAATGGTTTCGCGCCACGAAGTTTTCCTTGAAGAATACTGCAAAAAAGTTCAAATCGAAGCCGAACTTTCATTGCAAATGGCAAAGACGATGATTTTGCCCGCAGTCGCGAAGTTCGCAAAATCGACGGGCGACGCCGCCGAAGTGTTTGTCCGCGCGAAGCTCAAAAGCCCGTTCGACGACATACTTGTCGAGCTTTCCGAGTTGTCTCAAAAGCTTGCCCGCGCGATTGCCCGCATGGAAAAGGTTGCGCATCCCGAAAAATCGGCGAAAGACAAGATAGCCGCGATGTCCGAGTTGCGCGCCGCAGTCGACGCCCTCGAACTCGTTGTCGACGACGACCTCTGGCCGCTCCCCAAATACTCCGAGCTCCTCTTTGCCTACTAGCGCGGGAACGAGTTCCAGCCCGCTGGGCGGGGTTCCATTATTCGATAAGCGGCGCGGTTGGCTTTCAGCCAATTTCCGCTTTACGTTTTGATTAAAGCTGTGTCTTCGGCGTCGGCTTGTGATACTCGGCAGTGCTACCCGCACTGCCTTTTATGTTTATATACGCATTGCGCAAAGCGCAATAGCTGCGTTGCGGTAAACTGAAAGATTTTTCAAAATAGAAGAGTGGGGCATAAGTTTTTTTTGGGATTGCATAAAAAAATGCGAAGTTGACTTTTAGGTGGTTTTTGCTTTAACGGATACCTCGGTTTGCCTAACCAAAAACTCAACTTCAATAAATAATCAAAGTGCATTGGCGTAGCCAATCGCGCCCGTCAAAAACTCTACTTAAAAAAATAATCAAAGGCGCAAATTGCCTTTGGCAATTCGCCGCCAATCAAAGACTCTACTTTAACAAATAATCAAAGCGCATTGGCGCAGCCAATCGCGCCACTTTCGGAGCTATAAAAATGGAGAAATTTTTGGAAAGAATCGAAAAATTGGCAAAAAACGGAAAAATCGCGGAAGATTGTCGGGAGAGAATTTTCGAGGAATTCAAGCCCGATTTGGAAAAATCGGAGCGCAATAAACGGACAGTCGCGGGAATTTTCGTCTTCGCATTGACGGCGGCTCTGCTGGCTGTGGGCGCGCAGATTTTCATCGTCGACGTGTGGCATCTGCTGGGTAAGAATACGCAGACGGCTGTGGCGTTTCTTCCGCTGATTGCGTCGGTCGCGTGCGCGGTCGCGGCAGTCAAAAAGAACGCCGCAATCCAGTGGCGCGAGGCGGCGGCGGTCTTCAACGTCATCGGCGTAATCTGCGCGATTGGCGTTTCGGCAAGCATTTGGCAGGTTGAAGGCTCGAGGGCGGATTTTATGGCGACGGTGTTTTTGCTGACGTTCCCTGTGGTTGCGGTGCTGGGCTCGGGTATCGGCGCGCTTTGCTGCGCAATCTTAGCCGCCGCGTTAGCGTTGGATAATTCGGATTCGTTTACGTTTTGCGGAAGTTTTAGGGTTTGGGCGGCCTGCGGGCTGCTGATTTCGGGCGCGTTCTGCGCCGCGCACGCGTTGCGGGGCGAAAAGAGTTTCTACGCGGCGGCGATATTCGCGGCGGCAGTCTTCCCCGCTTCGTTCTGCAACGCCTGCGACTTCCCGCGCTTCCTAAATTTCGTGTTTTTGTCGTGCGCATACGGCGCGATTGCCGCGTTTTCGACGCGTCGAAACCTCTTCGTTCTGCGCCCCGTAATTTTGGCGTGCGTGATTTTGCTGCTCGAATTCAACACCGCGACGGGCATCTTCAAGCCCGAAAAACTTTCCGTCGACTGGTGGCTGATTGGCGCGAGCGCGGCGGCGTTGCTGCTTTGGGGATACGAGTTTTTCCGCGCGATTCGACGCAAGTCGGAGTGTTGGGCAACGCTGCTAATCTCGCTGATTGCGCCGCTGGGCGCGGGCGTGTTTGCGGCGTTCTGCGCGTCGGGAACGTCGGAGTGGCTGTGTTACGCGTCGGCGTTGTTTTCGGCGGGAATCGGACTTGCGGCATTGGCGGTCGCGCTGAAAAAATCGTCGAATGCGACATTCTGGGCGGGGTTCGCGATTCTGGTTGCGACGCTCATCACGCTCTGGCTCAACGACGGCGAACAATTCGCGGTCTGGACGCGTTCGGGCATTCTGATTGTCTCGGGCGCGGGCGTGGCGGTTGTCGGACTGCGGGCGTTCAAGAGCGGGTTTGCGAAAATCAAAATCGGCAAGCCCGAACGCGAAGCCGAACCCGAAAGCGGGCTTGAAAAAATCGTCCGCACAATCGAGAACGCCCTCCGCAAGACGCCCGCCGTGTGGGGACTGCTTGCGGTTATATTCGCGGCGCAGATTGCCCTGCCCGCGCATTCGATTGCCGACATCGCCGAAAAAACGCGCAACGGACTGACGATGAAATTCGAAATCAAGGAATCGATGTTCAGAACGCGCGGAACGTATGTGTGGGTCTATGCAAAAGTTCCGCGGACAAAGTATACAACAAAGCTTGAATGCGTCGAAAAAGCGTTGGAAAAGCGCAAGGACAAAAATTCGAAAAACGAAAAAATCTGGGTTTACAACAACGGAAAAATTCCCGTGGCGTTCGAAATCGGGCGCGACGGATTCGCCCGAGTTTCCGCCTATGGCGACGCCGCGAAAGACGCGAACTTCAAAGCCGACTTGCGCGTAAGTTTCTTCGATCCGAGAACAGGCGAAATCGAGTTTGAACATATCGGTAAAAAATTCAATGCCGCACAAAGAACGCTCGACAGCTTCGAACCCGACTTCAAAAAAATCCGCGACTGGGAAAGGCACAGTTCGGAGGTAATCGACGGCAAAGTCGGCGAGCGCGAGCCCTCGCTCAAAAGCAAAGGCACGTTCGCCGTCCTCACCCTCACGCGCGACGGCAAATTCGTTATCAACAATCTCTGCCTCTTCAAAAATTTTGTAGACTCGGGTTTTTAAATATTTGGAAGCGGCGCGGATTTTTTACATGACGGGCACGGGCGCGGATTTTTTACATGACGGGCACAGGCGCGGATTTTTTACATGACGGGCACAGGCGCGGATTGCTTCGCAATGTCCGCTTTGCTTTAACAAATGCCCCGCCTTTGGGGGAATGGCGGAGATTTTGCGCGGACGCGCAAACCGCCATCGGGAGCTTTGCCTTCGCGCCAGTGCACGTCATAAAAAATATTGACTAAGGGGAGGGAAATGGGATAATCCCGCGGAATAGAATTTTAGTAAAATGAAAAGAACAAATACTTGCAATGAATTAACTGCCGCAAATGTCGGTAGCGATGTAGTGTTAATCGGCTGGGTGAACTCTGTCAGAGACCACGGAGGCATTCTGTTTGTCGACCTGCGCGACCGCGAGGGCATAACGCAGGTAGTCTTCCACCCCGACACAAAGGCGGTCTACGAGCAGGCTCAGAAGCTCAAAGACGAAAGCGTAATCCAAGTTTTCGGCAAAGTAGCCGCGCGCGAGGACGGCACGAAAAATCCGAACCTTAAAACGGGCGACATCGAAGTTATCGCCTCGGATATGATTATCCACAATATTTGCGACGTGCTGCCCTTCCCGCTTGAAGACGAGCGCGCCGACAAGGTCAACGAAGACCTGCGCCTTCAATACCGCTATCTCGACCTGCGCAGACCGCGCAATCTCAATTTGCTCAGAATCCGACACAAGGCTGCAACGGCGATTCGCGACTATTTGAACTCGCACGACTTTGTCGAAGTCGAAACGCCGATTCTGTTCAAGAGCACGCCCGAAGGCGCGCGCGAATTTGTCGTGCCAAGCCGCACAAACCCCGGGTGCTTCTACGCGCTGACGCAGTCGCCGCAACAATACAAGCAGATGCTGATGGTTTCGGGAATCGAACGCTACTACCAAATGGCGAAGTGCTTCCGCGACGAAGACCTCCGCGCCGACCGACAGCCCGAATTCACGCAGGTTGATATCGAGCTCAGTTTCGTCGAGCGCGAAGATATGTACAAGCTTATCGAAAATATGCTCAAAAAGATTTGGAAGGACGTTTTGAATATCGACATTCCCACGCCCTTCCAGCGCATGCACTACGAGGAAGCTATGAACCGCTACGGCGTCGACAAGCCCGACACGCGCTTCGAAATCGAGCTTAACGACCTCACCGACGTTTTCAAGAACAGCCAATTCAAGGTGTTTGCAAGCGTAATTCAGGGCGGCGGCGTAATCAAGGCAATCAACGCGAAGGGACTTTCGGACATCACGCAGGGCGAGCTTAAAAATCTCGAAGATGTCGCAAAAACGCTCGGCGCGAAGGGCTTAGCGTTCATCAAGGCCGAAAACGGCGCGTGGAAAAGCCCGATTTTGAAATTCCTCTCGCAGGAGGAGCAGGACGCGCTCAAACAAAAGCTCAACATCGAAGACGGCGACATTGTTTTCTTTGCGGCGTCGAAGTGGGAGCAGGCGTGCTCGATTTTGGGCAGAATTCGTCTGGAATGCGGCAAGCTTCTGCAAAACCGCGGCAAGCTGGTGATTCCAGCGGACAAGTTCAATTTTCTCTGGGTTATCGAATTCCCGCTTATGCTCTGGGACGAAGAGCAAGGCAGGTATGTTTCGGCGCACCACCCCTTCACCGCCCCCGTCGAGGAGGATATGCAGTATCTCGACACCGACCCGCTGCGCGTGCGCGGGCAGCACTATGACATTGTTCTCAACGGCACGGAGCTTGGCGGCGGTTCGATAAGAATCCACAAACCCGACGTTCAGGAAAAGGTCTTCAAGGACGTATTGAAGATTCCCGCCGATGTTGTGGAATCGCGTTTCGGCTACATGTTGAAGGCGTTCAAGTATGGCGCGCCGCCGCACGGCGGCATTGCGCTGGGCTTTGACAGGCTGGTGACGATTTTGACGGGTCGGGCGAGCATTCGCGACATTATTGCATTCCCGAAGACGCAGAAGGGGCAGGATTTGATGGCGCAATCGCCGAGTCCGATTACCGACAAGCAATACAAGGATTTGCATATAAAGCCCGACCTTGTCGACGACAAGTAGAAAATAAAGGGAAACCCCTTAACGGAGTCCGGGGGTTTTGTATGTTCGAAAGAGGCGGCGATTGCCAAAGGCAATTCCGCCTTTGTTTTTTCATTAAAGTTATGTAGGCGTTGGGCAAAGCGGAATATTGCGAAGCAATTCCGCGCCTGTTCACGTCATTTAAAAAAATTTCGAAAGAGGCGGCGACCCGCTGGGCGGGTTTCCATAATTTGATAAGAGGCGGCGATTGCCAAAGGCAATTCCGCCTTTGTTTTTTCATTAAAGTTGTGTAGGCGTTGGGCAAAGCGGAACATTGCGAAGCAATTCCGCGCCCGTGCACGTCATTTAAAAAATTTGGACAAAGGCGTATTGACTGGAAGTCAATCACCGCCTATGTTCATCATAAAAAAATGTAGGGGACTGTCAAAGCGGGTTATTGCAGCAGACAATCCCACGCCAGTGCCCAATATATAAAAGATGTAGGCGTTGGACAAAGGCGCATTGACTGGAAGTCAATCGCCGCCGGTGCCCGTCATTTAAAAGAAATGGAGAACGAGCTGACAAAATTTGTGCCAATGACGCGTGAGGAAATGCTCGCGCGGGGGTGGGATAGTATCGATATTCTGATTGTCTCGGGCGACGCATACGTTGACCACCCGAGCTTCGGCCCGCCACTGATTGCGCGCATCTTGCTGGCGGAGGGATACCGCGTCGGCTTCGCGGCTCAGCCCGATTGGAAGAATCCAGAGTCGTTAAAAACATTCGGACGCCCGAAACTGGGCGTGGGCGTTTCGGGCGGAAACATCGACAGTATGGTGCGCCTCTACACGGCGGGACGCCGCCTGCGCCGCGAGGATTTATACGCGCCCGCGGGCAAACTCGGACTGTGCCCGCCGCACGCGCCCGTCGTTTACAGCCAGCTTGCAAAACGAGCATTTCCCGAAATTCCAGTAATTCTGGGCGGAGTGGAGGCGAGCTTGCGAAGAGTCGCACACTACGACTACTGGCAGGACAAATTCCGCCCGTCGGAACTCGTGAGCGCAAAGGCAGACCTGCTCTGCTACGGAATGGGCGAACGGACAATGCTCGAAATTTTCGGGCGTCTGCGCGACGGCAAGCCGCTCGACGGAATCCGCGGAACGTGCAGATATTTGGGCGGGCGCGAGTCGGCGGAATTTGTCGTCGACGAAAAAGAGTGCGTGGAGCTGCCGTCGTTCGAGGAAGTCTGCGCCGAAAAGACCGCAATTATGCGGCTTACGAAAATGGTCGAAGGGGAAATGAACCCGTGGAACGCACGGCGAATGATTCAGCGCACAAACGGCAGAATCCTGCTTGTCGAACCGCCCCGCCCGCCGATGACAAGCGCGGAATTCGACCGCGTAAGCGAGCTGCCGTTCGCGGGAGTTCCGCATTTTTGCTACCGCGAAAAAATCCCCGCGTGGGAAATGATAAAGGATTCCATAACCGTAGTGCGCGGCTGTCCGGGGGGCTGCGCGTTCTGCGGACTGGTGTCGCACCAAGGCAGACACTTGGTTTCGCGCTCGCCCGAAAGCGTGCTGCGCTCGGCAAAAAAACTTTCGCAGCAGCCGTTTTTCAGGGGCACGATTTCCGACCTCGGCGGCGCGGCGGGCAACATATATTGCCACCACCCGAAAGACCCGCAGGTTTGCAAACTCTGCCGCAGGTATTCGTGCATTTTTCCGTCGATGTGCAAAAACTACGCCGCGGACGAAAAACCGCTGATGAAGCTGCTTGACGACGTTGCGGCGTTGCCGAAGGTCAAGCACGTTTTCATAAACTCGGGAATCAGGCTCGACCTCGCGCTTATGCAGCCGAAACTTACCGCGAAAATTATACGCGAAAATGTCTCGGGGCAAGTGAGCGTCGCGCCCGAACACCTCGACGCCGAAGTGCTACGGCTTATGCGCAAGGGCAAAGTGGGCGAGTTCGAAAAATTCGGCAAAGTCTTCGAAGCCGTAAGCGCGCAGGTCGGCAAAAAACAGTATATGGTGCCCTACTTCATCTCGAATTTCCCGGGGTGCACACGGCGGCAAATGGCGGTTGTGGACGAATATCTGGCAAAGCGCAAGTGGAATCCGCAACAGGTTCAGGACTTCATTCCGCTGCCGATGACGATGGGTTGCGCGATGTATTGCGCCGAAATCGCCCCCGACGGCACACCGATTGAAGTCAACAAGGGCCTCGCAGAACGCCGCGCCCAACGCGATATGTTGAAGGGCGACCACCGCGAACGCGGGCGCAAGCCGCAATTCGAAAACCGCGGCGGCTCGGGCAAAGGCTGCGGAAGGCGGTTCGGAAATTTCGGCGGCAAAGAGTCGGGGAAATTCGACGGAAACGGCGGGCGGCGGATTCAAATTCCGTCAAGCAAAAACGCCTCGCCGCGCCCGACACAAAAGTTCGGCGCGCACAGGGCGGACTCGGACAATCTCAAAGATAGATAAAAAAATTCTTGCAAAAACGCGGGCAACTACGAGAATGGGGAGATATTTTTAACCACTAAATGTAATAGGAAAAATATGAGTTGTCCAAATCAAAATTGCTCGCACGAAGTGCAGCAGATGTGCTGCGTCGCAAAAGGCGCAAATCACGGCCCCGCCCCGATTCCGGAAGAAGGCAAGTGGGTCAAGGCCAAGGAAATCACCGACATCAGCGGTTTGACGCACGGCGTCGGCTGGTGCGCTCCCCAACAGGGTGCGTGCAAATTGACGCTCAATGTCAAAAACGGCGTCATCGAAGAAGCCCTCGTGGAAACTATCGGCTGCTCGGGCATGACGCACTCGGCGGCTATGGCGTCGGAAGTTCTCCCCGGGAAAACGCTTCTCGAAGCCCTCAATAGCGACCTCGTTTGCGACGCAATCAACGTGGCTATGCGCGAACTTTTCCTGCAAATCGTCTACGGCAGAAGCCAGACGGCGTTCTCCGAAAACGGTCTGCCCATCGGCGCGGGTTTGGAAGACTTGGGCAAGGGTCTGCGCTCGCAGGTCGGCACAATGTTCTCGACAAGGGCAAAGGGGCCGCGCTATCTCGAAATGGCGGAAGGCTATGTTCTCGAAGAGGCTCTCGACGCCAACAACGAAGTCATCGGCTACAAAACGCTCCACTTGGGCAAAATGCTCGAAGCTATCCGCAACGGCAAAGACCCCAAAGAGGCTTTCGAAAAGAACGTTTCGGTCAAGGGACGTTTCGAAGACGCCGTAAAAACAATCGACCCGCGCAAGGAATAAGGAGGATTTTTTATTATGGCACAATTATTCGAAGGTTACGAAAGACGCATCGACAAAATCAACAAAGTCTGCGCCGAATACGGGTTTAAATCAATCGAAGAAGCGGGCGAATTCTGCAAGTCGAAGGGTATCGATGTTGCCTCCATCGTCAAGGGTATCCAACCCATCGCTTTCGACAACGCCGTTTGGGCTTACACGCTGGGCGCGGCTATCGCCCTCAAAAAGGGCAGCAAAAACGCCGCCGAAGCCGCTGAAAACATCGGCATCGGCTTGCAGGCGTTCTGCATTCCCGGCTCTGTCGCCGACAGTCGCGATGTAGGGTTGGGGCACGGCAACCTTGGCGCAATGCTCTTGCGCGAAGAAACAAAGTGCTTCTGCTTCTTGGCGGGTCACGAGTCGTTCGCGGCTGCCGAAGGCGCAATCGGTATCGCCAAGACGGCCAACAAAGTCCGCAAAGACCCCCTGCGCGTTATCCTCAACGGCTTGGGTAAGGACGCCGCGTATATCATTTCGCGCATCAACGGCTTCACGAGCGTCGAAACCGAATACGACTACTACACGGGCGAACTCAAAATCGTCAAGGAAACCCCGTTCTCGAAGGGCGACAAGGCGAAGGTTCGCTGCTACGGCGCGGACGACGTTTCCGAAGGCGTCGCGATTATGATTAAGGAAGGCGTCGACGTTTCGATTACGGGCAACTCGACAAACCCGACGCGTTTCCAGCACCCCGTTGCGGGCACTTACAAAAAGTGGGCTATCGAACACGGCAAGAAGTATTTCTCCGTGGCTTCGGGCGGCGGCACGGGCAGAACGCTTCACCCCGACAATGTGGCGGCGGGCCCCGCTTCCTACGGTATGACCGACACTATGGGCAGAATGCACGGCGATGCGCAGTTTGCGGGTTCGTCGTCGGTTCCCGCGCACGTGGAAATGATGGGTCTTATCGGTATGGGCAACAACCCGATGGTCGGCGCGACTGTCGCTGTTGCGGTTGCCGTAGAAGAAGCAAGTAAGTAGTTTTTTCCGATGGTTTCGCTCTGAACATTATGTTCGGGGCGAGTCGGAAAAAGACAAACTTAGCCCCGAAAAATTTTTAGGGAACACAGAGGTTTTTCCGAGAAGGAAAAGCCTTTTTTTGCGCCGTTTTTGCACCATTTCATTTATTTTTGAGGCATTTTTTGAGGCTTTTTTCAGTTTCTTTTTGAGCTTTTTTGAGTTTTTTTACGTGCCTTGCGCGATTTTTTACGCATTTTTGATGTCCGTAGAATGCGAAAAATACTCGTCCGAATTTCGAAAAACAAGAAGAAAAATCAATCAGATTTTTATTGCAATGAACTAAATTTGAGCCACAATTTGAGGGATAATTTTTTAACAACAAAAAGGAAAACCATGAACAAAAAAACACTTCGCGATGTAGATTTAAAAGGCAAGAAAGTCGTAATGCGCGTCGACTTCAACGTCCCCGTCAAGAACGGTGTCATTAAGGACGACACTCGTATCAAGGGCGCGTTGCCGTCGATTAAATACGTGCTCGAACAGGGCGGAAGCCTCGTTTTGATGTCGCATATGGGCCGCCCCGACGAAAAGGGCATCACCCCCGACACGACAATGAAAATTGTTGCCGACTACCTCTCGAAGCTGCTCGACAAGCCCGTTGTTTTTGTTCCCGACTGCGCGAAAGCCGACGCGGAAGTTGCAGCCATGAAACCCGGTGACATCGTTATGCTCGAAAACACGCGCTATCACGCCGAAGAACAGGCCAAATGCAAGCAGAAGGACGGCGAAAGCGACGAGGATTTCAAAGCCCGCAAGGCAGCCCTCAAAGAAAAACAGAAGGAATTGGCAAAGAAACTCGCTTCCTACGGCGACATTTTCTGCAACGACGCTTTCGGTACCGCGCACCGCGCCCACGCTTCGACGGCGGTTATTACAAAATACATCGGCACGTCCGTTGCGGGCTTCCTGATGGAAAAGGAAATTGAATACCTCGGCTCGGCTGTCGAAAATCCCGTCCGTCCGTTCGTGGCAATCCTCGGGGGAGCGAAGGTTTCGGACAAGCTCGCGGTTGTCAAAAACCTCCTGACGAAGGTCGACACTCTCATCATCGGAGGCGGTATGGCCTACACGTTCCTCAAAGCCCTCGGCAACAAAATCGGCAACTCGCTTTGCGAAAACGACCAGCTTGAATATGCCAAGGAAATGATGGATTTGGCGAAGTCGCGCGGAGTGAAATTCCTGTTGCCCATTGACAACATTGCTGCGGATAAATTCGACCCGAACGCAAACACGCAGGTTGTAGAAGGCAATGTCCCCGACGGCTGGATGGGATTGGACATAGGGCCTAAGTCGATTGAGCTGTTCTCGAACGCTATCAAGAGCGCAAAGACCGTTGTTTGGAACGGACCGATGGGCTGCTTCGAAATGGAAAAGTTCAGCAAGGGAACGTTCGGAGTGTGCGAAGCCGTGGCACAGGTCAAGGCAAACGGGGGAATCTCGATTATCGGCGGCGGCGACTCGGTCGCGGCGGTAAACAAGAGCGGTTTGGCCGACAAGATGTCGCACGTTTCGACGGGCGGCGGCGCGTCGCTGGAATTCCTCGAAGGCAAAGAGTTGCCGGGGGTCGTTTCGCTTCAATCAAAATAAATCAACTTTCAACAAAAAAAGGAATAATTATTATGGCACGCAAATATTTTATTGCAGGCAACTGGAAAATGAACAAAACGGCCGCCGAAGCGGTCGCGCTTATCGACGGAATTAAGGCCAAGGCGGGTTCGCAGACGAAAGTCGACGTAGCCGTTTGCCCGACGTTCACGGCTCTCGACGCGGCAAGCAAGGCTTTGGCGGGTTCTACAATCAAGCTCGGTGCTCAAAATATGTACACCAAGGCAAGCGGAGCATACACGGGCGAAATCGCCGCGGATATGCTCAAAGAATTTGCCTGCGAATATGTGATTCTCGGGCACAGCGAACGCCGCGAATACTTCAAGGAATCGAACGAATTCATCAACGAAAAGGTCAAGGCGGTTCTCGCAAACGGCATGAAGCCCATTCTCTGCGTAGGCGAAAAGCTTGAAGAACGCGAAGCTGGCAAGACTATCGCCGTTGTTTCGGAACAGACAGAAAAGGGCTTGGCTGGCATTTCCAAGGAAGATGCTGCGAAGGTTGTTATAGCCTACGAACCCGTTTGGGCTATCGGCACGGGCAAAACCGCGACTCCCGAAATGGCGCAGGAAGTCCACGCCGAAATCCGCAAGGTTTTGACGAACCTCTTCGGCACAGAAGTTGCCGAAGGCATGCAGATTCTCTACGGCGGTTCGATGAAGCCCGAAAATGCCCCTGCCCTCCTTGCGCAGAAGGACATCGACGGCGGCCTCATCGGTGGCGCGGCTCTCAAAGCCGACAGTTTTGTTGCCCTCATCGACGCGGCTACAAACGCCTAATTGGATTTGTGTATTACGAAAGCGCGGACAGGGGAATTGAACTGTCCGCGTTTTTTTGTGGCTGGATTTCTTCTGTTTCAAAATATGTGTGGAGAAGACAACCGTAAGGATTCTACCTAAAAAACAAAAAAGCGTTCTTCGAGTGAAGAACGCTTTGCGGAAAAATGTGTAGGGGACGAGCAAAGCGGGTTTTTTACCGAAGATAAATCCCGCTTCGGTGCCCGTCATTTAAAAAACGCCGGTGCACGTCATTTAAAAGATGTAGGGGACGAGCAAAGCGGGTTATTTACCGAAGATAAATCCCGCTTCGGTGCCCGTCATTTAAAATATGTAGGGGTTGGACAAAGGAGGTTATTTGCCAAAGGCAAATCCTCCGCCGGTGCACGTCCTTAAAATTTTTTGGAAAGGACGGCGTAGCCGAAGGGAAGAAATTTCGCCAAAGTTTTGCCGTCTTTGAGGTCGGTTTCAACACCATATTTGAGAAGGACTTCAAAACCTTTCGTGTCTATGTCGACATACGCAGTGGAATCGGAGTTCTTGGTATTGATGAGAACGACAATTTCCTCATCGCCGAAGGAACGCTTAAAACTGAGAACAACCTTTTCGTCGGAATTTTTCAGCCACTGCGTTTTACCATCCCAAAGAGCCTTGTGGGAAGTGCGCAATTCGGCGAGTTTTTTGAGCAACGCCATACGCTCCCGCCCGCGCGGGGTGGAGAGGTTTTCCCAGCCGACAAAGTATCTGCCGTGCTGCGGAGAGGAGAACATCGAAATTTTGGTGTCGTCGGCAAATTCGTTGCCGCTGAAAATCATCGGAACGCCGTCGATTGTGTAGTTGAGCACCAAAACGGCGTCCATACCGCACGAAGTGAAGAGCTTTTCGAAGCGCGCGCCCGCAGAAACGCAGATATCGCTTGCGGTGTCGTGGTTGTCCATATCGCGGAGAAGGCGCGAGCCCTGCGCGTAGGTGTCGAAGTCTTTCTGCCATATCTGCCTGATTGCGGTGGCGTCCTTTTTGCCGCGGAAGGCGTCGGCGACTGCATTGTGCCAACGGAAGCCATAGGAGGCGTCGTAGGCGTCGACTTGGCTGTCGGCGCGGCTACTTTCGGCAAGCATAAAGAGGTCGGGCTTGATTTTGATTATGCGCTTGTAGCCCTCTGCCCAGAAGTCGGCGGGAACTGAGCCCTCAACATCGGTGCGGTAGCCGTCGATGTCGAACTTCTTGACGAAGTATTCCATATTGCTCCACATTTTTTCGCGCAGTTTGGGGTTGTCGAAGTTCAGCTCGGGGAATGACCAACGTCCGAGTTTGACGTTGCCGTTTGCGTCGCAGACGACGAGGTTTTTATCTTCGTCGATAAGGGTGGCTTTGGGACCGCAATGGTAGTAGACCAAGTCGAGAATTACGCGCAAGCCGAGTTTGTGGGCGTCATCGACAAAATTTTTGAGGTCGGCGTCGGTGCCGTAGTCGGGCTCGATTTTAAAGTAGTCCTTCAAACGATATGGATTTTTGGGATTACCCGTTTTGGACGCCTTTTGACGCTTGCTCCAAAAAGCCAAGTCGGTGTCGTCGTCAATCTGGACGACGGGGCAAAGGTAGACGATATTCACGCCCGTGTTTTTGATGTGCGGAAGCATTTGGCGGGCTTTGTCAAGAGTTCCCTCGTGGGTGAAGATTGGCAGCAAAATCTGGTAGACGATTGCCTGTTTGTTTTTGTCGGAAGTGGGGCGGGCTTTCAAATGCGCCGCGTTTTTTGTTGTGTCCGCAGGCGCAGACTGCGCGGGTTTTGCGGCGGGTTTTGCCTCTACGGCGGGCTTATTTTGCTGCGCGGGAGCTGCTGTCGGAGCGGTAGCCGCGGGCTGGGGGTTCTGTTTTGCGGCGTCGCATTTCTGTGCCGAATTGCAGGCGGTAAAGGCAACCGCGCAAAGGGCAGATGCGAGAAGCCCGTATAATAATTTGTATTTTTTCATAATCCTTTTTATTTGTTTTTGATTGGTTAAGCTTCGGGAATTTCGCGCCCAAAACGACGTGGGGAAATATCGCCGATTGCGCGTTGCAAGTCAAGATTATTGAAGCGCAAAAATATTCGAAAGGCGGAAAAATTATGGGCGCGAATGGGAGAAGAGGCGGAGGTAAACCGCGGGTCGGAGAGAGATAGGCGAATTGCGGGAGGTGTGGGGAGAGGCGAAATGGAAATCAGGCAAGCAGGATATCGGTATTGTTGCGAAGCCAGTTGGCGAGGTGTTGGTAGAGGCGCGCGGAAGGGTCGCGCAGGCTGTCGAGTTCTGCGGCGGGCGTTTTGAGGATTGTGGCGAAGTCGGCGCGGTCGGTTTGGGATAGAGATCTGAAAAAATCTTCGCGCACTGCATACCCCTGCTCTTTTGCCATAACGTAGGCGAATTTGATTTTAACGGCGGAGGTATTTGCACTTGTCGAAATGCCGTCCAATGCCGCGCCGAGAAGCGCGAAGAGCGAGCTGGTTTCGCTGATGTTTGCGCCGTTTAATTTGACTATTGCCGCGATTTCGCAGGCGGCGCAGAGTTTTTCGTAGGAATGCGAAATTTCCGCGCGGCTTTTTAGGACTTCATACTGCTGCAAAAATCTGACGGGCGAATTTGCGGCGTCGGGGGCGCGTATTTGCGCCGAAATTTCTTCGAAGAGGTCGGGGGCGAGAGATGTTTTTTTTGTCGACATTCGCTTGAACAGCGGCAGCAAGCCGCACTCGGGCGAGAAGGCGGTCATATACAGCGACGCCTCGCCGCGCGTTTCGCGGTCGAGAATCACTGCCGAAATGGACTCCTGCGCGGGCATTGGCGGCGTGGAAATTTAGGCGCGGGGCTGGCTGGATGGCGAATCGGAATCGGCTGGATGGGGCGAAGACGAGGCAACTGCTCCGCCCGAGATGATGAATTTCATTGCGTCGCCCGTGGTCATATCGAGGTATTTCACGTCCTTTTCGGGAACTACCATAAGAAAGCCGCTTGTCGGATTCGGCGTTGTCGGCACGAAAACGTTCACGAGTTTTTCGTCCGAAATTTTTGCCGCCTCGCCCTCGGTTTGGCTTGTCAAAAAGCCCATTGAATACACGCCCTTGTGCGGAAATTCGATGAGCGCGACTTTCTGGAAGACAGCCTTATTCTGTTTCGAAAAGGTGTCGACGATTTGCTGGACGGTTTTATAGACTCTGCCGACAAACGGGATTTTTTTGATTATGCGCTCCGAAATACCTATCATCATCCGCAGGACAAAAAACTGCGAAAGCAGCCCCAGAAATGTGACGATTGCCGCCGCGACGAGCATTGAAAAGAAGTCGACGAGTATGCCGCCCAGCCCAGAGCTCGGGATGCTTTTGTCGAAGTGCTCCATTATCGGGATTAGCGCGAAGTTCGAGACGGGCGCTCCGATATTGCGTATGAGGAAAAGCAGAACGAACGCCGTTATGGCAAGCGGCAGTGTTATGACGATTCCCGTAAGAAAATAATTTCCGAGTTTTTTAATCATTGAATGTGAAAATTGGTTTTTTGAAGTGTTTGTCGTGAATTGCAAGCGCGAGTGTCTCGGCGCGGCGCATAACTTTTGCGTCGGTCTCCGAAATATCGTCTACGCCCGCCAAATGCAGGTATCCGTGGGCCACGTAGAGGGAGAGTTCGCGCGAAAATGTGTTGGAGAATTTGGCGGCGTTGGAGCGCGCGGTGTCGGCGGAAATGCAGATTTCGCCCGCCTCTTCGGGATCGGAAGGGTCTCCCTCGAAAGTGATTACATCGGTGGGGTCGGGCTTGTTCATAAAGTCGGCGTGAATTTTTGCGATGTCGCGGTCGTCGAAAATGGCGACACTCAGAACGCCTTCGGGCGCGCGGAATTCGGGCGGAAGTTCGGCGTCCAAAAGTTCGACGAAACGGCGCAGGCGGCGTTTGTCGGCGAAGACTTTGGGGTAGAACGAATTGATGTCGGTGTGTCTTTTTATCATTGCAAAATGTCCCGAATTTTTTTGAGCGAATCGGCGACGTCGGCACTGCGCACGCTTGCGGAAAGCTCCAATGTGAAGAGGTGTTTTGAGGGGTCGAAGTATTTTTTGAGGGAGGAGAAGTCGATGCAACCCGCGCCGATTGCGATGTGGTCGCGCCCGTCGGCGGTGCAATCGTGCAAGTGCCAGCCTCCGATGTTTTCGAGTGTTTCCTCGATGAGTTTTTGCTGCGAATAAAGCCCTTTGAGTTCCTTGATTTTGGAATGTCCTATGTCGTGCCATGCCTTTATGCGCGGGCGGGCGGCGAGTTTTTCGAAGAGGCGCGAGAATGTCCAATCGAGGGGGAGTTCGTCGGTGCCCTCGCGGTTTTCGACGCCCAGAAAAACGTCGGCGGCGCAGAGGTTTTCCTCGATGGCGGAGAGGTTTTCAAGCAGGAAGGTGTAATCTTTTTTGAAGGCGCGTGCGGCGGTTTTTGTCTCGAATCTATCGCGGGCGCGGACGAACTCGGAAGTTTCGGAAAACTCGGAAAGTTTGCCCGTTTTGTAGAATTTTTCCATCGCACGTTTCGGCGGAAACAGAAAATACGAGAGGCTGCCGCTATGCGAGACGACTGCCCTTGCGCCCGTTTGTTTCGCGAAGTCGAGAGTGTTGTTGGTGTGCCGCCGCCACTGTTGCGATTCTGCCGCGCTTTTTGTGGAGGGCGAAAAGAGGTTCGGAACCGCGCCGCTTGCAAACGGCGGAACGGGACAGAAATTGTGAAGCGACGACACTTTCACGATACCCTCGTTTAACGCGCGCAAAATACCGTCGACTGCTACAATCGGAACGGAATGCCCCAGCTCGACGTATTCGTAGCCGAGCTCCGCCGCGCGGGACATCATGGCGTAGCCGTCTTCGGGATAGCGCGATTGAAGAAAGCTTGTCGACAGCGCGATTACGGGGTTTACCGAGTCCATATTCTAAGAGATGAAAGCATAAAAAATTCCAGGGCTATTGTGTCGGTCATATTTAGTTCGGTAAGCCCCGAAGCCTTTTCGAGCGACTCTACAACGCGCGAGATTTTTATTGCGGGAACGCCGTTGCCGCCCAATGCGCACGCGACACACGCGGTTTCGATGTCGGCGAACATACGTTTGCGGATTGCGCGGCGTTCACCCGCGAGGACTGCTTCGAGCATTTCCTCGTCGAGATTCTCCTCTTTCGAATCGTCGACGGAGGTGTTTTCGGCGAGGATTTCCTCGATGAGGGACTCGAAGCGCGCAAGAAGCCCGTAGCAGCGCATCATTGCCTCGGAAAGTTTTATCGACTTGCCGACGCCGCCTATAAGCGATTTTTGCCAAGATTTGAAATCTTCGAGCCACCCGCGCCAAAGGTCGTTGTCGATGGACTCCTCGGGGCAATCGACGCGCAGGGCTATGCAGCGGCTGCGGATTGTTTCGAGAATATCGTTGGGGCGCGTGGTGACCATAAAAATAGTGGTCTGCGCGGGCGGCTCTTCGAGGGTTTTCAAAAACGCGTTTGCCGCTATCAGGTTCATTCTATCCGCCTCGTAGACGATGGCGACTTTGTGCCCGCCCAAGGCGGACGTCTGGCGCAGGTTTTTGAGCAGGCGGCGCATTGTGTTTTGCTCGGGCTCGCCCTCCGCCGAACCGACTTTTATCTGGCGCATTTTGCCCTCGGGGCGCAGCTCGAACAGGTCTGGGTGGTTTATGAAGCTTCTGCCGAAAAGTTTGCCCGCCATTGTCCGCGCGACATGTTCGAGCGGGATTAGCGACTTCCCGTAAAGCAGCACTGCGTGGTGCAATCTGCCCGCCGTCCGCGCCTTTTCGAGAATGTCTATGGCGTTTTGTTCCGACATTTTTTTGTTTTAGTTTTTTGTTTGAATTCGATTTTGACAGAGTGGGGTGTTGGCGTGTCTATTTTAGGCGCGACTCGACCGCCGCGACAATTTTCGCGAAAGTTTCGTCCCGACTGCCGTCGGAAGACACAACTGCGAATCGGTGCGGGTTTTCGCGGGCGAGGCGCAGAAATGCTGCGCGGACGTCTTCGTAGAACGAAAGTTGCTGCGAACCCATACGGTCGGCGCATCCTGCGTCGCGGTTCTCTGCGCGTCCGAGTCCGACTGCTACGGGAATGTCCAAGAGTATTGTGAGGTCGGGTTCGAGTCCGTCTGTGGCAAATGCGTTTAAGTATGCGACGTCTTCGTCGGAAAGTTTGCGGGCTGCGCCCTGATATGCCGTGGTGGAATCGAAGAATCTATCGCAGACGACGATTTTGCCCGCGTCGAGTGCGGGACGAATTGTCTGGGCGACGTGCTGACTTCGCGCTGCCTCGAAAAGCAGTATTTCGGTTCGCGCGGACATCGCCTCGCCCTCTTTTGCAAAGAGGAGCAACTCGCGGATTTTCTCCGAAAGCGGAGAACCGCCGGGTTCGCGCGTCGAAATGCAATCGCGCCCGGAATCTTTCAGATGGCGCAGCAGGCGGGCGATATGTGTGCTTTTGCCGCAGCCCTCGCCGCCCTCGAATGTGATGAAAAAGCCCTTTGCCATATCAAAGTCTGTAAAAAGCCGCCGCGGTTATTTCGACATCGACGGAACGAGTTTTTGAAGGACTGTCTGCGCATAGATGCGAATGAGAAAGTCGTTGGGGTGGTTGACGTTGTTGCCCGTCATATCTATGAAGCGTTTGTGCTGCAACATAAATTTGTGGACTTTGCGGACGTCGGCGAAGGCGATGCCTTTTGTCTGCATGTCGGCGAGAACTTCCGCGTATTCGTCGTGCATGGGGAATGAATGCCAATCGGGGTTTGCTGACATTGAAGAAACAAGTATGAACTCCGTGGCGGGGTTGGTCTTGCGGATTTTCGAAATCATGTTTTGTATGCTTTCGCGGAATTTGTCGGCGGGTTTGCGGTCGTTCATTCCGAAGGCGATTATAACCAAGTCGGGCTTGTCGGGCGAGACGAGGTTTTCGGCGTTTTCCTCGCCCCACTTGGAATCCATTCCGCCGAGGGCACGGTTATAATAGGTAATGGGCGTCTTGTAGTATTTTTCGAGTGCCTGCGCGACAATATCACCCCAGCTTGGCATAAACGGAATTGTAATCGAAAGTGCGCTGGCGTTTGCCCCCGACGAAATGCTGTCGCCAAAAAGCGTGATTTTAAGCGGCTTTTTGCCCTTCAAAAAGTTCACGGTGTTCGGCAGAAGAGAGGCGTCAAACTGTTCGCCGTCGGAAAAATTGACGGGGCGGTGTTTGTATGAAATGTAAATTTGGTGTGTGTGGAACCAATTCCATTCCTTGAAGAAGGCGTATTTTTTTATTACGTCGAAGTAGAACGGCGGAGTTGCCCCCATTTTTTCGATGTCCTCCTTGTTGTCGGAATGGAGCTCGCTGTATTTGAAAAGGCGGTATTTCGGGCTTTGTTTGAAAAGCACGCGGTCTCCCTCAATTGAAAAGTCTTTGCCGTTTTCGAGATCGACGCGTTTTCCGCCCGATACGGTGTAGGCGTCCAAAATCTCGGTTGGAGCGAAAAGCAGACGCGCCGAAGCGGGCTTGGTTTCGTCGGCGTCGCCCATTGGAAAAACCGATTCGGCAACGACTTCGTCCCCCGAAAATACGGGGCGAATATAGCTGGAATTGCGGAAATATTTTTCGTCGGTAAGAGTCCAGAGTTTTACGGACTTGATTTCGAATTTTGTCTGTCCGTCGGTTTTCGTGAAGATTTTGAATTCCGCCTCGTCCCTGCCCGCCTTTATCTTGCGGCGGATTTCGCGCGAGGCAACAAGCAGCAGGCCCATCTCGGCGTCCGCCTTGTTCCGGAACGTTTTTGCAGCGACTTCAACGCCGTCAATCGAAAGGGTAAGCGATGGATTTTTTTCAAGTTTCGAAGTCGTCTTTGCAACGATTTCGAATGCCGCAAACGGAACTGTCTTGCCCTTGGGCAGCTTTATTGTCCCCTCAACGGAATCGGATTTCGACCCGATTGCGGAATCGTCGTCCAACTTTGCGGATGTCTTTGTAAGAGCCGCCGCCGCAGTTGCCGCAGAAAGGGCAAGCAACAATAAAACTTTTAAGGTTTTCATGGTTTTTTTATAGCTTTGATGAAATTTTTTGTCCACAAATTTTTGCCGAATTTTTCCGAGACCGATGCGCGGGTTTGGTCGGCGGAGGTTTTCATTTCCTCACATGCGAAGAGTTTGGGGTAGAGACGCAATGGGTAATCGGTGCCGTAAATTGCGCGTCCGAAAAGCTGCGGACTGTTCTGGGCAAGCTCGAATGCGTTTTTCGGCGCGGTAAACTGTCCCGCCGCGCAGTCGAAAAACGCGTTGGGCATATCCCCGAAGAGTTCGGGCGACGCAAACGCAAGATTGCCGCACCAATGGGCGAAGATGAAATTCACACCTCGACGGCGGCGCGCGAGTTCGACTGCCGCACGGGTGTTTGTGGGCGTTTTGCCGTGATAGGAGCGAGGGGAATCTTCGGTTATATGGAGGCATACGGCGAGACCGTCGCGCTCGGCGATGTCGAGGATTTCGCCGAACAACGGGCTGTCGTATGAAAAATTTTGAACACCGTCGTGGAGTTCGCCCAATCCGCAAAATCCGTCGTCGCGGGCGCGGGCGGCGATTTCAAGAGACTGTGCCGAAGCGGGCTGAATTGCCGCGAATGCGCCGAGGCGATCCGGATGGGCGCGGACAAATTCGGCGACGAAGTCGTTTTGCTCTTTGCAGGTTTCGACGTTCTCCCAATACCAGCCCTGAATTACGGCGTATTCGACGCCCGCGACGTCCATATCGCGCAAAAATTTATCGCGGGAGGGGAAGCCCTGCAAGGAAGGCCTTCCGTCGGGACGCGCGCCGACGAGACTACCCCAATACGCCTCGCGGCGGACACGGGCAAACGTGTCGGTGTCGGCGGCTGCCTCCGGCGGGAAAAAGTGCGTGTGCGCGTCTGTCATTTTTCGGATAAATTAAAGTATTTTTAGCCACAGCATAACCAAAAGAACCATTGCTACGAAAATGCGGTAGACTGCGAACGGGACAAGTCCGCGGCGCGTCAAAAACCCGACGAGCCAGCGGACGGCGAATGCCGAGCTTATGAAGGCCACGGCAAGCCCGACTACAAGCGGTATCGGAGAGAGTGCCGCCGACATTGCCGCACCGTCTTTTGCCATTTTAAACAGCGATGCCGCAGAGAGTGTTATAAGCCCCAAGAGAAAGCTGAATTTTGCGGAATCTTTGGCGTCCATTCCCGCGAGGTAGCCGCCGAGAATGGTCATCATGGAGCGGCTCGTCCCCGGAATCATTGCGACGCACTGCAAGAGTCCGACGGTGAATGCCTGTTTGAGGGAGAGGTCTTCGATTTTAGTTTTGGGCGCGTTTTTTGAGGAATCGTATTTTCTCTGGCAAAGCCACATAAGAACTGCGCCCGCGGCCAATGCAGTGGCGACTGGAATGACGCCGAAGAGTAAGTCTTCGATGATTTCGTGGGCGAAAAATCCGACGACCGCCGCGGGTAAAAATGCCGCAATCAGGTTTACAAGCAATTTCAGCCCCGCGCGGTTTTTGCCGAACAAACCCGCAAGCATAGCGAGAATATACCGCCAATAGAGGGCTGCGACGGAGAGGATCGCGCCTATTTGTATTACGATTGAATACGCGTCGGCAAGCGATTTGACAGTATACGAACCGCCGCGGGAATTGGCGATTTCGCGCCCGTTTTTGTCGAGCGCGGGAGAATCGTTGTCAAGCCCGAGCAGCGCGTTTGCGATTATCAAATGTCCCGTCGAGGAAACGGGAAGGTATTCGGTAAGCCCCTCGACTATGCCCAATATGAGCGCGTCGGTAAAATTTATGTCGCGTTTGGGCGCGGGGGCTGGGGTGGTGGTTGGCGCGGGAAAGCCGCACTGCCGCGCCTGTTGTACGGGCACCGCCGCGGGCGGGACTTGCCGCGCCGCGTCCCGTTCGGGCGAGGCTTGGGCGGCGGAGCCTGAGACGAACATTAAAAAAAACGACAAAAAGGCTAAAACTATTGAAAAATATCTTAACATAATATGCGGATTCGGGCGGTGTTTAGAAGTTTTTGCGGGAATTCATTGCGCTTTTTATCGTGTTTGCGTCGGCGAACGAAAGCTGGCTGCCGCTCGGAAGTCCGAAGCCTATGCGTGTAAGGCGTAGGTTTTCGAATTCCGAAAGTTTGTCCTGAATGTAGTGGCAGGTTGCCTCGCCCTCGATGTCGTTCGAAAGCGCGAGCATAATTTCGTCGATCTCGCCACGGGCGACTTTTTCGACGAGCGATTTTATGTTGAGTTTGTCGGGCGTTATTTTGTGCAGGGGCGAAAGTTTGCCGCCTATGACGTGGTATTTGCCGCGCCATGCGCCCGACTTTTCGATTGCCGCGATGTCGCCTGATTTTTCGACAACGCAGATTGCAGCCGAATTGCGCGAGATATCGGCGCAGATCTTGCATCTGGCGTTTTGCTCGGAAAGTCCGCCGCACTCGGGGCACGGCGTTATATTTTCGAGCGCGCCGCGCAAGGCGTCCACGAGGTCGTGTGCCGCCTGTCTGTTTTCAAGCGACAGGTAAAGTGCCGCGGTCTCCGCGCTCTTGACGCCGAAATTCGGCAGTTTTTTAAGCGCGTTTTTCAGTTTGTCGAAAGATTCGCTCATGAGTCGAAAAGTCTCGCAGATGGGCGCGGTTTGTCAACGCGTATTTGCGCTTTTAAAACAGCAGTCGCATGCGCATGCGCAATGCCGAAATTGTTTCGGATGAGCGTTTGACGATTGCTGACATATCCTTTATTGCGTCGCGGACTTCGTCCAAATCCTGCGCGGACTCGGAGTATTCGAACTTCGACGATACGTTGCTGCGCAACGACGACGCGACAGACGACAGCGACCCGCCCACGCCCGAAATGTCGGACAAGCCGCCGAGTGTCAACGAATCGAGCTCCGCCGAAGACAAGTTCGAAGACGCTGAGATTTCGCCGATTTTTGCGGAATCGGATTGTATTTCCGCCCCGATTTTCGACGCGGACTTCCCCATTGCGTCTATGCTTTCGGAAGATGACGATATCTGTTTTGCGGCCGCGCGGATTTGCGCCGAAAGCGTTTCGGCCCCCTCGGAATGTTCGCCAAGTTTGCGCGAAATGACCGAGAGGTTCAGTCCGAGCAGGTTGACTTTTTCAGCGCACGAATTGAGGGACTGGACGGCTTTGGATATTTTTTCCAAAACGTCGCGGCTTTGCGCAGACTTCGTCGCGAGAATCTCGGAAAGTTCTGTGATTGAATCGAAATTCTGTTTCAGAGAAACGCCGATTTTACGCGCGTTTTTGAGATCGCGCTCGATTGAAATCATTTGGGCGGAGCACTCTCCGAGGCGGGCGGACTCCTGCAAAACGAAGTCGTAATCGGAGCGAACCTGACGGTTTGCCTCCGCAAAGGAATCTTCGACCGCCACCAAAAGCGGAAGTTTTGTCGCGCTCATGCCCGAAAGCATAAGGTTTACGCGGTTGGCGGCGTTGGCAATATCGCGGGCGGTCTGCGTTAGGTCGGATACAAATTCGACGAGAGCGGAAGCGGAAGATGTTAGCTCGCGCAATTCGGGAAACTGCGCGGCGAGTTTTTCCCCGCCCGAGCGCGCCGATGCGACGTCGCCCGCCGAAGCCGAATCGACAACCGCCGCGAAAGCCACAACCGCACCGTTTACCGCGCGGATTGCAAACGCGGCCGCCGCCATTGCAAGCAGCAGGACAAGCGCGAAAAATCCCGCAAAAATATGTATCTCCTCCCAGACTGTCGCCGATTTTAATTCGAGCATTGTCCCCAAATTTCGGTTGGCGGCAAGCCACAACTCGAAGAGGTTGGACTCCAACAAGTCGATGTTTTCCAAAACCTGTTCGCGCGGTGCATCACCCTGTCCAAACTGCGAAACGGCCTTCTCGGTTTTCAGAATTTGGGTGTTCAGGCGGTTCGCCTTTTCGAAAATTTCGGAGGCTATTTTATAGTCGGTCGAAAAACCCGACTTGCCCAAAGACGAAATCATCGCGCGCATTTGTCCGACAAGGCGCGGTTGCAGGCTTACTGTGGATATCCCGACCGAATTCTTTTCCTCCGTCTGTTTTGCGACGGATTTTCTGAAAATAAACATGTCAGACATTATCGACGGAATCGATACTCCCGAGACGTCGAGCAAAATTCTTATCCCCGAACGGGAGTCGGAAAACAATGTCCCGCGCCCCGAGATAACGCCGGCAATGTCGGCTATTGCATTTGCACCAGCCTGTTTAGAACGGAACGAATCGAGCGAGTTTTTTAGAAAAAACTTTTGCCGTCTATCCGAAAGCGATTTTTCACCGTATTCCCGCAAGGCGGCAAACGCTCGGGACTCCGCCTTTTTATCAAAGTCTAAGCCCGCCGATTTTCTGTATGATGCGTTGGCGATTTCCGCAACGGAATCGAGCAGCCCCACCGCCACGACTTGCTGGCTGCATTTGTCGACGCGCCGCGAAAAATTGTTGTATACATACACGGCAGGCAAAATCGACACCGACATCGAAACAAGCGCGATATATACAAGTTTTGCTTTCAATGTTTTTAATAGCCTCATCTAAGAAACAAGGGTAGGACAAGGCTCGAAGTTGGCAACAAAAAAACTCGGAACAAATGCAGTCCGAAAGAAGTGTGAAGGAATAAAGGGAGTAAGAAACGGGAAAATACGGAAGAGCGAAAACAAAAAAAGCCGAACACACAGTGTCCGACTTTTTGGAATTAAAATTTCGGTTTGCAGCTTATTTGACGTCGCTTGTAACAACCGTGTTGTCGGGGATAACCACACCGTTGTCGCTAGAAGCCGCATTCGAACCGCCGCCTACTTCGTTGGGAACGGTGTTGGGATTCGAGAGGTTCTGGGCGTTCTGGGCGGCTTCGGACTGGGCTACAATCGTTGCGCCGTTCGACGAAACTGTGATTTTGCCGTTAGCATCGGTTGTCACAACGGCGGGCGATGTCGTCGGCTTGCCGTCCTTCGAGACGACTGTTACGTTGCCCGAAGTGCTGATATTGCCGTTGGCGTCGAAAGTCGACTTTGTGTCGCTCAAATATTTGTTGCCGTCCATTGCCATTTCGATTTTTGTCGAAACAACGCCGCTATTGATGTCGGGGTTGACGATAACTGAGAGTTGGACGTCGCCCGAAACGGTCGAGTTGCCGTCGAGCAACTGGGCTTTGATTGCGTTCATCGAAGCTTCGATAGCCCTTGCAATGCCCGTGTTCATACCGGCGGCTTCGAGAGCCTTTTTCAGCATTTCCTTTAAGACGTCTTCATTGGAAGCCAAAGCCTGCTGCGGGTTGCCCGAAACGTTGATTGTTATAACACCGTCCTTGACCGAAGACGAGACGCTGAGACCTTGCTGCGCCTGCGCGGCGGGCTGTTGCGCCGCGGGAGCGTTTGTCTGGGCAAAAAGTGCGCCCGACAACGAGATTGTAGCTATTAACAGGGATGCTTTTAGTATATTCATATTCTGCCTTTTTATGTTTAAAGTTTAGGGGGGAAAGTGTGATGTTTTTTATTACTGTCAACCCAGTATCACCCGAAAACGGAAAAAATCAAGCATTTTTATAATATTTTTTTTGGCGGCTTTTCGGGGTATCGTAAAAATTTAAATTGCTTTAAACGGAAAAATTCTTTTTATATGTGGCATATATAAACAGCAAGACGCGTCGTTTTTTCGGCGTGCCCCGCTTTTTTTAATGCAAACATCGGAATAGAAAAATGTCAGAAGACAACCAAAACAAAAACGAAGAAAGTTTGGTGGATTTGAGCGAACTCTCGAATCTCCAATTTCAGACCGCTTGGACACCCGCGCAAAACGGCTCGAAATACGAGGGGACGCCGCGCCAAAAGCCGTTCGGCGGAGCGCGGGGCAAAAAGCCTTTCCGCAAGCGCGAATCGGGCGAAGACTTCGGCGGTTCAAGACGCCCGAAGACCGACCGCAGGTTCCAGCCGCGCAACGCCTCGGACGAGGCCAATGCAAAGCCGCGCAAGAACTTCAACAAAAAATTCCGAAAAGACGGCGACAAAAAACGCCAGTTTGTCCCCTTCAATTTTACGATGGACGTCCAGATTTTCCCCGAAGACGCGCCGTTTAATAAGCTTGCGGAGATTATCAAGGCCTCGAAGCGCACTTATCAGCTCTTCGACGTTGCGCGTCTGATTTTGGACAAGCGCGAACGCATGGTGATTTTGGCGAAGAATCTGCCAGACTCGGACAACATTGTAAAACCCCTATTCTGCGCTCAGCCGTTCAACATTCCTTTCGAAGACGAGCAATCGGCGAAGAATGCCGCGCTCGATTTTTATTTCGAAGCCATGTTCGCCCCCGAACAGATCGAAGCCGAACCGCCAAAAGGAGCGTTTACGGTCGTCAACAAATGCACGCTTACCGGCGACATTCTCGGCGCGCCGAACTGGCATATGTATGGTAAGACCGTGCGCGAATACCACAAGGCGCGTTTCCCGAAAATGCCGTTTGAAGACTTTGCGAAGACGATTGAATCGGTCAAGGGCGAAGAAAACATCAATGCGTGGCTCGAACAGATGAAGACGCGCACCGTATACAAGCTTAAAGAAGTTCCCGAGGGCGAAGAGGCGCAAACGTTCGACTCCGCCGATGCCGCGAAAGCCTACATTGCCGAAAAGAAGTCCGACGAGCTCGTAAAGGTTTACGAGCAAGTGCGCATGAACGCCGCAAATATTGATAAAATGCCCTTCGGCAGAATCCGCCGCAACTTCGAAGAAGCCATCCGAAAGGAAAAACGCTTCCCGATAGCGACGGCAAACAACATGCGCGGCAAGCTGCGCCGCTGCGGTTTTGCGGTCTACAAGCGCGGAAGCAAGGGCTTTGCATTCGTTTCGGTGATAAAGCGCAAGTTCCTATACGAGGGCGAAACGCTCGCCGATGCACCTCAGAAGATTTTCGACTTTGTGCTGGCGAACCCCGCAATCAAAATTTCGGAAGTGCCCTACAAGGTTTTGGGCATCGATGCACCGCAACCCGCGCAAGAGCCTCAGAAGCCCATTGACGAAACCGAGCCGCAACCCGCGACTTTGCAGCCCGACGAAGCACTTTCGGACGAGCAGAAGGAACAATTCAAGTCGGTTTATAGCGAGCTTGCCTGGTTGATTTCGGAAGGCTATGTTGTTGAATATTCCGACACTTCTTTACAGGCGAATCCGTATTTGCCCAAGCCGAAAGACAAGTCGGCGGAAGTGAAATCCGAAGACGCCGCGGTTGCCAATGACGAGCCTATTGCGCCGCAACCCGCCGAGCAAGCGGAAGAAGGTGAAGCCGCCGTGGAAGCGGAATCGGGCGCGGGCGAAAAGGCTGGGGAAGCAGTTGAAACGTCTGCGGTTGAAGAATCCGGTGAAGCGGTTGTTGCGGAATCGGCTGATGATGCAAAAGCGGAAGATGTGTCTGCCGCCGAAAGCGGTGCTGGAAATGCGTCCGAAGGTGGCGCGAATGAAGCGACTGCGCAACAATAGTTATTTCGAAAGCCGAGCGCGAAAGTTTAAGTTTTGCGCGTAGGGTTTTGAATTATGTGAAAGCCGTCCCCCAATCGGGAACGGCTTTTTATTTTATGGGTGTTTTGTCGGAGTGTTTTTATTTTGGGTAGGTTGAAAAAATTTCCCGCAAAAAGTGGTGGCGAAAAAAGGTTTTGCTAAATGTTTTTATAAGCAAAAAAACGCCCGTGGTTGGGCGTTTTATTTTGTGAAATTTGTCTTGTTATTTTATGCATGTGGAGGGGCAAAAAAATGGCGGGGTCGGGAATATGCCCTCTGCCCTTGTCCCTGCTCCCGCAAAGTTTGGAATGGGGCTACTGTCGGGGTGGCTGGGAGGTATCGGAAAATGTCCAATCGATTAGGGTTGCCTGTGGCGACTTGCGGCGGTTCCAACGGTTCCAGCCGAGTTTTATTGCCAAGTCAATCGGTTTGCCAACGGGCGGGATGTTTTGCGCGAAACGCCACGCGACGCCGTTTATCCATCCGCCGCTTAAAAGCGGTATCTGGAAGCGGAAGTTTTGTCCCACTCCGAAAGGCTCGGGTTCTTTTGCAAGCTGCACGTTTTTGAGCGCGAAGATAGGCTCTTTATTGCCCTCCCCGAATGGGTGTATCAACTCCAACTCGTCGAGCAATTCAAGTCCGACATCCTCCGAATTGAGGGTCAAATTGATTTTAACCTTTGGCGAAAAATCGAAATCCTCCCCGTAGCGTTCGTTTATTGTTTTTGCAAGGCGTTCGCGGAATTCGTCGACTTTGCCCTCCCTGACCGAGACGCCGACAGCCATTGGGTGTCCGCCCCAACTGCCGAGCAAATCGACGCACGACTGCAAACACTCTACCATATCGACGCCAAGTATGCTGCGCCCCGAGCCCTTTGTATAACCGTTGTCGACCTCGCCGAAGACGATTACGGGTTTGTGGTATTCGCGGCTGAGTTTGCCCGCGATGATTCCGACGACACCGGGATGCCAAGACGGATCGTAGACGATTATGCACGAATATTTGTCAAGGTTGTTTTCTCTGACCTGTTTTATGGCGTCATCCAAAACAACGCGCTCGATATCCTGACGCTCTTTATTGATGTCGTTGAGTTCGCAAGCCGCGCGGTAACAGGTTGTGAAATCGTCGCCCAAGAGCATGTCGAGCGGCAACGATGCATCGGCAAGACGCCCGCTGGCGTTGATTCTCGGCCCGAGTTTGAACGAAATGTCTATGGGAGTGATGTCGTCGCCGAGCGCGATTCCGCTTGCCTGTATCAATGCCTGAATCCCCGTGCGACGCGTCGTTTTCAGGCGTTTTATACCGTAACGGGCGAGTATGCGGTTTTCGTCGGTAAGCGACACGAGGTCGGCGACTGTCCCCATTGCTACAAGGTCGAGATAATCCTTCAAATTTATGTTCCACGCAACGCCGTTATTGCGCGCGCGCATTTCCTTTATTATTCCGTGGGCGAGTTTGAAGACGAGGCCTACGGTGCAAAGATTGCGCCACGGCGCACCCTCGATATCGAAAACGTGAGGGTTTATCAGAATGTGGTCGTCGGCGCAGACGGCCTCTTTCGCCTGATGGTGGTCTACAATAACCAAGTCGATTCCCTTGCCTCGGATGAATTTTATTGCGTCGACGGCGTTTGTGCCGCAGTCCAAGGCAATGAGCAAGTCGGGATTGCCGTCCGAAAGGGCGCGTTCGAGTGCCGACTTGCTCAATCCGTAGCCCTCCTCCATTCGGCGCGGCACGAAATAACTCGGGCTGATTCCGAAGCAACGCAATATGCTAACGAGCAATGTTGTGCTTGTGATTCCGTCGACGTCGTAATCGCCGAAGACAAGAATTTTTTGTTTTTTATCGACTGCCTCGATTATTCGCAACACTGCCGCGCGAAGGTTTTTGACGCTAAACGGATCTTCCAAATTTGCCAATTTCGGACGCAAGAACATTTTTGCCCGAATTGGGTCGGAATACCCGCGTTGCAGAATCAATGCCCCCAACAATGGGCTCACGCCGAGGTATGCCCCCAAATCGGCGGCAAGCTTTTTATCAAACTCTGCGTATTCCCATTTCATTTAAATGTTTTGTAAGTGGCGCGATTGGCTTTGCCAATGCACTTTGCCCGCTGGGCGGGCTGCCATTGTTTTGTAAGTGGCGCGATTGGCTTTGCCAATGCGCTTTGCCCGCTGGGCGGGCTGCCATTGTTTTGTAAGCGGCGCGATTGGCTTTGCCAATGCGCTTTGTTTATTGGTTAAAGTTATGTTGGTGTTTGTCAAAGCGGACATTGCGTAGCAATCCGCGCCTGTGCACGTCATTTAAAAAAATTGGCTTTGTCAATGCGCTTTGTTTATTGGTTAAAGCAAAGCGGGATATTGACTGTAAGTCAATCCCGCTTCGGTGAAAAATATGTAGGCGTTGGGCAAAGGCACATCGGCAACACCGATTGCCGCCAGTGCCCGTCAAAAAACTAATTCCAAGAACGGGTTTCGATTGAATCCTGAGATTTTTCGACACGTTCGCGGTTGCCTTTGTTCCACCAATAGAACACGGGGCTTGCGATAAATATCGAAGAGAACGTGCCTACGAGAATTCCCAAAATGAAGACCAACGAGAAGTCTACAATGATACCCGTGCCGAAGACGAACAACGCAAATGCCGCCAAGAACGTGCTTATGCTGGTAAGGAGCGTTCTGGAAAGAGTGCGGTTGATTGAGTAATTGATGACTTCTTTGAGGGTCATTTCTGGGCGCAGTTGCAATTCTTCGCGGATACGGTCGAAAATGATGATTTTATCGTTGATTGAATAACCCATAACCATCAAGACCGCAGCAACCATAGGCGCGGAGAACTGTCCGCTGCCGACGCCCCAGACGCCGAAAATTACATACAGACCGACACACAAAACGACATCGTGGAATGTCGCTACAAGCGCGCCGATACCGTAGCTGAATTCAAAGCGGAAGGCGACATAGAGAAGAATCATCACGAGCGAAAGCGCGATTGCAATGAAGGCGTCTTTGGTGATATCGCTACTGACAGACGCTCCGACGCTGTTCTGACCCACCAGATACAACCCCGCATCGGGGAAGGTTTTCTGCAACATATCGAATGCCTGCTGCCCCTTTTCGTTTTCGACCTGCAAGACGAGGCGTTCGGCCTTCGAAGAGAGGTCTACCTGATAGGACGCCTGAATTTCGCCAAGCGAGCCCTCGCCCGTCGATGTGCTCAACGCCAAAATGTTTTCGATGGGGATTTTCTTGTCTGGCGTGTAGCCGATTGTCACGAGATCGCCGCCTGTAAAGTCGATACTCAGAGTTTTGTCGCCGCGGTAAATCAAAACCGCGATGCCTATGAGAACGACTGTCCAAGAGAGAATAAACGAGCCCTTGACGAACTGGAAGAAATCGATGTTTGAGTCGGCCTTAATGAGAAACGCCTTGCCCAGCGACTTGCGAATCCAGCGGTATTTTACGCCGAATTCGAGCATTCCGCGGCTGAGAACCAAGCAGCAGAAAAGTGTCGTGAAGATACCGACGGCAAGCGTGACGCCGAAACCCTTGACGGGGCCTGTGCCGAATTTCCACAAGATAACCGCTGAAAGAAGTGTTGTGATGTTGGCGTCGAAGATTGCCGAGAATGCCTTTTCGTAGCCCGCCATGAGCGACGACCACAGACTTTTGCCAAGGTGCGACTCCTCGCGCATACGCTCGAACACCAGAATGTTGGAGTCGACCGCCATACCGAGCGTGAGCACCAATGCCGCGATGCCGGGGAGTGTCATTGTTGCCCCGAAGCTTGCCAATACGCCCACCAGAATGAAGATGTTTACGATCACCGAAATGACCGCAACAACGCCCATTGTCTTATAGACGAAAATCATAAAAAGAACCGTCAATGCCGTGCCGATACCAGCCGCCAAGAATGAGCTGTCCTTTGCAGAATCGGCAAGAGATGGTCCGACCTCGTTGAGGGAGGTGCGTTTCAAGCCGACGGAAAGCGGGTTGTTGAGCGCGTTGGCAAGTTCGACTGCCTCGCGGCGCGTGAAGTTGCCCGTAATTGAGCCGCGTTCGCTAATGACGCTCTGGATATTCGGCGCACTCATAAGGCGTCCGTCGAGAACGATTGCAAGGGGCTGCTTTACGCCCGTCTGCTTGTCTTCGTCCAAAATCGTGCGAGTGATTCTTTCGAAGACCTTGGAGCCTTCCGTTGTGAATTCCATACTCACACTGAAACGGCTGGTGTCTTCCATCGCAGGATACGCCTTCTTGATGATGTCGCCCGAGGCTTCGGGGCGGATTTTAACATACAAAGGCTCTTGCGTGACTTTCCCTCCGCGCTCATTTTCCATCAACATTACTTCGTAACCCGCAGGGATTTCGGAGGCGGGCGGCTTTATGGACGACGGACGCTGGAAACGGTGGACCTTACGGAATTCGAGCTTTGCGGGGCGCGAGAGTTCCTCGATTGCCTCGGGGTTGTCTTTGAGCGAGACGCCCGGCATTTGGACTTCAATCGACTTGCTGCCCATCAAGCGGATTGTAGGCTCGGTGACGCCGAGGCCGTTGATACGGTTGTTCATAACGACAAGCACGTCTTCAAGCTGGCCTTTGCGGGCGAAGTCGTCGCCGTCGAGGTTTTTATCGTCGATTTCAAGTGTGAACGAAACGCCGCCCTGCAAGTCCAAGCCCTTTTTGAGTGCGCCCTTGCTCTGGCGGTAAAGCTCTTTCAGCAGAATGTCGTTGCGTTTTTTGAGGATTTTTATGTCCGAAACGTTGACATCGGGAAAATATTTCGATAGGTCGACATCGTTGGCGTCGGCGTATTCGCGCAACGCAATATAGAGTGTGGGCGATTTTGCGGGATTGTTTTTGTAGTTCGCCTTGTCGACGCGAGCCTCGGCAGCGGGCAGAATTTTTTTGGCGAATTCGTCCTGATTTGCGGTTGCGCGAGTCTGAATGTAGGTTTCAAACGGCGTGTCGGTTACGGGAATCATAGATGATGCCGCCCAGATTACGACCAACGCCGCAACGACGAACTTCCACAATATACCCGAATTTTGATTTTGAGTGTCTTGCAATGACATTTGATGTTATCCTTTTTCTGTTTATAAAATGCGCGAAACGCCGCCCCGAAGCAGGTGCGGCGCGTCCGTAAAAACGGTCGGGATTATTTCTTTTCCGCCGCGGCGGGTTCGTCCGAAACTTTTTCGTTTATCGCCGATTTGAGGAACTCGACTTTCGTATTGTCGCAGACTTTTACGGTGAAGGTCTTTTCGTTGACGTTCGTGATTGTGCCGAAAATGCCGCCGATTGTCACGATTTTGTCGCCCGTTTTGAGCTCGCTAATCATCTTTGCGTGCTGTTTTTGACGCTTGCGCTGTGGGGCAATCATTAAGAAATACATCGCGCCGAACATCAACACGATAAAAATTAACATCTGCGAGCCGCCGCCTTGCGGCTGCGCAGCGGCTTCCTGAGCGATAATTGATACGAAGTTTTCCATAATTTGCAAATTGTTAAAACTATCGCAAAATTCAAACATTCCCTTCCGCCCCTGTCAACGTTAAAGTAAAAAAGGATTTTACGAATGTAAAAGACTTTTTACATTATTTTTTCGGATTAGAACCAACGTGTGAGCCGTAAAAACGCGCGAGGCTCGTGCTAAAAGACGCGTTTGTGAGCTGGTGGGATAGTGCTTTTGCACAGACCACCCGAACAAACCGTCTTTTAGTCGAGCTCTTGGCTTTGCCAATTCAACGTTTGCGAATTAAAAAAAAACAAAAAAAGGTTTTCTTTCGAAAACCTTTAAAATTTAGAATGTTCTATCTGCATAACAGAAGGGGGAAGCGCGGTTTGAAGTGGTTTCTCTTGTGGCGATTATGATATACGCCACAATTCAATTTGCGGAAGCAAAATCCGCGCTCGGGGGTTTACTTCGGATTCGTTTTAGACATTATTTTAACTAATAGTAAAAGGCGGAATTGCCTTTGGCAATCGCCGCCTCTTTCGAATTTATAAAACCCCCGCTATTGGAAGCCCGCCCAGCGGGTTTTATTGGGAGATGAGGGAGACGCCCGTCATCTCTTCGGGTTTCTTCAAGCCCATAAGCTGCAAGACGGTCGGGGCGATGTCGCCCAAGTTGCCCGTGGGGCGCATCTTCAAGCCTTCCAAGCCGCGCCCGTAGATTACTACCTCGACGGGGTTCATTGTGTGGCGCGTGTGGGGCTCGTTGACGGCGGGGTCGAAGAGCTGGTCGCTATTGCCGTGGTCGGCGGTGATTACCATAGCCGCGCCCGTTTCGTCGGCGGCCTCGGCTATCTTTTTGACGCCGTTGTCGACAGCCTCGATTGCCTTTTCGGCGGCGGCGAGATTGCCTGTGTGCCCTACCATATCGCCGTTTGCGAAGTTGACGACGATGAGGGCGTATTTGTTCTCGCGGACTGCCTTGGCGACGGCTTCGGCCACGGCTGGCTCGCTCATTTCGGGCTTCTGGTCGTAGGTCTGGACGTCGCGGGGGGAATCAATGAGAATGCGGTCTTCGCCGGGAAACGGATCGTCGCGGTAGTCGTTGAAGAAGAAGGTGACGTGGGCGAACTTTTCGGTTTCGGCGCAGCGCAACTGCGCCAACCCGCGCGAGCTGATGTAGTCGCCGAGAATGTTGACCATTTTGGGCGGCTTCGGGAAAAGGACGTTCGGGCAGAGACCGACTTTGTATTCGGTCATCGTGCAGAAAAATACCTTGGGAGTGAGGCGGCGTTTGAAGCCGTCGAAGGCGGAATCGATGAACGCGGAGGTCATTTCGCGCGGACGGTCGCCGCGGAAATTGAAGAATATGACGGCGTCGCCGTCTTTGACGCGCCCGATAGGCTCGCCGTTTTCGACAACCCACGTCGGCGGAATGAATTCGTCGCCCTGCATATTGTCCTGAGCGGGGTGTTTATAGTAGTTTTCGAAGGCGGCTTCGGGGGTTTCGACGGCGGCAACGGTTTCCGCGCCCGTGAGGCAGTCGTATGCCTTTTGGACTCTGTCCCAACGCTTGTCTCTGTCCATAGCCCAGAAGCGACCGATGACAGAGGCTACTTTGCCCGTTCCGTATTCCTTCATCTTGGCTTCGACGTCTTTGATGAAGCCCAAGCCGCTCGTGGGCGGAGTATCGCGCCCGTCGGTGAAGGCGTGGAGGTAGACTTTTGTGTATTTTCTGTCGCCGCAAATTTTAAGCAGCGAATAGAGGTGGCGAAGCATTGAGTGCACGCCTGCGTCGGAACAAAGCCCGAAAAGGTGGAGTGCGCCGCCCGCGTCGAGCTTTGCAAAGACTTCTTTGAGGACGGGACTTTCGAGAATCGAACCCGTCTGAAAACCTTTGTCTATACGGACAATTTCCTGGTCTACGACCCTGCCCGCGCCGATGTTCTGGTGCCCTACTTCGCTGTTGCCCATAATGCCTTCGGGCAGTCCGACTTCGAGACCGCACGCCTTGATTTCCGTGCGCGGCCATTTTTTCGAAAGATTTTTGCAAAAAGGCGCGTTTGCCAATTTGATAGCGTTAAACTTGTCGAGAGCGGGATTGTGGTTTTCGCCCCAACCGTCTCTGATGACTAATATTACAGGTCTTCTAACTCCGTTCATAATTGCTCTGTATTATATAAAAATTACCGACATACTATCGGCGCAAACGTTCCATTTCAACATATTTTTTTAACATATTTTGACGATTTGCGCGAAAAAAAAAATTCAGAACAACGAATGCCTGTTTTTGGGAGGGAATTTTTAGACGGCGCACGTTGTCGGGAAAGAGTCGCAAAAGGTTTCGCCATGTCCGACAAAAAATATCAAGCCGAAGGACGCAAAAATAAAAAGCGGCGTCCGATACCGAACGCCGCTTTTGAGTGCGTATTTTTTTCCGCGAAAGGCTAAATGCGCAACCGCCCGCCGCTATTTGCGGCGACGCCACGCGACGAACCCGAGCGCGAGCGCGCCGAAGATTGCCGCATACGTTGCGGGCTCGGGAACTACATATGCGCCCGAAACGACTGTGCCGTCGGCGAATGTGTAGTCGCTGGCGACGAACTTGTAATCTTCGCCTTCGATGAATTCCCAAGTCTTGTTTGTGGCATCGAAGAGGTGGATTGCGTTGTTGCGGATTGCGCTGACGATGTCTTCGCCGAAGAAGAGTGTCTTGCTGCCGAAGTCGTCGAGCGAAAGGTAGATGTTAATATCTCCCGAAGCCGCCGCCTGAGTGCCCGTGGCAAAGCCCATAGCAGTTTCCTCAGCCGTCATAAGAACCATATTGCGGATTGCGAGGGTTTTTGAGGTATCGAGCTGCAAGGTGAGTGTCGAACCCGTGAAGAATTTGAATGTGCCAAACTCGTTGTCGACGGCGTTATTGATTGTGGTATTGGCGGCAGTAAAGCCCGTCCAGAGCGCTTTACCTCCCTCTGTGACATATGACCAACCCGCGACGAAGAATTCCGACGCGCCCTGTTTTTTGCCCCCGATGCTGAACACGTTTGACGATTTCAGCACCAAATTCGAGCCGTTGCCGAGGAAGATTCTGTTGGCGAACTCGAAGGAATCGGCGGCGATGCCTGCGTTGAGTGTTGTTGTGCCCTTTTGCAAGTAGGAGCCGACTGCGCCCGTTTTTGTTTCGTCAATCGTTGTCGAAGCCGTTTGGTTGATTTTCGCGCCCGCGTTGAATGTGGCGGTAGCCCAAGTTACGTTGTATCTTTCGATACCGCTTGCGGTAATTGCGCCGTCGACCTGCAACAAGCCGTTTGAAGTGAGCTTGCCATTTGCACCCGAGCCGGAGGCGTTGAAGCCGCCGTCAGTCCAGATTACGGCGTTCTTTGCGATATTGACATCGCAGGGATCCCAAGCGTTAAAATTACCCGTGGCGTAGAAGCCCGAATTTTCCGACACGTTGAAAGAACCGGCACAACGGTTCACGCCCCAATTTTTGACGAAGCCCTTGATGTTTACGGCGGAGGATACGATAATCATTGCGGCATCGCGCGTTGAAACAGTCGAACCGAACAATTTGTTCGCGCCGGCGCACGAAGCGGCAAAGTCGATTTCGCCCTCGTTATAAACTGCGTCTTTGCCCGAAATATTGAGGGTCAAATTTCTGATGTTTATACCCGCATTGCCCGAAGTGTCGTCGGGGTTGGTCGCGCTGATTCTCGCAACAATACCGCCTTGGGGATTTTGCGTGGTGTCGATATTCAAAACGGAATTCGCTTTGCTCGCGCCCGTGAAGGCATTGGCCTTGTCGTAAATACGCATTTCTGCGCCATCGGCGACAGTCAAATTGAGCGTCTGCCCCGAGCCGATATAGATATTGTTGAAGTTGCGCGTTGCCTTTGTTTTGTCACTCGATTCGTTCTTGGCGTCGAAAAGCAGGTCGAGGGTTGTGCCTTCAAAACCTATGACGGAAGTTTCGGTTGGCGCGCCGTTTGTCCAAGTTGCCTCGGTCCATTTGAGCTCTCCCGATGCCGCTTCGATTTTTGTAGTGGGTACTGTCGGAGTTACCGCAGCATATGCCGCACCTACAAACAAACCCACTGCGGCGATAACCGCCGTTTTCATGCATATTTCCATATTCATAATTTCCTTTATCTAATAGGTTATTGTTAGATTTTCGTGGACGAAAATACCCCCCCCGAGAAAAATGCAAGTTTTTTTTAACATCCTATGAATCCGAAAAATCCGAGCGAAAAAAATAAAGAAACAAGCAAAGGAATATGTTTTGGAATATTGATGGGAATCGCCACAGTAAACGAAGGGTTTTATGCGGATTTTAGCGGCATTTTTTCAAGCATAAAAACGCATGTTCAAAACACAAACGACGCACGCGCCACGCACAAGACAACTCCCCTCAACCCCCGATAATCAAACAAAAAAGCCTGCAAACTGCGATGTTTACAGGCCTTTATTTTGGTCGAGTCGAGCCACCAAAATCGAGAAAAAGATAGCACTTTTTTAGCGCACAAAATTGAGGACCATTTTTCCCTTATTTCATAAGGCTTTGAAGCACATTTTTAAAACGCAGAGGGCAACAGTTCTAATCCGAACTGGTGGGGTTGACCTTCGGTTGCGAACTACTAATTTAAGATATTGATTTATAATAAAAATATCTTACAGTGCCTAAAATGATAACTTTTTCATAAAAAAGCCGAGCGAGAGCACTGTTTGGTTTCATCATATCTATTTAGTTTTGTAGATTTTTCCGTTGTTGGAGCATTTTTTGATACTGTTCTTTAGTTGGTCGGCGGCGATTATCACTATTCTTACTATCAAATCCACGCTGTTGACGCATTCTCATATATTGCTCTTTTGTTGGTTTTTGGCGATTATGTTGGCTGTTTGTTACTGTTTCTTCCCGTTGAGTTCCTTGCAAAGAAGGCTTCTTGATTGTAATTTCCGGCAAATAGTAACTTTCAAGCGGCTTATATCCCAATTCTTGCATCAAATCGTTCCAATTATCTGGCAACTCAATTTTTATTGTTGCCATGCCACCACCCGGCACGCTTAAAACCTTATTTCTGTTAGCATCACCGGTAACCACGATTGCAGTTTTGCCTTTTTTCATTACCGGAACAGTTTCCATTTGTGTTTTACCTGTCCACTTTAACCAATTCGGCGTTTCTGTTGTTGATGCGTTTTCTGCTTTGGCTATTTTATCTCTGTGTTGTGCTAAAGTATAATGTCTGCCGTCAAAAGAACTGCCGGGGTTTGCATAAAAATTGGCATAGGCTCTTTCATCGAGCGAACGGCGGGCATTTTTAATCAAAGCATCTTCAAGTTCGTCTTTGCTGTATCTTGAAGCTAAATCTCTTGCAACATATTCGGTGATAAAGAAAGTGCGATAAACAAAAGGAGTTCCGCTACCTAAGGCAAATTGCTCTTTTTCAACCGCATCCCAAGACATCAATTCCATGATTTTATCCGCATCAGATGTTGCCGGTGTTAAATTGTTCCCCCAGTTTAAAGAAGATGCAGCCGTTAAAGTATTATCGTTGATCTTATATCCTTTTTGCACATGATACGGCAACCAACCGATACGAGCATTCGCTTCTTCATCTTCCGCCATTGCCCAAGAGGACAAATATCCAAATGTTCCCATGCGGTTTTTCTTAATATCGTATCCGCCGAGGTTTAGCATTGCCAAGTCAATAAAGCGACCAATTTTCTTATTGTTCTGCGCCGATATCTCTCCTTGTTCGGAACTGATACCAAGTTGTCTTGCAAGTGGTCCGTTGAGCCAAACGAAAGGTGTCCACGCATGCGTGCTGGAAAGTGTTCTTCTAAAATCGCCATTCATCATTGCTTTGGCAAAAGCTATTAATATCGGCATATATTCAGGTTTTGCCCCGCTCATTGCCCCGATAACTGCAATTGTATGCACGGTTGCCTTGCGATAGCTTGGCGGAATATCGCCGATGACATAGTCTTTATCAAGCGAAGTGTATTTGAGAAACTCATCAACTTTTTTCTTGGTTGGCGGTACAATCGGCAAACCATCCGACCAGCCTTGATTTTCAAAAAATTCCTGCACTTCTTCCAAAGAATTTAAAGAGGTTACAAAATCTTTGCCAATCTTAATTTTTGCCGAGGCTTCTTTTATTTCTTCTTCTGTAATCTGTTTTGTTAAGCCCTTCACAATTTGCGGCCATAGGATATTTTGGGTATTTTGTTTTAATTCTTCGTTTGTATGGGCAGAAAATGCTCCCGGATATACGGCTACTCTTTGCACGGTGACACCGGCGGTTAAGGCTGTGGATTTTGCCTGTTCAACAAATCCCGGAGCGGCTATCATCACACAAGGTATACCCAAATATTCTGCCGTAATGCACGAACCTTCTTCTTTCGGCGTGCAAATACCGCAACCGCCATTGCCGGAAATAACGGCATCAACTTTCATTTCTTTGAGTTTTCGCTCAAATTCATCTTTTTGTGCTCTTTTGACACCCGGTGCCGGATATGGTCCTGCATAACCGATTTCATTTAGCAATATCACTTTGGCATTCGGATAGTTTTCTAATATAAGTCTTTTGATTTCAGGATGTGTGACTCTTGCCATAAAACTGCCACCGACAACAGCTATTGTTTTATTATCTAATGTGTCAAGACGCGGGGCTTGCTTGATTTGCTTAATTGTTGCATCTCCAACCGGTGAATACACTTCATATCTTATTTGTTTCTTTTCTTCCAAAACATCTGATAACGGACAGCTAGCACTTGAAGCAAATAATTCATCAACAGATGAAGCATAACCCGAATTAATAAAACAAGTAACAATAGCAACAGATAATAAAGCAACTTTTTTCATAAAATGTCCTTTGCAGACTTCGACTTATGCAATAAATTCACATACATTTTTATAAAATATCAAATAAAAATTTCATTGAATAATATAGGGATTCGCGTTTCTCAAAAGCATATAGATAAACAAATGAAAGAGATGAATCTTGTTTGTAAACAAACGCGCATTCACAAGAAAAGTTTTGAGTTTTTTAGTATTATGAAAAGAGAAGAACTTTCTCATAATTTTTACAACTCAAAGGAACATTTAGATGCTGTTGTTGCTTAATATATTGATTTCTTTAATAATGCTCGTCCGCATCGCAAATTAAAAAATATGTCACCAAATCAATCCGAGCTAATTTACTGCCAAAACTTACAAATAACAGACATAACCGTCTTCACCGTGACTTTTACATTTCGCTACTTTCATAAAAACCTTGTCGCGAAAATGTCGCAAATTTTCGCCCTCAAAACAAGCTTTTTTGATGGGTTCCGCTTTCCTCTCAAAATCTTTTAAAACACTTCAATAACCCTACAACACAGTGACAATCAAACAAAAAAGCCTGCAAACTGCGATGTTTACAGGCTTTTATTTTGGTCGAGGTGAGTGGATTCGAACCACCGGCCTCTACGTCCCGAACGTAGCGCTCTACCAGACTAAGCTACACCTCGATTCCAAATACGCACAATGCGACTTTAAATCACATTGTCCTGTCTTTATACACCAAAAATGCAAACGGTGCAACTAATATTTGCAAAAATATGAAAATTAAAAACCAGAACCAACCACCGTCGATGAATCCGTAGGAATGCACTCCCACACCGAGCAGGTTGACGCCGAACCACGCCCATGCCACGACAATGTTTCCGAGTGCCGACAATGCGAGAAAAAACCTGTCGTTTACCACGCGCAGCAAGCGGCAATGCATTGTTGCGGCAATCCACAAGACTATCATAAGCGCGCCGTTCTCTTTCGGGTCCCACCCCCAGAAGCGTCCCCAGCTCATATCAGCCCAGATTCCGCCGAGCATTGTTCCCATAAAAGTGAAGACGAGGCTTATGCACAATATTGCGTAGACGGTGTTGGCGGTTTTTGCGGTCTCCGCGCCGAAATTGCCGCGCGAAAAGGCGTTGGAGACGAGCCGCACCGACGCCATAAAGCCCGCCAAGAACACACCGCAATATCCGAGCATAATTGTCATAACGTGGGTTGAAAGCCAGAAATTCGAATTCAGGACGGCGCGCATCATACCCATTGTATCGCCGCTATACGGCATATTTACGGCAACCAAAAGCGAAAGGAGTCCGCCCAATGCCGCAGATACCGCCGCAGATACCGTGCCCCTGCGCAAGTAGATTGTCCATCCGACGGCGGCGATTATCGCGCCCGTAAAGACTACCGACGAATAGAAATTCGTTACAGGCGGACGCTGCTGGATATACACGCGCGCTATTATTGCGGCGATGTGAACGACTGCCGCCACACCGAGGAAGACCGTCCCGAATGTCGAGCAACCCTTTTGGCGCAGCAATGCGAAGACAAAGAAAACTATCGATGCCCCATAAAGCAGCAATCCCGCAAAAAACGGGTCGATGAAATTGACGAAATTTTCGATGCGCACGCGTGTAAAATCAATATCCTCCGCGCCCCGCACCGCCGCGAAAATTCCGTCCGCCGCCCTTTCGAGCGCGGGCAAATTTCCGATTTTAAGCGCGTCCGCCGCCGCCGCGAACTCCGCCAACTCGCGCGTTGAAATTGCATCGGGCGGACGCGCCAACAAGGCCTGCGCAGGCGTAAAGAAACCGTCCTTTCCCGCGACACTGCGCAAGACGGCGGTCGTATTTTGGGAATCGAATGCGGCAAGCGAGCGCAGGAACGAAAGCGTTTCGTGCGCCGCCAAAAGTTTTTCGTCGTGCGGGGAGCGGTTTTGTTTTTTCGCCTCCGCAAGCTCGACGGCGGCGGCGTTGACTGCCGACTGCCAATTTTCGAGCCCGCCCGAAAAAGTTTCGGCGTTCGGAAAATTCACGCCCACTGACTGAGCCGCGGAAGCGAACGCGAATGCACCCTGCAACAAATCCGCGCACGCGGCGGCGTATTTGCCGCCGTCCTCCGACTGTGCCGAAGCCGCGAGAGCGTCGTAGTTTTTTTCGACCGCCGCGTATGAAACGCATCGCCCCTGTGCACCCAAAAATTTTTGCAAGTCGCGGTTGTCAGTGCGCAAAAACGGCTGCTGCGAAAGTTTGTCGAAATCGGCGCAGACAAGCCAAAGCCACTTCGACGCCGAGACGCGTTTGCCGTCGACTTTCGCCGAAATCTTGCCGGAGAAGGATTTCAGGATGTCCGCCGCCGCGCTTGAAAGCGGCATTGTGCGCCCCGCGCGCTGGACGGGCAATGCGCCGAGGCTGTCGCCGAGCGCGCCGTCGAAAATCGGGTCGGCGCAAAATTGGTTGACCGCGAAGGGTGCAAGTGTGAGTATTGCGGCGCAGCACGCGGCGAATGAGGTTTTGAAAAATCCGCGCAAGCTCATTTTTTCGTCCTCCAAAATTTGGCGGCAAAAGCGATTACCATTCCGAAAAACGCCGCAAAAACCGACAGCCACGGCAGCATTCGCGCGGGATTGCGCACGGCGGTAAGAATGCTTGTTTTTCCGTCGTCGGCGTAGGAGCTTTGGTAAAATGTCCAGCCCATAAACGATGCGGGCGAATTCATTTCAATCAACGCCTCGGTGTTGGAATTGCCGTGGATAAAAACGACTTTGCTTGCGAAGCTTTTGGGAATGTCGCTGCCCTTCCAATTCTCGCGCTCGAAGCCCAGAAGTTTGAGCGAAAACGGCAGATATTTTATTTGCGAAACTCCGCCGCGCTCGACAAAAACCGCGTTCGAAGTCTCGCCCTCGCGAACCGAAAGCCTGCCCTCCTCGCGCATAAAATACTGCAATGCTCCCGAGAAAATAAGCAACACAATCGCGCAATGGACAACCGAATTGCCGAAGCCCGACATGTCGAACGACAGGTATTTGAGAATGCTGAAAACTATGTTAACCACCGCAAGAACACCGACCGCCGCCCCGCCGACAAAAGGGAACTTAACGCCGCCTAACGAACCGATTGCAAAGAAGCTTTCGAAATACGTCTGAGCCGCGCGTTCGACGCCAATCTGCGTCTGTGCAAGCGTTGCGACAAACACAAGCAGCACCGAATAAAATAGAATGCCCACAGTCAACCGCGGCGACGCCGCAATTTCGGATATTCGTCCAAACAGTTTCACGTTTTTAGCAGTTTTCAAGTTGTTGTTTTACGCCGCGCAACAGCCCGAAATCGACACGGACGACGCCGCAGATTTCCCCGTTTTTACAGGGTTTATATCGTCAAAAAGACCGCGCGAGTCTAAAAAAAAATGCGCGTCGCCGAAATGTCTTTCAGAGGAAATAAATGCGGCGGCGCGCGGGAAGATTTCTATACGTTGAATCTGAACAAGGCTACGTCGCCGTCGCGGAAAACGTATTCCTTGCCTTCGAGTCGGTATTTGCCCGCCTCGCGGGCGTGCGCGACGTTGCCGGCGGCAACCAAGTCGTCGTATGAAACGACCTCCGCCTTGATGAAGCCGCGCTCGAAATCGGTGTGTATTATGCCCGCGCACTGCGGGGCGGTCATTCCCTTTTTGAATGTCCAAGCGCGGACTTCGGGTTCGCCCGCGGTGAAATAGCTGGCTAGCCCCAAGAGGTCGTAGGTGCGGCGGATAAGTGTGGAAACGCCGCTGTCGTCGACGCCGAGTTCTTTCAGATACTCGCGCGACTCCTCGGGCGAGAGCGACGAAAGCTCCTCTTCCAAACGCGCGCAGATGACGCAAGTTGAAGCGTTGTGTTCTTTGCGGGCAAACTCCGCGACTGCCTCGACATAGGCGTTGGTGCCCGCTGCCAAGTCGTCCTCGGAAACGTTGCACGCGTAAATTACGGGCTTTGACGTGAGCAGGAAGTAGGACTTCACGCGCTCGGCGTCCTCATCGGCGAGTTCGAGCGTGTTGGCGGGCTTGTTGTTGTTGAGGTGTTCGAGCAGGCGTTCGAGAAGTTCGACGTTCTTGATGGCGTCCTTGTCCATTCCCTTAGCCTTTTTGCGGTTGCTGTCGAGCTGTTTTTCGCAGCTTTGAATGTCGCTTAAAATAAGCTCGGTTGTGATGATATCGATGTCGCGGACGGGGTCGACGGAGCTCATACTGTGGACGATGTCGTCGTCGTCGAAGCAGCGCACGACTTCGACTACCGCGTCGACCTCCCTGATATTTGCCAAAAATTTGTTGCCCAAGCCCTCGCCCTTGCTCGCGCCCGCGACGAGACCGGCGATGTCGACGAACTCGATTGCCGCGGGAATTATCTTCTGCGTTTTGGCGATTTTCGCCAGCACTGCGAGGCGGTCGTCGGGGACTTCCACGACGCCGATGTTGGGCTCTATCGTGCAAAACGGATAGTTTGCCGCCTCGGCGTTGCGCGAGCGCGTGAGGGCGTTAAAAAGGGTGCTTTTGCCTACGTTCGGCAAACCGACTATACCTGCTTTCAGCATTTTCTGTCCTCCGAAATAACGTTAGTCGCGGGGCCCGTATTCGAGGGTGATGCCGTCGCGGATAATTGTGACGTGGTTCTTCTTGTCGGGGCGCGCCGACTTCTCAGTTCTGCCGACAATCGCGGCGTCTATGCCGAAGCTCTTGGCGACTGCCAAAACCTTTTTCGCGTCCTCGGGTTTGCAATAAACCTCCATTCGGTGCCCCATATTGTAGACTTCGAACATCTCTTTGTCGGAGGTTTTACTCGCCTTTTGGATAGCCCCGAATATGGGCGGAACGGGCAGCATATTGTCTTTTATAAAGTGCACGCCCCTGCCAAAGCGCAGACATTTTGTCTGTCCGCCGCCCGAGCAATGGACGAGCCCTTTTATCAGTTTAGGATACTTTTTGAGAATTTTCATTATCACGGGCGCGTATGTGCGCGTGGGCGAAAGCAGAGCCTGACCGACGGTCATATTGGAGCCTTCGAGTTTGTCCTCCAACTTGAACGGCCCGCAATAGACGAGTTTTTTGTCGGTGTTTGGGTCGAATGTTTCGGGATATTTTTTGCGGTAGTAGGGCGAAAGCATATCGTGGCGCGCGCTGGTAAGCCCGTTCGAGCCTATGCCGCTGTTTTCGAAATCCTCGTATTTAGCCCTGCCCGCCGAAGAGAGCCCGACAATGGCGAGCCCCGGTTTTATCTCCGCACCCGAAATCACGTTTTTGCGCTCCATAACCGCGACTGCGCAGCTGTCGACTACAACAGCTCCCGTGAGATCGCCGACGTCGGCGGTCTCGCCTCCGCCCGAGAAAATCTTGACCCCCAATCTGCGCAATTTTGCGAGAAAATCCTCCGAGCCCAAAATCAGCTGCGCCAATGCCTCGCCCGAAAAATTCCTGGCATTGCGGTTGACGGTGTTCGAGATCAGAATGCGTTCGACTGCGCCTATGCAAAGCAGGTCGTCGATGTTCATAACTATCGAATCCTGCGAGATGCCCCTGAAAACGGAGGCGTCGCCTGTTTCCTTATAATACAGGTAGGCGATTATGGACTTTGTGCCGCTGCCGTCGGAATGTATCACGTTGCAGCGCGACTTTTTGCCCGTGAGAAAATCCTCGGTTATTTTGCAGAACGCGCCCCTGAAAACCCCCTGATCGAGCTTGTCGACGGCGGCGTGCACCTCCTCTTTCCCAGCCGAAACGCCCCTTGCGGCGTATCTGTCCGTTTGCGATTTTTTAACCATAATCAAATTTGTTGGAATTTACTTTTTGTTATCCGATTTTATAAAAAACTATTTTCCCATAAAGCGGGAGAACGCCGCCTTCAATTCGTCGTAATTGCGGGCGACGGGGAGGTCGGCGTTTTCGGCGGCGAACTTTTCGGTGGGGCGGTACATGACAGCCTTGTCAGCGGCGCGAAGCATTGAAAGGTCGTTGTAGGAGTCGCCCGTCGAGAATACATCGAAATTCAACGCCTTGAACGCCTCGACGGTTTTGCGTTTCTGGTCGGAAATGCGCAGGCGGTAGCCCGAAACAAAGCCGTTGGCGTCGATTTCCAAATCGTGGCAAAAAAGCGTCGGATTGCCGAGTTTTGCCATAAGCGGACGCGCGAACTGTTCGAATGTGTCCGACAAAATCACCGCGCGGGTTTGCGACGTAAGCCACTGCATAAATTCGCGCGCGCCGTCGAGAGGTTCGAGTGTCGATATGACAGCCTCGATATCGGCGAGCTTCACGCCGCGCTTTGCGAGAATGTCGAGGCGGTAGCGCATAAGCTTGTCGTAGTCCGGCTCGTCGCGCGTTGTCCTGCGCAACTCGGGAATGCCCGCGGCGTCGGCGAAGGCAATCCAGATTTCGGGAATCAAAACCCCCTCCAAGTCGAGTGTGACGATATTCATTAGCGTGTGTATACGAAGTCGGGGTCTGAGAGCGAGCCGAGGGACGCCGAATGAAGCGGCGTCTGCTTGCCCGTTTCGGTGTCGATGACGTAAAGCCGGCGGGCTTTGCCGAAGGATTTTTGACAAACCAAATGGCGGCCGTCGCTGAGCCACTTTGCCCCCGACGTGCTCGCGCCGCGGCTTACAACTTTTGCCTCGCGCGTTTTGAAATTGTATGTGGCAACCTGAAAACCCGAGCCCTGCGCAATCGTGAAGGCTATCAAATCGGGGTTTGCCCAATTCCAGTCGGGTTCGGAACAATATTTGCTAAGGCGCGTATTGACGACCTGCATTTTTCCGCCCGTTGCGGGCATTGTGTAAATCTGCGGGAACCCGCGCATATCGCTTGCGAAAATCAGTTTCGAGCCGTCGGGCGAAAAGCTTGCCGAACTTTCGGTTGCGGTCGTGCGCGTGACCCTGCGCAAGCCCTTGCAGCGCGAGTTACCGACCCAGATTTCGGCGTTGCCCGAAGAAGTTAAAATGACCGCCATTTTCGAGCCGTCGGGCGACATTGCACCGCCGCAATTACTGCCCTTGTATTTTGCCAAGGTCGAACGGGTGTTTGTGTTGAGGTCGATTCTGAACAAGTCCATAAGCCCCGCGCGGTAGTAGCCCGTGTAGGCGATGCTCGAACCGTCGGGCGAGAAGTGCGGCCAGAGCGAATCGGACTTGTCGCGGGTGATGACGCGTATGTTTCTAAAAACCATATCCGACACCGCTATTTCGGAAGTTCCGCCCGCGACTTTCGCGTATGCGAAGGTGAGTTTTCCCGCGAAGTAGCCGCGTTTGCGCAGTGTCTTTTCGACGCAAAAATCGCACGCCTTCATAAGCGCGTTGACGGGGTTTGCACCCGATAAAACGCGCTCGGCGACGCCTGCGCCCTTGATTGTGGCTTTGACGGAGTTGTCGGAAACCCTGTCGAAAGTGAAGACGAACTGCGCCTTCTGCGGAGTCGTCAAAACGTAGCTGCCGTGAGTGGAAAACGCGCGGGTTGCGAGCGATTTAAGTGTGGCGTCGCCCGAGGCAATCGCGACCCTGTAAACGGGGACGTTTGAACGCTGGGCGTCGCCATCGACGGTTATATTGATGTCCTGCGCGGACACTGCCGCAGCGCAAAAGAACGCCGCAATTACTGCAAAAAATTTTCTTCTAATCATACTCGGAATCTATATTTTCACATTCCCGTTTTATTTCAACACTTTTATTGGTGGTGGTGGTGGTGTGTGTGTGTGTGTGTG
>URDC01000003.1 GCA_900546565.1 uncultured Opitutales bacterium
CGCCGCCTCTTTCGAATTTGTAAAAACCCCCGCTATGGAAGCCCGCCCAGCGGGACGGCCTCGCAGTTTTTTTTGTTGACAATGGGATTCAAAAGAGTTGAATGAACAGCTTATTCTTAATCAAACTATGCAAAAGACTAAGAAATCAATCGTAAAACGCTTCAAAATTACGGCATCGGGAAAGGTTATGCGTCGCAGCCCGGGCAAGCGTCACTTGCTCAGCGCGAAATCCATCAAGCAGAAACGCGCGATGGGTCACGACAAAATGGTCACCCCCGGAATCGCGGCTATCGTCAAGAAGGCCGTTCCGTTTGCCTAATTCGGAAGAAAACAATAACACGCTGAAAGGGTGAAGGCGACCCCCAAGCACAAAAAAACAATATTCAGGAGAATAAAACATGCCAAGAGTTACAAGTTCAGTAGCGTCGCGTAAACGCAGATTGCGCACGTTGAAAGCTGCCAGAGGCTATTTCGGCAACAAGTCGCGCTTGTTCCGCTACGCAAAAGACGCAGTTCAACACGCGGGCAAATATTCATACAGAGACAGAAAAGTTCGCAGCCGCGAATTCAGAAAGCTCTGGATTGTCCGCATCAATGCCGCCTGCCGCGCGGCGGGTCTTAAATACAGCGTATTTATGGCGGGTTTGAAAACGCTCAATATCGAGATGGACAGAAAACAGCTCTCCGAGCTTGCCATCAACGACGAAGCCGCTTTCAACGCCCTCGTAAAGAAAGTTGCAGACCTCAAAAAATAAGACTGCATAAATAGAAAATTTAAATGAAAGACGCATTCGAATGAACGCGTCTTTTTTTTGCGCGAGTGAAGATGCGATTCGGACAAAGAGGCAGAAATTTGACAAGCTGGAAAACGAGTTCGGGAAAGATTTGTAAGACGAAAAAGCGGGCGCGGCGAGGAGGAAAATTCGGCGCGGGTAAATGGCGGTGCAGATTTATGAGGCAAAAACTGTCGGGAGGAGATTTTTATGCGCGGAAGGAATGCGCGGCGCGGGGAGGAAATCGGCGTAAAAATAAGAAAAAAACGCTTGCCTTGGCGGGCGGAAAACAGTGTAATGAGGGGATTATTTAGGCGGGAAACAAACCGAATAAATTCGGCTTAGAAAATCATTTATATGGAAAAGAAAATCGAAGAAATTTTGGCAAAGGCAAAATCGCTTCTGCCCAACGCGAAAACGAAAAATGAAGTCGCCGCGATTGGCGCGGATATCACGGGCCCCAACGGCGCGTTGACGGCTTTGATGAAGGTGATTCCGACGCTCGACAAGGCTGAAAGACCCGCGGCGGGCAAAATGATAAATTTGGCAAAGAAGGAAATCGAGCCGCTCATTGCCGAGGCGTATTCGAGAATCGAAAACGAACAGATGGCGCAGGCTCTGGGCGAAAAGCCCGACATCACCCTGCCCAACATCGACGCGCCCGCGGGAACTATCCACCCGCTGACGCTTACAATCCGCAGGATTTGCGAGATTTTCAAGAAGGTCGGCTTTACCGTGGCGGAGGCTACCGATTTGGAGACGGAATGGTTCTGTTTCGACGCGCTCAACACGCCCGCCGACCACCCCGCCCGCGACGCGCAGGACACGTTGTTTCTGCCGCGCGAAAGCAAGGTCGGGAATGTGGCAAAACACGCGGACGAATTGTATCTTTTGCGCAGCCACACGTCTTCGGTTCAGATTAGGGCGATGCTCAAAGAGGGTGCGCCGATTAGAATTCTCGCGCCGGGGCGGGCGTTCCGCCGCGACACGGTCGACGCGACGCACTCGGCGAACTTCCACCAGATTGAATGTCTTTACATCGACAAAGGCGTTAAGTTGACGGATTTGAAGGCGGCGTTGGACTATATGTTCAAGTCGCTGTTCGGGTCGTCGGCGAAGACGCGGCTGCGCCCGAGCTTCTTCCCGTTCACCGAGCCGAGCTTCGAAGTTGACTTTATGAGCGCGGACTTGGGCAAGCTCAGCAACAAGTGGATTGAGATTATGGGCTGCGGAATGGTAGACCCGAATGTGCTCAAAAATGTTGGGCTCGACCCCGAAGTTTACAGCGGCTATGCGTTCGGTTTGGGCGTGGAGCGCGTTGCCATGCTTATGCACTCCATTGACGACATCCGCCACTTCTACGCGAACGACGTGCGCTTTTTGCGCCAGTTTTCGGTGCGCTAATGGCGGGAAATAACATCAAAATGTCTCGAAAGGATTTGGAAAAATGAAAGTCAGTTTAAAATGGTTGAACAAATATGTCGATTTGTCGGACATCGGAGTCGGGCAGATTGCGGAAGCGTTGCCGATGTTGGGCTTGGAAGTGGAAAGCATTGAAACGCTCGGGCTTAAACCGCTCGAAAATGTGGTTGTCGGGCAGATTCTCAGCCGCGACCCGCACCCGAATGCCGACAAGCTGGGCGTTTGCATGGTGAAGGTCGCCCCCGACAAAGAGCCGATTCAGATTGTTTGCGGCGCGAAGAACTATGTTGTGGGCGACCGCGTGCCCGTCGCGCTCGACGGAGCAAAGCTGCCGACGCCCGAAGGCGGCGTTTTCGAAATCAAGGTCTCGCAGCTGCGCGGCGTGCAGAGCAACGGCATGATGTGCTCGGCGCGGGAACTCGGGCTCGGAGCAGACCACAGCGGTTTGATGATTTTGACGGACAACCCCGCGGCAAAAGTCGGCATGCCGATTAACGACGTCTTTACGGACTCGGACACGGTTTTCGAAATCGAGCTTACCGCCAACCGCGGCGACTGTCTAAGCCACATCGGCGTTGCAAGAGAGCTTGCGGCGCGTTTCGGCAAAAAGCTCAAAAAGCCCGAAATCAAGTATGCGCCGAAGTATGAGCCCAAGCCCGAAGGCGGGCTGCTGGAATCGGTTGAACTCAGGAGCAAGAACTGCCCGATGTATAGCGCGATTTCGATTAAAGGCGTGAAAATCGGGAAGAGCCCCGAATGGCTCGTTCGCGATCTGGAAGCTGTCGGGCTGCGCTCGATTAACAATGTCGTCGACGTGACGAACTATGTTTTGATGGAATACGGCCAGCCGCTGCACGCGTTTGACGCGTCGACGATTCGCGGCAGGAAAATCGTCGTCCGCCAAGCCGAAGACGGCGAGAAAATGACGACGCTCGACGGCAAAACCTACACGCTGACGTCGGAGGCGACGCTCATTTGCGATGCGGAGGGCGCGAATGCGCTCGCGGGCGTTATGGGCGGGCTGGACTCGGAAGTGAAGGACTCGACGACGGACATAGTTTTGGAGGCCGCGTATTTCAACCACGGCAATATCCGCGCGACTTCGCGCAAGTATGCGATAAATACGGACTCGTCTTACAGGTTTGCGCGCGACGTAGACCCCAACGGCACTCTCGAAGCCGGCCGCCGCGCCGCCGATTTGATTGCGGAGCTTGCGGGCGGAAAAATCGAGCCCGTGGCGTGTCTTGTGGGCGCAAAGCCGCGCGACGACCGCAGCATTGAGACGTCGCTTGACTACATTGTCGACAAGATTGGTTTTGACGTTTCGTTCGAAAATGTCCGCGACGCGTTCGAGCGGCTCGGCTTCACGGTTTCGGGCGATGCGCAGAAAATGTCGGTGCTTGTGCCGTCGTTTAGGTGCGATGTCGACCGCCCCATAGACTTGGTTGAGGAATTCGTGCGCATTTGGGGCTCGGACAACATTCCGTCGACCGAAATGACGGCGAAGGCTCTGTTGCGCGACGACGACCCGCTTTTCAAATACAACCGCAGAGCCACCGATTTTCTGGCGGCAAACGGGTTCAACGAATGCCAAAACTACACGCTCAAAGACAGCCGCGTGAATGCGGAGCGGCATGCGAATGCGGACTTTGTAAAGCTTGCCAATCCGCTGACGAGCGATCAGGACAGTTTGAGAATGTCGCTGCTTGACAGCCTGCTTGACGTAGTGCGTTTGAACGCGTCGGCGGGCAACGACTTTTACGGGTTCTTCGAAAACGGAAAGGTTTTCAATGCGGACAACTCGGGCGAAGTTATGGAGCTTGCCTCGACTGCGTTCGCGATTGCCCCGAATGCCGAAAAGCGCGAATGGAAAAAGCGCGGGCAGCCCGACTTTTTCACGGCGAAGAAGTTCGCGTTCGATTTGCTCGGAATTTTAGGGGTGGACGCGTCGCGCCTGAACTGGTCGGCGTTGGAAGAACCCCTGTGGCAGAGCGGCTTTGCGGCGGTCTGCGGTTCGGAAAAGCGCGAAGGCTTCCGCGTCAAATTCGGCGCGGTAAATGTCGGGCTTTTGCGCAACGAGGGCATTGACCGCGTTGTCTATGCGGGCGAAATCACGTTTAAGCCCGAGGTTGCGGGACGCAAAAAGGGCGCGGAAAAATTCAGGAGTTTCAGCCTCTTCCCCGCTGCGGTTCGCGACTTGGCGGTGATTGCGAAGGTTTCGGAAAACGCGTCGGAAATTGTGAACGAGGTCTCGAAGATTGCGAAGCAGAAGACAAAGGGCTGCGGGTTCGAGCTTGAAAGTTTGCAGTTGTTCGACTCCTACGCGGGCAAGGGTGTCGAGGAAGGCTGCAAGAGTTTGGCGATTTCGCTTTCGTTCCGCTCTGCCGAAAAGACTTTGCAGGCGGAAGAAGTCAACAAGGTTTTTGACGCAGTTTGCGCGGAACTCTCGAAAAAACGCAAGCTAAGAATCGCCTAATATGCCCAACGACGCCGACATCGATACGGAAAATCCCGCCAACGAAATGACGTTTTTGGAGCATCTCGAAGAGATGCGCGGCGTTATTATAAAGTCGCTGACGGTTTTTATGCTGGCTTTTGTAGTGGTGCTTTTCGGGTTCTACTACTTCAACAAGCTCATGCTTTATCCGCTTAATGCAGCCAAGGAAATTTTGGCTGTGTATGTGGGACAGGAGCAGGTCGAGACGAAGCCCGCGGATATCGAAAAGCAGACACTCGGCCCTGTGTATCTTGTCGGCGAGGGCGAGAATGCCCAGAAGTCGGGCCCGTTTTATATCGTTCCGAAAGACGACAGTGTGGTGCTCGTAAAAGAGCCGCCGCGCGGCAATAGTTGGGTTGCTGACATCAAGCTGAGGTCGATGTCGATAACGACGCCGATTTTGGTGTGGCTGTCGGTTGGTTTTTTGGGCTCGCTGGGGTTGTCGCTGCCCTTTATTGTGTATTTTGCGGCGCGTTTTGTTATGCCCGGGCTTACGAAAGCCGAGCTTAAAATGCTAGCACCGGGGGTGATTGTCGGAACTGTGCTGTTCTTTTTGGGTGCGTGTTTTGCGTTCTTCTTTATGCTGCCGATGGGTATCGCGTTTATGGCGTATATGTCGCAGGGAATGCAGCTTGAAATGTTCCCAGATGCGATGAGTTATTACAGTATGGTGATATTTCTCACAATTGCGACGGGGCTTACGTTCGAGCTTCCTCTGTTGCAGTTGGTGCTGATTTATCTGGGAATTTTAAATGTCGAATGGCTCAAAAAGAACCGCAGAATGGTGCTTTTGGTGATTGTGCTCTTTGCCGCGATTGTGACGCCGCCGGATGTGATAACGCAGATTGCCCTTTCGACGCCGCTTTATTTGATGTATGAAATTTCGCTGCGTATCGGGATAATTTTGCGCCGCAAAAAACTCGCCCGCGAGAATGCCGAACGCGCGGCGGAAGAAGCCGAAGACGCCAAACGCGACGCCGAATATGCGCGCAGGCAGGCGCAATTGAAGCTTGAAGAGGAGAGGGTAGAAGCCGAAAAGGCAGCGGCGCAGAGCAATGCCCTGCCCGATAACGGTGCGTATGAAGACCGCGCGGGAAGTGAGTCGCGCGAATATGGGGACTCGGACTATGAAGAGCTTGACAATCTCGACGACGACTACGATTTGGACAAGTATATGCAGGAGCTTGACAAGCCGCAGGAGGGCTACATAGATTACGGGTCGCTCGCGAAGCCCGCGGCGGATTTTTCGCCCGACTGGTCGCTGAATGCGCCCGATATTTCGGTAATGTCGCCCGACTGGGCACTTAACGAAACTCCGAAAAATTCCGAAATCGAAGCGAAGCCCGAAGAGGTTCAAGTTGCCGAAGACACAGCCGAAAATTCGGTGGAAGGTTCGGTTTCTGCGGAAAGTTCGGTTGAAGGCTCGGAGGAAGCTCCGTCGGAAGGCGGAAGTTCGGAATCCGAAGCAGGGCAAAAAGACATTTCGGGAACTTCTACGCAATCAAACAACTAACGAACGCCTATGTTCGACATTTTTCCAAGCGCGAAAATTTTCGACCGCGTTTTTGCGCGTGTCGGCGCGTTTGTGTTTGAGGGAGCGGAAATATTTAAAGCGGTGTTTGCGGCGGGTGTGCGGAATGTTGCGCGGAAGGCAAGTGCTGAGTTGGGAAGCGGTGTTCAGACGCCGCGATGGTCGAAAAAATTTCGCGGCGTGAATGCAGGCGCGAAGTTTGCGGTTTTGGGACTTGGGTGTGCGGCGTTTATTTGCGCGTGTTCCGAGCCGCCGAAAGTCGTGCGGGGGGAATATCCCCTGCCCGCTGACGCGGAAATTTCGAACTGCGAAGTCGGCAAATACGGAGGTGTGTTTGTGCTGGCGATTTCGCAGGAGCCGAAGACGTTCAATCCGCTTGTGGCGACCGACGCATATTCGGCGGACGTGATTTCAATGACGCTCTCGCCGCTTGTGGCGTTCGACCCAATCAAGCAGGAGAATGTGCCCGCGCTCGCGAAGTCGTGGGAAATTTCGGAAGACGGCAAAACCTACAAGTTCCGCCTGCGCGAAGGCGTTAAGTTTAGCGACGGCACGGAGTTTACCGCCGACGATGTGGTCTTTACTTTCGACACGATTTTTATGCCGCTTAAAGACTCGCGGGGAGAGGTTGTGCTCGACCCCGAAACGAAGAAGCCGCTGTTGAAATATCCGTCGCGCAATGCGGGACAATTCACAATCGGCGGCGAATACATCAAGTATAGGAAGCTCGGCAAATACACGGTCGAATTCACGACGAACAAAGTTTACGCGCCGTTTTTGACGGACATCGGGTTTGTCGAAATTCTCCCGAAGCACAAGCTGCAAAAAAGTGTGGAGGACGGCTCGTTTTTAAGCGCGTGGTCGACGAAGACGGCGATAGAGTCGCCCGAAGAAATCGTGTCGACGGGCCCGTTCAGGATTTTTTCATACAAGCCCGGGGAAGTGTTGATTTTGCAGCCGAACCCGCACTACTGGCGGGCGGACAAGAACCGCCAGCGGCTGCCGTATGTCGACTTTCTGATTTTCAAATTCGTGGCGGACGCGAACACTTCGACTATTCTTTTTGCGACTGGTCAATGCGACGCCGCGGCGATTTCCGCCAACGACTATGCGTGGGTCAAGAACTACGAGGGCACTTACAAATTCAAAATCTACGAGCGCGGCGCGGACGCGTCGATTTCGTTTATCTGGTTCAACCAGAATCCGAACAAGGATAAGGACGGCAAGCCGTATCTCGCGCCGAGGAAGCTTAAATGGTTCGCGAATGTCAATTTCAGGCGGGCGGTTATGCACGCGATAGACCGCGACGGACTTATTAAAAGTGTGTGGTTTTCGCGCGCGGTAAAGCTGGACTCGATTATAAGCCCCGCGAACAAAAAGTGGCACAATCCGAATACGCGCAAATACGAGTATGCGCCCGACAAAGCCCGAAAAATGCTGGTTTCGGAGGGCTTCTACTACGACGAATCGGGCGGGTTGCGCGACTCGGACGGCGAGCGGGTGGAATTCGATTTCATAGTTTCGGACGGCTCGCAGAACACGACGACGACGGCGACGACGTTTGTGGAAAATATGCGCGCTATCGGAATCAAGGTGAATTTGAAGTTTCTGGATTTCTCGTCGATTGTATCGAAGATAAACAACACGTTCGACTACGAAGCCTCTATGATTGGGTTTACGGGCGGCGGCGACCCGTCGGGAGGCAAGGCGATTTACCGCTCGGACGGGTTTTTGCACGTCTGGAATCCGCGGCAGAAAAAGCCCGCGACGGAATGGGAGAAGCTGATTGACGACATTATGGACAGGCAGGAAGTCGAGCTCGACCCGCAGAAACGCCGCAAGCTGATTTTCGAAATGCAGGACGTTTTCGCCGACCGGCTGCCCCTGCTCTTTTTGACGACGCCCATGAGCTACTCGGGTATTGCGGACAAGTGGCGGAATGTGAAAGTACCGCCGATTGGCTCGATAATCTGGAATCTCGACGAATTATACGACGCCGAAAGCGACTGATAGAAAACATCGGAAAATGCTGAAATTTATCATCAAAAGAATTTTCGCGGCGGTTCCGCTTATGTTTGCCATAAGCGTATTGGTGTTTTTGTTGATGTTTCTCGCTCCGGGGGATTTTCTGAGCGAAGCGCGGAACTCGAAGGACATCAGCCCCGAAATCGTCAGGCAGGAGGAAATCCGCCTCGGGCTTGACAAACCGTGGTATGTTCAATATGCGCGGTGGCTCAACGGGGTTTCGCCCGTAAAGACGAATCTGCTTTTGCCGCCCCAGCAGCGCGGCGAACACGCGGCGGTGTATTTCGGCAAGCCCGACTTCGGGTATTCGTGGAGCTACAAAATTCCCGTAGGCGAGCTGGTGGCGCAGAGGCTCTGGCCTACGCTGATGTTGGCGTTGGCAAGCACCCTGCTTTCGTATGCGGTCGCGATTCCGCTCGGAGTGCTGGCGGCGGTGAAGAAGGATTCGGTCTTCGACAATGTGTGCTCGTTTCTTTCGTATGCGGCGTTAAGTGTGCCGTATTTCTTTTTGGCGTTGCTGGCGGTGTTGTTTGCGGCGGTCAGCGGACTGTTGCCGACGGGCGGACAGATGTCGATTCTTCACGAATTTATGTCGCCGTTGGAGAGGTTGGGCGACTATTTGAAGCATTTGATTTTGCCGACGGTTGTGCTTTCGCTCGGCTCGATTGCGTCGATTACGCGCGTTATGCGCGGCAATTTTCTGGACTATGCGAGGGCGGAATTCGCAACGACCGCCCGCGCGAAGGGGCTTGGCGAAAATGCGATTATGTTCAAGCACGTTTTGCGCAATGCGCTAAATCCGATTATTACGTCGTTCGGGTTTGCGTTTGCGGGGCTGCTTTCGGGTTCGCTACTGGTGGAAAATGTGATGAACTACCCGGGGCTTGGGCAGCTGATTTATGCCGCCATTGTCAAGCAGGACCAATATGTCGTTATGGCGGGCGTGCTGCTCGGGTGCGCGATGCTTGTTGTCGGGCAGCTTTTGGCGGATATTTTGCTTGCGCTTGCCGACCCGCGCATAAGGCTCGAAAACCGGCCGATTCCCTTCGGGAAGCTCGCGAAGGCTTCGGCGGCGGTCGCGGCTGTTTTGGCGGCGGGAGTGTATGTGTATGATTGTTGCGCGTGGGTCGAAGTAGCGGCGAAGGCTGTCGGGAAAATCGCGCTTTGGGGCGCGGGGATTGCGCTAATAGTCGCTCTTGTTGCGGGGCTTGTTTGGGGCGGAATATTTTTCGCGAAAAATTTGCTTGGGGCTGCGCTGAAAACGAAGCGCGGGGCGGTCGCGGTCGTGTCGCTGCTGATGATGTATGCCGCGGCGGTGTTTGCGCCGTTTATTTCGCCCTACGAGCCGACGGCGCAGTGTCTTGAAAAGTCGTTCCACCCGCCGACGGGGCTTGTATTTAAAGGCGGCGCGCTCTATGCGAAAGTGTATGAGAAGGTCGACCCGAGCATTGCGAAATACGAGCCAATTGAAGGCGAATTTCTACGCGTGAGGTTCTTCGCGAAAGACGAAAATTCGGACTACAAAATTTTCGGGACGATTCCGTTTAAATATAAGCTATTTCAACCGGAGGCGAAGTCGGCAACCGACCGCGTATATTTGCTGGGGTCGGACTCGACGGGGCGCGACGTGTTTTCGCGCCTGCTCTACGGGGCGAGGGTTTCGCTTAGCATAGGCTTTTTGGGGATTGCGATAACGATGGTTATCGGGTTTGTTGTCGGCGGATTGTCGGGGTATTTCGGCGGGGCGTTCGACTTTGCGGCCATGCGTTTTGTGGAATTTTTAATGGCGATTCCGAGTCTGTATTTGCTGCTTGCGATGCGCTCGGCTCTCGCGCCGCACTTCGACAGTTCGCAGATGTATGTGATGATTGTGGTGATTTTGTCGCTGCTGGGCTGGGCGGGCACGGCGCGGGTGATTCGCGGAATGTCGCTTTCGCTCGCAAAAAGGCAGTATGTGCAAGCTGCAAAGGCTATGGGCGAGAGTCCGCTCAAAATAATAATAAAGCACTTTCTGCCGAATGTGCTTAGCTATCTGATTGTGGGGGCGACGCTTTCTATACCCGCATACATTTTGGGCGAAGCCGCGCTGTCGTTTTTGGGACTTGGCATACAGGAGCCGTCGGCATCGTGGGGGCTTATGCTCGCGCAGGCGCAGAACGACACGAAGGTGCTTATGCTCGGCTTCTGGTGGTTGCTGATTCCGGGGGCGGCGATTTTTGCGGCGGTGCTTGCCTTTAATATGTTGGGCGACGTTTTGCGCGACATAGCCGACCCGAAGGGCTCGCTAAAATAATATGAAAAGATTGTTTCGGACATTTTTTATTTTAGCGTTTGCCGCCGCATTTTGCCGCGCCGACGTTTGCGCGGCAACCGCGCAAGCGGGCTCGGAAGCCGAAAACGCCGCGCGGGAGAATGTAAACGGGCTTGTGTTGAAGACGCGTCCGCCGAAATTTTTTATGCGCGAAGTCTTCGGTTTTTTGCGCGAATGCGTTCAGGACCCGCAGATTGAAATGACTGCGGCGATGTTTTGCGGCGCGGTCGGATACCCGACTTTTGCGGGGGTTTCGGAGTCTGACGCGGCGGCGGTTTCGATGTTGTGGCGCGGACGCGATATGAAAACAGTCGCGGAAGTTTCGGCGCGGGAAGGCGGAATGTTTGCGAAAAACGCGAAGAGGCTATTTGGGAAAAATGCGCGGCAAGTCGGGGAAAGGGTTGTAATAGAAATTAACAATTCGCCCGAAATTTCGGCAACTGCGGGAGGCGCGGACTTGTCCGCCCCGCGCAATCTCGCGGAATGTTCGGTAATTTTGCGGACGAAAAACGCGTTTGACGGGCTGCCGTTTTCCCTGCCCGAGACGCTGAAAAGAATTTTGGAAAGTGCGGAAAAAATCGATGCGTCGGTAAATGTAAGAAACAGGGTGCTTGAAGTCGAAGCCGTAATCGAGCCGAAAAAGGATTCAGATTTTGCGCGGAAGATTGCGGAAGTAAAGGCTGGCGAAGTGCCGTTTATAAATTCGGGAAACTGTGCGCTTTTGAAAATTTCGTCGAATATGGAATTCGAGCGGGACGCTGAATTTGAAGCTCCGCTATCGAACGGCGTTTTGAAAATCGAAACGGACGGGCGTTTTGTGGTTGAGGGAAATTCCGCGGGTGGAGTCAATGAGGTATGCGCGGTGTTTAAGCGGCACGGGGGCAAAAGTGGCGGCTCGGAGGCGATTGAGGCGAATCGGGCGGTTGTCGAAAAATACTGCGGTGTTGACGGGATCTTGTTCATCGCAAAGCGCGGCGCGGTTGCGGCTGTCGCGCCGAATGCGGAGGCGGCAAAAAAGCTTGCGGAGGAAGCCGCCGCAGCGGATAAAGGCGGAATTGCGAATGAGTCGGGCGGCGCGGATAAGGCGCGAGTTCTACCCGAAATACGCGCGGAAATAAGGCTTCCGAATGCGCGGATTGCCGAATGCAGCACGGCAATTGCGGGAGGAAAAGTGTCGGTAAAAATGTCGCTGCCGTTCGAGATTTTGAGGGCGGCGTTGCGCTCGAAAAAAGTTTCCGACGGGATTTCGAAGCTTTCAAACGCGGAGGTCGGCGATGAATGAGGTCGGCAGGCGCGCGGCGGTTGTCTGTCTGTTTTCGGGGCTTGACAGGGAGCTTACGTATGAGATAGACGCGGGGCTTGACGGGCGCATTCAGGTGGGCTCGATGGTTCGGGTTCCGCTGCGCAACACGAATGTCTCGGGAATCGTGAAGGAGATTGTGCCGCTTGACGGGGCGGATTTCGGGTTCAAGCTCAAAAAAATCTATTCGCTCGTGCAGCCCGAGCCTGTGTTGTCGCCCGATTTGGTCGAACTTGCGGAATGGATAAAGCAGTATTATGCGGCGTCGACACAGGCGGTTTTGGAGAGTATGATTCCCGCGGTAGTGCGCTCGGGCAAAGCCGCGCTTGAAAGCAGGGTTTTAGAATTTGCGAAGGAGCTTTCCGAGGAGGAGCTTGCGAAGCTCGAAAAGCGCGCGCCCATGCAGGCGAAGCTGTATTTATATTTGCGCGACAACCGCGAAAGCGTGCTGCAATCGGCGGCGATGAAGCTGCTGTCGGTGTCGGCGCAAAGCGCGCAATCGCTGGCGCAAAAAGGCGCGATAAAAATCAGGAATATGGAGATTGTGCGCACCGCCTTCGACGACGATTTGGCGAAAGCCGAAGTCGTGCCGCAAAAGCCTCTCGAACTGAACGAAGAGCAAAAACGCGCGTTCGACGACATTATCGGCGACATTCAATCGCGAAAATTTTCGACGCGTCTGCTTTACGGAATTACGGGCTCGGGCAAGACGGAAGTCTATATGCAGGCAATGCAAAAGGTGCTCGACGACGGCGGCAGCTGCATTTTTTTGGTGCCCGAGATTTCGCTCACGCCGCAGACAGTCGGCAGGCTGCGCAGCAGGTTCGAAGGGTGCGGGCTCGTGCTTTGGCACAGCGCGTTAAGCGACGGCCAGCGGCTGGACGCGTGGCGCGCGCTCGCGACGGGCAAGGCGAGGATTGTCGTGGGCGTGCGCAGCTGCGTTTTCGCGCCGATGAAAAATCTGCGCCTTATCATTGTGGACGAAGAGCACGACGGCGCGTACAAGCAGGACAAAACGCCGCGCTATAACGGGCGCGACGCCGCGGTTATGAGAGCCAAAATCTGTTCGGCGGCGTGCGTGTTAGGCTCGGCGACGCCGTCGCTCGAAACCCTCTACAACACGAAAATAGGCAAATACAGGATTTCGGAGATAAAAAACCGCGTCGACAAAAGCAGGCTGCCGACTTCATATGTGGTCGATATGAAATGTGAAAAGCCGGGGACGATTCTTTCGGGAATGCTGGTCGACAAAATCGCAGACCGCCTCGACAAACGCGAGCAGACGATATTATTTCTTAACAGGCGAGGATATTCGAAGATATTCGAATGCCCCGACTGCGGGAAGGTCGAGGAATGCCCGCACTGTGCGGTGTCGCTGACGTGGCACAAGCGCGAGAATTTGGTGAAGTGCCACATGTGCGGCTGGACGGCGAAAGCGCCGTCGAAGTGCTCGAACTGCGGCTCGGACAGGGCGAAGTGGAAGGGCTACGGAACGCAGAAAATCGAGGATATTTTGCAGTCGCTTTTCCCGTCGGCGCGAATCGGCAGAATGGACCGCGATACGATGACCAAACGCGACAACTACCGCCGCGTTTTGGGCGACTTCCGAACGGGAAATCTCGACATTCTAATCGGCACGCAGATGATTACGAAGGGGCTCGACTTTCCGCGGGTTACGCTCGTGGGAATTGTCGACGCGGACATTAGTCTTAATATGCCCGACTTCCGTTCTGCGGAGCGAACGTATCAGCTTGTTGTCCAAGTGGCGGGGCGCGCGGGTCGCGGCGAGAGCGACGGCGAGGTTATAATACAGACGAAGCACCCCGAAGCTCCGCCGATTCAATATGCAAAACGCGACGATATGAGGGCGTTTTTGGAGGAGGAGCTTGACAACCGCAACGAATACGGGTATCCGCCGGCGGTGCGCATTGTGCGGCAGATTTTCCGCTCGCGCAACCCCGACAAGCTCGCGTTCGTGCTCTCGAAGTGGCGCGAAGCCGCCGAAAAAAAGATGTCGGGCATATGTTCGATGACAGAGCCAACCCCCGCCCCGCTCGAAAAAATGGAGGATTTCTACCGCTGGCACATCTGCTATTTTACATCGTCGGTGCGGGCGGTTGTGCGGGCGATTGGCGAACTGCGCGAAGAATTTCCGTTCGACGACGACATTGAGGAAACGATAGACTCGGACCCGATTTCGATGATGTAGTCGGGGTTGTGCGCGTCTGCGGGTGGCAGGCGGCGCGTGTTGGAATTGGCTCGGAAGAATGCGGGCTGCGGGGTGTGGGTATCGGGATTGTGTCAGGTTGCGCGAAAAAATAATGCGAAGTCGGGCGGCGCGGAATTTGATGCATATGGCGCAAAAAATTCGGAAGTTTTTAAACTTGCGTTTTTCGGCGCAAAAAATACCCTGTTTATTACTATGAAGTTTAAAAATTGTATGTTTATTTTGCTCGCCGCCGCGTTCGTTTCGGGCGCGTTCGCCGAGATAACGACTCCGCGAATCTTCTCGGATTCCATGGTGTTCCAGCGCGGCGCGAAGGCCCGCATTTGGGGCACTGCCGAACCGAAGGCAAAGGTGGAGGTGAAATTCGACGGTCAAACGAAGTCGGCAGTGGCCCGCAAAGACGGCAAGTGGGTTGTGGTTCTCGACCCGATGCAGGCGAACAAAACGCCGCAGGACGTTCGGATTTTCGAAAACGGTAAGCTCGCCAAGACTATCAAGGACGTGCTCGTGGGCGAAGTCTGGATTTTGGCGGGACAATCGAATATGGAAGGCACTATGGGCTGGATTATGCGCAATAATGAGGCGTATCAGAAGGCCATGGCGCGGGCGGACTATCCGAATATGCGGTTTTTCCGCCTTCCGGGATATTTGATTAGCGAAACCGAGCAGAGCGACGTGCCCGCAAGCGTGAAGTGGGAGCACTGCAACAAACAATCGCTAAATCCGTTCAGCGCGACGGGATTCTTTGCGGGAGAGCAGATTATGAAGGCTCTCGACGTTCCCGTGGCGATGATTTACACGCCGTTTGGCGGCAGCACGATGCGCTCGTGGGTTCCGCAGTCGGCAAACAAAAACGTGCCCTACTGGCAGAAAATGTATGAGGACTTCGTCCAGAAAAAGGCAGCCTACGACTACGAAGGCGAAATGAAAAAATACAACGCAAAGCTTGCCGAATACAACGAGTCGGTAAAGAAAGCGAAGTCCGAAGGCAAGCCCGCTCCGAAAATGAGCAACTATCTGAGGTGGGAGAAGCCCGACAAAATCACCCCGCTTAACTGCCGCAGGACGCCGAACTATTTCTTCAACGCGAAAATCGCGCCCATTGCGGGCTACACGGCGAAGGGTGTTATATGGTATCAGGGCGAAAGCGACGACGCGAACGAATCGCTTGCCTGTTTCGATACGCAGTATGTCGAGCTTATGAAGGCGTGGCGACAATATTGGAAAAAGCCCAATTTGTATTGTGTGGAAGTTCAGTTGCCGTCGTTTAAGGCCAAGAACTGGCCCGACTTGCGTTTGAAGCAGCAGAAGGGCGCGGAGACTCTCAAAAAGAATTCGCTTATGGTTTGCATTATCGACACGGGCGAGGAAAACGATGTCCACCCCGCAGACAAGGACATTGTGGGCGAGCGCATTGCGAAAGCCGTGTTGAACAAGGTCTACAAGCAGAAAATAGTCGGTTTTGGCCCGTCGCCGAAAAGCGTGAAATACGAAGGCGACAAGGCTGTGGTTCAGATGGATTTGCACGGTTCGAAATCGCTCAAACACGAAGGCGAGTCGAAGGGCTTTGAAGTCAAGGTCGGCGGCAAATGGGTTCCCGCAAATGCCGTCGTAAAGGGCAAAATACTGATTATTCGCGCCGCCGACAAGTCGGTTAAGGGCGACGTTGCGGGTGTGCGCTATCTCCACACGCCGTGGGCGAAACCGCTTGTGTGGCTCTACAATCAGGACGGGCTGCCCGCGATTCCGTTTATGAATGAAAAATAGGCGGTAAAGATTTGGCAAAAGCCGCAAACAAAAACGCTCCCGAATTCGATTCGGGGGCGTTTTTTGTGTAGGGAAATATGTGCGGGATTATGGGAGGTTCGGCCGTTTGGGGTGTGGTTGCGGTCAGGCTTTGAGTGCGCCTGCGAGCATTCCCATTTTGGCATAGGTTTCGATTCCCCGAGAGCTCATTTCAACGAGTTTTTCGTTCCAGTCGATTTTCGACTTCGGGAAAATGGAGACGACGCAAGAGCCGCCGAAGCGGAAGTAGCCCGCCTCGTCGCCGCGCGTAAACGAATCGCCGACTTTATGTGTGTTCACGATGCTGCCGACGTTTGTAGCCCCGATTTCGACGAATGCGCAAAAACCGAAGTCGGAAGTTTCGAGAATGTTTACGACGCGTCGGTTTTCCCACAAGACGGAAAGTTTGGGTTTTAAGGCGATTGGACTTACCGAATACAACGCGCCCGAAACCGCCCTGCGAGCCGCCAACGCGCCCGAAACGGGGAAATGGAAGCGGTGGTAATCGACGGGCGCGAGGCGCGAAATGAGCATATCGCCGCCGACGAAATTTTCGGAAAGAGGTTTGTCGGCGAGGAATTTTGCGAGGTCGAATTTCTGTCCCTTTACATAGAACGAATCCGCCTGCGAGACGTTTTTTATGAGCAGGTGTCTGCCGTCGCTCGGGAACGACACCGCACCCGAAATGCCCGCCGCGGCTATTTCGCGCGCGCCATCGCGCAGGCGGCGCGTGAAAAATTCGTTGAAGGTTTTGTAATGCGACGGGGCGAAAAGCATTTCGTCGGTATTTATGCCGTTTGATTTTATGAAGCCTGCGACTGTTTTTGCGCTGGATTTCGAATCGGCCCAAATGCCTCCGAGGCGCGAAAAGAATCCGCGCTTGAACAATGCCCAGACGGACAGGCGTCCAAGCGGGTTGCCGTAGAGGAAATTCATAAACGGTTCGGCTGGGACGTTTTCGTAAATAAAATCGCCCGTTGATAGATTATATAATTTTATACTCATCTTGACAGAAGTCTTTCCTTTAAAAATGTTTTACGCGCCGCCGAGCGCGAATTTTTTACCGCCGCAGCCCACGCGCTCTGATTGCCCACGATGTATACTTTTTTACGCCCGCGCGTGATTGCCGTATAAAGCAGGTTGCGTTGCAACATTACGAAATGCTGGCGCAAAAGCGGGATTACGACTATGGGAAATTCGCTACCCTGCGACTTGTGTATGCTGATTGCGTATGCCTGTTGGAAGTCGATTAAATCGGACTTGGTAAGCGCGATTTTACGCCCGTCGAAATCGGCGGTAAGCGACGCGCCGTCGCGGGCGATGGAGACGACGCGCCCCATATCGCCGTTGAAAATGTCGAGGTCGTAATTGTTGCGCGTCTGCATGATTTTGTCGCCGACGGAAAATGTGGTGCCGCCGTATGCCATTGACTCGCCGTCGGGGTTGAGCGCGCGTTTTAGCTCGAAATTCAAATTCGCGATTCCCGCCGCGCCCTTGTGCATTGGCGCAAGAACCTGCGCCTGCGAGAGCGCGTCGACGCCGAACCAGCGCGGAATGCGCCGCGCCAAAAGTTCGGAGCAAACGCCGATGCACTCTTCGGGAGTTTCGGCGGGAATGAAAACGATGTCGTCGGCGGTATCGACAAGCTCGACGGGCGCGACGGAAATTTCCGCCATAGAGGCATCGCCCGAAAGAACGGAATGGGCGGCGCGGACGATTTGGCTGCGCTCGCCCTGCCGGAAGATTTTTTGAAGGCGGACGACGGGGAATTTCGCGGAATCGATTATGTCGCGCAGGACGTTGCCCGCGCCGACGCTCGGGAGCTGGTCGATGTCGCCGACAAGCACGAGGTGCGCCGCGCTCGGGACGGCGGCGATGACGGCGGCGGCGAGTTTGGTGTCGAGCATTGACGCTTCGTCGACGACGACGAATTTTGCGGGCATTGTGCGGTATTCGTTATAGACGAATTTGCCGTCTTCGAATCCGAGCAGGCGGTGGATTGTCTTGGCGTCGCACTTGGTGCTTTCGCCCATTCGCTGCGCGGCTTTGCCCGTGGGCGCGGCGAGGACGGGCGGGCATTTTTTCGCCTTCAAAATGTCGCAGACCGCGCGCAGGATTGTGGTTTTACCCGTGCCGGGCCCCCCCGTAATGACGCATATTTTATTGCGCAAAACCGCGGCGACGGCGGCGGACTGTTCGGGCGCGAACTCAAAGCCCGCGCGCTTTACCGCCCAATCGACAGCGGCGTCGACTTTTATCGGCGGCAGGCAGCTGGGGGCGGAAGCTATGCGGCGCAGGTTCGAAACTATGCGGCGTTCGGCGTAATCGAGGCTGTCGCGCTGGACGACGCCCTCGCCGACGTATTTCAAATAGCCGTCCTGCGCCAGACGCGAGACTGCCTCGGCGCACTTCTGCGTGTCGACGTCCAAAAGCGAAGACGCCCGCGCGACGAGTTCGCCTGTGTTCGCGCAGGTTGCGCCCTCCTCCTCGCACTCGCCGAGGGCGTGCAAAACGCCCGCGCTGATGCGCTCGGGGCTTTCGTTCGAAATTCCGCCGTTGAGGGCTATCATATCGGCGGTTTTAAAGCCTATGCCCTCGATGTCGCGGGCGAGTTTATAGGGCTCTTCGCGGACGATACGCGGGGCGTCGGAGCCGAAGCGTTTCATAATGCGCACGCACATCGCCATTCCGATTCCGTAGACGCGCAGGGCTATGACGACGTCGCGCAGCCCCTTTTGCTCTTCCCACGAGGCGCGGATTCGCGCGAGCCGCTCTTTGCCGATTCCCTTTACGCGCAGGAGGTTCGCGCTTGCGGTGTCGATGATGTCGAGCGTTTTTTCGCCGAAAGTGTCGACTATGCGCTTGGCGTATGTCGGCCCGATTCCGTCAATCAAGCCCGAGCCGAGGAATTTTTCGATTCCGTAGACGCCCGAAGGCAGGCGCGACTCGAACGACTTGACTTTGAACTGCGCCCCGTAGGAGCTGTGGCGCGTCCACTCGCCGACGGCGTCGATTGTCTCGCCGCATTGAAGCGACGGCATTATGCCCGTGATTGTGGCGTTGCGCGGCGCGCCCGATTTGTCGCGCACTTTGAGGGTTGCGATGCAATAGAAATTCTCGTCGTTGAAGAAGACGATTCTTTCGACGACGCCCGAAATTTTTACGCTGTTGTCGGATTGCTGCGGCATTGGCGGAGGGTTAGATTTCGACGGAAAGCACCGCCGCGGACAGCCCTTTGAGGTCGTCGAAAATGCCGAGCGCGTTGGGACATTTTTCAAGAAGCGAGGCTTTCGAATCGCCGCCAGTGGCAACCAAGGCGGACTTCACCGACGCGTTTTCGGCGGCGAGGTAGTCGAATGGCGAATCGCCTACGCCGAGAACTTCGGCGGCGGGCAAGCCGATTTCGCGCAGAGCCGTTTGGGTGAACTCCCTGTCGGGCTTGCGCGGAGAATGCAGCGATGTTGCCACAATGCAGTCGAAAAATTTGTCGAAGCCCAGTTTCTCGGCTACCGCCTCCGCCCCCGAACGCTGCTTGTTTGTAAAGCACGCCATTTTTATTCCGCGCGACTTCAACTCCGCCATAACTTCGTGTGCGTAGGGCATTGCTTTGAGCCCGCAGAAGACGAAATCGGGGTAGATTTGCAGGTAGTAATCGGCGGTTTTTTCATATAAATCGGCGTATGGGGTGTCCGCCAAAAGGCGTTTCATAGTGATTAAAATCGAGCCGCCGACGGTGGTGAAGACGCGTTCGTAGGTCGGGGCGGGAATTCCGAATTTTTCGAACGCGGCGCAAGTGCACTTGTGGATTGCCGTGTAGTTGTCGGCAAGCGTTCCGTCCAAATCGAATAATACACCTTTGAAATTTGTGTTTGGCATCGTTAAAAATCAATTTTTCCCATTGTCAGAAATTCTGCCGAAGGAAATTTTTTTGACAAATATTTTTTGAGGAAATCGGCGGTGGATTTTTCAATTTCCCCGGGGGCGGCGGCGAATGTGTTGTAGACGACTCCTACAACCTCCAAGCCCGCGGCGGCGCAGGCTTCGAGCGAAAGAAGCGCGTGGTTTAGCCCGCCCAATTTCGAGGACGCGACAAGATAGGTTTTGGGAGCGAACTTTTTTGCGTAATCGATTGTGAGGAAATCTTCCGAAAGCGGAACCATAAGCCCGCCCGCGCCTTCGAGCAGCACGACGTCGTAGCGGCTTTGCAAGATGCGCGAACGCGCCGCGATTGCATCGGGGTCGATAACACGCCCCTGCATTGCCGCAGACAAATGGGGCGATGCGGGAAAGTCGAAGACGTCGGCGCACGTCGTGAAATCGGTGTCTTCGGGAAAAAGGGAGACGCCCATAATTTTGCGGTGCGTCAAAATATCCTCCGAAATTCCGCGGCAGCCCGTCTGGACGAGTTTCTGCGTTATGACGCGTTTGCCGAGCGCGGCAAAACGGCGCGCGAGAAAGCCCGTGGCGACGCTCTTGCCGACATCGGTGTCTGTTCCGCTGATAAAATAAATCATAAAATACTACTTTCTAACTGCGATTGCGGTCATCGGATTGTATGTTAGGCGGACGCCGCCCGAGTCGCCGAAGCGGCGAGTGTATTCGGTTTCGAAGCGGCGCAGTTTTTGCGGAGTCCAGAATGAGGCGAACTCTCCGTGGACGCCCGTGTTTTTTATGTGGCGCAAAATATCGCGAACCGACGCGAACGAAAACGCGAAAGTCTCGTTTGCGCAAAAGGCGATTTCGAAGCCCGCCGCGGCGATTTCGGAAGTAAAGGTTTCGAATGAATCGTATTCGAGAGTGTCGATGCCCAATTCGGAAAATTCGGGGAAATTGCCCTCCCCAAAAGTTCCGAGGGCGAGAACCGCGCCGCTTTCGGACGCGTCGAAAAGCCGTTTGTAAAGACGCGGGCGGGCGTCAATCCATTGCAGGCAGGACGCCGACAGTATGAGGTCGGGCTTGGGCGAGAGCTGCGCAAGCGCGAGCTTTTCGACGGGGCCGAAGCACGCCCGCGCCCCCGAGGCGTTTGCCGCGCTCAGGCACAATGCGGGACTGATGTCGTTTACGACGTAGCTTTCGCAGGCGATGTGTTTTTTTATTTGCGAAGTCAAAAAGCCCGTTCCGCAGCCGAATTCGAAGGCGCGTTTGAATTTTCTTTCGGGGAAAAGTTTTTGGAGTTTTTCGCGCAGAAAAAGCCCGACATTTTTTTGGACGACGGCGCATTTTTCGTATGAATCCGCGCTCTTTTCGAATGCGGAAGCGAGTTTGCCGCCGCGGTGGAAGGCGTTGAGGGCGTAGTCGAAAAGTTCGGGAGAGAGGTGTTCGCCCTCCCAAACGGTGAGGGTTTTGGGAAATGCCCTTGCGAGGTTTCGGGTCGGGAAAATTTTGTCGCCGACGCAGGCGAAGGCGCAATCCCAGCGGGATTTGACGGTATGGCCGGCGTCGAAGAAGCGTCCGCAGCTGCGCAGTTCGTCGCGCAATTCGTCGGGGGTGCGGGAGCACAAAAGGGCGCGGTTTTGCGCAAAATTGCGCGCCCCGCAAACGCGTTTGTAGAATTTTTCTACTCCCGCGGCGTCGAAGTTTTCGAGCGTTTTTTCGAAGACGGCGCGGGGGATTCCGAGTGTGTCGTCGACGGGAAAAGTGCTGCCGCAAAGGGCGATTCGCGAAACTACGTTCGCCCAATCCGCGGTGGCGACGTCCGCAACCTTGACGCCGAACGACCACGCGACGATGCGGACTTTTGCGTAGCGCGAAAAATCCTCCGAAAGCGAAAAATCGCGGTAGTCGAAAACTACGCAAACGTCGGTTTTGGGCAGGCTGCATTTCGACAGAACTGCGGCGTCGCAGGCGAAGCCCGCAAAGAAGACCGTTGCGGTGTCGCCCGCGCCCCTACTGAGCCATTTGAATTTCATTTTGCCGAAGATTCTTAAATTCGGCGGCGAATTTTTCAAGTTCGGATTTCGACATTTTGGCGTTGAGAGAAAGTCTTATGCGCGCCGAATTTTTCGGGACGGTCGGGTATCTGACTGCCGCCGCGCAATAGCCCGCATCGAGCAGTTTACGCGAAAGGCCGCACGCCGCGGCGTTGTCGCCCACGAGTATGGGCGCGATTTGCGAGCTTCCAAGGATTGTTTCGGGCGCGAGGATTTTTCTTAAATATGCGGAAAGTTCGGCAAGGGTTTCGCGCCTTGCAGCCATTTCGGGCGATGAAAAGCGCGAACAGACAAAGAGTGTCCACAGTGCGCTTATGGGCGGTATTGCGGTCGTAAAAATGAACCCGCGGGCGCGGTTTATGAGAACGTCGCGGATTTGCGGGGAGGTTATGACCGCCGCGCCCTGCGAAGCCGCCGCCTTGCCGAGGGTTGCCATAATTATGTCGACGTCGCCGAGCAATCCGCGCGAGGCGCACAAGCCCAAGCCGCCGTTGCCGAAGACGCCGAAGGAATGGGCTTCGTCGACGTAGAGAGCGCAATCGAACTCGCGCTTGATTTCGACGAGCCCTCCGATGTCGGCAAAGTCGCCGTCCATACTGAAAACACCCTCGGTTGCGATGAACGCGTTTTCGAACTCGGCGCGGTGTTCGCGCAGGAGGCGGCGCAAGTGTGAATAGTCGTTATGGGCGTAGCGGTAGAATTTCGCGTCGGAGAGTTTGAGGGCGTCGATGAGGCTTGCGTGGACGAGTTTGTCGCAGAAAACGGCGTCTTTCGAAGACGCGAGAGCGGGCAGAACACTCGTGTTTGCGGCGTATCCGCCGTTGAAAACAAGGCAAGATTTTTCCGCACCCGACTGGGCCGAAAACGCGTTTGCAAACCAGTTTTCCAATGCCGCGAATGCGGGATTGTTGCCGCCCAGAAGGCGGGACGAAACCGAAGACATCACGAACGCCCCGCCGTCGAGAGATGCGAGAAATTCGCGCTGCATATCGGTATCGGAGGAGATTCCGAGGTAGTCGTTCGTGGCGAAATTGAGCATTTTTACGCCGTCGCGGGTGATGTGTGCGCCGTCGGCAACGGAGGTCCAGAGGGTTCGGTATAGTCCGTCCGCGCGCAAACTGCTTAATATTTCGGAATAATTTTTCACTTATTTTAATGAAATTTGGGATTCGCTATCTTGGCGGTTTCGGGGCGATTCAAAGCGATTTTACAACATCGCAGACTGCCGAGCAAAGCAGTTTTAAATCGGCGTCGGAAATCACGAACGGCGGCATACAGTAGATGAGTCTGCCGAACGGGCGCAGCCAGACGCCGCGTTCGATAAGCATTTTTTGGACGCGTTCGACGTCGACGGGGTTGCGCGTTTCAACGACGCCGATTGCGCCGAAACAGCGCGCCTGGGCGACACTTTCAAGGGCGTTTAGCGGCAGGAGCTTGGTCTTCAAAACCGCCTCAATTTCGCGGACGCGGGCGCAGACGTCGAAGCTTTCGAAGCAATCGAGGGCTGCGTTGGCGGCTGCGCAGGCAAGCGGATTTGCCATAAATGTGGGCCCGTGCATGAAAAGTCCGACGCCGCCTTCGGAAATTCTATCCGAAATTTCGGCGGTGGCGAGGACTGCGGCGAAGCTCATATATCCGCCCGTCAGAGCCTTGCCGAGGCACATTATGTCGGGGGTTGTGTCCGCCCACTGGCAGGCGAACGGCTTGCCCGTGCGTCCGAAGCCCGTGGCGATTTCGTCGAAGATTAGCAGGACGCCGAACTCGTCGCACGCCTCGCGCAAAAGGCGCAGATACTGAGGGTGGTAGAAACGCATTCCGCCCGCCCCCTGCACTATCGGCTCCAAAATGACGGCGGCGATTTCCCGCGAATGGCGGCGCAGGATTTCGCGCATAGAGGCGAAATCGGAGGGGTCGAACGGGGCGTCGAACGCGCACTTCGGGGTGTCGGCGAAGTAGTGGACGGGCAATGCGCCCGAGAAGACCGAATGCATTCCGTTGACGGGGTCGCATACCGACATTGCGTGCCAAGTGTCGCCGTGGTATCCGCCGCGGATTGTGGCGAATTTCCGCTTTGCCGAGAACTGCGACCCTCGCGAATGCCAATACTGCAACGCCATTTTCATCGAGACCTCGACAGCGACGGAACCCGAATCGCAAAAGAAGATTTTTTCGAGGGGCGCGGGCGTCATATCGACGAGTCTTTTAGCAAGGCGCACGGCGGGCTCGTGGGTGAGTCCGCCGAACATAACGTGGGCGAATTTGTCGAGTTGGGCGCGGACGGCGGAGTTTATGTGTTCGTTGTTGTAGCCGTATGCAACCGCCCACCAAGACGACATTCCGTCGACGACCTCGCGCCCATCGGCGAATATCAGGTGTGTGCCGCGCGCGCCTACGACTTCGTAGACGCCGATTGGGTTTTTCATCGATGCGTAAGGGTGCCAGACGTGTTGTCTGTCGTAATTCAAAAGCTCCTTAGAAGTCATAGCCCAAGCGTTTTAGCATTTCGAAATCCTCGGCGACGCCCGAACCGACGGTGGTGAGCATATCGCCCATAAGAATTGCGCTCGCGCCCGATTTGAGCGCGGTTTCCTGAAAGTCGCGGAAGGCGCTTCTGCCGCCTGCAAAGCGTATGTGAGCGCGGGGGTTGGCTATGCGGAAGACGGCGAAAGCGCGCAGAATTTCCTCGCGCGGAAGCGGCGGGGTGTTTTCGAGCGGCGTGCCCTTTATGGGCTGCAAGACGTTGACGGGAATGGAATCGACGCCGAGGGTTGCGAGTGTGTGGGCGAGCTCGACGCGCTGGGCGAAGGACTCGCCCATGCCGATGATTCCGCCGCTGCAAATGCTTAATCCGACCTCGCGCGCGGCGCGGATTGAGGCGATTTTATCGTCTATTGTGTGTGTGGAGCAAAGTTTCGGAAAGTATGAAGGCGCGGTTTCAAGATTGCAATGGAACCTGCGCATTCCCGCCGCGCGGAGAATTTCGAACTGCGACTTTGTGAGCAATCCGAACGAGCCGCAAAGGTAAAGCCCCTTCAATGTGGAGAGTTTTTTGAAGGCGTCCGCCATTTTTTGCGTGTCAGCGTCGGACAATGTTCTGCCGCTTGTTACGAGCGAGAACCTGCGTATGCCAAGCTCGTGCGACTTTTTTCCGCACTCGAACGCCTCCTGTGCCGAAACCGCCGCGTAGACGCCGCACCCCGTGTTGTGGTGTGCCGACTGTGCGCACCACTTGCAATTTTCCGAGCACCGCCCCGACTTGGCGTTCATTATCGAGCAGGTATCGACTGTGTTTCCGAGAAATTTACGCCGCAGTTTTTCGGCGGTTTCGCACAGGATTTCGAGTTGCGCAGACGTCGCGAAATCGAGAATTTCGTCGAACGTCAGCGGCTGCGCGTTCAGAATTTTATTCAGCATAGGTCTTTATTTTTAAGGGTATATCGCGCTATTTTCTAAAACGCGACGCGACGCGGTGTCAAGGTTTTAAAGACTTCAAAAATGGTAGTGTCTAAGTATGGGTGTAACGTTTGTTTTGGGGTATGGAAAAAAAGTAAAAAAATTGTTGAAGTTTATCGAAGTTTCGGCAAAATGCATTTCTTAATAACTTTTAAAAAGGAATCAAAATGCCAAGAGAAACAGTAATCATCGAATGCACGGAAGCGCGCAAAGAAGGTAAATCGCCCTCGCGCTATATGACAACGCGCAACTTCAAGAAGCAGGCCGACAAAGTCGAAAAGCTTAAATACAACCCTTCTTTGAAGCGTCGCACCCTTCATCGCGAAATCAAAAAGTAGTAGGGGCAATCCTGCTGGGCAGGTTGCCATTGTTTGGTAAGTGGCGGCGAATTGCTAAGTGCAATTTGCGCCTTTGCTTTCAATTAAAGTTGAGCCGCTTTTAAGCGGCTTGTGGACAAACGGCGGCTTACTCAGCCGCCTTTTCTGTTTTCACACGCATTGCGCATTGCGCAATAGCTTTTTTTATATGACGGGCACGGGCGCGGTATTGGCAAAGCCAATATGCCCGCTTTACTTTAACGAATAGACAAAGGCGGAATTGCCGAAAGCAATCGCCACCTTTTTCGAACATTAAAAAAATTCGGAGAGTGGGAAAGGAACTCGCAGAGTAAAATCACGGCAAACATAATGGACATCATCGCGGGAATGAATCGGAATGCGCCGAGCAGCGAAAAGAAATCAATCTTAATAAGCAAAACTTATCAAAGTCCGAATTTTCTTTTGAGAATTCCGATGAAAATTTCGAGAGGCTTGCAGACGCGGGACTCGCGCCAAATACTGACGTAGCGCATATCGGCGTCGAGACCCTCGACCGCCTTGAAGCGCACTCCATTGTAATAGTTGCGGACGAGATGACGCAACTCCATTTCGGCTTGGCTTCCTTTCGGACTGCTAACGGTTCGATTTTCAAGCGAGTAAAAGGCAAAAACGGAGGGTGTCAAGATTTTCGAAAAGCGGGCGCAAAAAAAGGCGTCCGAGACGGGACGCCTTTTTGTCTGCCGATTTGCGGGCGGCTCGGTTTATGAATAGAGCCAAGTTGAGAGGTAGCGCGAACCTGTGTCGGGTATGATTGCGACGATTTTTTTGCCCGCGTTTTCGGGTTTCTTGGCAAGTTCCAATGCCGCAAAAACTGCCGCGCCTGCGGAAATGCCCGTGTGGATACCCTCCTCTTTTGCGAGTCTGCGGGCGATATTGCCTGCGTCTTCGTCCTTGACGCGGATTACGCCGTCGACGTGTTTGGCGTCGTAAATTTTGGGAACGAAGCCCGCCCCGATTCCCTGAATCTTGTGGGGGCCGCTCTTGCCGCCAGAAAGAACTGGCGATGTGTCGGGTTCAACTGCGTAGATTTTGAGTTCGGGTTTCAGCGGTTTCAACGCCTGCGCGATGCCGCTGATTGTGCCGCCCGTGCCGACGCCCGCCACGACGATATCGACCGCGCCGTCGGTGTCTTCCCAAATTTCTTTACCCGTTGTTTTGCGGTGGATTTCGCTATTGGCGAAGTTTTCGAACTGCTGCGGAATGAACGAGCCGGGGTTTTCGCGCTGCAATTCGAGAGCCTTTTCGATTGCTCCCTTCATGCCCTTTGCGCCGTCTGTAAGCACGAGTTCCGCGCCGAGGCTGAGCAGAAACTTGCGGCGTTCGATACTCATAGTTTCGGGCATCGTCAAAATCAGGCGGTATTTTTTGACTGCCGCTACAAGAGCAAGCCCGATTCCCGTGTTGCCGCTTGTAGGCTCTATTATAAGCCCTCCCTTTTTGAGCAACCCCTTGGCTTCGGCGTCTTCGACCATTGCGAGGGCCGCTCTGTCTTTTACCGAACCCGAAGGATTGAAGAATTCGAGCTTCGCCAAAACTTCGGCTTTCGAGTCGTTTAAATAATTGAGGCGAACCAACGGAGTTCCGCCTACGAGTTCCAATATGTTGTTTGCGATTTTCATATTTGTTTTTTTGATTGTGGATATGTTGTCGCAAAAACTACCAAATGAGTCAAGAATATTTTTTCAAAAAATGCACGGTTTGCGCGTATCTTATTTTAAACAAGCGAAATAAAAATTAAAAAATATTTACTAAAATGGTAGTTTTTATTGTGCTTTCGCCGTAAAGCTATGAATACATCGCCAATTTCGCGGTCAAAAACAAAACAAAGAGTGCTGCGAGATACGCCGCGAAATACCGCCAATTTTTAAGGGCGAAATCGCGCAAATTGCCGCGGCAAAAGCCGCTGCATTTTTCGCCGAAGACGAAGACAAAACACGACATCGCAATGCCCGCGCAAAACAGAAACGCCATGGCAGGCGGCAGCAGAAAACGCCCTCCGAGAGCGCAAACAAATGTGGGCGACAGGAACATCGCCGCAAACGCGAGCGCGAATGTGCCGAAGAATGTCCGCGCCCCGACTTCGCCGTTTATAAAGAACCGCGCGACAAAATGAACAATCAGCCAGACTATGAAAAGTTCGAGTCCGCCCGCAAAAAACAGTCGGCAAAAATCGGACAAAAAAGACAAAGCCGATTCGGCGAAAAACGCGCCCCACCCCGCCCCGTCCGAAACGTTGGAAACAGCCCGTGCCAGATTCGACGAAAGCAGAATCTCCGACGCGCGCAAAAATACGGTAAACGCCGCAAAAAACGCCTGAAACAAAACTACGAGCGCAACGGCGCGTTCAAAACGCCGCACGGGCAGGTAAAACCGTCTAAAACGAGACAAATTCATATGTCCGAGTTTCTAGCCACAAGCGCGCAAAAATCAACAAAAAAGCCGTATTTACGCCGAAATCGACCGAATTTCCGCCCCAGCCCAGCAGCAGCTCGAACGGCGGACACAAAATCAAAAAAAGGTTGCCTTGGCGGGCAAAATCTGAAAGATAGAATTCCATTATGGATTCCAATATTGTGTTAGATATATGCGTGTTTGCCGCATTCATTTTCGCGGTGATTTTCACGGGATTATACAAGAGCAAGAACGAAGGCGGCTCGGAAGACTACTTTTTGGCGGGTCGCGGGCTGTCGTGGTGGCTTATCGGCATTTCGCTGATTGCGGCGAACATCTCGACGGAGCAATTCGTAGGCATGAGCGGCAGCGCGGCTGGTCTTTCGGGCTTGGCGATTGCAAGCTACGAATGGATGGCTGCAATCTGCCTTGTCTGCGTGGCGTTCCTGTTCCTGCCCAAATTCCTCAAAAGCGGAATGTATACGGTGCCGCAGTTCCTCGAATACCGCTTCGACGCGCTTTCGAGAACGGTGATGTCGGTGCTTATGGTCGTGGTTTTGGTGACGGTTAATACGACGGCGGTTATATATTCGGGCGCGACGGTCGCAAACACCGTTTTCGGCTCGGCGGCGGAATTGCCGTTTACGCTCAACGTGCCCGTGTGCTGCTGGGCTATCGGCATTATGGCGGCAATCTACGTTTGCGCGGGCGGTCTTAAAGCGTGTGCGTGGGCGGACTTGTTGCAGGGTTCGGCATTGATTATCGGCGGCGCGCTGATTACGTATTTCGCCTTCGACGCGTTCGCGGCAAAGCCCGTGGCTGAAATCGCGACTACGGCGGTTATCCCCGAGGCGGTTCGCAGCGGGCTTGAAAACGCGAATGTCTTCGAAAAATTCTTTACGCTCAATTCGGACAAGCTGACTATGTTTATGCCCGCAGACCACCCCGAAATTCCGTGGACTGCGCTGATTATCGGCTTGTGGATTCCCAACTTCTACTACTGGGGCTTCAACCAGTATATCATCCAGCGCACGCTCGGCGCGTCGAGTTTGGCGGAAGGCCAGAAAGGCGTGATTTTCGCGGCGGGCTTGAAGCTGATAATTCCGTTTATCATCGTATTCCCGGGGATTATCGCGTTCAATATTTACTCGCAGGATCAGAATATCGAGGCGTTGCACGACCAGCGCATTATGACGACGAATGCCAAAAACTTCGCCCCGCTCTATTTCAAGGGGCTTGAAGCCACAAACCAGAAGTTCGACGCCGACAATGCCGCGCGCTTTTTCAGCTTCGACTTGGGGCAGAAAAACGAAAAGGGCGAATCGGTAAAAACTCCCGTTTTTACGAAGGACGAAATCGCGAATTTGCAGGCGGAATACGACGCCATGAAGGCATCGGGAACTCTCGACAAAATCTCGTTTAAATACGACGGCGGCTGGGCGAAATCAAACGGCGGCTTGGGAATTCCCGCAAAGGCGTTTGTCGACGCTTGGAACAAGGCGACCGAAAAAACCGCCCACAAAGACTTTACCCGCACGCTTTACGGATATAAATACGACTCCGCGTTCGGACTTCTCATCAGCAAGGCTCTGCCCGAAGGATTCGGGTTGCGCGGCTTTATTTTTGCGGCTCTCTTGGGCGCGGTGGTAAGTTCGCTTGCGGCAATGCTCAACGCGGCGTCGACGATATTTACAATCGACATCTACAAGAAATTCATCAACAAAAACGCGTCGGACAGGAATCAGGTTCTTGCGGGCAGAATCGCGGTTTTGGTGTTCGCGGTTATAGGCTGTCTTGTCGCCCCCGTGCTCGCGAATCCGAAGCTCGGCGGAGTGTTCACGTTCATTCAGGAATTCCAAGGGTATATGTCGCCGGGTATTTTGGCGGTCTTCGTATTCGGTATGTTCTCGAAAAAAGCTCCGCGCTTTGCGGGTGCAATCGGCATTATCACGAGCCCGATTGTCTACGGCATTTTGCAGTTCAACTTCGGCGACATTGCCTTCCTCAACAGAATGGCGATAACGTTTGCGTGCTCGCTGGCGGTTATGCTGGTGTTGACGCTCGTAAAGCCTCTCAAACAGGACATCGTCCTGCCCGAAAATAAGAATATGGACTTGTCGTCCTCGACGGGCGCGAGAATCGGCGGCATTTCGGTGCTCGTGGCGGCGTTCGCGCTCTACTTCATCTTCTCGGGGCTCTGGTTCTAAGAGACGCTTTTTTAGACTACGGCGGCGGAAAAATCCTCCGCCCGCCGTATTTTTAATCCAATAAAAAACGCAAAAAAACAACGAATGAAAAAATATATGGGAAGAATGAAAAAATATATGGGAAAAGAGAAAACACTAAACGCTGTAAAAAAAGCATCGCTTGCGCTGTTGTGCGCGGGCGCGCTTGCAATGTTCGGGTGCGAGACGTTCGAGCCGATATTCTCGATGGATAACGGAATCGATACGAAAAACCGCCCGACGATTCCGACGAGTTTCGAGTCGGATACAAACAAGGTGATGTCGAAAGCCTACTGGGACTTGTGGAACAAGGACGTCCAGAAGGAAATCGACGCGCGTATCGAAAAATTTAGAAAAGCCGACGGCGTTGTGAAGGTCGACGCCGCGCCGAACACGGACGTTGAAATCAAGCAAATTAAGCACTCGTTCATTTTCGGGGCGCATATTTTCAACTTCAACCAGCTCGGCAAAAAGGAATACAACGACATTTACAAGAGCCTATACGGGACGTTGTTTAATTCCGCGACGGTGGCGTTCTACTGGAAATGTTTTGAATTCTCACCCGACCAATTCCGTTTTGCGACAGAATACTGGGACACCGAAGACTTCTGGAACAATGTCAAAGAGCCCAAGCTTATGCCGCACTGGCGTCGCCCGAGTTCCGACCAAGTTGTGGAATTCTGTCAGCAAAAGCATATCCGCATTCACGGACACCCGCTTGTCTGGGGCAGCCGCAGCTGGCATATGCCCGAAGAGTGGCTCGTGAACGACTTTGCCAATCCCGCGGAAAAGGCGTTGTTGAAAAAATACGGAATCAAGGTCGAAGGCTCGGACGCGAAATACGCGCACAGCGCGCTTTACAAAAAGCCGATTGCCGAGCTTGAAAAGCTCATAGGCCACTATGCCGCCGAAATCGGCAAACGCTATGAAGCCCGCGTGAAGGCAATCGCAGAACACTACGGCGACATCGTCGACAGCTGGGACGTTGTAAACGAATCCGCAACCGACTTCGAAAAGGGCAACCTGCCCTCGGGCAATGTGTTTTCGAAATCGTGGTATGGCATAATGCAGCCCAACTACGACTTCGACGCCTTCCGTCTTGCGCAAAAGTATCTGCCCGCGAAGGCAAAGCTCAACATCAACGACTACAATATGCGCGCGGCATACATCAACCAGATAAAGTCGCTTGAAAAGCGCGGCTGCAAAATCGACATTGTGGGCTCGCAAATGCACCTGTTCAACCCCGAGCAGACGCTCGGCATAGCAAACGGCAAGGCGATTCAAACGCCCAAGCAGGTAAAGGAAACTATGGACAGACTCGCGACTGCGGGCAAGCCGATACACCTGAGCGAAATTACAATCACCGCCGCGGGCACTGGCGAAAAGGAGCGCATGATGCAGGCTATCGCGCTTCGCAACCTTTACAGAATGTGGTTTAGCATCGAAAATATGATGGGGATAACCTGGTGGAACGTAGTCGACGACTGCGGAGCACCGGGTGAGCCGTCTATGTCGGGGATTTTCACCCGCGATATGAAGCCAAAGCCCGCGTTCTTCGCTATGAACGACCTCATTAACGGCGAATGGAAAACAAACACCGTCCGCCGCGCCGACGCAGACGGCAATGTCAAATTCCGCGGATTCAAGGGGCTTTACGAAATTTCCTACACCGACAAAAACGGAAACAAGAAAACAATACAATATAACCTAAAATAATGAAAAAAAGTTTAGCTTCGAGTTTCGAAAAAATCTACGGGCGCAAGGCGGAAGTCTTCGCCCAAGCCCCTGGACGAATCGAGTTCATCGGCAACCACACCGACTACAACGGCGGCTGGACGATGGGCGCGGCTATCGACCGCGTGGTAATGGTAGCCCTTGCAAAACGCGCCGACAAGAAGCTCTGCTTCGCAAGCGCGAAGTCGGGCGAAAAGGTCGAGATAGATATGGACTCGCTCGAAAAGCAGCCCCGCGAATACAACTGGGTCAACTACCCGCTGGGCGTTTTCAAATTTCTGCTCGAAGCCGGACTAAATGCCGATACGGGGTTCGACATGCTCGATATGAGCAACCTGCCCGCGGGGGCGGGGCTTAGCTCGTCGGCGGCTATCGAACTCTCGACGGCTTTCGCGCTGTGCGCGCTCTACAACTTCGACTGCGACCTGAAAACGAAAGTCCGCATCGGCCGCAAGTGCGAAAACTTCTTTGTGGGCATGCCCTGCGGAATTCTCGACCAGGGCGTTTCGGGCTTCGGCAAAAAAGACTCGCTGGTATTCATAGACTGCAAGACGGAGGATTTTTCGAACGCTCCGCTTAAACGCGGCTGCAAATTCTGGCTTTTCAATTCGACGAAAAAACACGCGCTTGTCGACGGTATGTATGCCGCGCGCCACAACGAATGTATGGAGGCCGCGAAAATCCTCTCCGACGGCGGCGACAAGCTTTTGCGCGAATTCACCCTCGCCGATTTGGAGGCGAAGAAGTCGGCAATGTCGCCCAACGCCTACAAGCGCGCAAAGCACGTAATAGAGGAAAACGGGCGCGTTTTGGAGGCTAAAAAAGCCCTCGACGCCGGCGACATCAAGCGTGTCGGCGAGCTTCTGGTAGCCTCGCACAACAGCTCGAAGACGCTTTTCGAAAATTCGTGCGAAGAGCTCGACTTTTTGGTCGGGGAAATCGTCAAGAACCCGAAAGTCTACGGCGCGCGCCTTAGCGGCGGCGGCTTCGGCGGCGCGGTTATGGCGTTGACCGACGAAACTTTCGGGGAATCGGACGCCGAGAAAATCGCCGAAGTTTACTCAAAAAGATTCGGCAAAAGACCCGCCGTCTTCACCTGCTCGGCGGGCGACGGCGCGAAAATCGTGTAGCGCGGGAATCGGTGTATTTTTCAAAAAATTTTCTCAATATCTTAAACACAAGGAAAAATTATGAACGTATTGGTAATAGGCGGCGCGGGCTACATCGGCAGCCACTGCGTAAGACAACTAATTCAGGCGGGACACAGACCCATCGTTTTGGACAACCTCGTCTACGGGCACACGGGTGCGCTCCTTAAAGAAGTCAAATTCTACAAGGGCAACCTCGAAGACAAAAAAACGGTGGGCGAAATTCTCGACACCGAAAAAATCGACCTCGTTATGCACTTTGCGGCGTTCATCAACGTGGGCGAATCCGTGCAAAATCCGCTCAAATACTACCGCAACAATGTAGCGGGCGTGGTGAATCTGCTCGAAACTATGGTGGAGCACAACGTCAAGAAGTTCGTGTTCTCCTCGACGTGCGCGACGTTCGGCATTCCCGAAAAACTGCCGCTTGTCGAAGATATGCCGCAGCACCCGATTAACCCCTACGGGCAAACGAAGCTCGACGTTGAAAATATGCTCAAAAACTGCGCCGTCGCCTACGGAATGAATTCGGTTGCGTTCCGCTATTTCAACGCTTCGGGTGCCGCCGAAGACGGCACTATCGGCGAAGACCACACGCCCGAATCGCACCTGATTCCGCTGGCAATCTACGCCGCGATGGGCAAACGCCCCGCGCTAAAAATTTTCGGCAACGACTACAACACGCCCGACGGCACCTGCCTGCGCGACTATGTCCACGTCGACGACCTAAGCCGCGCCCACATTGCCGCGTTCGACAAGCTTGAAGGCGACGGAAAGTTCCTCCACTACAATCTCGGCACGGGCACGCCGAATTCGGTGCTCGAAATCATCAAAGGTGTCGAGAAAGTAAGCGGGTTGAAAGTCCCGCACGAATTCGCCCCGCGCCGAGCGGGCGACCCCGACGCGCTCTATGCGAACTCCGAAAAGGCGAAGCGCGAGCTCGCATGGAAAATAAAATACACGAACGTCGAGGACATCATTGCGACGGCGTGGAAGTGGCATTCAACCCACCCCGACGGCTTCGGCGACAAAAAATAACGCGCGTTAAAATCCGTCAAAAAAAAAGAATACAAAACAATGAAAGATTTAAGAAAATCGTTCGAAGACGCAGGTCAGGGACATGTCTTCAAATACTTCGACTCGCTCGACGCCGAAAGCAAGGCGACGTTGCTTGCGCAGCTTGAAATGGTCGATTTGGACGAGCTTGACCGACTCAACAAAACGCTCGTTTTTGCGCAAAACGCCAAGGCTGGCATCGACTTCGCAAAGCTCACGCCCGCGCCCTACACGCCCTGCCCCGCCGACAAGGCAAACGACCCAGAGTGGGCAAAGGCAAAAAAAGTCGGCGAAGACGCAATCAAGGCTGGCAAGCTTGCCGCGTTCGTAGTGGCGGGCGGTCAGGGCACGCGTCTTGGCTTCAACGCGCCAAAGGGGCTTTACAAAGTGACGCCCGTCAGGGGCAAAAGCCTATTTCAGGTGTTCGCTGAAAAAATCCTGTCGGCGTCGAAAAAATACGGCGTGTCGATTCCGTGGATTGTCATGACAAGCCACATCAACAACAAGGCTACGGTCGAATTTTTCGAGCAGAACAACTACTTCGGTCTGGATAAGAACGACGTCATTTTCTTTAAACAGGGGCTTATGCCCGCCGTCGATTTAAACGGCAAAATCATTCTCGAAGAAAAGGGCAAAATCGCAATGACACCCGACGGACACGGCGGATGTCTGCGCGGTATGGTGCGCAACGGAGTCGTCGCCGAGCTTAAAAAGCGCGGCATTGAGTGCGTGAGCTATTTTCAGGTCGACAACCCGCTTGTGGACATAATCGACCCGTATTTTGTGGGCTTCCACCTGCTGGGAAAATCGCAAATGTCGTCGAAGATGATTGCAAAGGCGTATCCCCTCGAAAAGGTCGGACACTTCTGCATGCTCGACGGCAAACTCACGGTTGTGGAATACTCAGACCTGCCGGCCGAATACCAGCAGCAGACCGACGCGAACGGCAAACTCAAATTCATAGCAGGCAGCGTGGCAATCCATATTCTGGACGTGGATTTCGTCGAAACGCTCGGCTCGTCACAGCGAGAGGAAGACCGTCTGCCGTTCCACCGCGCGAACAAGAAAATTCCCTACATCGACGCCAACGGCGAAACCGTAAAGCCCGAAAAGCCAAACGGCGTTAAGTTCGAAATGTTCGTTTTCGACGCGCTTCCGATGGCTAAAAATCCCGTGATTATAGAGGGTTTGCGCGCTGACGAATTCTCGCCCGTAAAGAACGCCGAGGGGCTGGACTCGCCGCAGACATGCAAAAACCACCAGAAGGCACAGTGGGCGCGCTGGCTTAAAAGCGCGGGCGAAAAAATTGACACCGACGCCGACGGCATTCCGCAAATAGACATTGAGGTATCGCCGCTTTTCGCAAGTAACGAAGCCGATTTTGTCGCAGCTTGGAATAAGCTCTCGCCCAAACCCGCAATAGAAAACGGACTGTACTTGGGCGCGTAAATAAGGACGGGAGGCTTGCAACCCTCGTTTTGTTGCCGACTATATAAACCCCGACGCACGGCGCGAAAATCCAACGCGCCGTGCTTTTGTTTTTACGGCAAAAAACGAAGAAAAATGAAGTATGAAAACACTTTTTGATAGTATTGGCAGACCTCCCGGCTTTCGTCCCGCTCACGACGGATATATATCTGCCCTTCCTGCCCACGCGTATCAAAAAAAATTCGGGGCTACCACAATTTAACATTCGAAAAAATCAGCCCGCGCCCGATTAAACATTCCGCAAAAAATCCGATACCCCAAGCAGTGCCGAACGTTCGGCGAAGAAAAGGATTTTTATGGAAAATATGTTTTGTTTTCAGTGCGAGCAAACCGCAAATTCGACCGGCTGCACGCTAAGCGGCGTGTGCGGCAAAAAGCCCGCGACGGCAAACCTGCAAGACAGACTTGTCGGGGCGTTGATTGATTTGGCGGTATCGGGAAAGCAGTCGGACGAAATCACCGAAATGCTTGTTGACGGGCTTTTCGCGACAATAACAAACGTCAATTTCGACGACGCCTCGCTCAAAAAGCTCGTCGAAAAGGCGCGGACGTTAAGCGGCAAATGCTGCGCGGGCGGGTCCGATTTCGACACGTCTTCGATCTGGCGCGCAGCCCCCGAAATCCGTTCGCTGAAATCGCTGATTCTCTTCGGGCTAAAAGGCACTGCCGCCTATGCGCACCACGCCGAAGTTTTAGGGATTTCGGACGCCGCCGTCGACGCGTTTTTCTACGAGGCTCTCCGCGCCCTCGCAAAGGCTGATTCGCAAACCGAACTTCTGCCGCTCGTGATGAAGACGGGCGAAATAAACCTCAAATGTATGGCGGCTCTCGACCGCGCAAACACCGCCGCCTACGGCGGCCCCGTACCTACGCGCGTTTCGACTGAAATCGAAAAGGGGGCGTTCATAGTCGTTTCGGGACACGATTTGCGCGACCTTGAACTGCTCTTGAAACAGACGCAGGGGCGCGGCGTCAACGTCTACACACACGGCGAAATGCTGCCCTGCCACGCGTATCCGCGCCTGAAAAAATATCCGCATTTGAAAGGCAATTTCGGAACGGCTTGGCAGAATCAACAACGCGAGTTTGCGGCGATTCCCGCGGCGATTCTCTTCACGACAAACTGCATAATGCCCGTGCAAAAGTCGTATAAAGACAGGGTTTTTACAACGTCGGTGGTGCATTACCCCGAAACCGTGCATATCGGCGAAGACAAGAATTTCGAACCTGTCATACAAAAGGCTCTCGAACTCGGCGGATACCCCGAACGCCGCAAAATGACGGGCATAAACGGCGGAAATGTCCTGACGACGGGCTTCGGACACGCGGCGGTTATGTCGGTTGCCGACAAACTCATTGCGGCTATCAAAGCGAGAAAAATCTCGCACATCTATCTTGTGGGCGGCTGCGACGGCGCAAAACCCGGGCGCAACTATTACACTCAGTTTGTCAGAGATTTGCCAAAGGACACAATAGTGCTGACTCTCGCGTGCGGAAAATACCGCTTTAACGACCTCGATTTGGGCGAAATCGACGGTATACCGCGCCTGCTCGATATGGGACAGTGCAACGACGCCTATTCGGCAATAGTCGTCGCCGACGCGCTCGCCGACGCATTCGGGTGCTCTATAAACGAATTGCCGCTTTCATTCGTGCTTTCATGGTACGAACAAAAGGCGGTCTGCGTGCTGCTGACACTTCTGTATCTGGGAATAAAAAATATCAAACTCGGCCCGACAATGCCCGCATTCATCACTCCCGAACTGCTCAATAGCCTACCCATACAAAAGATTTTGTAATTTAAAAATCAAAAAAAACGGGTTTCGTTGAAACCCGTTTTTCTCCATTATAAAAATAAACTTTTCGTGTAGGCGTTTGACAAAGCGGGATATTGGCTGAAAGCCAATCCCGCGCCAGTGCCCGTCTACAAAATGCCTTGGGTTTTGAGAGACGCTTTGAGGGCGTTGATGTCAATCGAACGCGGTTGCGTCTTGGCGGCAATTGCCATAGCCGCAGCCGTGCCGACCGCCTGACCTACCCCCGCAACAATCGGCTGGACGCGATAGGCGGACGCCGCCAAACTCGTGCCACTGATGTGCTTGCCCGCAAGCATAAGGTTTTCGACACCCTTGGCGAGCGTGCACCCGTAGGGAATGGCAAAACGCAACTGAATCTTGTCGATTTTGTTCTTGGCAATGTCGGGACGCCCCCAACAGTCGAGAACATAACGCCCCTGCGCAATGCCGTCGTCGGGATATTTGGGAGCCGCACCCTGCACTTCGCCAGTCTGTTTGAGAAGGTCTTCACTCGTCAAAATCTGATCGCCTACAACACGGCGGCATTCGCGCACACCGATTTTCGGCGCAAGATTCATAGCATATCCGAATTTCCACATCTCGGCTTGAAGCGGCATAAGACGCTTGATGATGTCAGCCTGCAAGTGCGCGAGGGCGACATTGTCGCGGGTATCGCACGCACCGTGGGCACCCCAAACGAGATATTGCGTGATGTTCTTGCGGGCATATTCGCGCGGGCGGAAACTGGTAAAGCCGACGCCGGAGTCGAGAATAAGCCTGTTGTTTATGCGGGTTTTCCAGTATTCGGGCGTCTGAATATTCGCGTCGGGACGGAACGCCTGCATCATAAACATCTGCGTGCAACTCTGAACCTTGTTTTCATGCTTTTCTAAGGCGAGGCGTTCGTTGAATTCGCTCTTGGCTTCGCGCCCAAACATGCATTCGACGCCCGCAAATTCGCTGAGCGAGCCCGTCCCCGTGGCGTCGACGACAATCTTCGCCTTGATGGCGCGCAACTTGTTGTAGCTGTCGATGTATTCGACGCCCAAAATCTTCCGACGGCCGTCTTTGCCCTTGTCGCTCATAATCGCGCCGCAGACGGGGGCGTTGGTGACGATTGAAATGTTCTTTTCGGCGGCAATCATCTCCATAAGCGCGAAGTTCACGCTTGATGGGAAAAACCACATCGCGCCGTTCTGCTTTTTGCTGGGCGTAATGTTGTATTTTTTAAGAAGAAGATCGCACATTTCGGAGATAATGCCGAGCCTCGGGCCGCCGCAAATGTAGGAAACATACATATCCACGGGCGCGCCGCCAATGAGAGAGTCTTCGTCGAGCAAAATGACTTTCGCTCCGCCGCGAGCCGCCGCAATAGCCGTCGGGCACCCCGCCGCGCCCGCGCCGACAACAAGAACGTCCGTCTCGCGCACGCTGGTGTATTTTTTCGTCTTCTTAACCTTTTCGGACGATTCCGCTTTGGCAATGCCCGCCCCTGCGGCGAGAGACGCCATTAAGCCCGCCTTGAAAAAATTTCTCCTGTTCATCATAATATTATATCCCTTTTTAGTTAGTTTTTTTTGGGGACGGACAATTCGGAAGCGCGAAAGGTTCGAAAATTTTTTGCGTTCACGCGTTCACCCGCAAAACGCCGTCCAAACATTGAATATCAGTAAACATTCGGCGAAATCCATCAACAAAATTCCGCCGAAAAAATCGAGTCAAAAACGGGACGCGGACAAAAAACGCCACGCGCCCCGAAAAAGCAAACTACTTTCTTCTGCGCCAGACGGCGAGCGCGAGCGCAACCGCGCCGAATATTGCGGCGTATGTGGAGGGCTCGGGAACGTATGTTGCGTTGAAGTAGAGAGTTTTGTCGCTAAACGAAAGCGAGGCGTTTTCCCAGAAGTTCGTGTCAAGCCCCTTGATTTCGCAGAACGAAAGCAGGCTTTCGACCTTGGCGGAGTCCAACACGTTCGAAACCACGAATAGCGCAATGCTTACGACATCTCCCTTTTCGAGAGCGTCCTGCGCCCCGAAACCCGAGGCGTCGACAATGAAGTGCGAGTTTGCGAAATCATCGCCGCTGCTGAGCCAAACATTGCCAAACGACTTTGCCGAGAAGTTGCTGTCAGTTAGCGATGTCATTCTAACGCCGTCGAGGTTGAACTGAATGTTTGCGTTGCGACGCCAATGAAGTGCGCTCGAAATGTTGAAGTCGGCATCTTTGCCGAAGACGATAAGCGTCGAAGACTTGCTGCCCGCGGCGTTCGACCCTAAATAAAAACCGATCTTCACCGACGCCTCGACTTTACCGCCGAGGAACTTGAATGTAACCTTCGAAGCGTTGTCGGCCTTTGTCGTCGAATTGAGAGAGATGCAGTCGCCATCGCCATTCGAGCATGCAAATACGAGCGTGCCGCCCGTCTGCGTAAAGGAAACATCGCTCGAAACCGCCGCCCATCTGTTCCCGCCGAATCCAACCACCTTAGTGTTTGCGCCGCCGAGCTTCATCGTGCCGCCGCTGAGGGTAATATTGGTGTTCGAACCGTCGGCGTAACCGACATAAACATACGTCTGCGAGGAAAAATCAACAACGCCGTCGCTGACGTCCATGTTGTCCTGAACAAAGGCCGTAGAGGAATCCGACGTTACCGTGCCGCCCGATACTTCCAAAGACTTTGAGGCAAACGTCGCGCTTGTCGCGCCCGTGAGGTTGAGCGTGCCGCCCGTAATTTTCGCGCTCGTCATCTGGAATGTCGCAGTTCCCGTCGAAGAGCCGAAATAGCTTGTGCCGCCCGTTTGTGTCAGATTGCTTGTGCAGTCGCTTGTGCCGAAAGCGGCATCACCCGAGAGGTTCGCCGAGAACGAACCGTCGTAGATATTGATGTTCGCCGTGCTGCCCGTATACGCGCCAAGCTTGAAGTTTGCCGCATTCATTCCGTCGGCTACAAATGAACCGCCATCGATAATGAGGTTGCCCGTGCCGATGCTATGAAGCGTCGAACTATTGTAACGTCCGCCCATTTCGAAGCTACTGCTCACCGTGAGCGTGCCGTCGGAGAAAATGCGGACTGTGCCCGTTGCATTAGCATTCGGGTCGCAACCAATCAGCAGTGCTTTGGCGGAAGCCTCCGTCGTAACGTTCGCCGTGTTATAACCGCGAACGTGTGATTGCGACGCCGTTGCGGGGTTGTTCGTCCAACTGCCAAGGTCGCTCCAATCGCCGACTTTTCCGGCGGGTTTGAATTCGGCAACCTGCGCGTTGACCGAGAGCGCAGCCGCCCCCAAAACCAACGCCGATATAGCTGTTTTCATTTTCATAGATGTAACCATAATATTAGTATATTGAGTATTTTGAGCATTAATAGTTGCAATACCCGCGTAGCACATTTGAATTCTCGTTAAAAACTTGAAGCGTTTTTGTCCACAAAACCCCCTTAAAAACGCGCGTTTTACGCGCCTTTTCCGAGCTTTGCAACGCCCCAACTTTTCCCGTAATTTGCGTGTGCACAAGGATATTTCAAGCCTTTTCGAGAGTAGAGAATACCCTCCAAGAAGTTATGTCAATAACAAAATCCAAATTTTATTTCATATCCCAAATTTTTTTGTATTTCCGAAAGCGGCGTCCGCAGGTGCGGCTTCCATTGCGGGGGTTTTTTATATGCTGGAAAGTGGCGCGATTGGCTTTGCCAATGCGCTTTGACTATTGATTAAAGTATAGAAAAGGATTTCCTGAATAGGAAAGACTTTTTACATTATAAGAATTATGTAGGTGTTTGACAAAGCGGTATTGCGTAGCAATCCGCGCCAGTGCCCGTCATATAAAAAACTGAAAACCAACTTTATGTGTAAAACGGGCGAGGCGCGTGCTAAAAGACGTGTTTGTGAGCTGGGTGGGATAGTGCTAATGCACAGACCACCCGAACAAACCGAAATCGGCTTAGAACCAACTTTATGTTGTAAAACGGGCGAGGCGCGTGCTAAAAATCGCGGCTTTGCGAGCCGACGCATACTTAGGTATGTGAGGCGAAGCGAAACCGATTTTTAGCCGTGAGTGCGCCTCCGTTGCGAATCTAAAAAACAAAAAAATGGGTTTCAACGAAACCCATTTTCTTCATTATAAAAATAATATTCGCAACGGAGGCGCACGCCCTCGCCCGTTTTTTTTAGGAGAGCATTTGGCGGAGACAATCCTCTCGCGAAATCTTGCCTTCAACTAAATCACAAAGCGATTCCATCACAGGCAACCGCAAGTGGTAAAGACTTTCAAACATTCGGCAAATCTGAATTGTTTCAAGCCCCGCGCAAACACGCCCGTTGAGGGCGTTCTTGGCGTCTTCGACAGTCATTCCGCGCCCGAGACGCTCGCCCGTGGTGCGGTTGCGCGAGTCGGGACTCATACAGGTTGTCAAAACATCGCCCAAAATGGCGGATTCCTTGATGAAAGAGTCGCTCCACGCCCCGAGCGACGCCGCGGCGCGGTAGATTTCCTGAAAGCCGCGAGCCATAACGATTGCCTTGGTGTTCGCGCCAAGCTCCATACCGTCGCAAAAACCCGCGGCAAGGGCGACAATGTTTTTGAGAGCCGCGCCGATTTCGACACCCACAACGTCGTCGCTGGGGCGAACCCTGAAATGCGGCGTGCAAAAGTGGCGGGCGGCGTCGACACTGTCAATGTGGACGTCGAGAGCCACGACGGCTTCGGCATAGCGGTCTTGCGCGACTTCGTAGGCAATGTTCGGCCCCATAAGCGAGCCGAACGAGCCCGCCATGGGCAACGCTTCGCGCAGGATTTCGGACGGACGCTTCCACGTGCCGATTTCAATGCCCTTGCCCGCGTTTACCTGAATCGAGCCGCCCAAAACGAACTTGGCGAAATTCTGCGCGGTGGTTTTGAGGAACTGAATGGGCACAACCCAGACGACCATTTCCGCCCCCGTGAGGACTTCGGCGGGGTCGGAAGAAAACGCGACATTCTCGGGAACTTTGACTTGCGGCAGGAACGTCCTGTTCAGCCGCTCGCGGCGAACCGATTCGACAATTTCGGCTTCGCGCGCCCACACGGCGACATTTTCGACATTTTTCGACAGTATTATCGAAAGCGACGTCCCCCAAGCTCCGGCTCCGACAACGGCTACTTTTTTAAAAGTTTTCATAATAAAGCTCCTTATGTGCGGATATTTTCTAAGATGCCAACGCAAACGCGAACAGTGTTCCGAGCACGACAATATAAAGCAACGCCAAAACAATGTTGGCAACGCCCGCCTTGGGATTTGTGAATTTTGAAAATATCATTTTGCGTTCCATACTTGCACAAACGCGCAAAAAAAGCAAGCGCATTTAAAATACATAAGCGGCGTTCGCCAACCCGAGCGGGCTTTCTGCGGTTAGTCGAGACGCCTCAGGCGGCGCAGCACCGCGCCCGAAACGCGCAAAAGAATACGCTCGGGCAACAGACGCACGAGAAACGTCTGGACGCGGTTTAGCAGCCCCACCACGACAAATTCGGCGTCGCGCGAAAGCGCGGTAAACGCCGCAAGTGCGACATCTTCGGGCTTGTGCCCATACCACTTCGGCAGCGGCGCACTCTCGAAACCCGCCGACTTGAAAAACATACTCGAAGTGGGCCCTGGGCAGACACACAGACACTTGCAGCCCTCCCCGCGCAACTCGTCGGAAAGCGACATCGAAAAACTCTTCACAAACGCCTTTGTGGCGGCGTAAACCGACAACTGCGGACACGCCTGAAACGCCGCGGTGCTCGCCACATTTATAATACCTCCGCGCCCCGCTACGATTTCGGGAAGAAACAACCCGCACAACGCAACAACCGCCGAAACGTTGAGGGAAACCATATCGAGATTGCGCCGCAGCTCGGGCTTCGGAAACGCCCCATACGCGCCGAACCCCGAATTGTTTACAAGCAGGATTTTGGGCGCGCGCAAAAGGGCTTTCGAGAGATCGCAAAGGCGCGATTTTATACGCTCTGCGGCACGTCCGAGCGCGTCGCGGTCGGTGAGGTCGCATTCGACGGATTCGAAAATCGGACAGCTTTCGAACTGCGTCGGCGAACGCGAAATGTTAAATACACGCACTGGGCGGGCTTCCGCGCCGAAGTTTGCGCCCGCGCTTGCACTTGCGCCGCCGCGCTCGGCTTCGAACGCATCCACAACAAAACGCGCAAACGCCTCGCCAATGCCCGACGACGCACCCGTAATTATAACTGCATCGTATTTCAATACTTCGTTTTTTGCCGATAATAACGCCGACATGCCAGTGAAATTTTTCCGATTAAAAATGCGATTGATCTTGACTTCTCCCGCCGAAAAAGAGATACTACTTTCGTTGAACGGAGCGGTTAACCTGACGGATTCGCGCGGATAAGTCCACAAAAAAATTCGCCGGAAATTTCCGCAAAAGCGGGCCGACCGCAAAGGTTCGACAAAAAAAGCTCTTTGACATAAAAAGTCGAAAAATCTTTCGCCCCGCACGGAACAAAAAATTCCGATGGGGGTCGAAACAAACAGACGTGTTGCGGGGCGCAAACCCCGACAACGGAACAAGCCGACCGCCGAACGCGCAAAACGCGCGGACGCCTTCGGCAAGACAAAAACGCTCCGAAATCCGACGACAACTCCGAGGAGGACGGATTCTAACCCGAAAGGAAAAAATGGATAACGAAATTATTATCTCCGGACAAAACATGGAACTTACGGATTCGCTCAAAGCAAGTGTCGAAACCAAGATGTCCAAGTTGTTCACCCACGACGACAGAATTATCAGACTGCGCGTCGAATTGTCCTACAAACCCAACAAGTCGCACTCGAACGAGTTCTGGGCGAAGGGACACATCGAAATTCAGGGGCCGGATATGATAGTTACCGTGGCAAGCGACGATATGTATAAATCAATCGACGACTTGATTGTAAAGCTTGTCAGAAAAATCCGCCGCCGCCACAGGCTGGAAAGAATCAAGCGCAAGGCTTGTTAGGACACTTTGAAAAACAGCTCGAAGCCCGCCCCGAAAAGGACGGGCTTCGCCGTTTATAAAAACGCGGAACTTCGATGTCGTGCGACAAACGCAACAGACGGCTTCCGTCCCCGTCCGGCAACACACAATCGGCGGCGCGGAAAAAATCGTCGAAAACGGTTTAAAACACCGAACAAACGCCGATTTATATTGTCGTAATAAAAACGCGCCGCAAAAACAAAAAGCTTGATTCGGCGCACAACAAAAACACGCGCCGCAACGCGCGGCAAAAAACACCCGAAAAATTTATGAGTACAAATCTGACCGAAATAAACGAAATGGTAAAGGCGTCGAGCGAGTGGACAACGCTTCTGCGGCGCGAAATGGGCAAAGTGCTTGTCGGACAAAAATACCTTGTCGACGGACTGCTCACGGGACTTCTGGCAAACGGACACGTCCTGCTTGAAGGCGTTCCGGGGCTTGCAAAAACGCTCGCGGTAAAGACAATGGCCTCTGCAATGGACTGTAAGTTCAGCCGAATCCAGTTCACGCCCGACCTTCTTCCCGCCGACATCGTTGGCACGCTAATCTACAATCAGCAAAAGGGCGAATTTCTGACGCAGAAAGGCCCCGTGTTTGCGAACGTCGTTTTGGCGGACGAAATCAACCGCGCCCCCGCAAAGGTTCAGAGCGCGTTGTTGGAGGCCATGCAGGAGCGGCAGGCGACCATCGGATCGCAGACATACGCCCTGCCCGAGCCGTTTTTGGTGCTCGCGACGCAGAACCCGATTGATCAAGAGGGCACATACACGCTGCCAGAGGCGCAGGTCGACAGATTTATGCTCAAACTCAAAGTCGGCTACCCCGACAAGAAAGAGGAGCGTCTGATTCTGGACTTGATGGCGAAGACGAAGGTTGCCGAAAAGGTCGATGTTGTCGTTTCGCCCGAAAAAATTATGCAGTCGCGCCTCGCCGTCGATCAGGTCTACATCGACGACAAAATCAAGGACTACATCGTAGACATCGTTTTCGCGACGCGCGAACCCGCAAAATACGGGCTTGGCGAGCTTGAAAATATGATTGAATTCGGCGCAAGCCCCCGCGCGACAATCGCGCTGACCCTCGCGGCAAAGGCGCACGCTTTCCTGCAATCTCGCGGATACGTCGTCCCGCAGGACATCAAGGACATCGCATTCGACGTCCTGCGCCACCGTATAATTACGAGCTACGAAGCCGAGGCCGAGGGAGTAGACTCCGAAGACATCATCGAAAAAACGCTCAATAAAATCGCCGTTCCCTAAGCCGAGCGCGGATTCGCAAAAAAAGCAATGAGCGACAAAATCACAGATATGCTCAAAAAGGTGCGGCAAATCGAAATCCGCACCAACCGCAACGTAAGCGACGCGCTCGCGGGAGCGTACCAGAGCGTCTTTAAGGGTCGCGGCATGGATTTCGAAGAGGCTCGCGAATACGCTTTCGGCGACGAAATCAGGTCGATTGACTGGAACGTCACCGCGCGGACGGGCAAGGCTCATGTCAAGAAATTCCGCGAGGAGCGCGAGCTTACGATGATGATTGCCGTCGACCTCTCGGCGAGCGGCGACTTCGGCAGTAAAGACATTTCAAAGCGCGAACTCGCCGCCGAGCTCGCGAGCACGCTCGCCTTTTCCGCCGCCCGCAACAGCGACAAAGTGGGGCTTGCCCTCTTCACCGACGGCGTTGAAAAAATTATTCCCCCGCGCAAGGGACGCCGCCACATTCTGCGCCTAATCCGCGACATTCTGTTTTTCAAGCCCGCCCGACGCGGCACAAACATTACCGCCGCCCTCGACGAGATAAACCGTATGTTGAAGCGCAAGGCAATCGTCGTCCTGATAAGCGATTTCCTGCAAGGCCCAGACGGCAGGCTGCCCGAGTGCGGCGGCAAAAACAAGAGCGAAATCTTCAAGTCTCTGGACATCACCAACCGCCGCCACGACCTCATTTGCTTCGAGCTTGTCGACGCCCGCGAGCTCGTGCTGCCGCGCAACATAGGCGTCATAACCCTCGAAGATTCCGAGACGGGCGAAACCGTCGAGCTCGACACGTCGAACCGCGCGGTCGTCGACGAATACGAAAAAATCAACAAAACGCGCCTGAAAAAATTCAGGCTCGAACTGGCGAAATCGAAAATCGACCTCTTGGAGGCGCGAACCGACAAACCCTTTATCACAACATTGCGCAAGTTTTTCGACTCGCGCTCAAAAAGATGAAATTTGCTTTGAAAACATTTTACGCGTTATTTTGCGCCTACACTCTTTGCGCAGTTTCGGCATCGGCACAGTCGGCGCAAAACGCGCCCGCAACCGCGCAAAACGCGCCCGCGACGGTAAAGCTCGCGCCCGACAATTCGGCGCAACAACCCCCCGCGCAGTTCGCCCCGAACGCGGCGGCGCACCCCTCGCCCGAGGAAATCGCCAAACAGAAAGAGGCGCAAATAAGAGCCCAGCGCGAGGCAAAACGCAAACTTCTGCAACCGCTCTTTGCCGAAATAAAGCCGCAGACCGAAAAGCTCTCGGATTCGTTTTTCGACGAATACAAATACCACATCGCCTCAGCCGCGGCCGCGCTTTGTATCGCAGTTTTGATTGCCGCGGTGCTGCTGCGAAAAAAACAGAAAAAGCTTTCGCCGTTCGAGCTTGCGCGGCTGCGCCTCGATGCCCTGCAAGCCGCCGCCGACAAATTCTCGGCAAAAGACTTCGCCCTCGAAGCGAGCCAAATCGCGCGCGACTACATCGACCAGGCGCGCGGCATTCCCGCGCCCGAGCGCACGACCGAGGAATTTTTAAAGCTCGCTTCCGCCGCCGAATTTTTCGACGACGACGCGAAAAAACTGCTCGCCGAATTGCTGGAACTCGCCGACATTGCGAAATTCGCAAACCACAGCTTCGCCGACGGAGAGCGCGCGCAAATGCTCGCAAACGTCCGCAGTTTCGTCGAGTCCGACAACGCGTCGATTGAGCGCGAAAAAGCCGAAAAGACAAACACGAAAGGCGTGCAAAAATGAATTTCGAATTTGCAAATCCCGAATTTCTGTGGGCGTTGTTGCTTTTGCCCGCGCTGATTTTCCTGCGCGGGGCAAGCGGGGCGAATGCGGCGATACGCTTTTCCAGCGTTGCAATCGCCGCGCAGGCGGCAAAGAAAAGCAGGTCGAAGGCGGGCGCGGTAAAGTTCGCGCTGACGCTGCTTGCGCTCGCGCTTTTGATATTTGCGCTGGCGCGTCCGCGTCAGGGCACGGGCTATGTCGAGCGCGAGGAAAGCGGCATAGACATTATGCTTACAATCGACCTTTCTGGCTCTATGGCGGGGCTCGATTTTACCGCCGACCCCAGCCGCCCGCTCACGCGCCTGGACGCCGTAAAAAAGGTAATCGACGAATTTATCCGCAACCGCCCCAACGACAGAATCGGTATGACGGCGTTCGCGGCAAACGCGTTTTTAGTCTCGCCCATGACGCTCAACCACGACTGGCTTTTGCAGAACCAGCAGCGGCTCGACATCGGCGCAATCGACCCGAACCGCACCGCGATAGGCTCGGCAATCGTCCTGAGCGTCGACAAGCTCCGCAGCATTAAAAACGCGAAGTCGCGCGTGATAATCCTGCTTACCGACGGCGAGAACAACGCGGGTAAAATCTCGCCGATAGCCGCCGCCGAGGCCGCCGCGACGTTCGACATAAAAATCTACACAATCTTCGTCGGCAACGAGGGCGTGATTAAAAGCGCGGCTCTCGACGACGACAACCGCGTAATCCGCGACTCGGCGGGCAACCCCGTCTATGCGCAGAACACGCTCTCTTCGGGCGACGACGGCACGCTCGGCAAAATCGCCGAAATCACGGGCGGCAAATTCTACCGCGCGCGCTCGCTAAAACAGCTCGACGCAATCTACAAGGAAATCGACAGGCTCGAAACAACCCCCGTAAAACTGCGCAATTACACGTCCTACATTGAACTGTTCCAGTATTTCGCGGCAGCCGCGCTTGCGGTGCTCGCGCTTAAATTGATATTGGCAAACACAAAATACAAAACCCTTCCATGAGCTTTCACGACAACATATGGCTTTACGCGGGGCTGCTTGCGGCGTTGCTTGCCCTCGCGGTATTCGCGGCGGCGGCTCGCGTGCGCAGACGCAATCTGCGGGCGTTCGCCTCGGCAAAACTTCTGCCCGAACTCTCGCGCTCGTTCAGCCCCGTAAAATCGCACATCAAGGCGGCACTTTGGATTCTCGCCGTCTTCGCAATCTTCGTCGCCCTCGCGCGGCCGCAATACGGATACCGCTGGGAGGAGGCTAAAACAAAGGGCGTCGACGTCATTTTCGCAATAGACGTTTCGAAAAGTATGCTCGCCGAAGACATCGTCCCGAACCGAATGGAACGCGCGAAGTTGGCGGTTGTCGACCTCTCCGAACTCCTGCGCGGCGACCGCGTGGGGATAGTGGCGTTCAGCGGACAGGCGTTTTTGCAGTGCCCGCTCACCCTCGACTATGACGCGTTCAGAATGTCGCTCGACGCGCTCGATACAAACGTCATACAGCGCGGCGGCACAAACATAGCCTCGGCAATCACCGAGGCGGAAACCGCGTTTAGCAAAACCAATTCCGAAAAAATCATCGTCCTTATAAGCGATGGCGAAGAGCTTGAATCGTCCGCGGTGCGCAGGGCGAAAGAGGCCGCCGCAAACGGCGTAAAAATCTACTGCCTCGGCATAGGCGGCACGAAGGGCGAACCCATCACAATCACCGACGAACGCGGACACTCCGTAAAAATCCGCGACGAAAAGGGCGAAATCGTCCGCAGCCGACTCAACGAAAAAGTCCTCGCCGAAGTCGCGCAAACAACAGGAGGCTTCTACCGCCAACTCTCGACCGAAGCCGTCAACGAAATCTACACGGATGGAATCGCCAAGGCTACGCAAACCGAACTCGATTCGAGAATGAAACGCCTCGCGATAGAACGCTTCCAAATTCCGCTTGCAATCGCGATAATCCTGCTCGCGCTCGAAACGCTTATCGGAACGCGCCGCTTCTTTTCGACGCGCGGCAAACTCGGCGCGGCGGCGTTTTTTGCGGGACTTCTGACGCTCGCAAACCCCGATTCACTTCAAGCGCAAACGGCGGCGCAGACCGCAAAGCAGCCGCAACAGACGGCTTCCGCCCCCGCCCCGAATGCTTCGCCTGCGGCGGTAAAACTCGACGCTTCCGAACACGCCGAACAACCCGACACCGCGCAAAAATCGGAGGAAACGCGAGAGCCTCCCACGGCAAAAACCCTCTTTAATACGGGCGTTGATAGGTATGTGGAAAACAAATTCGACGAGTCGAAAAAGCTTTTCGAAAACGCGATGAAGATGTCCGCCGAAGACCTAAAAATGCACGCAAAGGCACTTTACAATATCGCGAACGCAAAATACAAAACCGTTGTAGATTCCCTGCTCGACGCAAAACTTCCGCAGGAAATACGCGCTCAAATAGCCCAGTTTAACGGCGAGCTCGCCCAGATTCCCGACCGCTCCGCCGCGCTTTTGCGCGAGGGCGCGCCGCTACTTGAACGCGAAAAACAAATGCTTGCGCAGGCCAAAACCGACGACGAAAAAAAGGCCGCAATGCAAAGCAGCCCGCTTAAAGACCAACAGTTCCAGCAAAAACTCTCGCAGTGCATTTCGAATATCGACGCGCTGCAAAAATCGGGCGGCGGACTGAACGCGGACGTGGAAAAATCCTCGGGCGCATGGAACGCAGCCAAGGCCGACATCGACAAGATTTCGGATATCTACAAGGACAGCGCGACGCTCGACAACTCGCTTTCAAACGCGTATTTAAATCGCGCCGCGTCACTGCAAACCTCCGCAAACCTCGCAAAACAAATAGCCGAATTTGACGACACAAAAGCGCAGGCGCATGCCTACAATCAAAAACTCGATGCGAGCAAAGAAAATCTTGATTCGCTCAAAAAAGAGCTGCAAAAACTTGTCCGCAACGACAATAACCAGAATAATCAGAACCAGCAAAATCAGCAAAATCAGCAGAATCAGCAACAGCAAAATCAGGACAAAAACCAGCAACAGAACCAAAACAATAAAGACAACAATTCGTCGCAAAATAAAAACGACCAAAAGCAAAATCAAAACAAAGACGACAAACAAAACGACAGCGACAATGCCGACAAACCCGAAAACCGCGACAACAAACAGGACAATCAAAACGCCGACAAAAACAACAAAAACGACGGCGACCCTAATAAAAACGAACAGGCAATAGACAACCAAAACCGCGACAAACAAAAGCGGGACGGACAAAACGGCTCGCCCGAAAATTCCGAAAAACGGAAGGACAAGCCGGAAGACGCGCAGTCGGAATCGCCCGCAAAGCCAGGAAATAAGGGCGAAACCAAGCAACCCGACACCGCCGAACAGGCAAAGCCAAACGAAAAACCCGCGCCCGCACAGACGGCCGAACAGGCAGCCCAAAAGGCGGCGTCCGAACGGGACAACTTCCGCAAGGCCGAAGGCGTAATGACAAAAGCCGAGGCAAAACAGCTTCTGGAATCTATGAAAGACGACCAAAAAATCCTGCCCCTGCGCGGATTCGGCGAACAAAAACAACGCTACGAACAATCCTACAAAGACTGGTAGAAAAATGAAAAAACTATCCACATACATTTTTGCCGCAGCCCTGTGCGTATCGGCGGCGGCGCAGGAAATCAAGTGCGGAGGGTTCTCGCCCGCAACAATCCGCCCCGACGAAACTTCGACATACTCGATAATCCTCGAAGGAGCAAGCGGCAGCCTCAATCCCGAATCAATCCCGATGCCGAAGGAGTTGCGGATTGTCGGCACAAACTCGTCGCGCAGATTTTCGTTCGTCAACGGACGGTCTTCGAGCAGCACTACGCTCGAATTCACCGTTGCCGCCGAAAGGGAGGGCGAGTGGACGGTTCCGCAGTGGACAATCGAATACGATTCGAAGAAATACACAATCGCGCCCGCGACGCTCAAAGTCGACAAAAACGCCCCAGCGCAGTCGCGGCGCGCCACGCGCACTTCGGCATTTTCGCCTTTCGACGACGAAGACGAAGATTTCGGGCTTCCCGCGTTCGCGCGACATATCCGCAACGTCCAGCAAAACCAAATCCGCCGAACCCAGCAGGCTCGCCAACAGCAACAGGAAAGCCTCGGGAAACTCTCGCAAAACATTTCGCTTAAACTCGAATTCGACAAAAAGCGGATTTTCGTGGGCGAGGCGGTGCCGTGCAAACTCGTGTTCTCCTACAACAGAAAGCTCGACGCCGAGGGCTTTAAGCTCGCAAAACTCTTCCCGCAGGCGAACAAATCGGACGCCTTCGACTGCACTCTAATCGACGACAAATACACAACGCGCACAAACGAGCCCGACAAAATTTCGGTCGTCTACGACATTCTGATTACGCCGTTAAAAGCGGGCATGTACAATTTGGATTTCAACGCCAAGGGCATCTTTCTGCAAGAAATGCGCATCGACGATTTCTTTATGCCCTTCGGCAACACCGCGCAAATTCCGTTCGAAACCTCTACCGCCGACCAGAAGCTCGAAATCCAGCCCCTGCCCGAAAACGGCAAACCCGCAAGTTTTAACGGCGCAATCGGCAAGTTTACGGTGTCCGCCGAAAGGCTCGAACCCGACTCGATTTCGGCGGGCGAGCCCACGATACTTTCCGTCGACATCACGGGAATAGGCAGCTTCGCCCGCGTCAACGCCCCGAAAATCGCCGATTCTCCCGACTGGAAAACATACAAGCCCAAGGCGTCGTTCACCGACGAAAGCAACTCTATGGGCTATGTCGGCATAAAGACTTTCAAATACACAATCGTGCCCACAAAACCCGACCTGCAACACGCGCCCGCGCTCGAATTCTCTTATTTTGACCCGCAGGACGAACGCTACACAACGCTAAAAATCGACGGCGCGGCAATCAGCGTAGCCCCGTCGGGCGCGGCAAAACCCGAGCAGCCCGAGGCGGAAAAAACTCCCGCCCCGCAAAGCGGCTTCGACAAAATCATCGACGCCCGCCCCGCAAACGACGGCTCGGAACTTTTCGACGAGCCATCCTTCTGGGCGGCTCAAATACTGATTCTTGCGGCGGTTGCGACATTCGTCTATCTGCGCGTAAAAAGGCGCAGAATCGAAAGCGACCCCGTTTACGCCAAGAAACTGCGCAATAAAAAAGCCGCCGAAAAATTTTTGAAATCCGCCCTCAAAGCCGCGAAAAATTCGGACGTTACCCTATACCTTGAAAACGCCCGCAAAGCACTGCAAAACGCGCTTGCATCGACTTCCGACGATTGCGAAAGCGACGCCGTCCTCGCGGCGCAGGCTCGCGAAATTATGCGCTCGCGCGGCTTCGGAGAAAGCGAAATCTCCGCCGCCGAAACCATCTTTGCGGGCGTCGACGCCGTGGCATACGGCGGGCTTGACGCCGCGTCAATCGACGCCGAAAAATCCGCCGCAACGCTTAAAAACATCTGCAACAAACTCCGCTAAAATGAAACACCTAATCACGGCAATAATCGCAACGCTCGCCTGTTTCGCGCTTTCGGCGCAGACTGCCGACGAGTTCTTTATGCTCGCAAACGGCGCGTATAAAAAGGGCGATTTCAAACGCGCGGCGGAATATTACGCCGAAGCGATTTCGAACGGCGGCAACTCCGCCGAGCTTTATTTCAACGCCGCAAACGCCGACGCGAAAATCGGCAAAAAAGGCGGAGCCCTCCTGTTCTATTTAAAGTCGCACATCAAAAATCCGCGCCTGCGCGAAGCCGAGGCGAACCTGAAAATCTTCGCCGAAGACAACGGCATCCCGATTCCGCGCAAAACACCGTCGGAACTTTACCTTACCGAACTTAGCCAGCGCGAATGGATTTTCGCGGCAACCGCGTTTTTTTGGCTCGCCGTTCTGGCGGGATTCGCACCCAAAATGTTCGGCGTAAAAAGTCAGGCATACACGTTCGCGGCGGTGATTTTTGCGGTGTTTATGATTGTCTCGCTCGTGGGAATCGCAAAGTGGCGCGAGTTGAAGTGGTCGGCAGTCGCGATAAAAGACGACGTTGCCCTGCGCCTTTCGCCCGTGGCAAACGCGCCGATAGACTCGACCGTTCAGGAGGGAACAATCGCTAAAATAAAAACCGCGCACGGCAATTTCATCTACGTGGAAACTCCCTCGGGTAAACGCGGCTGGGCGGACACCGCCGAGTTCGCGCCGCTTTACAAATAAGATGCCACGCGCCGCCACACATACCCGACCCCTGCCCCACACTGCCACGCGCACAAGCGCAGCCCGACAAACAATCCGCTCCGCCTACCGCCGCAAAAAAAAATAGCTCCGATTGGCGGAGCTCTTTTTTTCGTAAAAATGCAAAATGCCTACTTTTGCTTTAAAGTATTTTTGATGTATTCGGCTTCCTCCGCGCTATACGGCGTTCCGTCGGGGTTGAGAACGTCGTGAAACCACGGCGGCAAAGTCTCTTTCGTGTAGCGTTTTTCCCAAGAGTCCCACGGATAAATCGTGTTCGACTTTCCCGCGACAAACCCCCAGTTTATGGCGGCTACCTTGTGCTTTTTATAAAGACCCAAGTCGGGGTTGAACGTGCTGTACGGACGCGCCATATATTCCGTGCAGAAAATCGGACGCCCGAGCTTTTCGAGGTTTTCAACACAAGCCTTCGCCCGCTTCGAATCGTAGCAGTGGAAGGAAACGATGTCGGAGGAATCCAGCATAAACTGCTGCATATCGCCAAGGAAACCTTTGACAAATACGGGCATATTCATATACACGCCCGCCGTCAGAGGTTGCGACGGATTGACTTCGCGCGCCCATTCGAAAGTCTTTTTGAGCAGCTCGATTACGGGCTTTACCTTGTCGGTTTCGCTGCCGAATTTGTCGCCCTGCAACTGGGCGGGTTCGTTGAACAAGTCCCAAGCCACAACGCGGTCGTCGTTGCCGTAGCGGCGCAGGGTGTCCTTAATGTATTTTTCCAGAATGCCCCACTGGGTTTTATCGAAAAGCCTTATGCGGGCGGGCGACTGCAACCAACCCGAATTGTGCACAAACTGGCGCGGCGCGGGCTGCTTGCCGAGGTTGGCAATCGGATTCCAGCACGAATCGAAGAACACGAAAAGAATTTTTATGTCGTGCTTTTGGGCGATTTCCAAAAATTTGTCGACGCGTGAATAAAAGCCCTCGGGGTCCTGCTCCCAAACGAGGTCGTGCAAATAAACTCGCATAATATTGAAGCCCAAGTCGTGCGCCCAGCCCAATTCCTGATCGATTTGCTTCGGGTTGAAAGTTTCCGCGCTCCACATCTCGATTTGGTTGATTGCGTCGCGGTTGATGTAGTTGCAACCCGCAAAAAACGGCTGCTCGGCATACCACTGGTTCGCCTTTTCCGCCGACCAACGCTGCGCCGCATTCGCGCCGAAAGCGACTGCGGCAAACGCCGCAAACAGCGCGATTTTTTTAAGTAACGTTATTTTCATAGAATAACTCTTTCCTCTTAAAGTTGAACATTGTTGCGAGGCTTGCGATGCTAAACGCACATCGGCGCGAGTCAATTCCTAAAAAGCAAAAAAACGCGGAAAGAGCAGCCGCCCCTTCCGCGCAAAAATCGAATTGAACCACAGGCGCGGACTAAATCGCCCCCTGCTGGCGCAGCCAATTTTCGACAGTCTTTTCTGATTTTTTCACCGAGCCGCCGCGTATGGGCAACGCCGTCAAAACCTTTGAATCGCGACAGATTTTCCTTATGTCGTCGACGGCACGTCCCATCGCGCTGCCTTCATGCGTCATAAACGGCGCAATCGAAATCCCCGAAAAATCGTTCTCCGACAGGAAAGTCCTAATCGGCGATGAAATCGTGCCCCACCAATTCGGCGAGCCCACAAATACAACTCCGTAGTCCTTCAAATTCGAAATCTTCGTTTTGATTGCGGGCTTGTATTGCGCATAGACCTCCTTTTTTGCGATGTCCATCGTCCGCGAATACGACTTCGGATACGCCTTTTCGGGCACGACTTCCAGCACGTCAGCCCCCGTAAGTTTAGCGATAAAATCCGCCATGCAGCGCGTGTTGCCGCTCCACGAATAATATACTACAAGCATTTTTTTACCGTTCATTTTTGCTCCTTTCGACGAATTTTTCGGGACGGCGGCAACCGGGGCTGCCCGCGCCGCCTCCATAACTTCCGCCCCCGCGCCAAAGAAAATCGACGCAGAGATCGCCTTGATAAAATCGCTTCTTTTCATAATATTTTCGGATTATTTGTATGATTTTTTGTAGATTTCGGTGCAGTCGGCAACCGATAAATCCACCCTGTCGTCCGCGAACAAAAAGCCCATCGCCGATTTCGCGTTTTCGGCGAATTTCACGAACTCGTTGGGAGTAATTCCGTAGTCGGACATTTTAAGCCCGTCGACGCCGCAGTCGTGTTGCAACTTCGCCAATGCCGCCAGAAAATCTTCGGGCTTGTCGGCGTTCTCCATACCCATAACCCGCGCCATTTTCACGAAACGCTCGGGACACGCCCCACGCTCAATCCACGCGCCGAAATACGCCAGACTTATCATAATAAGCCCCGCTCCGTGAGGCAGATTCTGGTGGAACGCGCTCAGAGCGTGTTCGAGCGAGTGCTCGCTCGTGCAGGAACCCACGGACATCACCATACCCGAAAGCGAATTGCCGAACGAAACGTGCTCGCGCGCCTCCAAGTCCGCGCCGTCGGCGACAGCCCGCGCCAAATAGCGCGAGATGTTTTCGATTGCCCCGAGCGCGTACAAGTCGCACATCGGGTTTGCCTGCGCCGAAACATAGCCCTCGACACTGTGGAAAAGCGCGTCGAAGCCCTGATACGCCGTATAGCGCGGCGGGACGGATAGCGTAAGCTCGGGGTCGACAATCGAAAGCGTCGGGAAGAGCGATTCGCCGAAAACCGCGGTTTTCTCGTGCGTTTCGGGGTTGGTGATAACGCCGCCCGCGTCGAGCTCCGAGCCCGTGCCCGCGGTCGTCGAAATCGCCACAAGCTTCAACGCGGGGTTTGCGAACGGCTTTTTTCCGCCCGTGCCGAAGAGGATGTAGTCCCACAAATCGCCGTCGTTTACCGCCATTGCGGCGATTGCCTTTGCCGCGTCCATGACGCTGCCGCCGCCGAGGGCTATTACGAAGTCGCACTTGTTTTCACGCGCGAGCTTCGCCCCCGCCATAACCGTCGATTTGAGCGGGTTAGCCTCGACCGAATCGAACAAAACGTGCTCGACGCCCATTCTGTCGAGCTGCGCTTCAAGCTTTTGCAAATAGCCGTTGGCGCGCGTCGACTTACCGTTCGAAATCACCACGAGCGCGCGCCGCCCCGGCATTTTTTCGTTTTCGAGCTTTCCGAAAACGCCGCTTCCGAAAACGAATTTGGCGGGAATATGATTAACAAAACCCTTCATTTTAGTTCCTTTTGTTGATGTTTGTTTTTGATGAAATTAAACGCCACGACGCCCAGTCCGACGCCGCTATTATTAGACACACTATCGCAAAAATTTCCGCGAACAAAAGCGTCGCGGCGAATCTTCCGTCGATAAAGTCGAACGAACTCGCCCCCGAAAGCTTCCCGAACATATCGCGCTCAAACCACGCCCACACCCCGAACGCCGCCCACGCCCACAAAGCAGCCTTCAACACCCGACGCCCCGACGCCGAACCTCCGCAAATACGCGCTGCAATTCCGCGCCAGTGCAGCCCCAAATGAACCGACGAAAGCACAAAAAGCCAGTATGCGCAAAACGTGTGGAATTGGCGCAACGCCATACCGTCGAAAACTTCGCCCAAGCCCGCAAACGCGAAAACCTCGCGCGACAAACACACGCCCGAAGCGAAAACTCCGAGAGTAAATGCACACAACGCTACATTCACAAGAGTTGAAATCGACCGCAAAAATCCGTACCTCCCGCGCAGACAGGCACCGAACCAGCGTCGGTTAAACAATATGTGCACAAGCGTAAATCCGAACACCGCCGTCCCGAAATATTCGTGCGCCGCACCGTCCAAAACGCGGTAGGCAGCCGCGGCAAAAACGGCTGAAAACAGCACGGCGTCCGCAGCTGCGCGGATTGTCGATATGCGTATGCGCGACGAACGTTTCATAATGCGTCCGCAATACTACCACTGCGGCGCAAAAATGTAAACACACACAACTACCAAAAACCTGCCTAATCCTGCCTATTAAAACATTGACAAAAAATTAAAAAATTCTACAAAAACCGAAAAATCCTAACGACATATGAATATAAAGGAACTCAACGCCCAATTAAAGAGGGAGACACTAAAACACCTCCCCTCCGCTGGATTCATTTCAACCGGAATCGAAGGGTTGCACCTGAACCGCACCGACAAGTCGGCGTGCTCGCAAAAATGCTTCTATTCTCCGAAAATCATCTTGATGATACAGGGGCGCAAACATGCAATCACGGGAACGACCACAATTGAGTACCGCGAAAACCAGTATCTTGTTTCGGGTGTCGACGTCCCGGGAACAAGCTACATAGCCGACGCCAGCCCCCGAAAACCGCTGATAACGGTTTCGCTCGACTTGGACACCGATTTGATTTCGCAAATGATTGCCGAAATGCCGCTCGAAAAACTCGGCGGACACGGACTCCACTACGGACTCGCGGTAGCCGACGCCGACGCAGGGCTTATGGAGGCGTTCCTGCGCCTTATAAAACTGCTCGAACAAAAGGAACTGATTGCATACCTCGCCCCGATTACCAAACGCGAAATCTACTCGCGCATTCTGATAGGCCCTCTCGGCCGCCACCTGCGCGAATTCTGCACGCTCGGCACGCAGGGCAACCAGATTATGCGCGCCGTAAACTGGCTGAAATCGAACTTCAAAAAACCGATTCGCATAGACGAGCTCGCCAAATTTACGCACATGGCACCCACCACATTCCACAGGTATTTCAAGAAGGCGACTTCCGTGAGCCCCATTCAATACCAGAAAAACCTGCGCCTTCACGAGGCTCGGCGGCTTATGATTTCCGAAAGCGCGACCGTAGCCGAAGCCGCATACGCAGTGGGCTACGAAAGTCCCACACAGTTCAGCCGCGAATACAAACGCAACTTCGGCGAAGCCCCCAAACGCGACATTTCATTATAGCCAAAGCCTAAAAACTTTCGGGCAGTTTTAGGCAGATTTTAGGCGCGAACGTATATTTACATTCGCGCCCCGCGCGGTATAATTTCGAAAAACAAAATCGAAGGAGGCAAAAAATGAAAGACATACTCAAAAAAACTACCGCCGCCACAGTTGCAATGCTCGCATTCAACGCCGCAGACGCGAATGCGGGAATTTTGACGCCACAAGACTTCAATTTGGCGCGAGCTTCGGCGTGCGCGGCAATCGGCTACCGGTCGGGACTTGAACGCGCCCTCGAAGACAGCCTCAACGCGGGTGTCTCTCCCGCCGAACTGCGCGAAATTCTCGTCCAAGTATACGCCTATTGCGGATTCCCGCGCAGCCTCAACGCGCTCGCGGCATTTATGAACGTACTTAAAGCCCGTGGCGAATACGACGCGTTTTTGAAAACGTCAGCCGAATCGCCAAAAATCGACAGCCTGAAAGTCGGCGCACAAAACCAGACAAAACTTGTCGGGCGCGAAGTAAAAAACGAGATTTTCGAGTTCGCCCCCACAATCGACGAATACCTCAAAGCCCATCTTTTTGGGGACATCTTTTCGAACCCTGCCGCCTCTTGGCGCGACCGCGAGCTCGCCACAGTCGCAATGCTCGCAGCCCGCTACGGCGTCGAAAGGCAGCTTAACGCACACAAGGCAATCGCCAAAAACAACGGCCTAACGGACGAACAACTCGCGGAGGTCGTAAAAATCTCCGAAGCCGTAAAGCGCGAAAAATCGGAAACCGAAAAGGCGAAACTCGCCGCCGACCCCGCGCAAATCGCGCATACAAGCCCTTTTCCTCTCGGCAGCGAAAACGCCGCCTTCGCCAAATTCTTTACGGGCAAGTCCTATGTTGCCCCACTCACAAAGAACGCAGCGCTCGGCGTTCCAATCTACAACGTCTCGTTCGAACCTGCCTGCCGCAACAACTGGCATAGCCACACGGGCGGACAAATCCTCATCGCAGTCGGCGGTGCGGGACTCTATCAGGAAAAGGGCAAACCCGCCAGACTTCTGCACGCGGGCGACGTTGTAGAAATCGCGCCAAACGTCGTGCATTGGCACGGCGCAACACCCGATTCCAACTTCTCCCACTTGGCGGTCGAATGCAACCCGACGACAAACAAAAACACTTGGCTCGACCCCGTAGGCGACGCCGAATACACCGAGGCTGCAAAATCCGCGCGGACAAGCGTCTCCGACGAAAAATAATACAAAACATCATAAAGAAACATAGCAAAAAATGCGGGCTACTAGTCGGAGTCCGCATTTTTTGCGCCCGCATACGCATTTTGGCAACAAAAATTAAACGCTCCAACGGAAAAAACACCCCCAGAACTAACCTCGTAAAATCGCCCAGATGAAAAAACGCCGAGCTAAACTCCGGCCGCGTCCATAAAACACAGAACGCCCATTCCCTTCCGGTCTCACACGGCCGGACACCTGCGCGGAATGGAAAAACTCGGCATAAAATAAAAAAACGGAACGCGCGGATTTCTCCGCGCGCCCGTATTTATGCAATCCACAGCGGCGTCCCTAAACGCCGCGGAATATCGTTATCGTTAGCTACCAAATATTAGAAGTTGACTTCCACACGCGCACCTGCGACATAGACAGCCGATTCGTTCGCGGTGTTCGTGAAAATCTGCAAGTCGGGCTGAATCGCGATTGCGGGCGTAAGCTGGCAACGGTATGTGATTTCGAGCGCGCCTTCGTAGTGCGCATAGTCCGCGCGGGCATCGCGTTCGTTTTCGATAACCGAGTAGCCGACTGCAAACACGTCGTCGTCGCGGCCGGGAATCGGCGCAAACCAGTTGAACCCGAAGTCTGCATAGAAGTTGTTGTCCGAAGCCGCGCTGTCGGGAACAAAGCCAAAACGCGCATAGACGCCGAACGCCGCTTCGCCGTCGGCATTGTTAATCAACGCCTGCTGAATGCCAACATAGAAAGAGTAAAAATTACGGGTGTCGATTTGGTCGAAGTTAGCCTTGCTCGGGTCGCTGTGGTAGTTGCCGCCGAACATCACGCGGCCGTCAAGCCCGCCGACTTTGTAGTTGTAGCCGAACTGATACCAGAACGCGACGGTGTCGAACGTGTTGGAGTAGTCGAAGCCGTTGTTCGAGGAAATGTCTTCGCCGACATTGCCGTTGTAGACGCCGAACGTCGCGTCAAAATTGCCCTGCGTATAGTAGACGACCAAACCGAGCGTCGCGACATTGTATTGCGAAAACAACTGCACCGGGGCGATGTTGGGCATCGCGCCGAACGACGAGTTCAGGAACACGTCCGAGTAGTCCATACCCATAAAGTCTTCGTCGGCAGCGAGCTGGCCGATGCGGAAACCAATGTTGCCGATTTTCGTTTCGAACTCGTTGGCATAGTAGATTTCGAACACGCGCAGCATATCGCCCGCGACAATGTTGCTGAACGAGCCTTGCGACGAATCGAAGCCTTCAAGCTCGCCCTTGTTCGTCTGCGCATAGTAGAACGCCGTTATGCCGATTCGGCCGAGACCTTCGTCCTTGCCGGCTACTTTCGACAAGTCCTGCTCCAAACCGAGCGTGAAGAGCGAGTCGAAAAACGAGTGGATATTGTTGCCGTTGGAAACGTTGTTCCACGTTTCGCCCGTCCACGAAAGCGACGGAGAAAAACCGCTCTCGGGCGCGACCTTTTCGGCCGCCGACGCCAGAAACAGGCTGTCCCTTTCGATCCATTTTTGCGGTACTTCCCCTTCCGAAGCCGGTTGGGCTTCCTGCGCAAAAGCGCACGAAGCTGATAACGTCATAGCGCCCAAAAGGACGGACAATTTTCTGTTTATGTTTTCCATATTATATACTATTATTAGATATTTTTAGATACTTTCTGATTCCATTTGATACCGAGCAACCCGCCGCTTCGGACGGACTTGCGCACCGTAAAACGCCCCACAAATGTTAGATTTACCTAACTCTCAGAACAAAAAAATATCGAAAAAATCAACCCGCCATATCGCCTTTCTCCGAAAACAACACTTTCGAGCCGACCGAAATCCGCGCCACGGGCTTGCCGCGCTTTTTCGCGCCGCAACGGCAAATTTCGCCACATTCGCACTTGACGCCGCCGGTTGCGGAACCGAACAAATGGCGGTGTGCGTGCAAATAGTCGGCAAGCTTGCGCGCAATGTCCGCGCCTATGGCGTGCTCGATTTTACAGGCCGATTCGTCGGCCTCGTCAAAGGAAACACCCAAGTGCTGCGTTAAAAATTCGACAAGAAGCGTGTGCTTGCCCAGCGTCGCCGACGCAACCTTCGCCCCCTTCTGAGTGAGCGAAACGCGCCCGTAGCTCTTGTAGGATACCAGCCCCATGTCGCACAATTCGCGCATCGCAACCGATACCGTCGCCTTCGAGACCATACGGGCTTTTGCAATGTCGGCCGATTTAACCACCGAGCCGTCTTTCGAAAGCAAAAGAATTGTTTCGAGGAAATCCTCCTTCTTGCGGCCTAAACTTTTCACACAGTCCTGCATTTTCAGGAGATAAAAAAGCGGAAGAAAAAAAACGAAGTCAAGCAAAAATGTTAGCCAACCCTAACTTTTTAAAAAAAAAATTCCTACACAACCATCTCCGAATAAAAAACAAAAATTACCCCTTCTTGTAAAAACGGTACTCGTTCATTTTGCGCCCTTGACGCGTCGAATATTCGCGGGCAAGAACAAAACCGTTCTTGCGGTAAAACGCATTGGCGGCTTCATTGTCTACCGCATCGGTCTCGCACGTAATGTATTCGAATTTAGAAAAGTCGACATTTTCCTTCAACGCCGAAACAAGCTTCGAACCAATCCCCGACGACTTCACATCGGGCATCACGCCAATGCTCGCCAATTCGACATACGCTTCCGTCCGCTTCGTTGCCGACGGATAAAACAACGCCCCAACCAACCGCGAAATTATTTTGGGATTGCGAACCAACGCCCCCAGCGAGTACCACGCAAAAAGCGGAAGCCGCCGGACAATCATGCGCTTGTAAAGACCGCTTAAATCGCCCGAAAAGGCGAGAAATCCCTGCAATACGCCATTGCCGTCAAAATAACCAAAAACACCCGACTTCGGCGAAGACACATAAAAGGAATATAGAAGACGTAAAAATCCGACACCGAGCGACGTCAAAAAGAACCCCTTAAACGCTCCCACGTGAATTTCCACTACCCGATTGACGGACAAAGAATCCGTCGATTTAATAAGCGCAATTCTACCTTGATTCATTGCGACCGAAAGAATATCCCAAACGTTTTGATGTCAATAAAAAACACAAGCCGAAAACAAAACAATCTTGACAGAAATTAATGTTCCAGCAATCTTGAAAAAACATATGCTTGCTAAGCTGAGATAAAAATCCCGTGCGGTTTGTCGGGTATGCAAATTTACGCTTGAAATGTCATTGCTGTAAGAACAACAACAGAAAACGTATGAAAAAAATCGCCGACGACACATTTAAAGTCGCCATAGTTAGACCTCCCGTAATCTACGAACGTGCTGTTTGGGGAATTACGCGCTGCTTAGGAAAATCGCATTAAAACTTCCCGCCTTCCCCGATTTCGACAACCGTAAAAGTATGATATATTGATAATCTTTGCGAGTTAATACGATTGATTATTCAATCGGAAAGCGATGGGCTCTTCTTGCCACAAAACCAAGCATACGTTTCGAGAAAAGAAATGGTCCGCGAAATCGCCAAACAAAACGGGAAGAAAATACATCTGTCAAAAACACTCGGACTCTTGGTAAAAATAGCAGGCAATAAAATCCCACAGGCAAGAAAGGCATTCGGCAGCCTCTATTACGACCTCTCCAAGTCAAACTGCTTCGACGGCAAATACCAAATCACCGATTTCCCCACCTCAATCTGCCAAACAGAATTAGAACGCTCCCCTAAGTGAAATTGCAATATTTTCGTACTAACAAATATTTAGCAGAAAAAACGACAAAAATACTCAACACACGACTGAATAGAACGATAGTTCTGAGATTTTTTTCAAGTACAACATCGACGATTATCTGCAAATAAAAATTAACAAATACACTGTTTGTTTAGATTCTACGGTAAAATATCCTAACTGTGGGCTGTTTGAGCTAAAAAAGCACCCCAATCAATTATAAAGTCCAGATTTGATGGCAATCGATAACCCGATTTTTGATTTTGCAAAATATCGCGCCATTACTTTCAAAACCCTGTTTTTTTTACGAGAAGTTGGCAATGTATCAAGAAGTTTTACGGCGTAATCAAAATCGCCCGCAAGACAGAATATTTTTGAGGCATATGCTACATATTTAAAATAATTTTTCCCCATAGCGTTAAGCTGTTGTTGGGAAACAGATTTTTCCCTAAATTCTGAATAACGTAAAAAATCCCCTCCGAGATAAAAAGCATAGGCAATTATTGGATAATTGTATCTTTCAAATTCAGACACCCCCCAGGTTGTATAAAACGGAAGCGCGGCATATTTGAAACGCTCCATAAGTACATCTGTCTTTATATTTTTAATATCAATAATATCATATCCCCTATAATAAACAGGAAGAACCGCTTTTATACTGGGATTGGAAAAATCCCGACCATACTTGGTTCGAAACCATTCCAAGTTTTCTCTGATAGAGAAAACCCTATAAAGGGAAAAAACTTTTTCCTCTGAAAATGGCAACTTTGAAATTAAAATCAAAGCGTACATAACCTTATTTTCATCAGACTGATTCAGCCACAAATCGAGCGTATCAAGACAATATAATTCATCTTCATAGGAAAACTTTTCATATGCAAAAAAATATGATTTAAATAAATATGATTTCGAACGAATTGAATCAAGGGCTTTCAACTTGTCTGAAAGCAATGCATACAAATACATTTTTTTCGAATGACTTTTAAGTTTTTCTATGCGACATTCAATCGAATTATCAAGAATACTTTCGCGAAATATGTCGCGTTTTATTTTTATAAAATCAGAGAAATCACATTCCGACTTTTCTCCGACCCCGAGAACAAAACAACTTTCGTTTATAATTGAAGCCGCCATATTCGCATCAGAATCAGAAGATTCAAAACACTTAACGAAAAATCCGAAAACAAATATAAAAAAAATAAAAGAAAACAATCTCATAAAAAGTTCCTTTCGGATTGAAGATTGCCGCGACATATCGAAAGTGCTACCAATAATCCGAACGTCAACATCGTCGAAGGGATATGTAATTCCATGTCCATACATGAATGGCAAAGACAAACCAACGCCCCCCATGCCAAGAACCCGTTTTCTACATTGCCCGAAACTCCAAAGAAATCCCGTCCCCAAAACAGAAACAATAATACCAAGAATGCCATTCCCAAAAGACCATAATCCAAAGTATATTCGAGCACATCAGAATGGGCATGGTCAGTTCCCCTAAAAAAAGCTTTTTCACTTTTCTGTTTTTTAATCATTGCAGACGAAAGAATATCCTTGCAAGCGCCACCGCCATATCCGAATAAAGGTCTTTCTCTGATTAACTCACTGGACGTTTTATACATTTCAATACGTGTTGACATCGATTGCTCTGCAAATGGATCAATTTTTTGTAACGCCCCAATGATATTATCGTTAAAAAACAAAAATGTTCCGCCGAATGAGAGTATAAATACAATAAACAAAATAGAAAAACGCTTAAAATGCCGCCTCGCCAGTTTCATAACGAGGTAAGGGAAAGGAAGCCCAATTAATGTACAGATACAACAAATTTTTGCCATTGTACTACCACAATCAAATGAAGCGTATACAAAAATTGGAATATAACATAAAAACACAAATGGGATAAAAGACCCTTTTTTAGAGGAATCAAATAACATTTTGAATGATGCGGCAGAAGCGGCTATTGACATATTAAAAAATGCCCCAGCAGCATTAGAAAGGAAAAATGTCCCGTAAAAATCGCCAACGGAATAAAAACAACCATACATCATTTGCAATCCGACATTCTTTTGCCATATTGCAAAACATGCCATCAATACCGCGTTTGTAGAAAAAAATGGCAACAGATAAACAAGAAAACGCCTATTACAATTACACAATCTGACAACAGAATAAACGAATACCAGAGATGTTAATATTTGAACCGCATCAAAAAATGAGTTTTTTCTACAAAAGTCCGTATCTATACATGTCGGCAGAAAAAAACAATTTTCAATGTTTTTTAAGACGCGAAATCGCTCGCCAACCTCCACTTCAAAGCAGGGATTTTTCCATCCGACAATAAAAACAATAAAAACGACATAGACTGTATATTTAATCAAATTCGGAAGCCATAAAGAAGTATCATTTTTCTTGAAAAATGTAGAACAAAACAACATTGAACAGGACGTAAAAGCCATAAGAGCCACACACCAAATCAATTCTCCCGACAACAACCACGCTATCAGAACTATCTGAAAAAAAGCGAAGAACATCGCTAACTTTTCCCAGAAAGAACTTTTCACTGAACTTTCACTACTCATATAGAAATACATTTTTTAATTGTAATAGTAGATGTATAGTTGCAAGATAAAAAAATTTCCGAATAATGGAATTTTGAAAAAACATATAAACATATCAAAAAAAATATATGGTAAAAAATAAATATAGAATGCTACTAGTATCCCCTAACTTGGGCGATTATATGACAGACAAACTGATACTCTCATTCTCGACGAATAAGAACGTTTCAGCACTTACAGTAGCAGGAATAAACAGACACAATAAAACCTATACCGATAATCGTATAGTACTGGCAAAAGCAGCCTCGACAAACTTTATAAAGCGAATCCTGAAATATCCTATCATATTCTGGAAGATAAAAAAGCTGTTAAAAACTTCCGACGTAATAGCATCATGGACCTGCGACACCGCATTTCTTTGCGTTTTAGCCTCAAAAATACTTTGTTCAAAAAAGAAAAAATTCATATACATTTACAGCGATGTGCACCCTTTGTGTACAAAAAAGAATTCGTTTCTTTCCAGACTTTTTAGAAAAATCGAATGTTTCACAGCCAGACACGCCGATATTGTATCATTTACAAGCCCCCTTTTTAAAACAGAATATTTTGGAAGAATTGCAGGCGCAAAAATCACAAACTCGATTATAATCGAAAACAAAATACCCAATCAGTCAGTAGAACGAATTATTAGAAATCTCAATATAAAAAATAGAGATTTTTCTGAACCAAGAATCGGATATTTCGGATTGTTAAGCTACAAAGATGCTTTTGATTTTATCGAAATGGCAGCAAAATCTGACATCAAAACATATATAAGAGGTCGCATATCGCCAAGCATAGCAAAGGATATTCCCGAAGTAATAGGCTTTGGCGGTGAATATAAATATCCGGAAGACCTACCAGAAATGTTTGAAAAAATCAATATGTCCTACATTATACATAACTTTGAACCGGACACAAATTATCAGTGGCAAATGACAAACCGCTTTTATGACGCGCTAATGACCCAAACACCAATGGTTGTACAAAAAGGCACCGCCAATGAAAAATTTATAATAGATAACGATATCGGCATTTCAATAGATATATATTCTCCGGAAGAATCAATAGCAAAACTAAAATCCATAACAAAATCCGATATAATAAGATGGACTGAAAACTTTTTCAAATTAAGCAAAAACACCTGGATGTTAACAGACGAGTACGACAAGCTATTCGATAGAATATCATGATTTCCTGCAAACAAAAAGCACGTTGTCCCCTCCTCCAAAGAATAATGAACTACATTCCAAGATTACTTTTATTAGGAATGTAATATTCCTTGTAAAATAGAAGAGTCAACATAATCGTCGAAGCGAAAATCGGCTCAACATGAAATGCCCCCAAAGCGAAAGATTGATAAATAAGATAATAGAACAAAACATTGACAATCCAAAAATGAGGAATCCATTTCCGATTCAGAAAAAGCTTATATAATATAAAGAATTGATATAGCAGAAATATTGCAACAAATCCGCCTCCAATAATTCCTAAACTAGCAAAACCATCTACAAATGCAGAATGGTACCCGATTATTGGTGTGATTCCGATATCATTCTTAATTGTAGAAGACCCGAAAATCGGATTGTTCAAACATTCTTGAATCCCCTTTTCGGCAAGAACATCACGCTCAGAATACCCCGAGCTATAAACCATAGAATAGAAACGTCGACCTAATAACGGAGCAATATCTAAAAGCAAATTAATCAGAACGTCCTTAAAAACATATATAACACATCCAAATAGAGAGAGCAGTAGCAACATAAAAAAGACGTTCCCTGTCATTGAAGAAAACAATACCCCTAACACAATCAATATTGATATGATGGGGCTTCTCGATGCGGCTCCCGCGATAACATGCAAGGGGAAATAAAACGTCGGAAGCAACAATAATTTATAAAATAAATTAACATTTTTTGCGATTATAATCGACACAAGTATACAGAGAAAAACGCAACCAACATTTGCATATGAAATTGAAAAAAGCATTGATGAACCCTCTTGACGCACATTGTCAAGGTCCATAGTCATATCTGCCGTAGAAATATTAAATCCAAACAAATTGACAGTTAAAACAAACAGCGACATAAAAAAAGTAAGCAACAGAGCCAAATTAAAATTTATCAATCTGAAAGAAAAATATATTCCGCTCGAAACAATCAGCCCCGAAAACATAATACCAAAAACTTTCGTACTTGCAAAATCCGCATATCCAGTTGAGTCTGTAAACATATCAACCGTCACTCTAAGCGCAAACAAGGCAAAACATACATAATAGACGAGTATGCCCTTCGTAAACTTGGGATACGCATGTCGCGCAACCCCGATAATAATAGACAGAAATGCAATCAATGCCGCTGTAATTCTATACGGGACCGAAATTGTTTGGGACTGAGCCATTGTGATTCCGAACGGAACGGAGAATGCCGCAATAAAAGCATATCCAACTAATGAAAGGGAAATATTCAGAGTTGCAATAAATTCGGGAAATGAAACAGAAAGTTTTTTCAGTTGGGAGAAAAACATAGTGAGTCAGGGTACGCGTAAAAATATTCCAGTCAAGAAACAAATGTCGCAAATTACATTGATTTTTCAAAGATAATTCAACACGTTTGACAAAAATATCTTGCCTAAAAAATAAATACAAGATATGATACGCATGGATTCCATAATGAAAAAATGCAGAATAAAAAAATAGATAAAGAAAAAATAAAAACATGGTTCGTGACTGGGGCGTCAAGTGGAATTGGGCATGAAATTTGCCGACAACTTTTAATCCGAGGGTATAATGTTGTTGCTGTAGCTAGGCGGCTTCCCGACTTTCGGGATAAAAATATTCTCTGCCTATCCGCAGACGTCACAAATTCCGATGCAATACAAAACGCCATAAACGATGGAATAAAAAAATTTGGACGAATTGACGTTCTTTCAAACAACGCCGGCATAAGTTCCGACATCAGTTGCGAAGAAGAATCATTAGCACATATGAAATATGTAATGGATGTTAACTTTTTTGGAGCTTTCAATACCATAAACACCATCCTTCCTCATTTCAGAAAAAACGGCCACGGAACTATTATAAACAATACTTCGGAATGTGGTGTATCGCCGAGAAAACTAGGAACAGCATACTGTTCCTCAAAATACGCATTAGAAGGGCTTTCCGCTGTATGCTGGCATGAATGTAAAAGATTTTGCAGGATAATGACATTGGAATTGGGATTCTTCAAAGGAACGGAAATTGGAAAAAATAAGAAAATCGTCAAATCCAACATCAACGAATACCAAAACATACCATCTTTTTATAAAAAATGCTATTTCGTGTGTGAAAATAAAAAAGAACTGGGGGTAAGTTTATTACTCGACCAAATAGAATATGAAAAATTGCCAAGGCACCTTACTTTGGGAAAAGACGCGTGCTTTCACATCAAAGCAGAAATTGAGTGTACAAAAAAAGACCTGATAAATTCAAAGAAAATTTCCAGTAAATGTTCTTTCTATAATTACGGACAAATGTTCAAGTTGGCAAAAAAACTTATCTGGGAAAAAATAATCCGTAAAGCAAAATGAGTGAAGACTCAAACAACAAGCGTATTGCAAAAAATACGCTTATGTTATATATTCGAATGTTCTTCGTGATGGGAATAAATTTTTTCACCACACGCGAACTTTTGGGGGCATTGGGAACGGAAAATTTCGGAATACTTAATATTATTGCCGGGATTATTTCGTTATTTTCCTCTGGTTCGGCTGTAATGTCTGTATCCGCTTCGCGTTTTTTCAATATCGAGATAGGGAGAGGCAATCGGCTGGGATTAAAACGCGTATTTGCCCAAACACAAACAACATACATCATACTTGCCTGTATCCTGTTTTTCGGAGTAGAAACAATCGGCAAATGGATTTTTCTAACCAAATTAAATATCCCGAAAGAAGCCTACGAAAGCGCATTTCATCTATTCCACTTCACCGCAATTATATTCTTTTTTGAATTACTCGTTATTCCATACACGTCGTTTGTAATTTCATGCGAAAACATGAAAATTTATGCGATTATAAGCATTTTCGAAGTAATATTAAAACTATTAATAGTATATTTACTCTACCTGGATATCTTCCCAAGACTAACGTTTTACGGATTTTTATTACTACTTGTTTCTTGTTCAAAACTATCGACATATATGATTTTTTGTATATTAAAATACAAGGAAACAAAACCTTCATTGTATTTTAATTACGGTATTTTCAAAGAATTGGCAACATTCAGTACGTTCAATCTTATAAACGCCTCGGTCATAGTGGGAACAAACGTAATATGTAATATTTTGCTTAACAATTTTTTTGGAGCAGTCATAAATGCGGCAAGAGCAATATCACAACAGATTTCCAGCGGGTTATCGAACTTTACAAACGGATTTCTCGTCGCCGCTAACCCTCAAATAACAAAATATTGGGCTTCCTCCCAAAAGGAACAGTGTAAAACCCTTGTCCTAAGCGCGACTCGCTTCGGATTCTATCTAATTTATATATTTTCACTTCCTGTATTCATAGAAATGGATTATATTCTGGCGTTGTGGTTAAAAACACCCCCAGAATACACAACGGAATTTTGTAGATTAGCCTTAATACAACTTATCATAGAGGTTACTGGATACCCTATTATGACTTTTGCTCAATCAATTGGGAAACCCGCCTTGCGTCGTTTTACATTAGGATACATTGTATTGTTATTCGCATTACCCATATCTTACATCGAGATAAAAATTGGATACAACCCCACCTCAGTTCAACTTATACTTTGTATTTGTACTTCAATATGTCTACTATTTAGAATTTTCCTGATACAAAGGTTGACCGACATATCGATACCCGAATTTATAAGAAAAATTTATATTCCCTGCATGACAATCGCATTTATATCCGCATTCATACCGACAATAATATATTTTAACATAAGTACGAGCGCACTACGTTTTGTGTTGGAAACAGTTACGTCATTCTTATGCTCCGGAATTACTATATATTTTTGCGGATTAACCAAAAAAGAGAAAATGAAAATTAACTTGCAAATAAAGAAAATACTGACATCGATGAATAGGTAGGAGTTATAGATTATAACCCCCGAGTAATCTATGTTGCCAATTGAATTCAATTCAACTTTCCGATAACACTATGAATAAGTTTATATCAAGTGAGCGAAATATCCAAATACTACTGAATCTTTTAAAATCCTACGGAATAAGAAAAATCATTGCATCTCCGGGGACAACAAATATGGGATTCGTATATTCAGTTCAAAATGACCCTTTTTTTGAAGTTTATTCAGCTCCAGACGAACGTTCCGCCGCATATATGGCAGTCGGATTATCGACCGAATCTGGCGAGCCAGTTATCATAACGTGCACAATGGCAACATCATCAAGAAACTACCTTCCTGCGTTAACCGAAGCTTATTACAGAAAAATACCAATTTTGGCCATTACATCTACTGTATATCCAGGGAAAGTAGGACATATGTTCCCACAAGTAATAGACAGAACAACCCCCCCCCAAGACACAGTATCGCTCAGCGTATCAATGCCGACTGTAAAAACGCCGGAAGATGAGTGGTTTTGCGAAATCCAAGCAAATCGAGTCATCTCTGAGCTCTTCAGACACGGAGGAAATCCGTGTCACATAAATTTAGAAACAACTTATAATTTGACCCCAGCCACCTGTAACCCGCCGACGAGAAATATAAGACGAATTGTAGGGAAAAAAGATTTTCCTGAAATTAAGGGAGAAAAAATTGCAATTTTTGTAGGTAATCACATAAAATGGGCACCAGAACTTATAGAGGCTGTTGATGTGTTTTGCGAAAAGTATGGTGCGGTTGTTTTGTGCGACCACACAAGTAATTACACGGGTAAATACAAAATACATCATACTCTGGTTTCAAGTCAAATTCTCGCAGATTTGACGCCGCTTATGCCCGATTTACTCATACACATTGGAAACATTTCGGGAGATTATTCAATTTTCAATATTTCAAAAAAATGCAACGTTTGGAGAGTCAATCCCGACGGTGAAATCAGAGATGTTTTCAAAAAATGTACCTTTGTATTCGAAATGGATGAATGCTCCTTTTTTGAAAACGCTAATGAAAAATGCAACAAAACAAAATGTAATTCGAGTTATTTTAAATGTTGGCAAAACGCCCTTGCGAATATTAGAAAAAAAATCCCCGATGTGGATTTTTCAAATCTTTGGGTGGCATCAATCTTGAACGATAAAATTCCGCCTAATAGTGTAATTCATTTTGGAATTTTAAACTCCCTGCGTTCGTGGAATATGCACGAACTTTCACCCGACATACACGGATATTGTAATACCGGCGGATTTGGAATAGACGGATGTCTGTCTACGTCTGTCGGGGCGTCGCTTTCCGACCCGAAAAAATTGTTTTTTGTCGTTATAGGAGACTTGGCATTTTTCTATGATATGAACGTGCTCGGGAACCGACATCTAAAATCGAATTTAAGAATTTTGTTGGTAAACAACGCCAAGGGCGTGGAATTTCAAAATTCGACACACCCTGCTTCTGCTTTTGGCAGTGAAACAGACAAATTTATTGCGGCAGCTGGACACTATGGAAATCAATCAAAGGAATTGATTAAACATTATGCCGAAGATTTAGGATTTGAATATCTCTCTGCTTCTACAAAAGAGGACTTTTTAATGTCTTATCAAAAATTCATAAACACGGAAATAACGGATAAGCCGATTTTATTCGAAATATTCACAAAAACAAAAGATGAGACATCGGCTCTGGATAAGTACATTCGACTTGAACAAAGTGTCGCAAGTAAAACAAAGGAACTCATAAAAAACACATTGGGGAAAAATACAATCAGCATTCTCCGTAATTTATCAAAAAAATAGACATCATGCGAATCGGATTTTTGACATTTGGCCAAGTGCCGATGCCTCCTGTAAAAGGAGGCGCCATAGAAGATTTACTCCAAGCGCAAATTGAGAAAAACGAGATAACTGGCGAACATGAGTTTGTTGTATTTTCAAGATTCGACAAAAATGCCCTTATCGAATCTGCGAAATATTCTCACACAAAATACATATATATAAAACAAACTGGCTTTTGCTTTATTGAGCGTGTTATTAGATTTATAATCAATAGAAACCTGCCAATTTATATAGGAAGTTTGTTTCTTTCAAGAGCTTTAAAACACATAAAAAAAATCGGGTATTTTGATAAGATAGTAATAGAAACCGCCGCCGAATATTCCCTGAAAATCCCGCGAAAATATGTCGGAGAAATCATATTACATCTACATAATGACACAGTTTTTAAAAGCCGAAAATATGAAGATATGATAACAAAGAAAATCGATAGGATTTTCGCCGTTTCCAAATACATTGCGAACAGAGCTGCTGAAATTTTCCCGCGCGAGAAAATCTCGGTGATATATAACGGAGTCGATTTAAATAAATTCAAAATACAACGCGTTCAATCAGAAGAATTAAAAAAGAAATTTAACATAAAAGATAAAACTATAGTATTTGCTTTTACGGGTAGATTAACCGCAGACAAAGGCGCGGATATGTTACTTGACGCCTTTTTGAAAATGAAAACCAAAAGCGACACCTGCCTACTTTTTATCGGCGGCAAACATTACTCCAACAACAACGAAGATTCGTTCATCAGAGAATTGAAAAAGAAAGCACTTAAATCGCAAAGAAAAATTTTCTTTACTGGATATATACCGCACGAAGAAATATATAAATATTACAGTATTTCAAATGTACTTGCCGTCCCTAGTATGTCAACCGAAGCTCTTTCGGTGTCTGCAATAGAAGGATTGGCGGCGTCCTGCCCAATATTGGTAAGTGATAGTGGAGGAATAAAGGAACTTGTAAATGAGAAATGTGGATTTGTCATTAAAAGAGACAAAAAATTCGCAATCAATTTGTCTGAAAAGATGGATTTACTCGCCGACAATAGACCCCTCTTACAGGAAATGTCAAAAGCCGCAAGAAAAAGAGCGTCGAACTTCACAATCGAAACATACACAAAACGGTTTCTAAATTTGATAACGGCAAAGGGGCAAAAATCACCCAAGTCAAAATAGCAACAGTGCCTACAAAATTTAAGCCCCGTACTTTAACTGATTGCGAATAAAGGAGACTATTTTTTTTAAAGATAATCTTTTTCTCCGCTGAATAAGGCATCTGATGAAATAGCTTAATGCGCTTTTTTTCCCGTGCTTGTTTATGTATTTGAAGTCTATGACAGTGTCATTATCTTCAAAAATCTTGTCTGGAACAATTATATAACGGCTATCAAAACTTAGCCCTTTCAAATAGAGTTTCATAGGACGCGAAAAAAAATGGATATACATATACTCTTCCTGCTTAACGATTCCATCTTCGAGATATAGTCGAGACAAAACGCCTTTCTGAAATGTAAAAATTTGCCTTCTGTTTTTTACATCCTCTGACGGAGGGAGATATTGCAAGAAAAAGCCATATGAATACCGATTAAGCTGGGCAAAAACTGTCGCTCTGAAATATTCAATTTTTAAATCATCATATAAATTGCATATAATATCTTCGTCGAAAAGAAAATTCTTATCCGAAGAAAATATTTGCCTATACGAAATACCGTCTTTATTAAAACGACGATAAAGAAGATTTATAGAAGGCTCATTTTTATACAATGTCGAATGCCCTTGATACCCGATTTTTACGTATTTATCAAGAACTTCATCTGTGTAAAAGGCTCGAATATCCCCCCAAATCAAATCTAAATCGCAATGGCCCCAAAAATCATACGCCGAAAGTTCTTCTTTAAAAATATCTCCGTAAGCGACTCTAAAATCACACAATTTATAGGGACGTTCAAGCGATACGCTAAAATCGAAACATTTTTGAATTCGAACACGAATATCGTCAAATGAACAATATTTAACTTTCACATTTGGCGGATAATCAAACGGAGTCTTGTCATCAGTAAATATCAACCAGTCTACGGTAGGATTATATCTACAAGACAATAGCCAAAGGGGAAACAACGATGGCAACTTACCAAAATATGGGACTACATATGCTATGGACTTCATTTTAATGCTGATGTTATAAAATTTTTGGATTTTTCTCGTTCCAATTCAAGACGCAACTTTACTTCCGAATAATCGATTTCAAGGGGAATAGAATACATATCTTCGAGAGAAGTAATTATCCTGTTACTCAGTCCGAGTTGTTTTAAAAGCAATATAATCCTATTTTCATTTTTATTATTATAGGAAATGAAATAAAACGGTTTTTCGTTTACTATGGACAATGCGACTCCGTGAAAAGACGTTGTTACAACACACTTCGAGCATTTAATATATCCCAAAAATTTTCCCGGAGATGCGCAAAAATCCGCATCTGGACATGTCGGAATTATACCGTCTGAACAAAGCCTTACTACCTTGGCAGAAATATGTTTTGCTAACGAATAAGCTGCCTCCGAAACAAGTTCACTTTTTGAAACTTCATATAACACCACACATTCTCTAAATGATTCGTCCGGAATTTCAGAAATATTACTCCAAAAATAATCGGATAAAAGCAATGTGGGGTCTAAAACAGTAGAAATTTTCCTCTTTGTATATTTAGACAAAAATTCAGCAAAATCAGATTCGCGCACACTTATGGAGGAAAAACCATTCAATGCCGTAGACAAAAAGTTTTCGGACAAATTCAAATTAGAAAAATCTCCGCCGCTTGCCGCATAAGATACTTTTCTGTACTTGGAGGGAAACACGCCCCAAAAAAGTAAATCTCCCTTCACTATCGGAGACCAAATTTGGTCGCTCCCCCAAAAAACAACATCATAATCTAATTGTTGTATTTCTTTTTTCGAATGTATTTTCTTAGATAAAATTAAATTAGAATATAAAAAACGCAAAAAAGCATCGTGCCGCTTTTTAAAAAATCTAAAAAACCTCATTTTAAATAAAAAATCTTTAAGCCCCGCAAAAAAGTTTTTTCTGCAAAAAGACAAAAACGGATTCGGACTTCCAGAAATCAAAAGGTACGTAGGTCTATAATCGATAATCTCAACCTTATGTCCGAGAAACGACAAATAAGTCTTCAACGCATACGCCTGCAACACAGCACCGTAATTACACGCACAATGAAATGTTAATATACCGATTTTCATGACATTATAACCACTTGTGTACAATGCGAAAGCCACAAAAACAAGAAAAAAAAGCTAACCCCTCTCTATATCTTCCGAGTCGGTTGATTGGCCTGTTTGAATTTCGATTACTTTTAACTCTCGGATTGCTTTTATCGAATGCATTTTTCCCGCTGGGATTTTTACTGAATCGCCCGTTTTTACAAGATGTTCTTCTCCGTCCAAGACAACCTTGCCCGTCCCGTTGACAACAGTCCAAATTTCTTCCCTATTTCTATGTAAATGGGTGTCTATTTGGCCGCCGTCTTTAAACGTGAGTTGTTTCGTTAAAACCTTGTGCCCGTCCGAAAACGTATCGAAAGACAAAACCTTATACTCGCCCCAGCGACGTTCTTCAAACATCGGGCGAAGTTTTATTTTTCTGACGTATTCCTTCAAATTTACGCTTTCGTTTTTATTGCCGACAAAAATGCCGTCGGGGCTCGCCGCGACAACAGTATCTTTCAATCCCGCGCACACGACGGGAACATCAAGCTCGTTTATCACGTTTGTGTTTTGCGAATTTTCGAGAACAACCCGACCTATTGAAGCCTCGCCGATTTCCTCCGAAAGCGAATTCCACGTCCCCAAATCTTTCCATTCTCCGTCAAAAGCGACCGCGGCAATAGACGTTTCGCGCTCCAAAATCTCGTAGTCAAAACTGTTTTTCGGCAATTCGCGATAGTGTGCCCGAACATATTCAAACGATACATTACCCAAATATTTCTGCACAACGTCCAACATATATTTGAGTTTGAAGGCAAAAACACCCGCGTTCCACAAAGCACCCTCTTCAATGAGTTGTTTAGCTTTCTCCGAATCTGGCTTTTCGCAAAAATGTCCCACCCGAATTGCGGCAAGACCGCCACATTCCGTATTTTGTCTCGCCTCTGGAACAATGTATCCAAATTTTGAAGAAGGGTCGCTAGGAACAATTCCCATAAGGACAATGTTCGCTATCCCGCCTTGAACAAGCTCGGACATTCGTAATAAAGATTCAAAATACCCCGATTCCGTATACGGATCGATTGGCATAACAATAACAGAATCTTCGGGATTCGCCCTACCCTTATCGAACAAAAACGACGAAGCAAGCGCAATAGCCGGAAATGTATCGCGCCGTTCGGGTTCGTCCACAATGTTAATATTCTCGCCTATTTGCGAAATAATACTGTCGCGTTGAAGCGCGCTTGTGGCAATCGTCAAATTTTCGGAAATCCCAGCCGCGCGCAACTGCCTGACAACTCGCTGACACATAGACTCGTATTGACCGTCCGGGGCTTTCAAAAGCTTCAAAAACTGCTTGGCTCTCACCCCGTTTGAAAGCGGCCAAAGCCTCTCGCCCGACCCGCCCGAAAGCAACACTATCCATAAATTTTGCATACAACCGAGTTTTGCATATCACGCCCAAAAATCAAACCTTTTATGTTTTAAGACCCACAATATAGTTGACCTCGGTGGTAAAAAAACAGAGACTTTGGAACAAAAGTCTCAAAAAAATAGAACCCTTTTTATGAAAAAATTTCTTATTATTTATGAATTCGCGAACAAATTGGGTGAGAAAAACGAAAATGACCCACTTTGGAATTTTTCGCGCGATATCCTACTCGAAAAACTTTCAAAAACGGGCAACGCGCTGAAATTCTCCGTCGCCCGCGGAATCTTCAAAAAGCACCAAGACGGCGGAACTTCCGCGAAGCGTCTGGCGAACTTTTTCTATATGCACGCGGCTGTCCTGTTCGAATATTTATCGAAGCGTCCCGATGTCGTTTTTGTCAGAACCACGCCTCCGCTTATCCAAATTCCGTATCTGTTTTTCGGCAAGCTTTTCGGGACGAAAGTCTACGTTTGGCTCATGGACTACCACCCCGTTTTCGGGCTTAGAAGCTCGAAAAAAGGCTCTCCGAAATACTTCGTGTGGAAATTTTTCGACATACTCGACCGCCTCGCGCTGAAACTCGCCGCGGGCGTCGTCTGCCTCGACACCGCGATGTCCGAGCTAATCAGGGAACGTTCCCCGAAAACCAAAACCTTCGTCTGCCCCACGTTTTCGCTGAAAAAAGTCGACTTCCTCGACCTTTCCAACCCGCGCGAAAAAGTCGACACAGTATCGCTGCTCTACTCGGGCAACTTGGGGCGCGCGCACAACACCGAAAAACTCGAAAAATTCCTCTCGGCATTGTCGAAAAAGGCGAAAGTCGAACTCGCATTCAGCGGAATGTCCGACAAATCGGCCGCGCGTCTTGCCGCGGTCTGCGAGGCTTCGGGCGCGCATTTCAAACGCTTCCCGTTCGTGAAAAACTACGCCGACTTGGGCGCGTTCTACAAGAAAAACGGGTTCGATTACGGCATAGTTCTGCTCAACGACGAACTTCGCGGAGTCGTCTCGCCGAGCAAATTCTCGGGCTATTCGTCGTTCGGGCTTCCCGTCATAAACATCGGGCCGAAGGGAACGAACGCCGACACGCTTTGCGAACGCTTCGGCGCGGGAATTTCCTTCGACGACGTTTCGGAAATCGACGCCGTCATAGGACGAATCTTGAACCCCGCAACCCAGCCCGAACTCGCCCGCAATACGAAAAATTCGCTCGAATATTTCAGCCCGAAAGCCGCCGAAAGACTCGCCGATTTCTGGCTGTCCGAATTGGATTCAAAGGCGTAAAAAGTGTTGCAAAAAAACGCAAATCTGAAAAACTCTCCGCCAATATGAGTAAAACGGCACTAATAACAGGCATTACGGGTCAGGACGGCTCGTATCTCTCGGAACTCCTTTTGCAAAAGGGCTACACGGTTCACGGCATAATCCGCCGCGCAAGCTCGTTCAACACGCAGCGTATCGACCACCTCTATAACGACGAATCGCTCAAAGACAGATTTTTCCTGCATTACGGCGACCTTACCGACTCGTCAAACCTCAACCGCATTGTAGAAAAAACCGCCCCCGACGAAATCTACAATCTGGGCGCGCAAAGCCACGTAAAAGTAAGCTTTGAAGTTCCCGAATACACCGCCGACGTCGACGCAATCGCGACCCTGCGCTTCCTCGACGCAATCAAGGAAACCGGGCTTAAACACACGCGCTTCTATCAGGCGTCGACCTCCGAACTCTTCGGCAAAGTGCAGGAAATCCCGCAGCGCGAAACAACTCCGTTCTACCCGCGCAGCCCCTACGCCGTCGCAAAACAATACGCATATTGGATTGTCGTCAATTACCGCGAGGGCTACGGGATGTTCGCCTCAAACGGCATTTTGTTCAACCACGAATCCGAACGCCGCGGCGAGACATTCGTAACGCGCAAAATCACACGCGCCGCTGGCCGCATAAAACTGGGGCTTCAAGACCGCCTCATTCTCGGCAATATGGACTCCAAACGCGACTGGGGCTACGCGCCCGAATACGTCGAGGGAATGTGGCGCATCTTGCAGGCGGACAAACCCTCGGAGTACGTTTTGGCTACAAACGAAACCCACACCGTGCGCGAGTTCACCGAGCTCGCCTTCGCGCGCCTCGGAATGGACATTGAATGGTCTGGCAAGGCGGAAAACGAAAAGGGCATATGCAAACAGACGGGCAAAACCGTCGTGGAAGTCTCGCCGCGCTACTACCGCCCGACGGAAGTCGACCGCCTCCTCGGCGACGCTTCGAAGGCGGAACGCGAACTCGGTTGGAAACCCAAGACCACCTTCAAAAAACTCGTCGAAATAATGACAGATGCCGATTTCGAACTCGCCAAAAAAGAGGCGGCGCGATGAACCCCACAGATAAAATTTTCGTGGCGGGCCACAACGGAATGGTGGGTTCTGCAATCGTCCGAGCCCTCGAAAACGTGGGCTACACAAATTTCGCCCTGCGCCCGCATTCGCAGCTCGACCTCACAAATCAGGCGCAAACCGAAAACTTCTTCGCGGGAGAAAAGCCCGACGTAGCCGTAATCGCCGCGGCAAAAGTCGGCGGAATATACGCAAACAACACCTACCCCGCCGAGTTCATCGAAATCAATTTGGCAATCGCGCTCAACACAATCCGAGCGGCATACAAAGCGGGCGTCAAACGCCTGCTCTACTTGGGCAGCACCTGCATCTACCCGCGAATGGCGCCGCAGCCCATTCCCGAAAACGCATTGCTTACAAGCGAACTCGAAAAGACAAACGAGGCCTACGCAATCGCGAAAATCGCGGGGCTTAAAATGTGCGAATACTTCCGCAAACAATACGGCGTCTGCTACCACAGCGGAATGCCCACAAACCTCTACGGGCCGAAGGACAATTACCACGAAAAAAATTCGCACGTCCTGCCCGCATTGATTCGCCGCTTCCACGAGGCCGCGCGGCGCGGCGACAGCGAAGTCGTCCTGTGGGGGACGGGAACGCCCCTGCGCGAATTCCTTCACGTCGACGACCTCGCCGACGCGTGCGTGCACCTTCTTGAAATGGACAACCCGCCCGACCTCGTAAACCTCGGCAGCGGCGAAGAAGTCTCCATCGGCGAACTCGCCGAAATTGTCGCCCAAACCGTCGGCTTCAAGGGGAAAATCGTCCACGACACTTCAAAGCCCGACGGCACCCCGCGCAAGTTGTGCGACACCACCCTCCTGCGCTCGACGGGCTGGAAGCCCAAATACGATATCCGCGCGGGCGTCAAACAAACCTACCAGTGCTTCCTGCGCGAACTCGCCGACGGCACTATCAGAATGTAAAAACCGTGTTCGAGAGCTTCACAAAGTGGCCGTATTTCGACGAAGGCGACATTGACGCCGTCGCGGACGTTTTGCGCTCGGGCAAAATAAACCGTTGGACGGGCACAAAAAACGCCGAATTCGAAAACGTCGTCAGTAGCGCGGTGGGCGTAAAGCACACAGTCGCGGTCGCAAACGGCTCGCTCGCCCTCGAACTTGCCCTGCGCGCGCTCGGCGTCGGCGCGGGCGACGAAGTCATAACGTCGTGCCGCACATTCATCGCTTCGGCGGGCGCGGCGTTTATGTGCGGGGCAACCCCCATCGTCGTCGACGTCGATTTGAATTCGCAAAACATTTCGCCCGAGGCGGTCGAACGCGCAATCACGCCGCGAACAAAGGCGATTGTCGCCGTCCACCACGCGGGCTTCCCGTGCGATATGGACGCTCTTCTTGCAATCGCAAAGGCGCACAACCTCTTCGTCGTCGAAGATTGCGCGCAGTCGCACGGCGCAGCCTACAAGGGACGCCCCGTCGGCTCAATCGGCGACATCGGCGCGTGGAGCTACTGTCAGGACAAAATCATCACGACAGGCGGCGAGGGCGGCGCGGCAACCACAAATTCCGAATACCTCTGGCGCAAAATGTGGGCATTCAAAGACCACGGCAGAAACTACGACGCCTGCTTCAACGGCACTCACGAACAGGGCTTCCGCTGGCTTTCCGAAACATTCGGCTCGAATTGGCGAATGACCGAAATGCAGGCACAGCTTGGAATTCGCGGCTATGCAAAACTGCCGCAGCGCGTCGAAAAACGCGCCGCAAACGCGCATATATACAACACCCTGCTTTCGAAATTCGGGTGCATAACACTCACAACAGTCCCCGAAAACATCACCCATTCCTACTATAAATACTATTGCTTCGTCAAACCCGAGTCGCTCAAAAGCTCGTGGTCGCGCGATAGAATCGCCGCCGAAATTTCGGCGCGCGGCGTCCCCTGCTTCTCGGGAACCTGCTGGAACATCTCCGCCGAAAAATGCTTCAAGGAACGCGGTTGGGAAAAATCGCCCGCCGACTTGCCGAACGCCTTTAAATTGAAGGATACCGCGTTGGGGCTGCTCGTCCACCCCACAATAACCCAAGCCGATATGGCGGCGGCGGCGGAAGTAATCGGCGGCGTTTTAAAAGAGGCTCAAAAGTGAAACTCTACGGCGGATTTTTCAAACGCGCTTTCGATTTCGCGGGCGCGGCGGTTCTGATTCTGGCACTCTCCCCGCTATACCTGCTCTGCTATTTTTTGATTAAAAAAAATATGGGAAGCCCCGCGATTTTTTCGCAGCAACGCCCGGGGCGCGGCGCAAAAATCTTTAAAATCTATAAATTCCGCAGCATGAAAAACACCGTCGACGCCGACGGCAACCCGCTGCCCGACGAAGAGCGCATAACTCCGCTCGGCGCATTCCTGCGCAAAACCTCGCTCGACGAACTCCCGCAACTCTTCAACGTTCTAAAAGGCGATATGTCGTTTATCGGGCCGCGCCCGCTGCTGCCGCAGTATCTGCCATATTATACCGAGCGCGAAAAACTGCGCCACACAGTCCGCCCCGGAATCACCGGGCTCGCGCAAATAAACGGACGCAACTGCACAACTTGGGATAAAAAACTTGAATTCGACGCCCAATACGTCGAAACCCTCTCATTCTTCGGCGATGTAAAAATCGCCTTGCTCACCGTCAAAAACGTGCTTTGCCATAAGGACGTCCAGCCCGTCTCACAAGAGGGCTACCTCGACGAAATCCGCCGAAATGCAAAACAGCCCGACTCTCGGCAGTGAACCTGCCAGTCGGGCTTTCAAAATCAGGCAAACATCAATAGCCTGCGCAGCCCGCAGGCAACCCCGCGCCACTTACCGCATTATCCGACGCGAACTTCGAATATACGCGCGGCGGGATTGCCGATTAGCTTGGGGAGGTAGTCCCTGCCGCGCCCGAGCCCCTTTTTCGGCTCGGGAACGGCAACGCAAGCCGTGTAGCCCAAAAGCGACATCGCCGAAGACGTCAAAAACAGACGTCTGTTCACTTTTTAAACTCTATAATTCTCTCGGTGTGTTCGATGCTTTACAGGCTCTATCTGCGCTTTTTAAGACGCAGAACCTGCCCTTCTTTCGCGAGCGTGTAGCGCAACTTCCACATATCGACGTCCTGAACCGCTTTGCCGTCGTCCATACATTGAACCGCCGCAGCGGCAGCCGAATGCCCCAAAATCATAAACACGGGTTCCATTCTCAGCGACCCATACGCAATGTGGGAGGCCGAAACCGCGCAAATCACATACAAATTCTGGCACTGTTCGCGCTTCGGAACAATGCACCCATATGAAATCTGATACGCGCCGTTTTCGGAAAGACTGCGCTGCACATCGCCTTCGTTCTGAACAAAACCGTATTCGTCCACAAAACGCGAGGTGTTGTGCGAATCCATCGAATACGAGCCCATGCCGATTGGCTCGGGCGCGACTTTCGAGTTCTGGCAGTCGCGCTGCGTCAGCACATATTCGCCAACCAGACGGCGCGCTTCGCGGATATACATATAGAACGGCCAGTTGCCCGTGTCGCCGAATTCGTCTTTGGGCAGCCCCAAATTCTTAATCGCTTCGCGGAATTTCGCGGGCGTGCGCGGGTCGGTCTTCCAGAAATAGAACAGCCCGAGAGTGTAGTCTTTGTGCGCTTTTGCGATTTTCGCGCGCTCCTCATACGAGGCTTCGGGATAGTTGTAGTTGCAGCCGATAAAGTCCGTCGAGAACGCCTCCTTGTTGTTGATGTCCGTCTTGTGGTTGGGCATCTTCGAGATAATCAGCGGGAACGCGTTGGGATTGGCTTCAAACCAGCGTCCGCAAAGCTCGTAATCCGCCGCATTGTAGTTGTCGGGCTTGGGCAGCTCGACCTTGTTCGGGCCGAAATCCGTAAAGCACAGACGGTAGTTGTAGGCCTGAACCTTCTTGTCCGCTTCGCCGTTTTTGAGCGGCTTTTCGGGCGAAATGTATTTGAGCAGCCCGCTCGACTTGTCGCCCTTCACCTTGTAGGGGTCGACCTTCACGGTAAAGTGATGGCCGTTTTGGCGAAGAGTGTCGCGATACCCATTGAAGTCTTCGCCGTATTTGTCGTTGCTTTCGCGCCCGACAACATATTCGCAGCCCGCCGAAGCCATAAGGTCGCCTTCAAACGTAGCGTCGATAAACATCTTGGCGGAATACTTTTTGCCGCTTAAAGTCGTAATCGACTTGATTTTCTTGCCGACCTTCTCGACGCCGTTTTCCCTGTCGAGATACTCACCGCGGTGGATAATGATGTTCGGATATTCCGCCAGCCAATTGTTGTAGACGTAAAGGGCAATGCGCGGCTCGAAAATCCACATCGTCTTGTCGTCTTCGTGAATTGCCTTCGTGCCCTGCCCGCTGCCCGAAAATTCCGAACGCTTCTCGGCATACCAGTTGGCGTCCTTCTTGTATTCGGCATAAACGCGCTTGTAGAATTCGCGCGAAAGGCCGCCGATAACGTCCGTGTTGCCCGAGTCGGTCATACCGAGCCCCGACGAAGACATCGCGCCCAAATTCAAATCGGGCGAAACCAAATAAACCTTCTTGCCCGATTTTGCAGCCCTGATTGCCGAAACAACCGCGCCCGACGTTCCGCCGTAAATAACAATGTCGCCCTCGAACGACTTTTTAACATCTCCGCTCGCCGAAACCGAAAACACCGAGATAAACGCAGCAAGCACCATCAATAAGCTTTTTATAGATTTCATAGACCATCTATTTTGCCTCCCCTCTCCCCTCCTGTCAATCTTTTACTTGCGGGGGCTTTGCCCCCGCGAACGGATTTTGCTCCGCAAAATACCTCCGTTCTTCCCCCAACTCTCCGAGGATATGTTCTTGTTTGATAAGCGGCGCGATTGGCTTTGCCAATGCGCTTTGACTATTCATTAAAGTAAAACAGGATTTACCGAATGGGAAAGACTTTTACATTATTTATTCGGCTTAGGATACCCGTGTGTGCTTGGCTAAAACGGGCGAGGCGCGTGCTAAAAAGACGCTGTTAGATTTTAGCCCGCTCCTATCGTCGCTCAGCTCTTGGCTTCGCCAATTCAACGTGAGTGCGCCTCCGTTGCGACCACAAAAGTTGCGAAGCAAGCTTTTGGGGAGAATAAAACACGGAGTGTTTTACCCGTAGGGCGAGAACAGCGCGGATTTTGCGTAGCAAAACCAAGCGAGCGAGTTCAATCTAAAATACAAAAAAGAAGTTCCGAATGGAACTTCTTTCAGCATTATAAATAAAATATTCGCAACGGGAGGCGTCCTCGCGGTTTTTAGAAGGGGAAGGGGGATTGAGGGGAGGACTCCGCTGGGGTTTGGGTGGGAGTGTGGAAGCGCATTGAGTCGTCGAATTTTTTTGCGCGAATGTGGGTGGAGAGCCCCTCGACGACGATTGCGCGGTGCGGGCGCGACGGGCATATGCTTTCGCACGCGCCGCAGCCGATGCAAACTTCGGGATGGACTTTCGGAATGTAGAGGTGGTTCTTCCTATCGCCGAAGGGGACGGTCTCGATTGCCTGAACGGGGCAATGTTCGGCGCAGGCGGCGCAATCGGTCATATCGAGTTTTACGACGCACAGGTTTTCGTTGAAGATTGCCGTGCCGATTTTTATGGAATGTTTTTGCTCGTGTGTGATGAACTCAATCGCGCCCGTCGGGCACGCCTTCGAGCAGCTGTGGCAATCGAAGAGGCAGAAGCCCTCGGAGTAATCCATATATGGCTGGAAGATGTGCGAAAGTCCCCACTCGCCCGTTGAGGGTTTCAGGATTTGCGCCTTGCAGGCGGCGGTGCAGATTTGGCAGCCCGTGCATTTTTCCAAAAAGTTTTCTATGCTTTTCGAGCCGGGAGGTGCAGTGAGGCGTTTGTCGGGGCGGTCGCCGACGACGGTGTAGGGCGAGATGTTTGCGGTGCTTGTTGCGGAGGTGGCGGTGTCGGGTTTTGCGGTGAGGGAATCTCTTTTTGCCGCCGCGCATAGTGTCGCGGCAAGTCCGCCCGCAGTTGCGGCGAAGGCTCGGCGCGGAATTTTGAAATCGAGCGGGGAATGGGCTGTGGGGGTGTCGGGGCGGGAGGTTGCAAAGCGTGCAGGCGATGTCGGGCTTTGTATTTCGGATTTTTTGTTTGCGTCTTTTTTGGAAGTCGGAAGGTAGAGTCGGTTGGGCGTAATTTTTATTGCGCGTTTCGGGCAATTCGCGGCGCAATCGAGGCACAGGACGCAGCGCGAGAAGTCGAGCGATTTATTTTTGGAGTCGATGCACTCCGCCTTGCAGTTGCGCTCGCACAATCCGCAGGAGACGCATTTTTTTGTGTCGAGCGAGAGTTTGAAAAGCGAGAATTTTGCAAGAAGCCCGAGCCACGCTCCAACGGGGCATAGTGTGTTGCAAAAAAGTCTGCCGCGGGAAATAGAAACGAGCGAAATTGCCGTCAGAATCGCCAATGCCGCGCCGAATGCCGAAATTGCGACGCGCGGGTCGCCTTCGAGCGGTTCGACTGAATATATCCCGAGGTCGTAGGCGAGGTTGTTTACGGAATCGAAGGCGAGTGCGGCCGCGGGGCGGATCGCACTGCCGAAGATTTTTCCGTAGAGCGAATACGGGTCGACGAAGCCAAGCAGAGCCGACCAGCCGAATGTTATGCAGGCGACGGCGGCGAGCAGGAATATCGCGCGCAGAGCCGTGCGCGGCTTCCTGTATTTGCGCGAAAACAGTTTGCGGGCGAAATTTTTTGCGGGCTTCGCGTTGAAAATACGCGTCGAGAGCACGGCTCTTGCCGCGCGCGAAATGATGTCCATAAAAATTCCGAATGCGCAGAAAAACGAACAATAGGCGCGCCCGAAAACGAGGGCGAAGACGCCGAATACGACGAATGCCGAAGTCGCCGCGACTGCGCCAGTGCCGAGCATTTTAAGCAACGACGGCACGAACTGCGTGTGCGTCGGGTTGTGCATATAATACGCGCGGGGCAGTTCGTGATACATGTCGAGAAACTGCGCTGTTATGAGCATGAACACACCGAGGGCGACTGCGATGCGCATATTTCGCAAAATTTTAAAAAACATATCGGATATGGTTTTTATTTGTTTTTACCGTTTTTCGGTCGTGTTATGCCGTGTTTTGTCGGGTTTATCATGCTACGGAGATTCGGCGTACGGAGAGTTTTGACAGGTCGGAAGTGCCTACGCCAAGTTTTTCGGCGGCGGCGATGTATTTGATTTCGTCGAGTTCGAAGGGATTGCCCTTCTTGTGGAGTTTGGCGACGGAGGCGAAAATCTTTACGGCGGCGGCGTCGGCTGCGACGATGTCGGTCGATATTATCTGGTATTTCACCACCGGCGCGTAGTCGGGCGACTTGCCGATTGGCCCGTAGTCGAGCATAACGCGGAAGGCGTCGACAATCGTGAGCGTCGTTTTTTGGCAGGTGGCGTAATCGGCGATGCACTGGGGCATATTGTTTTTATGAAACCACTGCCTGTCCCAAACGCAACCCATATAGTTTTTGAGGGCGCAGGTGATTTTTGCGCCGCTGTGGTGTTTTAACACGGGAATATTGATGAAGACGTCGGGATTGACCGCCAGTTTATGCACGAGGGCGGACTTCAATTTTTTGCCGCGCGGTATTTGCTTTTCGACGAACATCGAACGCGTGTTGCCGGCGACCATTTTCCCGCCGTTTTTTTCGACCGCCGCCTTTATGCCGCTAATGTTGTAGCGGTTGTCCCAGTCGTTGCCGCAGGTGTGGTCGAAACACAGAACTTCCTTCGCGCCCGCGTCGAAGCAATGGCGCACGACAGCCCCGACGAGTTCGGGATTCGTGTTCGAGCCGAACTCGGGCGGTTTGTCCCAGCCGATATTCGGTTTTATGACGACGGTTTGCCCCTTGGACACGAAGCGTCGCATGCCGCCCATTTCGGCGATTCCGCGCTCGAACATTTCGACGGGGCTGCCGCCATATGCCGCGACGAGGTCGGGATTTTTTTTCGAGGGAGTTTCGCGCGTCTGGGAGAAAACGGTTTCGGGCAGAAGCGCGGTTGCCGATGCTGCCGCGGCGGCGGATTTCAAGAACTGTCTTCTTTGCATAGTGTGCCTTTTTTTTGGAAGTGTTAAGTTGTGCGTTCGGGTTATTTTGGTGTTTAGATGATGAATGGTTATGTGTGCTCGGGCAAGATTTTTTTGCGCAAATGTTTGTCGGGCGTGCGTCGAAACGCGTTGACAAGGGTCGGCACGCGAAAATAATAACGCGGGTTATATGGACGGAGTTTCGGATTTTTTTGCGTCGCCTTTGCAGGTGTGCGCACTTTATTTTTGCGCGCTGCTCATCGGAATGGCGAAGACGGGCATTCAGGGAGTTGTGATGATGTCGGTTCCGCTGATGGCGGTCGCGTTCGGGGCAAAGGAATCCACGGGCGTGATTTTGCCGATGTTGTGCATGGCGGACGTGATTGCGGTTGTCTACTACAAGCGCGATGTCGACTTGAAATGCGTTCTGCGTCTGCTTCCGTCGGCGGTTGCGGGGCTGTTTGTGGCGGTCGCCGTTGACAGTTTCATTCCAGAGCGTCAATTCAAGCACCTTATGGCGTTTTGCATTTTTATAGGGCTTGCGACTATGGTTTTGCCCGAAATCCGTAAATTCTGGCGCAAGCGCAAGGCGTGTTTTGGTTGTCGTGGGCGCGGGAATGGCTCGGCTGCGGGCGGCGGAAGCGTTGCGGCTATGCCGCGGGAGGCTGTGCGGGAATCCGAGTCGGGCGGGAAAGAGGCTCGCCCCGCGTTTATGGACAAGTGGTGGTATTCGGTTTTCTTCGGCGTCATGGGCGGATTTACGACGATGATTGGCAATGCCGCGGGCGGGGTGATGTCGGTTTATCTGCTTTCGATGAGGTTCGACAAGCTCGCTTTTGTGGGCACGAATGCGTGGTTTTTTCTTATCATAAACTATTCGAAGCTGCCGTTGCAGATTTTTGCGTGGGACAACATTTCGGCTAAAACGATGCTTGTCGATTTGACGGCTTTGCCGTTTATATTTTTGGGCGCGTTTGTCGGGATTTGGCTTGTAAAGCGGATTCCCGAGCGGTGGTACAGGCTGCTTATTATGGCGATGACGTTTGTTTCGACGCTCGTAATGGTGTTCTGATTCCGCCGTGTAGGGGCGCGAAAAATCTTGATTTTTACCCCGGGCGAAGTTAGAAGAATAGTATGTTTGAAATTATGCTGCTGATATTGATTGGCGCGGGTCTGATTTTCTTGGAGACCGTGCTTGTGGGCGGAATTTGGTGTGTGGCGGGGCTTGCGCTTTGTCTGTGGGGTGTGTGGCTTTCGTATGTCGGCTTCGGCGCGTTTGCGGCGGTTTTGGCGTTGGCGTTTTCGTTTGCGGCGTGCGTGGGAGCGTTCCTGTTTTGGCTTTATGTTTTGCCGAAGACGCGTTTCGGGAAGAAGATTTATCTTTCGTCCGCGCAGGACGGGAAGGCTCCCTCGGCGGACTTCAAGGCTTTGGTCGGGCGGCGCGGAAGGACTGTCAGCAAGCTTATGCCGACGGGAAAAGTCGAGCTTGGGGGCGTTTTATACGACGCGCGGGCGGAGCTTAACCACCTCGAAAGCGGTGTGGATGTCGAGGTTGTGTCGGCGGACTCGTTTTCGGTTGTTGTGCGCAGGGTTTAGAAAAATCGCCGCGATGATGTTCAGATTTTAATCGAGAAAATAACAAACAATAAAAAAGGAAAAAAGGCGTTTTTATGGATATAATGACGGTTGTAATTGTGTTGGCGGCGGTGTTCGCGCTTGTGGCGTTCTTTGTTGTGGCGTCGTTTGTGAACACCTGGTTGAAGGCGATGTTGGCGGGCGCAAGTGTGAGCATGTTCACGCTTATTGCGATGCGTCTGCGCGGCGTCCCCTACGGAATGATTGTGGACTCGCGCATTATGGCGGTGAAGGCGGGGCTTAATTTGAGCATAAACCAGCTCGAAGAGCACTATTTGGCGGAGGGGCATTTAATCCCGACTATTCAGGCGTTGATTGCATCGGAAAAGGCGGGTATGGATTTGTCTTGGAAGCAGGCGTGCGCGATTGACCTCGCCACGAAGGGCACGGCTAAGACGGTGGGCGAGGCTGTGCGCACGTCGATAAATCCGAAGGTAATAGACTGTCCGAGTGCGGGCAGCGGGCGGACGTCGATTGACGGTGTCGCAAAGGACGGTATTCAGGTGAAGGTTCGCGCCCGCGTAACGGTGCGCACGAATTTGGAGCGGTTTGTAGGCGGCGCGCAGGAGGAGACGATTATTGCGCGTGTGGGCGAAGGCATTGTGACGACCATCGGCTCGGCGGACTCCTACAAATTCGTGTTGGAGCACCCCGACAGGATTTCGAAAGTTGTTTTGGAGCGCGGTTTGGATTCGGGCACTGCCTACGAGATTCTTTCAATCGACATTGCAGACGTCGACGTGGGCGAGAATGTGGGCGCGAAATTGCAGGAGGCTCAGGCGATTGCGAACAAGAATATGGCGCAAGCCCAAGCCGAAATTCGCCGTGCCGCCGCAGTTGCTCTCGAACAGGAGATGAAGGCGAAAGTCGTGGATATGAAGGCGAAGGTTGTGGAAGCCGAGGCCCAGGTGCCGCTTGCTTTGTCCGAATCGCTGCGCTCGGGGAATATGGGCTTTATGGACTACTACAAGCTGCGCAATATTCAGGCGGATACCTCGATGCGCGAAAGCATTTCGGGCGACACGCCCAAGAAACAATAAATGGAATATTTAATTGTAATAATTGTCGTAATTGCGTTCAACGTGTTTGCCGCTTCCGCGAAAAAGCGCGGCGGCGGGGACGGCGGCAGTGCGGACGATGACGGCGCGGATATGGCGGGGCGTTCGGATTCTGCCGGCGGCGTTGGCGGCGGACATTTCGGGGGAGATTTCGACTCGGACTCGGGCGCGGACGTTTCGGGCGAGTATTATCCCGAAGCCGAAATGTCGCGCGGCGATGTGGAAATTTCGGGGGAGGATTTTGACGCCGCGCGGGAGTTTGTCGAGAAACTCAAACGCGAACGCGCTGGAAGTGTGCGCGGCGGCGGAATGTCGGCCGACGGTGGTATCGAGGCGGAGGAAAATTTCGGCGGGAATGCGAAGCCGTTTACATATGGCGGGACGCTGCGCGAAGTCCCGTCGAAGAGAGTTGACGCTTCGGGCGGCGGTTTTGCCGAAGATGTCGGCAGCGGCGGCGGCGCGGATATGTCGGGGCGTTCGGATTCTGCCGGCGAGAGCCGTTTTGACGCCGAGCTTCGCATGTTGCGCGAGCGTTCCGAAACCCTTCAAAACACGCTGCGCAGCATTCGCGACTTTGAAGAGCAGAACAAAATTTCGCTTTCTGTCGGAGGCGCGGAAGGCGCGTATTTGCTTGGGGGCATTTCTGAGTTTCGGGGGGAGGACGGTTCGCCGTCGGAGGAGGCTGACGGTTTGCAATCCTCGGGCTGCGGGGGCGGATTTTTCGCGTCGAAAGCGGATTTGCGCAGGGCTGTTTTGGCGTCCGAAATTTTGGGCAAGCCTGTATCGCTTGGAAAGTAGGTTTTATGATAATATCACAGTCGGAATTAAGGGAAATTACGTCGGCGAGGTGTGCGAGGATATTCGACTATCTCGGAATGCACAAGTGCAGGGGCGGGGTCGTGGCTCGGTGCTATTTGGGCGACGCGAAGAGTTGCGCGATTGTAAATGCCGCAACGGGCGAATCCGCCGAAATGTGCAAGCTTGACGAATCGGGATTTTTCGAGTTTTTCTTCAAGGGATTGCGCAAGCCCTTTGAACACTACTTCGAAGTGTGCGACTACCGCGGCGGGTGCAGGCGCGTTTACGACTGTTACAGTTTCGCGCCGACGCTTTCGGAATTCGACGTCTATCTTATAGGCAAGGGCGACGACCGCAAAATCTACGATGTTTTGGGCAGCCACGTCAAGACAATCGGCGGCGTTTCGGGTGTGGCGTTTGCGGTGTGGGCGCCGACTGCGCGGAGGGTCAGCGTTGTGGGCGACTTCAACGAATGGGACGGTCGCTACAATCAAATGCGCCCCGTGGGGAGTTCGGGCATTTGGGAGATTTTCGTTCCGAATGCGAAGCACGGCGACAAATATAAATACGAGATTTTGGCGGCGCGAAACGACACGCCGTTTCTGAAAATCGACCCGTATGCAGTGCGCTTCGAAGCTCCGCCGAACAACAGTTCGATTGTCTGGAATTTGGATGGGTATTCGTGGGGCGACGCTAAGTGGCTCGAACGCAGGGCGGCGACGGATTGGAGCAGGAAACCCGTGTCGGTCTACGAGGTTCATTTGGGCTCGTGGAAGCGCGTTGCAGACGACGGGTTCCGTCCGCTTTCGTATGTCGAGATAGGGCGCGAACTTGCTCAATACTGCCGCAAGATGAATTTTACGCACGTCGAATTTATGCCGCTTTCGGAGTATCCGTTCCCCGGGTCGTGGGGGTATCAGGTGACGGGCTTTTACGCGCCCACGCAACGCTACGGCACGCCGCAGGATTTTATGCGTATGGTCGACATCCTCCACCAGAGCGGAATCGGCGTGATTATGGACTGGGTGCCCGCGCACTTTCCGCGCGATTCGTTCGCGCTGGCGGGCTTTGACGGATCGTGTCTTTTCGAGCACGAAGATCCGAGGCTGGGGGCGAATCCCGACTGGGGAACGCTGTGCTTCAACTACGGGCGGGCGGAGGTCTCGAATTTCCTGATGGGAAGCGCGCTTGCGTGGTTCGACCGCTTCCACATTGACGGGCTGCGCGTCGATGCGGTGGCGTCAATGCTGTATCTGAATTTTTCGCGCAGTGACTGGATTCCAAACCGCTACGGCGGGGCGGAAAATTTGGAGGCAATCGAATTCTTGAAGCACACGAATTCAGCCGTTCACGAAGCGTTCAAAGGCTCGCTCATGATTGCCGAGGAAAGCACGACTTTTGCGGGCGTCACGAAACCCGTCGAAGAGGGCGGACTGGGATTCGACTTGAAATGGAATCTGGGCTGGATGCACGACACGCTCGACTATATGAAGGAGGACCCCGTCAACCGCAAGTATCACCACAACAAGATAACGTTCCCGTCGGTGTATCAGTTTACGGAGAAGTTTATGCTGGTGTATTCGCACGACGAGGTTGTGCACGGCAAAAGCCCTATGGTCGGCAAAATGGGCGCGTTCGACTGGGACGACAAAATCGCCAATCTGCGCGCTCTCTATGCGTTCATGTGGTTCTGGCCGGGGAAGAAAACGCTTTTTATGGGCGACGAAATCGCACAAAGCACCGAATGGCGTTATGACGACTCGATAAACTGGGATTTGCTCAAATACGATGCGCACCGCTCGGTGCAGGCGGTTGTCCGCGATGCCGCGGGGCTGTATCTGCGCGACGAATCGCTGGCGGCTAACGATTTCAACCCCGACGGTTTCGCGTGGATTAACGCAGACGACGGCAATTACAGTGCCTACTCGTTCCTGCGCTACTGCGAAGACGGTAAAACCTGCTATGCGGTGGTGTGCAATTTTACGCCGTGCAGGCGCGAAAACTACGGGGTCGGGCTGCCGTTTGCGGGGCGTTGGCGCGAAGTTCTGAACACCGACGCGCTCTGCTACAACGGTTCGGGCGCGGGCAACTGCGGCGTTGTCGAGGCGGGCGAGATGCCGATGAACAACCAGCCCTATGGCGCGCTTTTGACGCTTCCGCCGATGTCGACTATTGTTCTGAAATATTCGAAGGAGTCGGAAGGGGATTCGAATGGCAGTGCGAAGCAAGTTGAGCCTGCGGAGGTCTCTTCGGCAAAGTGCGCGAAAAAACGCGCGGTAAAGAGGAGTGTGAAGAACGTTGCGAAGCAGGCTGAGAATAGGGCTGCGAAGCAGGGCGTGAAGCGTTCTGTTAAGTCTGACGAAAAATGCGCCGCAAAAGCGGGACGCTCGGTGGCGAGGTATGTTCAAGGCGGGGATAAAAACGCAAAACGCGCTTCGCGCGGGGGGTGCGAAAAAAAATAAAAAAAAGCTTGATTGAACGCCGCGAAGTGTTAACGTGTGTGCTTTATAAAAATTTCGAGTCGGTGGGGTATCCAAGAGGCCAAAGGACGCGGACTGTAAATCCGTTCAGCTACGCTGTTCGTGGGTTCGACCCCCACCCCCACCACTCGGAATTTTTTTTGTTTCTACAACCCCCGCGGACGTTCCGCCGTTCGGGGATTTTTTGTATTCGGACGCGGCTGTTTGTTTTTTTGCGCGTTTAACGGCTGTTGAAAGATGTTGTTTCTTCAAAATAGATGAAAGATTTTTGTTGCAAAAGGGGGAAAAATCTTTTTGATGAGTCGTTTATAGTAAATAAAACTTTATAGACAACAAGTAAATTTATGGCAAACAAACAATCATCTAAAAAAGACATTCGCAGAACAGCCACCCGCACGGCCCATAACCGCACGGTTCGCAGCCGTATCAAGACTTTGTCGAAGACGGTGGAAGTCAGCGCGGACGCGGAATCGCTGAAAAAGTCGGGCGCGGTTTTGGCTTCGGCTTTGGATAAGGCCTGCAAAAAGGGTATTGTCCACCCCAACAAGGTTGCCAGAGTCAAGAGCCGTTTGGCGAAAGCCGCGGCGAAGCTCGCGAAATAACCGTATCGATATTTTTCACAATTAACTTTCGGCCGAATCGGCCGAAAGTTTTTGTGTCTAACGGCATCTGTTTTGCGAAATGGACGGGAACGAATACATATCGGCTATCCCCCTCGACGTGTTGCCCTCGCCTGTCGGGTGTTCGATGTTTTTCAAAACTATCGACAAGATTTTCGCAATAAATATGGGCTCGGCAAAATTCGAAAGTTTGAAGCTCGCCCTCGATATGGTCGACTGCGCCCGTCCGACGACTTTCGAGTTTATGAAGAACGTTTTGGACTCGATGCACTGCGAATTTGTGCGCGTCGATCTATACAACGAGCTTGACGGGATTTTCGACTGCCGCGCAACGTTTGCAGTCGGCGACCATTCGGGCGGCAAGAAAATTGTCGAAATCGACGCCCGTCCGAGCGACGCAATCGCGCTTGCGCTGCGGTTTTCGACGCCGATTTACATTGTCGCCTCGGTTTTGGAGAAGCTCGAAGATATGGCTGCCGCCTACCGCAAGCTGCGCGACGAATTCTGATTTTATTTTGTGCCGTAGAGGTGCGGTTTCGCGCCTTCGGACGGTTTTGGTATACGTGTTTTAGGTCGAAAAATGTCCGCGCCGTTTTCAAAAGGAGATTTTGTTTCGTTCCTCGCGCCCATGCAGGACATTACCGACGCGGGGTTTATGGACATTATTGCGGGCTTCGGCGCACCCGACTTTTTTATGGCGGAATATTTCAGGGTGCACGAATATTTTTATCTTGAACCGTCGGTGTTGAAGGCGGTTTTGCGCCGTCCCGCGGGGCGCGGGGTTGTCGCGCAGTTCATAGGCGAAGACGAATACTACATTGAACGGGCAATCGACGAGCTTGCGCGGTATCCGCAGGTGAAAATGCTCGACTTGAATTTGGGGTGTCCCGCGCCGAAAATTTACAAGAAGAATGTCGGCGGCGGGCTTCTGCGCGACCCGAAGAAAATCGAATCAATCCTGCGGGTAATGCGCGAACGTTGGCGGGGGGTGTTGAGTGTGAAAATGCGCTTGGGTTTTGAGGACGACTCGCGGTTTTTCGAGCTTTTCAGGCTTGTATGCGACTGCGGCGCGGATTTTGTAACCGTCCACGGGCGCACGGTGCGCCAGCTTTACAGAGGGCGGGCGGATTACGGCAGGATTTTCGAAGCCGCCGAAAGTTCGCCGGTGCCCGTGATTGTAAACGGCGATGTGGACAGTGCCGATGTCGCGCTTGAAATACGGGCGAAGTCGAAGTGCGCGGGGGTGATGTCGGGCAGGCCTGCGGTGCGCAATCCGTGGATTTTCCGCCAGATAAGGGAGGCGTTGGATGGGCGGAAGATTTTCGAACCTACGCTTGAAGATGTCCGCGTGTATGTGGAAAAGCTGCGCGAAAACATCGAAGCGCGGGCGGCGCAGATGAAGTTCCCCGACTCGCGGCTTAAAAAGTTTTTAAACTTTGCGGGGACGGGCGTCGACCCCGAGGGCGAATTTCTTTACAAAATGCGCCGTTCCCGCGGAATGGAAGAGCTTCTGAAAGTTTGTGACGAGTTTTTGCTGGGCGAAAATGCCGCAAAAAAATTCAACTGCGCGGGGTTTGCGAATCTCTGCGCCCGTCCCAATCACGAGGCGGATTTGCGGGGCTGAAAGGGGCGGATATGGCTGAGGAGATGACTACGCGCGAAAAAATCGAAGAGCTTTCGGGGAAAATAACGGCGTCGCGGTTTGCGAAAATGGCGCGAGCCGCCGAAAACCGCACGCGGTATTTGACTGTCGTTTTGGAGGACATTTTCCAGCCGCACAATGCCGCGGCGGTATTGCGCAACTGCGACGCGTTCGGGTTGCAGGAAGTCCATTTTATAGAAAACAAATTCCGCCTTAGGATTAGCGACAATGTGGACACGGGCGTTTCGAAGTGGCAGGACGTTTTCCGCCACACGTCGCCGTTTGCGCGAATCCAGAAAAACGGAATGCCAAAAGACCACACGGTTTCGCCCGAAGAGGAAGCGAACACACGCCGCGCTCTGGCGGAGGTGAAGTCGCGCGGGTATGCGCTTGCAGCGTCGGTAGTGGGCGCGGAGGGCTGCATTGACGACATCCCGCTCGACCGTCCGCTTGCGCTTATGATTGGCACGGAGCTTACGGGGTTGACTGCCGCCGCCCGCGAAATGGCCGACTACACGTTTTCGGCGGAGATGTTGGGGTTTGCGCAGAGTTTTAATTTGTCTGTATTTTCCGCGCTGTGCCTTTCGAATTTGAGCGCGAGGCTGCGCAAGACGGACAAGTGGAAGATGTCGCAAGCAGAGCGCGACGAATTGCTTTTGCGCTGGCTTGAATTGTAAATTTTTTTGTGCCGCGGGTAGTTATGAGGCGAGCTCGCGGATTTTTTCGGCGATGATTTCGGACTGGGCGTTCCAGCAGCTGTGTCCGCCGAACGGCAATTTTACGACGTTGTCGTCGGCGAAATATTGAAGCGTTTGTTGCGGGTCTAAAAGTTCGTCGTCGAGGGCTACGAAGACGGTGTGGGCTATGCCGAGTTCGGCGAAGTTGCGGGCGGCGGTTTGTCCTTTATAAGAGCGGAAGACGGGCGAATTTTCGTAGCCGAGTTTTTTGCCCGTTTCGAACGGATTGGTTGCGGGGTTTATCAAAACAAGCGCGAGGCAATCGGGGTTAACGCCGCGGTTTTTGACAAGTTCGTCGGCGAGTTTTGACGCGAAGAATCCGCCGAGCGAAGTTCCGACGATTGCGGTTATTGGGGCTGGGTTTTGTCTTTGGGCGTCTTCGAATTTCCGCAGGATTAGGGCAAAGTTTTCGCCGAATGTGGCGGTTTCGGACGGATATGAAAGGCAGTCGACGTTTGCCGTGCCGAAGACTTCGCAAAGACCCGTGTTTGTGCGCGACTTCACTCCGCCCGAAAGACCGTGGATATAGCGTATTTTAAACTGCATATTGCGTTTCTTCCATGTGTGCGAAGCCGCTTGCGCGGGCGGCGGGTTAGTGCCCTCGCAGGTATTTTACGCTTTCGCGCATTGCAGGATACGGATTTTTGAAGCAGGTTTCGTTTTCGAGGACGAAGTAGCCGTCGAAGCCGATTTCATCGAGCGTGGCAATCATTGCGGGCAGGTCGAGACAGCCCGTGCCGAGGGGAACGTCGGTCTTTTCCTTCGCGCCGAATTTGGCGGTGTCTTTAAAATGGAGCAGGGCGATTTTTTTGCCGAGCGTTTTATAGCCGCGGATAATGTCGGTTTTTTCGCGCGCCCAATGTCCGTTGTCGACAATCGCGAATATGTTTTTGAAATCTTTTATGCGCGAAAGCATACCTTCGGGTTTATTGTAGAGGTTTTGCTTGTTATACTCGGCGGTGTGGTGGTGGACTGCGATTTTTACGCCGTATTGAGCAGCCTTTTTATCGAGCTTGGGAAGGTTTTTATAGTCGCCCTCCCAAGTAAAAAACGGAATGCCCATTTCTCTGCAAAACGAAAGGTATTTGTCGGCGTCTTCGGGCTTTTTGAAGTCCCCGCCTATGCCGAAGCTCGGGATTTCAAGCTTTGCATCGGAGAAGAGTTTTTTCACGTATGCGCGTTGTTCGGCGTTCATATCGGGCGAAAAGCGCGTGTTCGGGTATTTGGCAAGTTTGATTGTCTGCGAGCACACGACGCCGTCGACGCCCATTTGCTCGGCGGCTTTGACCACGTCTTCAAGGGTTGCGACGTCCTTGAAAACGTAGGCGTGGAATGCCACTTTGCGGTGTTTTTGCGGCTGGGGCGCGGCGCAATTTTGCGAAGCGCAAGAGGCGCAAACGGCAAGGGCTACTGCGGCGGTTAATGTCGAAATTATTGTCGAAAAAAATCTTCCTGTCATAATCGGATACCTATGCGGGCTGTTGCGCGGCGTCAACACTTTTTTGGGCGATTTTTTCGGGCGATTCTTGTTGACTGTGCGGCGGGCGGAAATATCATCCGAACGCGAAAAATATGGATTCACTTTTGATAAAAGGAGGAAAGCCGCTCGAAGGCGAAGTGTCGGTTTCGGGCGCGAAGAATGCGTGCCTGCCCATGTTCGCGGCGGCTTTGCTTACGGACGAGAAATGCGTGCTAAAAAACGTGCCCGATTTGAGCGACGTCCGTTTTATGGCGCAGATTATTGCCGAACTCGGCGCGGAGATTTCGAACCCCTCGAAGGGCGTTTGGGAGATTTGCGCGAAGGAGGTTTCGCCCGTCGCGCCCTACGAGCTTGTCCGCAAGATGAGGGCGAGCATTTGTCTGCTCGGGCCGATGTCGGCGCGGCTGAAAAGGGCGAAAGTTTCGATGCCGGGGGGGTGCGTTATCGGGGCGCGCCCCGTAGACCTGCACATAAAGGGAATGCGCGCGCTGAACTGTTCGATTGAAATCGAAAAGGGCTACATTTGTGTCGACGCGCGGCGCATACGCGGGGCGAGCATATTTTTGGGCGGACGCTACGGCAGCACTGTGACGGGAACGGCAAATATTCTTATGGCGGCGGTGCTCGCCCCGGGGACGACCGTTATTGAAAATGCCGCGTGCGAACCCGAGATAGCCGACCTGTGCAAGATGCTTGTTAAAATGGGCGCGCTTATCGAAGGGGCTGGGTCGCCCACGATTACGATTACGGGCGTGCCGCGCCTCGGCGGGGCGGAGCACTCGGTTTTGCCCGACAGAATAGAAGCGGGGACGTGGATAATTTCCGCGCTCGCCTCGCGCGGGCGGGTGTCGATTAAGGGAGCGCAGAAGCGCAGCCTCGGGGCTTTGCTGGACGTTTTGCAGGACGCGGGCGCGCAGGTGGAAATCAAGAGCGCGAACTCGGTGTATGTCGACGCTTCGAATGTCGACATAAAGCCCGTGCAACTTACGACGCTGCCGTATCCCGCGTTCCCGACGGACTTGCAGGCGCAGATGTGCGCGCTCGCCACGCAGGCGGACGGAATTTCGATAATAACCGAACGCGTCTATCCCGAGCGTTTTATGCACGTGCCAGAGCTTTGCAGAATGGGCGCGGAAATAAACCGCGAAGGGGCAAGCGCGATAATTCGCGGGCGCACGCGGCTTTCGGGCGCGCCCGTTATGGCCAGCGACTTGCGGGCTTCGGCGGCTCTGGTTATTGCCGCGCTCGCCGCGGAGGGCGAGACGAAAATCAACCGCGTCTACCACCTCGACCGCGGCTATGAGGACATCGACGGTAAGCTTGCGCGGCTCGGCGCAAGTGTCGAGCGGCTCAAAAACTCGGATTAGCGCGGCGAGGCGGAGTCAGGGCTTGGCGGGCGCAAAATCGGCGTCGCGGCAAAATAAAATATTGAAGTTTTTCGAAATTATCTATTGCATAACCCCACACATATCTAAAAAAAATAAAATATTGATGACAAACAACAGACCATTCAGCTTCGGCGGAAATAACGGCGGCGGAAAACGTCCGCAAAACAACAAGGGCGGGCGCAAATTCGGGCCCAGACGAAACGAGCGAATCAGAGCCCCGAAAATCAGGGTTATAGGCGCGGACGGCAATATGCTCGGAATAATGTCGCCGCAGGACGCCCTCGCGATTGCAAAGCGCGCGGGGCTCGATTTGTTGGAGGTTTCGCCCAATGCCGAACCGCCAGTTTGCCGTATTCTCGACTACGGAAAGTATATGTATGAAGAGTCGAAGAAGCAGAAGTCGCACAAGGTTGCGACGGTGAAGGTCAAGGAAATCAAGCTGCGCCCGATGATTGAACAGAACGACTTCCTCACGAAAATCCGCAATGCCGAAAAATTTCTCTTCCAAGGCAACAAGCTCAAAATTACGCTGATGATGCGCGGCCGCGAAATGGAGTTCAAGGACAAGGCGTTCGAAACCGTCAACAATGCGATTGCCGAGCTTAAACACATAGGTCATGCCGACTCCGAACCTAAGCTTATGGGCAGAAACATAAGCGTGTCGCTTTCGCCAGTTGCGCAAAACCAGCGCAAGCTCAAATATTCAAAGGATACCGACGAAGTTCCGGAAGACGATTCGGGAGAAGAATAGCGGTGTGTTCGCGACGGGGATTTTTCGCATCTTTCGCGGGATTTTTGCTGCTGCTGGCAATCTCCCCGTCGCTTTTCGCGCTGGACGTAAACGGCGTGGAATATGTCAGCGTCGCCCAATATGCGCGGCAATGCGGCATGAAATACAAGACGGTTGTGCGCGGGCGGAAAATGTCGGTTTTCAACTCGTGGCAGACCGTGAATTTCGAGGTCAACAGCAGGGTTGTGACTGTCAACGGCTTCAATGTGTGTTTGGGTCACCCCGTGGCGGTCTCGAAATCCATGCTCTACATTTCCAAGCGCGATACCTACAAGACTCTTGCGCCCGTGTTATTTCCGCATCTGACGCCCAAGCCGCGCCGCCCGTTTCATATCGTTATCGACGCGGGGCACGGCGGCAAGGACAACGGCGCGGAAAACAAACGCTACGGCGTGAAGGAAAAAAACGTCAATCTTGACGTCGCTCTGCGTTTGGGCGCGGAGTTGCGCAAGCTCGGCTACAAGGTTTCCTACACGCGCACTAGCGACGTGTTTGTTGATTTGGAATACCGCCCGATTATCGCCAACCGCCGCAATGCCGATTTGTTTGTGAGCGTCCACAGCAATTCGGCGGCAAACAAGGGAGTTTCGGGGCTTGAAACGTATGCGCTCACCCCCGTGTGGCTGCCGTCGAGCTCGTCGGCGAAGTTGACGAAATCCGATACGGTTTCGTATCCGGGCAACAATGTCGACGGGTGGAGTCAGGTATTGTCGTTTTCGGTGCAGAAGTCGCTTGTGAACTCGACGGGGGCGGAAGACAGGGGGGTGCGCCGCGCGCGTTTCGCGGTGTTGCGCACGGCGAATATGCCCGCGTGTCTGATTGAAGTTGGGTTCCTTTCCAACAACTCGGAGTGTTTGAAGTTGGCAAACGCCGCGTATAGACAACGTCTTGCCGAGGCGATTGCGCGCGGGATTTCGACCTATGCGGCCTACACGCGCCACAGCAGGAAGTAGCGGGGCGCGGGTTGTGTGCTCGGGCGTTTTTGGCGGTTCGGGCTGCGGGGCGCGCGGGGTTTGCTGAAAAGTTTTTGCTTTTGCAGGGGCCTGTCGTCGGCGCGGATTGTGCGGACTCGGTTTTTAATTTTATTTTTACTATTACGAGAACAAAAATATGAAATTCGTGAAAATTTTTTTGCTTTGTATTTTGGGTTTTTCGGGGCTTGCGGCTGCGGACGCCGAAAATGCGGCGCGGACTGCGGACGGCAGTCGGGCGACGGTTCGGCAGCAGGGCGGCTCGGCGCAGGTTGCGGTGGTTGTTTCGCAAGGCGGCGAAGTCGTCAAGCAGGAAGCGCAAGGCGCGGGAGAGCAAAAATCGCCGAATGTTGCGGTGCCGTCAGATGCGGCAAAAGCGGAATTTTCCCCAGAGAAAATATCTGCTGTGAAGGCGTCCGACGCGCCGAAAAAGGAGTTGACGGAAGTCGAAAGGTTGGAACTTGAACACAAGTTGTATCAGGAGCGACTCGACCGCGGCGCGCTCAAAAGTGCGCAGTCGATACGCGGCAATTTACGCGTCGTGGTCGGAAAGGTCGCGGGGGTGTCGCGGCAAACCGCCGACGTTCTGATGTTCCGTGTGTTCGGGTTTGCGCTCGTGCAGTTTTTGGCGTCGGCTCTCGTGCTGTTATTTACGTATTTGTGCGTGAAGTATGTCTTCAATTTCGCGTTCGAACACACGCTCGGACTTGCGTGCAGGGGCGGCAAGGGCGGTTTTCTGCCCGTGTTCGTTTCTCGAATCCGTTTCCCGATTAAGACGTTTGTGTGGGTGTTGGCGGTATATTTTGCAATCGTCTTTTTGATAAGCGACGCCGAAAGCATAAAGATTACATCGCGCGCTATTGGCATTGTGTTTTGGCTTTCGGTTTTCTGGGTTTTGAAGATTGTTATCGACGCCGTGTTCTTCGTGATTACGCGCAAACTCAGAAGCAAAGACGCAAAATCGTCGGCAAATCTTATGGATTTTTTGCGCCGTATGATCGGCGTTTTGGTGTGTCTGATTGCCGTGCTTTCGGTGCTCAACAACATGGGCGTGAATGTAAACACGATTATAGCCTCGCTCGGTATCGGCGGCATGGCGTTGGCGTTCGCCTCGCAAGACACGATTGCGAACTTTTTCGGCTCGGTCTCGATTATTATGGACAGACCTTTCATTGTGGGCGACTGGGTTAAGACGAATTCCTGCGAGGGCAATGTCGAGGCAATCGGTTTCCGCTCCACGAAAATCCGCACGTTCCAAAAGACGATTGTCACGATTCCGAATTCGACGCTCGCCAAGGAGGCTGTCGAGAATATCTCAAAGATGCCCGCGCGGAAGCGTTCGTTCACTGTCGGGCTTACTTACGACGCCACCGCCGAGCAAATCGAAGCCGTTATGAGCCGTTTCCGAACCGAGATTTTGGAGGTTGACGGCGTTTACAATCCCAACGGAGTTTCGGTGGAATTTGTCGACTTCGGGGCGTCTTCGCTCGACATCGAGATTGTCTACTATACGGCGCGGACAGATGCGGCTTTTTACAAGGACGTCAATACGCGTGTGAATCTTCTCGTTATGCGGATTGTTGCCGAATGCAAGATGTCGTTTGCGTTCCCCTCCACTTCAATCTACATCGAAAAAAACGGCTGAGGGCGTCCCGCTGGGCGGGCTGCCATAGCGGGGTTTTTTATAAGTTCGAAAGCGGCGCGGATTGCCTGTGGCAATTCCGCCTTTGATTATTCTTTAAAGCAAAGCGGTCATTGCCGTAGGCAATCCGCTTCGGTGCCCGTCATATAAAAAATCCGCTTCGGTGCCCGTCATATAAAAAATCCGCGCCACTTCACAACATATAAAACACCCCTTAGGCGTTTGCTTCGCAAATGCGCCTATTCCCAAACTCTCCGTTTGTTTGTTCGGTTTTAAGCCGATAAAATAATGTAAAAGCTTAACTTCGTTCCGCTTTTATTTTTTTTATTAAAAATAAGAAGTCTTTCCTATGCAGGAAAGACTTCTTTGTTTTAATGTTTGTAAGGTGGTGTTATTTCTGGTCGGGGTCGGAGGAAGACGTCGACGAAGGTTTCTTTGCTTCATCTTCTTTCATTGCCTCTTTAAAATCCGCCTCGACTTCGCTTGTGGCGCGTTTGAATTCCTTTATCGACTTTCCCAAGCCGCGCGCCAATTCGGGCAAACGTTTTGCCCCGAAAAGCAGCAATGCGATAAGGAAAATGAAAATCCACTCGGACGGGCCGGGCATACCGAAAGCTAAAAATGTGTTCATCATAACTGCGAAAATTTAATTTAGCTGCGGCGGTTGTCAAGGTTTATTTGTCCGATGCGGCGCTATGTTTTTTTGAATATTTTTGCAAAGCGGTCTCGACTGTTTTTGCGGTTTTTCTGGCGCGTTCGAACTCCGCAAAAAATGTTTCGAGCCTCTGGCGGTATCCTTCGGTGTCGCCCTTGATATACGCCTCGTAGACGTTGCCCAAAGCCACTGCGGCGTTGAAGAATATGGGGTTGATTTTTGCAAGCAACAGTTTCAATTCTGTCAGTCGTGTTTTTACCGCGTCTGTGTTTTGAGGGTTTGCCGAAATGAGGGTATCGCAAGCGACAGTTCGGGGAATGCCGTTTTCGAAAATGCGGACATTCGCCAAACGGACAAGTTCGTTTAGCGAATCGCGCGGGGTGTCGACGCCGCCCTTTCTCGCGTAGATTTCGGAAATCATCACGCACCCCAGAATCATATCCGTATCTTTGTCGGCGGGGAGAGCGAGCAGTTTTTGCAACTCGGCGAAAGTTTCCGCGCCCGTCAGGTTTTGTGCGATTGCGGTTTCGGCGAATTTTCCGAATGCGTTGCGGTCGGACATTTTTATTACCGCCTTTACGAGCCAATATGCGTGCGCCCGCCGCGTCGCAAAATCAATTTGCGGGGGTTGTTCTGCGGTGTAGTCGAAGATTGCTCCCGCGCTTTCGGGCGGCGTTTGCGCCGCCAATCTTGCCGAGTGGGACGGAATGCCCAGTTGGATTTTTTCAAGCGAAGCCAAGCGCAACGCCCGCGAAAGCCAAAATGGAATTTTTCTACTTTCCCGATTTTGCGGAGTCTGTCCGTCTGATTTAACCCTTTCGGCAACATTGCGCAAGACGACGGTTTCGGCGAGGGTTTGGCAGACATCGCCGAGGTCGAGGGTTTTATTCCAGCGCAAGTCGATTGTCGCGGTCGCGGCGGAAGTAGAAACGTTGATATTGCGTTCGGTCTGGCTCTCGTCGAAAATGTTTATGTTGTTTTTTATTTCCGCCTGCGCGGTGTAGGTTTCGGTTGGCAACAATTCGGCGAGTGCGGCCTCGACCGCCGTGGCGGCGTTTTTGACCGCCGAAACCGCGTTGCGGTTTTTCGACGTTATCAGGAAGAATTTTGTCTGGGCAAAGTTGAGCTCTTGCGCGTCCTTTGCCGCAATGTCGGCGGCTTGCAATGTTTCGAGCATCTCGCGCTTTTCGGACTCTGTCTGTCCCACGCGCCCGACGAATTTTCCGTTGATGAAGTCGCGCTCGGTGTCGACAACGTAATGCGCTGCGGATTTTGTTTTGCTTGTTTCGTGTTGCGGTTGCCGCGGCGCGGGCAGGGGCGCGTTTTGCGCGGATTCGCCTTCTGCGTCCGCCGAATTTTTCGGCGCAAGCAATGCGTCGCGTTCGGTCTGCGTAAGCGGCTCGCCGCGGGCGTCGGCCTCGGCTATTTTACGCGCCGCCGCGATTTTCTCTTCGAGCGTCAATGCGGGCGCAATGCAGCAAAATAGTGTCAGCAAGGTTGTGGCTAATGCAAAAATTTTCATTTTTTCAAAATGAATTTAGAGCCGTTTTTCGACACGCCGAGACGGGCGATTCTTTCGATGTCCGCCTTGCAGAAATCCGCGTAGTGCGCTTCGAGGGACTCTTCCGCGAAGCGTCTCAGACAGCGCGGAATTTTCGCGTTGCCCAGTGATGCCGATTTCAATTCGATTCTGCCGTTTGTCGAAAAATCGCACACGACTGCCGAGCGCACCGCACCAGCGATTGTCGAAAACTCGACGGGGATTTCCGCCCGCAGTCCGTCGGCGGTTTCCGAAATTATTGGGATTGCCGGCATCACGACCGCGCCGCTTGTCTTGGCTGCGGCCTGAGCGCGTTTGAGTATTATGCCCGTGATTCCGTCGCCCAGCTGTTTTGCGGTAAACTCGCGCGACTTTGCCGAAGTGTCTTCGAGAAAATCGCAAAGCTCGGGCGACGACTCATGTCCGCACTGCCGCGGTTCGAACGAAAACGCCAGCCACGCCGCCGCGCACATAATGCCGAAAATGCCGTAGATTGCCGCCGAAAGGCAGATTGCAAGCAGTTTGAAAATCGCGCGTTTCATTGTGTCCGAATTTGGTGTTTTTTGCGTCCGGTATTGCAAATTTTTTATTGAGATTTTTTAAAGTCTTTGGTTAATTGCAACAATGAAAATTATTTCGGGCGCGATTTTTCGTAGTTTAGGCCCGAAGGCAGTCTTTAAGATTTAAAAAACAGAACGGAATCGGAAATGAAAAACGGAATCGGAAAAATCATATCGATGTCAATCGCCGCGCTTTTGCTTATGTCGGGGGCGGTCTCGGCGCAGAACAAAGTCGGCGACATCGTGAAGTCGGGCAACCAGTATTTCATATATTTGTTGGAGCTTAGAACCCCCGAAGCCAACGAGGAATTCCAGCGCAACCTCTCGATTATTCAGGCGCAAAATTCGCAAATCAAGCACCTAAAAGACCAAATAGCCGCCGAGAAGGACGCCGAAAAAAAGCTCTATCTCGAAGCCACAATGAAGAAGCTTGAAGCCGAGTATCGCGAAAACGAAAAGCTTATGGCGCAAGCCTATCGCTTTGCCGAAAACCGCACCTACAAGCAGGTTTATTTCAAAACCAATATATGCGTCGTGCTCACTAAAAATGAAATCGCCGAAATGAAGATGTCCGACGGCACGCTGCTCGATCCCCAGAAAATGTCGAACAAAAGCAATTTCTCGATGTATCGAATCACTGAAATCAACGGTTCTCTCGAAAACGACAAATTGCAGAATGCGCTTGCGGGTTTGATGAACAAGCAGCTCGAAATAAACAAGCTCAGGAAGCAGCTTTCCGAGACGAAAGACGCCGTTGCGCAGAAATCGCTCAACGAAAAAATCGTCGCCGCCGAAGCCGAAATCAAGAAGCTCGACGGCGCAATTCGCAAAGACTACAAAGTGCCTGCGGGGCGCGACTATGCCGTTGAAGTTTCGAACTCGCGTCTCTATATGTTGCTGACCGACGCGGAGGTCAAGGACATTCTCTCTAAAACCCGTAAATAAGCTAAAAACCGCGATGACGCGTTTGCGAAATATTTTTTTATAGTGCTGAAAGAAGTTCCATACGGAACTTCTTTTTTGTATTATTATTAAAAGCGAAATTGGTAATGCAAAAGGGGGAAGCGCGGAATTATTACGCGGACGCGTAATCCGCGCTCGGGGGCAAAGCCCCCGCAATGGCAGCACGCCCAGCGGGGCGGCCTTGCCCGTTTTTAGGAAAAATAGGGTTGAAAAGGGTTTGCTTTGTGTTTGAATGGGGGCATATGCAAAATTTTTCAGGAGTATGGACGGCTTTGGTCACGCCAATGACCGAGTTGGGCGTCGACTACGACGCTTTGAAAGAGTTGGTTGAAGCCCAGATTAAGGGCGGTGTCAGCGGCTTGGTTTCGGTCGGAACTACCGGCGAATCGCCCACGCTCGACCCCGTCGAGCACATTGTCGCAATCCGCAAGACAATCGAATTTGCCAAGGGGCGCGTTCCCGTTTTGGCTGGCACGGGCGCGAACTGCACGAAAGAGGCAATCCACCTCACGCGCGAAGCCGACGAGGCGGGCGCGGACGGTTTCCTCATCGTCGCACCCTACTACAACAAGCCGTCGCAGGAAGGCGTTTTCCTGCATATGTGCGAAATTGCAAAATGCACGAAAAAGCCGATTATGCTCTACTCGATTCCGGGGCGTTGCGGCATAGAAATTTCGAACGATACCGCAATAAGGCTCGCGCAGGCGTATCCGAACTTCAAGGTTATGAAAGAGGCGGGCGGCAAAGTCGAGAAAGTCGCCGACCTCTGCGCGCGCTCGAACGGACTTCTTGACGTGTTAAGCGGCGACGACGGCCTGACTGTCGACTTTATGAAAGCGGGCGCATCGGGTGTCGTTAGCGTAGCCTCGAACCTCATTCCCGCAACTATGGTGAAGCTTGTCAATCTCTGCAAAGAAAAAAAATGGGGCGAAGCCGAAGCGTTGAACGACAAGCTCAAAGGCTTTTTCAAGGCGTTGTTTATCGAGCCGAACCCCGTTCCCGCGAAAACTGCAATGGCTCTTGCGGGAATGATTGAAAGCCCGTATGTTCGTCTGCCGCTTTGCAAAATGGCGGACGACAAGCTCGAAATTCTCAAAGCTGAACTCAAAAACATAGGATTGCTCTAATATGGTAAAGATTTTGCTAAACGGCGCGAAGGGCAGAATGGGCGCGGCAATATCGGCCGCCGCCGCGGGCGCGGGCTGCGAAATTGTCGCGGGCTGCGATGTCGGCGATAATCCCGCGGACAAAATCGCCGAATGCGATGTCGCCGTAGATTTTTCGTTCCGCGACATCACCGCCCCCCTTGCCGAACTCTGCGCAAAACACGGCAAGCCGCTTGTTATCGGCACTACGGGGCACACCCCAGAACAGCGCGCCGCGATTTTGGAATTTACAAAACAAATTCCGATTGTATGGGCGGGCAACTATTCGCTCGGCGTAAACCTTCTCAATTATCTGACTAAGATTGCCGCGCGTATTTTGGACGATTCCTACGATGTCGAAATTGTCGAAATGCACCACAGGATGAAGAAAGACGCCCCCAGCGGCACCGCGCAAAAGCTCAAAGAAGTCGTTTTGCAAGAGCGCGGCGTCGGCGAAGACGTTGTTGTTTACGGGCGCGAAGGTCTTGTTGGCGAGCGTCCGCGCGGCGAAATCGGCGTGCACGCATTGCGCGGCGGCAGCGTTGTCGGCGACCACACCGTGATTTTTGCCGCCGACGGCGAGCGTCTGGAACTTGCACACAAGGCCGCCGACCGAAAGGTTTTCGCCCTAGGCGCATTGCGGGCGGCAAAGTGGGTTGTTGGCAAGCCCGCGGGATTGTTCGGAATGGAAGATGTCCTGAATATAAAATAACCGCGGTTGATGGGCAATGATAGTAGGTATTAAAGGCAGGCTCGTGTCGTCGACGCCCGTTTCGGCGGTCGTCGAAGCCGGAGGGTTGTTCTACGAAGTCAACGTTCCGCTTACAACGTCGGAGCGTCTGCCCGCTTCGGGCAGTGAGGTTATGCTGCATACGCTCGCCGTCTACCGCGAGGATTCGCAGTCGCTCTACGGCTTTATTTCGGCGTCCGACAGGGATTTTTTCAAGCTGGTTGTCGAAAAGGTTTCGGGCATCGGCCCGAAAATCGCCCTCAATATGATGAGCCGCATGTCGGCGCAAACCCTGCAAAGCGCGATTGCCTCGGGCGACGCCGCGCTTCTTTCGAAGTGTCAGGGTATCGGCAAGAAAACCGCCGAACGACTCGTGCTTGAATTGCGCGGAGCTTTCGCGCCCGCGGGTATGTCGGTTTCGGGCGGAGATTTCGGCGCAACCGAAGCCTCCACAATTTCCGACGCCGTCGCCGCGCTTTGCGCTCTGGGTATGAAGCCCGCCGACAGCGACAAGCTTGTGCGGCAGGGTTGCGCGGCTCTGGGCGGTTCGGCAACTGTTGAACAGCTCATCAAATACGCGCTTTCGAAATAAAAATTCCTCATTCGCATTACTATGACAAACAACGAAATTCTCGACGCATTGCGCGCCGTAAAATATCCGCCGTATTCGAAGGACATCGTGTCTTTCGGAATGGTGAAATACCTGAAAGTCGACGGCAATTCCGCCGAAATCCGCATTTATACTGGCGGAGAAAAAACGCTTGCCGAAAGGATTGCGGCGGAGGCTGCGGAAGTGCTGAAAACGAAATTTCCGACTTCCGAATTCAAGGTCGTTCTGCTTGCCGAAATGCCGAAATCCGCGCCCGCTCCCGCGGCGGCAGCCCCGCAAAAATCGAACGCGCTTGCGGGTGTAAAGTTTAAGATTGCGGTCGCTTCGGGCAAGGGCGGTGTTGGCAAAAGCACGGTCGCGGTAAATTTGGCGCGGTCGTTCGCGCGTATGTATTCAAAGGACGGCGCGGCTCGCGTCGGGCTTATGGATTGCGACATTCACGGCCCGAGTGCGTCGATTCTCTTCGGCGAAGAAGTCTTTCCGACTATGGACGAGAGCCAGAAAATTATTCCGCCCGAAATCGACGGAATAAAAGTGATGTCTATGGGAATGCTTGTGAGCGACGAACAGCCTCTTCTGTGGCGCGGGCCAATGGTCACAAGCGCAATAAAACAGTTTGCCGAAGACTTCAAATGGGGCGAGCTTGACGTTATGGTTTTCGACCTTCCCCCCGGCACGGGCGACGCCGTTTTGAGCGTCGTCCAGCTTATGCCGCTCGATTGCGCCCTGATTATCACAACCCCCAACGAGCTCGCCGCAAAAACCGCATTGCGCGGGGCTATGGTTTTCACAAAAAGCGACGTCAAAATTGCGGGCATCGTCGAAAATATGGCGTATTTGCAAGTCGGCGATAAACGCGAGTATATTTTTGGCGAGGGTTGCGCGGCAACGGTCGCACAGAAATTGGGCGTCGATGTGGTCGCGACAATCCCGCTCGACAAGTCGCTGCATACGCGCGAAGTTTCGCCCGAGATGCAGGCGATTTTCGACGCGCTCGCCCATCGGCTTGTCAAAGACTTCGCAAAATAAAAAACAGTAAATTTAAATTTCAAATACCACAAAAAGGCAACCTCGCAGAGGGTTGCTTTTTTTTGCGTCTTATAAAAACGGAACGCCGTCAGTCTGCAAAACAAATTCTCCTTGCATTTCAAAAGGCGTTTTGGCATTCGGCGCGGAAAATTTTTCAAGAAAAAGACGTACAAGTTTCTCGGGGGGGGTATGTTAGTTCGCGCAATAAAATCAATAAAACAGGAGTAGGAGTAAATGAAAGACGTTATAGCGGAAACAGCAAAAATACGGGCACTATGTAATGTCGCATGTATATGTATTTTTCTTACGATTGGGGTGCATGTTATGTATGTAGTATTACCTCTGTTTTTTCCGAGATATTCAAAAAATATGGAGATTTTGGGGATTATCATTACATATGTAACCTTTGCATATGGCGTTTGTTTTTACTATCGTATTTGGAAACTTGTTGAAGCTCCAAATGATAAATTAGGAGCTGGATGGAGAATTTTTTTAGTATTCATCCCCTTAGTGAACTGGTTTGCATTTTATTATCTTCATTATGGATTTGCAAAACGTGCTAACAACAAATTGATGATTTTAAATCAGAAAAAGCAAATGGACGAGGTTTCTTCTGGTGTGCTTGGGGCACTTAATTTTATATGTTGGAGTTCGAATAAATCTTCATTGTGGGAAAAGGTAGATTTAGGGATGTGTATGTTGCTTTTTTGTGTGTACATACTATTTATATTTCTTCTGATAAGGTGGTTAATTCAAGCTAAACGTGCCGCAATAAATATCATTTTGTTTTCCGAGTTTAATAGAACGGAAAGATTCTAATGTCGCTCAGCTCTTGGCTTCGCCAATTCAACGTGAGTGTGCCTTCGTTTAATGGGGGGAAGCGCGGAAGAATTTTGCGGATGCAAAATCCGCGCTCGGGGGCAAAGCCCCCACAATGGAAGCCCGCCCAGCGGGTCGGGTTAGAACCAGATTCGGATTGTAAAACGGCTGAGGCTCGTTCTAAAAGACGCGGCTTTTCAAACCGTAGCGTACTTGGGTACGTAAGGTGAAGAAAAACCGTCTTTTAGTCGAGAGCCTCCCGTTGCGAACACAAAAGTTGCGAAGCAAGCTTTTGGGAAGAATAAAACACAAAGTGTTTTACCCGTAGGGCGACCACGTTTTACGTGGGAAGCTTTGCCGATAGGCAAAGAGCCGAGCGAAGCGAGTGCCGAGACATTTGTGAAACAAATGCGAGTTCAAAACAGCGCGGATTTTGCATAGCAAAACCAAGCGAGCGAGTTCAATCTAAAAAAACAAAGGCGGAATCGCCGCATCTTCACTATATTTAAAAAATTCGCAACGGGAGGCGTCCTCAGCCGTTTCAGAAGAGGCGGGTGAGGGCGGCGTGCGATATCTCTTTGATTGTGGGCTTGCCGTCGGGCGATGTGGCGTAGGACGGGCAACGGGCGAGACTGTCGAGCAGGGCGCGGAGATTTTTTTCGTCAAAGACAAACCCCGCAGTGGAGAGCTTCGAAACCGCGGCGTCGGCAAACGCGGCGTCGGAAAGCTTTTTTGCGCGGACACTCTTGGATTCCTCGCGCACAACTTCGACAAAATCGCGTATGAATTGCTCGACACGCTCGAATTGAATCCAGTCGGGCGCGGCGGTTATGCGGTAAAAATTCTTGCCGAACTCTTCGATGTCGAAACCGCACGCTTTGAACGTATTGAAGTTTTCGGCAAAAACCTCGGCGTCGGCGCGCTCGAATTTCAGATTTACGGGAATGAGCAACATCTGGCTCACGGGCGAAAGCGAACGCAAATTTTCGATAATCCGCGCATAGCCGACACGCCGCAAAGCACCGAGAACATTGAGAATTTCAAGCCCCGCGGACGTCTCGAAAAGCGCGAATTTCCTGCCGATGCAGCCGAGATACCGCCAGCGGGCAAACATTGTAGAAACGCCGCCATTTTCGCCATTCTCGGCATTTGCGGAGGATTCGCCACCACAACGGCAATCCGCAACACTGCCGCCCGCGCCCGAATTTTCGCCATTCGGGGCTTCGAATAAGTCGGCAGTCCGCGCGTCAACTCCACCGCCCGCGACATCGGAAAACCCGCTTAAAAACGGCAACGCTTGCGAAATGTCGTCGTCCGATTCAGCTTCGAATTGAACTTCCGCCGATTCCGCGACGGCGTCGGCATTGTCGGCAATGCTCGGTTTGAACACTGGGCGCACGGCGATTGTCTTTATACGTGGCGTCTGTGCTGAAACGGTTTGCGCGCGCCCGCCCATTTCGGACGCGCAGCCTTTTGTTACTCCGCGCACCGATGCGGCGGGCAAACCGTCTTCGTTCGTATCGGCGGGCGAAAAAAGCGGACGCAGCGGCGCGGCGACTTTCCCGACCGCCGCTCCCGAACGCGCCCCTGCCGCGCCTTCAACCGCGCCGTCGCCGTCATTGCCCCTTCTGCCGAAAACTCCCGCGCCCGTAAATTCGGCGAGGCGTTTTGAGATTGTCGAAAACAGAAAGTCGCGCACGGCGAATTCGTCGCGCAAACGCACTTCGCGCTTGGCGGGGTGGACGTTTACGTCGACATTTTCAAACGGAAGCTCTATAAACAAAAACGCCGCCGCAAAACGACCCTTTGGGACGATTCCCGAATACGCCTCTTTTATAGCAGAAAACACTGCCTTGCAGTCGACGGGGCGCGAGTTTATGAAAGCGCAGATGTTGCGGCTTGTCGGAAACGACGCCCCGGGTTCGAGTATCGCGCCCGAAACCGCCATTTGTCCCGATTCCGCGCGTTTTAGCGGCACGAGCTGCGCCGAAGACTCCGCGCCGAAAATCCGCTTTATGCGCTCAACGATTCCGAGATTTTTTTCGGAGCGGAAAATCACCCGCGCGTTTTCTATCAGCGTTATCGAAATTTCGGGCAGCGCGAGCGCGTAAAGGCGGCAGAGCTTTACGATATGCGAGGCTTCGACATTGTCGCTTTTTAGAAATTTGCGCCGCGCCGGCACCGAGCAGAAAATATTCTCGACCACAATCTCCGTTCCGCACGCCATACCGCAATCCTTGACGCTTTCGACAGTCCCCGAGCGCACCAGAATTTCCGTGCCCATCGGTTGCGCTTCGGGGCGCGTCTTGATTGAGAAAACGCTCACGCTCGCAATCGACGGCACGGCCTCGCCGCGGAAGCCGTAGCTCGAAATTTTGAAGATGTCTTCGGGCTGCCTGATTTTGCTTGTGGCGTGGGGTTCGAGGCTCATCAAAGCCTGTTCTCGCGTCATACCGCAGCCGTCGTCGGATACCTTCACGAAAGTCTTTCCTCCGTGTTTGAACTCCACGGTAATGCGCGTTGCGCCCGCGTCGATAGCGTTTTCAAGCAGCTCTTTTACCACCGCCGCGGGACGTTCCACAACTTCGCCCGCCGCTATTTTGTTTGCGACGTTTTCGGGAAGTATGCGGATTTCGGGCGGAAGTTTTTTCATTCTGCGAAATTTTCCGAAATGCGGCGGCGCGTAGCAAGAAAAAATTGACTTATTCGCAACACACGCGGATACTCGGGGCAAAACATAGACGCTTTAATTTTTCGATTTTACGATGAAAATATTTTTTATAGGAATCTGCGGAACTGCCGTCGGCAACGTCGCTATTTTGATGAAACGCCTCGGACACACCGTTTCGGGCAGCGACACCGGAATGTACGAGCCCATGAAGGGTGCGCTTGAACGCGCGGCAATCGACGCCCGCGAGGGCTGGAATCCCGCGCGGCTCGACGCTTTCGCGCCCGATTTGGTCGTTGTCGGCAACGCCGTAAGCAGAATGAATCCCGAGGTTGAATTTGTGCTTTCAACGCGCAAATACCGCTACACGAGCCTGCCCGATCTGATAGGATCGCAGCTGATAGGTTCGCGCAATTCGCTCGTAGTTAGCGGCACGCACGGCAAGACTACCACGTCGACAATTTCCGCGTATCTGATGCATGGCAACGGTGCGGACTGCGGCTGGCTTATCGGCGGCATTCCCGCTAATCTGCCCGAGGGCGGCTCGAATCTGGGCGCGCCCGACGCGCCGTTTGCAATCGAGGGCGACGAATACGACACCGCGTTTTTCGACAAGCGCAGCAAGTTTTTGCACTACCGCCCACACATTTTGGCAATCAACAACATCGAGTTCGACCACGCCGACATCTTCCGCGACCTCTACGACGTAAAGCGCACATTCACCCACGTGCGCCGCATTGTCCACCCCGACGGCGCGATTGTCGAAAACGGCGACGACGAAAACATCGCGAGCCTCGAACCAACCCCTTGGACGCGCCGCGTAAAAGTCGGTGTCGGGCACGGAAACGACGTGCGCATTTGCGACTTCGCCCAAAACGGCGAGACATCTTCGTTCCGCCTCGTCTGCGGCGCACGCGAAAAGCGCGTCCAGTGGCGCATGCAGGGGCTTTTCAACGCCCGCAATGCGGCAATGGCGGCGGCGGGCGTGTCGCTCGTTTTGGGGCGCGAACTGCTCGATTTGGATTTGTCTTCGCTCGCCGACTTCACGGGCGTCAAGCGGCGTCAGGAGGTAATCGGGAGCGGGCGCGGAATCGTCGTCGTGGAGGATTTCGGCCACCATCCGACGGCAATCGCCCTTACGATAGAATCGCTGCGGCGCAAGTATGCGGGCGCAAAAATTTTTGCGTGTTTCGAGCCGCGCAGCAACACCGCAAAGACAAACATCTTGCAGGCGCAGTTTGAAAAATCGCTCGATATGGCGGACAGGGTTTATCTCGGTTTTGTCAACGCCAAGAAAATTTCCGACGACAAAAAATTCGACACCGCGCTCGCGCAGAGCCGACACCCCGACAAGTTTTTCGCGTTCGCCTCGAACGTGGAACTTCTCGACAAACTCCGCGCCGACACCGCAAAGCCCCTCGGCGAAACCGTGTGCGTGTTTTTCAGCAACGGCTCGTTCGACAATATTCACAAGGAGTTCGCCGCCGAGATTTCCGAATCGAAATAGTCGGGCGGCGCGGCTGTGCATTTGCGGCTGCACTCCGCGCAAAGCAACAAAGGCAAAAAAATGTTTTTCAGACGTAAAAAGGACTTATTCGTGCGCAAAAGCGCGGGCTCGGTGCGCTCCAAAGATCCGCTTTGCGAGTTCAAAAAAGCCACCCGTGGCGAAATGGGCAGATACTCGATTGAGGGCGAAGTCTGGAAGGCGGTTCGCAAGTTGCTGCTGCTTGCGCTTGCGTTGGCGGCGGTCTTTTTTGTCTACGAGTGTTGGCTGTCGTGGAATATTTTTCAGTAGCGTCAGAAAAAAGTTGAAAAACGGTTCGGTTTTCAACAGTATTTCGGGGCAATATGAGTAAAGAAATCGAAGAAGGTTCGAGCCTGTCGCTCGACTACACAAAATTGAAGAAAGTCGCGGCATGTTCCGAAGACGTAATTCCCGCAATCGCACAAGACGCAAAGTCGGGCGAAGTGCTCATTGTCGGCTATGTCAACGCCCTCGCGCTCGAAACCGCCGTCAAGGAAGGTATGGCGACGTTTTGGAGCACGTCCAGAAACGAACTCTGGATTAAAGGCAAAACGAGCGGCGACTACCTCGAAATTGTCGACATTCTCGTGAACTGCGAGCAGAATTCCATTGTCTATAAAGTCAATATGAAGGGCAAAGGCTCGTGCCACACCAAGAAAAAGGACGGCACAACGCGCACTGGCTGCTACTATCGCCGCATCAAAATCAGGGACGGCAAAATCGACGGTCTCGAATTTTTGGCGGGCGAAGAATAATCCGCGCGGGCGCATCAACCCCCGCGGCTTTGCGCCACGCGGCGGGGTGTCTCGGCTTGGATGGGTCGGAGGTCTTTCGTTTCCCGCGCCGCGATTCCCCGCGCGCCTTTCGGACTCCCGATTTATTCGGGGCACGTTGCGGGGGTCTCTGAAATGCCGCGCGGCATATTTTGTCGATTCGGATTTTTTTGCTGGATTTTCGGCGGACGCTCTTCTAATCTACAAACATTACCAATTCAATTACAGGTTATGAAATTCAAAATCAACAAAGAACATTTCATTACGGGCTTGCGTCAGGTCATAAATGTGGTCGGAACAAACACGCAGTTCCCCGAGCTTAAAAATGTCCTGATTAAGGCTGAAAAGGGAATTGTCGCGCTCACAACCACGAATCTCGACTTGGCTATCCGCTGCGCAATCAAGGCGGAAGTCGAAGCCGAAGGCGAAATTACTCTGCCTGCAAAGACCTTGGCGAAAATCGTTATGGCGGTTCCCCAGCAGGAAATCACCGTCGAATCCACCGACGGCGTTTTGGCGAACATTCGCTCGGGGCGTTCGAGCTTCAAGCTCAACGGTCTCAAAGCCGAAGGCTTCCCCCCGCTGCCGAGTTTTGTCGACCAGCACAACTACGAGTTTAACCCGCAGGAGCTGCTCGGTATGTTGCGTTCGGTTTCGTATGCGCAGAGCACTGACGAAAACCGCTATGTCCTCAACAGTGTCTACTTCAATTTTTCCGAAAACAAGCTTTCGCTCGTAGCCACCGACGGCAAGCGTCTGGCGTTGATTTCGCGCGAGCTCAAACTCGACCCCGAAGAGGAGGGCAGCATTATTCTGCCCGCCAAAACCGTCGCCGAGCTCGAAAAGCTTTTGACGCAGGGCAAGGCGTTGAAAATCAGTTTCAACAACCGCCAAGTCGCCTTCGATATTGCTGTTGACGAAGACTCCGAAAGCAACGGTCTGACGGGTTCGATTTACCTCGTCTCGAAGATTCTCGAAGGCAACTATCCCAACTACAAGCAGGTTATCCCCAAGGAAGCCGAGCAGCGCATCAAGATTGAGCGCGAGCTTATGCTCGAAGCTGTCCAGCGCATTTCCCTTATGGCGAGCGACAAGCAGAAGTTGGTGCGCTTGAAGATGTCCAAAAATCTTCTCGAAATCTCCTGCCAGAGTGTCGATGTCGGCGAGGCGAACGAGCCCATTGAAATCGAATACGACGGTCCCGAAGTCCGCATTGGTTTCAATCCCGACTTCCTCCAAAGTCCGTTGCGCAACCTCACCAAAGACGAAGTTTACTTCGAGTTCAAGGACGAAAATACCCCCGGTGTTTTCAAAACGCTCGACAACTTCCTGTGTGTGGTTATGCCTATGCGCCTCTAACCTAAAAACCGCGAGGGCGTCCCGCTGGGCGGGCTCCCATAGCGGGGTTTTTTATAAGTTCGG
>URDC01000004.1 GCA_900546565.1 uncultured Opitutales bacterium
GATCTACACCCTAGAGTTCGTCGGCAGCGTCAGATGTGTATAAGAGACAGAAAAACGAGGTGCCCCAGCTGACGAAGATAATCAGGCAGATAGATACCGATACGTTTATAATCATCACCGAGGCGGGCGAAATCCTCGGTGAGGGCTTCATTGCGCCCGGAGTCAACTGAATAAACAGAGCGCGGAGGCTTTTTGTGAACCTCCGCGCTTTTTTAAAATTTTTTCCAAAACAGGTGAGAAAATCCGCAGACTTCTGCGACAGTATAAGTGAAAGGCGGGACGCCGCCCTGAAAGGATTGATCCGATGGACAACGGTGAGAGTAGCTACCGCCGTTTTATCGAAGGCGATCAAAGTGCGTTTGATGAACTCATGGACGCCTATCGAGACAGACTGATATTTTTCATCAAAGGTTATGTCCGCTCCGCCGAAGAGGCGCAGGACATAGCTATGGATACCTTTGTCGAAATTCTCGTGCATCCGGGGCGTTTTCGCTTCAAAAGCTCGTTCAAAACCTACATATATTCCGTTGCGCGGCACAAGGCGATAGATTTTCTCCGCAAAAAGCGCACCGTGCCCGACGAGGGAGAGGAGATTTGGGACGAGAGCGCGATATACTCTTTTTACAGGGGCGAGGACGCGAGAACCGTGCGCGAGTGCATGGACAGACTCAACAATGATTACAGAACTGTGCTGTATCTTGTCTATTTTGAGGAAGTGGACGGCGATGGTGCGGCAAAAATTATGGGCAAAAGCAAAAAGCAGCTTGCCAATCTCCTCTACAGGGCGAAGCAGGCGCTTAAAACCGAGCTTGAAAAGGAGGGCTTTTGCTATGAAGACCGATAAGGAATTCAAAAATGAAGTTTATGCGCGCGCTTCAAAGGAACGCGCAAGAATAAAAATTTTACGGCATGACTGAGGTTTTGTATCACAAAAAACTGCGACAAAACTGCTAAAAACCGCTCCGAAGCACCCAAAATCCGATTTCAATGTAGAACAAGTCTAATTCGGATTTAAGGGTCTGACAATCGAAAAAATTTTTCATTTCTTGCTTACGTTCCGTTTGTTATAACGATTATTGTTATGGTTGTTTGTTGAGGGCGCAAAGCAAGAACTGCCACAAAACGCATTAGACATAATATATATTGTGCGACATTCTCAAATGGGGCAACGGGCGGGTTGTTTTCTATGACTTATTATTTATAATATTGTTTTAAACATAGCGTTCGTCTCGTGACTCATTGTCGTAGCGCGTTTTGGAATACAATTTTATACGATACTACCGAATCGCTCTTATCAAAGGCTGACGAAAAAAAACCGAACCCCCTTTGCGAAAGAATTCGGTTTAAACTTTACCTGTAAGTCGGTAAACTTCTTTGCGTAAAAATGCACCGCCGTTTACAAAATTACGATTATTTTTTCACGTCAAGATTCACGGACTTCAATGTTTTGTTGCCGTTTACGTCGACAAAATCCACCGAAATTTTGTTCTCGTCCACGCGGATATTCAACATTTCCTGATTCGTGTTGACGACATTATAGGCGTTAAAAAGCTCCTTCGACGCCTCGAAACCGCGCCCGCGATAAGTGTGCAAATGCCCGCTGACTATAAGCGAGAAATTCGCCCCGTTTACAATGTCGCGGAATTTCTTCTGGAAATCCTTCGAGCCGTGCCAATCGCCCCACGCCGGCGGAATGTGCGAAATCAGAATTTTTACGGGTGCGTTTTTAAACTCCGCCGAATTTACGACCGATTCCAGCCATTTTGCCTGCTGCGTGCGGAAATTGTCGAAATCGGCGCGTTCGAAATATTCTATGTCGTTGTCTGGTTTGTCTTCGCCCGAATCGAGCACCACGAAATACACAATGCCGACGCGGAACGTGTAATATGTTTTATCGGTATTTGTCGGAAAATATTTTAGATATTCGCCCGAAAACGTTCCGCGCGTTTCGTGGTTGCCGCGCGCAAAAAACATCGGCATACCGCTTTCGCAGAATTTGGCGACATCGTCAAGAAATCCCTTGAAAATCTGCTCTTCGCAGACCATATTGTTTACCATATCTCCATTAAGAAGCAGAAAATCCGTATCTTGCGGAATTTGAGCAAGCATTTTATTGAGGAAATCGACGCGCTGGTGGACATCGTTTAACACTGAAAACGTAATACTCTTTTTTGTTGCATCAAGCGTTTTTATTTTGAGCGGCTCTTTCTGATAGACGCGCGTCGAAGCCGTGAATCCGTAGTAAGTAGCTTCGCCGTCTTCGCACATTACCTTCGTCGAAAAAACGCGGTAGTTGTAGGTCGTGTCGGGTTTAAGCCCGTCGATTTTAACGCTGTGCAATTTCCCCGAAAGCTTGCGCCCCAAAGGTGCTTGATAAAACTTTTGCCTGTTCTTCTCGTAGAAGTGCGAACCGTCGGCGGGCGCGATTTCCACCCACGAAACCGCGTCGCAGTCCGTCGTCCAAATCACAGTAGCACTCGTTTCGGTCAGCGATTGCACATAGGGTCCGTGCGTAATTTTTATATCCTGAAACAGCCTCTCGGGCTTATCGGCATTCGCATTTTTTTCGACGGAATCAGATGCCGAAGCCTTCGCGGCATTCTGTGCCGCGCACGCCGCCCCCGACGAATTGCACGCAAAAACAAATACCGCCGAAGCCGCGGCGGCAAACATCTTAAAAAGACGCATATAGGTAGTTATATTCATAGAACCCCGATATATACATCTCACCGTTTTGATACAAGTAAAAATATCCGCAAAAAAATCGGACAACTGCCGCGACAAACACATACAGGCAGACCTCATTCCGCTCAAAAAAAAGTCGGCGGGAAAAACTTCCGCCGACTTGCAAAAATAAAAGTCTTCTTGGAGACGTGCAACGCACGTTAGCACGCCCAAGTGCGCTTCTTATGACGATTCGCCTTCGAACGCTTCGAACGCTTGTGCTTGTTCATCTTTAATCTGCGCTTCTTTTTCAGATTTGCCATTTTAATTTTCCTTTATAATTATACTAGTATTTATAAGTTGAAATAGCTAAAACGCTTTTCCGATTTATAATAGCGATACAATGTAGCATTATTGCCGATTATTACAATACTTTTTTTTACCCGAAGAGTCATTTTGTATGCCCTCCCCGCGAATAGTGCAATTCGGACGGTTAATCAGCCAAAAATTTTTCGATTTTTTCGAAATGATTTTGCGCCTGCCTCACCCCGTTGAAATAGAGGCGTTCCAGCTCTGTCTTGTCGGAGGTGAGTCGCGAGGCAAACGCATACGTCGGGCGCAACACAACCGCCCTGCCCGCACGTTCGAGCCCTTCAAGCTCCGCCATGTCGTCGTTGTAGCGTTGCGCTTTTTGCATAAGAGCGCGGCGCAAATTTGGATAATTATAATATATCAGCGAAATATATTTCCAATTTTCAACTTTCCTGTATCCCGCCTTCCGCGTAAGCACCGCGACAATCTTTTCGCGACCGTCGGCAATCGCCTTTTTAAACGGAATCGCATCGACAATCCCGCCGTCGAGATACTCCCTCCCGCCAATCCTACACATCGGGCACACGAGCGGCATACTGCACGAAGCCCGACACGCCGCAAGCAGCGCGGCTGGCGTCTTCGGCGTGTCGAAATAGCGCGCCTGCCCGCTTCGGCAGTCGGTCGCAGTCAAAATGAACCTGCCGGATTCGAGATACCTGTCGAAATCGAACGGATACTCGCGCAACGGCAGCTCGCCGAAGAGATAGTCGAAATCCATAATGCAGCGTTGTGTCAGCAGAAATTTTGCGCCAATGTAGTTGCGTTTTTGGAGTGCGTCGATGTTGCAATACCGCGCCCTGCCCGCCTGCCTCGATGCATACGAAAGTCCGTTCGACGCGCCCGCGGAAGTTCCGATTGCGTAGTTGAAAGCAAGCCCCCTGCGCAAAAATTCGTCAAGCACGCCCGCCGTAAAAACGCCGCGCATTCCACCGCCCTCCAAAACCAAAGCCGCTTTGTCGATTTTCGCCATGCCCGCAACTATCGCGCCACCGCCGTAAACACGCAAGAAAAATCCGCGACGCCCCGCAGACGCAATACATGTAAAATCTCAAAAAAACGTTAAAAAATGTTTACCTTTTCGCGTTTTCTGCAATGATTTCGGGCTTATGAGTTTGATTTCGTTTAGCGGAGTGTCGCTTAAATTCGATACCAACGTTCTTCTGGATAACGCCGATTTGTCGCTCGGCGCAGGCGACAGACTCGCGATTGTCGGACGCAACGGCTGCGGCAAAACGTCGCTTTTGAAACTGATGGCGGGGCTTATTCAGCCCGATTCGGGTCTTGTCGAAAAAGTCGGCGGCGTAAAAACCGCCTATTTGCAACAGGAAGTCCCTGTCGGCCTCTCAGGAAAAGTCTTTGATATTCTCGCCGAGGGTTTGGGCGAAACGGGTGCGAAAATATCGCGCTACAACACATTGTTCTCTGTGCTAAATTCCGCTTCAAAAGCCGAGCGCGAAGAGTTCGATACCCTCCAACACTTTATGAACGAAGACGGCGGATTCGCCGCCGAGGCGTCAATAAACGAACTCGCCGACAGGCTCGAACTCGATTCCGAAACCCTCGCCCAAAACCTCTCAGCGGGCTTGAAACGCCGAATCCTGCTCGGGCGCGAGCTCGCCGCAAACCCCGACGTCCTCCTGCTCGACGAACCCACCAACCACTTGGACATCGATTCCGTCGTCTGGCTTGAAAAATTCCTGAAATCGTGCGGCAAAACGCTCGCCTTCGTCTCGCACGATAGAACATTCCTGCAAAACCTCGCAACGCGCGTCGTGGGCGTAGACCGCGGCGCGCTGATTTCCTTCGATTGCGGATTTTCCGAATTCCAACGCCGCCGCGACGAACTTTTGGAGGCTTGGGACAAGCGCGACGCCGCCTTCGACAAACATCTCGCCAAAGAGGAGGCTTGGCTGCGACAGGGCGTCAAAGCGCGGCGCACCCGCAACGAGGGGCGCGTAAAAGAGCTGATGCGCCTGCGCAAAATCCGCGCCGAACGCCGCCAAAAAACGGGCACATTCGGCATAGGCGTGCGCGAGGCCGAACGCACGGGGCAAAAGGTTATGACAATCGAAGACATCAGCGTTGCATTCGGCGAACACCGCGTCGTCAAAAACTTTTCGAGCGTCATTTATAGCGGCGATAAAATCGGTATCATCGGCAAAAACGGCTCGGGCAAAACCACACTTCTAAACGCCCTCTTGGGACGCCAAAAGCTCACTTCGGGCGAAATCAAATACGGCACAAACCTGAAAATTGCCTACTTCGACCAGCTCCGCGGCGAACTCAACCCCAAACAAACCCCCTTCGACTTCATCGGCGGCGGCGGCGACTTCGTTTTCTGCGACGGACAAAAACAGAACGTGCGCGGCTACCTTCAAAACTTCCTCTTCACCCCCGAGCAAATCCGCGGCGAAATCGCCCTGCTCTCGGGCGGCGAGCGCAACCGCCTTATGCTCGCCAAACTCTTTTCCACGCCCGCAAACGTCATAGTTTTGGACGAACCCACAAACGACCTCGATATGGAGACAATCGAAATTTTGGAGTCCGCCCTGGTCTCCTTCAAGGGCACAATCCTGCTTGTCTCGCACGACCGCGCCTTCCTCAACAACATCGCAACCGCCGTCTGGGGTTTCGAGCGCGACGGAACAATTTCCGATATTGTAGGCGGCTACGACGAGTGGCTTTCATACCTCAAAACCTCCGATACTGCCGCCGAAAACGTAAGGAAGGCGGAGGCTGCCCGCCTGCGCGAAGAGTCCGCCGCTACTTCCGCCCAGAACGCGCCGCGCCAACCGCGTCCCGCAAAACTCACCAATAAGGAGCGCGAGGAGCTCGCCAAAATCCCCGAAATCATTGCAGCCCACGAGGCCGAGCAAAAGGAGATTGCCGAAAAATTGCAGTCCTCGGAATTTATCATAAACAATCCGAACCTTATAGAACCCCTCCAAGAGCGTTCGCGCGAAATCGAGGCGGAGGACGAACGCCTCTTCGAGCGTTGGAGCGAACTCGACGCCCGCAACACAAAATAATCCCGCACACAATACGCTACATTCAACACAGACAAGAAAAACGGGGGCTGGCTGGCCCCCGTTTTTGTTGCGCGACTTTACAGAAACACCCCGCCGATGTCAGACCACGCATTTCGTCCGCGTTTTGCGGCGGCATGTTCCGAAATCGGAACTCGCCGAAAACTTCAAAAAACTTATTTCGTCGAAATTTTCTTCAACCTGCTCGACTTTTTGCCAAGCCAAACGTCCTTCGAAACCGTTTTGCCGCCGACTGTGTATGTCAGCTTATACAACCCATAAAAGCCCGAAAAATCCACTTGCGACAATTTACCGTCGAACGATTTTTTCGTTTGCCACTTTTTCGCAATCAAATTTTCCAAAGCCGTATACGCGGGCTTCGGCGAAAAATCGTCGCGCAAAAGCCCGCCAAAAAACCGCTGCTCTTTCGAATACGCCTGACCGTCGCGCATATTCCACCAGGTAATGGCTTCCACACTCGGGTGGCTGAACCAAAGCTCATAGACCTTTTCGGTAAAATACGCCTGCGTCGCCTCGCCGCCGACCCCGCTTGACGGAATTGTGATTTCCGTAACGTGTATCGGGCGTTTCAGCGCGGCGTAACCGTCGAGAGCCTTCTGAATGTCTCGCGGCGTAAACCTCTTGCCCGCCACAATTTCAGCCCATTCGTTCATACTGAAAATGTGGAATTGCAGCCCGATTGCGTCGACTTTCGCTCCGCGCGCAATCAGATTCTGGCAAAGCAAATAAAAACGCCCTGTTTGCTCGTTATTTACATATTGATACCACGACGACGTCGTTTCGTTAATGAGGAAAATATCGCTTGCCGGCAGCAACCGTTCGGCTTCCTTGAACGTCTTGAAAATGTAGTCGTCAAAACGCGCATCGCGCCTGCCCACATAGTCCGCGGCTTCGTTTACAACGTCCCAAATAGCGATGTCATTGCCGTAGCGTTCGGTTATGCGCTTGATGTTGCGGTCGAGATTTTTTTCGACTTCAAATTCCGACATATCGCCTTTGAGTACCCATTCGGGCAGGAAATGCTCGTCGCTAATCTGCCACGCAAGGCAGTGCGCTTTCACCGCAAAACCGTTTTTCTTGCAAAACGCAAGCGCGATGTCGGGAAGGTTTACAGTCGGGTTGTTGTCGGAGGAAAGGTCCAAATTCGCGTCGTTTTCGTAGTTAAAACGCGTCTTGTTGTGCTCGGGCTCTACGCGCCGCCACACACACGCAATAGTTCCGTAGTTGAAAATCCTCCGCGTAAGCTCCGAAAATTTGGCAATTTCCGCTTCGGTATTTTTCTGGTATACCTTGCCATCGCAAGCCGCCCTCGAAGCATAGAACCCGAAAAGAAATTCGTGGCGCACAAGCTCGACTTTCACATTTTCGACATTCCCGTCGAACTTCAACGTGAACATACCCATGCGGTTCGCCTTTATGCCCGCGTCTATTTTCTCGCGCAGGTCGGGATTTTCCCAAGCATTTTTGAGCGAATCTGGCACTTGCGCCATCGCAACGCCAAACGAAAATACCGCGAAAACCGCGGCTATAACACATTGTTTTATTTTGCTGTTTTCCATTATATTTTCCCTTTGTTTGTTATAAAAAACGTCCGCGCGCGTCAGCGCAGCGTTATCGTATGCGCTTCGCCCCGAATGTCGAAATCGAGCCAGTAGTCGGGCTTGAAATACCCCTCGGCAAGCTCGGGCCACTCGACACACACAATACGCGGTTCGGGCGCAATCTCGTCCACAAGCAGACTTTCGTATTGCGACGGGTCCGTAAACCTATACGCGTCAATATGAACAAGCCTGCCTCCGTCGGGAATGTCGTAAATGCAACACACATTAAACGACGGACTCTTTACTGTCTGCCTTATCCCGAGATGTTTTGCAAGCTCTTTTACAAACGCAGTCTTCCCCGTGCCCAAATCGCCCGAAAGCGCAAGCGCGCCCTCGCGCCCCAAAACGCCGAGAAACGCCCGCGCAACGGCAGACGTTTCTTCCAGACTGCGGCAGACAACCGTGCCGCGCAACTGCTGCAAAATATCGTCTTGCATTAGAGTTTCGCGCAGAAGCGTGACATTCTTTCCAAACCCTTTTCAATGGTAGAATCGGCGACCGCGTAGCTGAAACGAATGTTTTCGTCCGAGCCGAACGCAATCCCCGGGACAACCGCCACCAGCTCGCTTTCGAGCAGCTTCGAGCAGAAGTCCGAGCTTGAAAGCCCGAATTGCGAAATATTCGGGAACAAATAGAACGCCCCCTTCGCGCGTCGGCACGAAATGCCCTTTATCGAATTGAGTCCGTCAAGCAGCATAAGGCGGCGTTTGTCGAAACTTTTTAGCATTTTTTCGAGCGATTCCCGCGCCAACACGGGATTCTTCAACGCCGCCAACGCGCCGTATTGCGCAAAAGTCGTCGCATTCGAAGTCGTCTGGCTTTGGAGGTTAGAAACGGCCTTTGCTATGTCGTCGGGTGCGGCCATAGTACCCAGACGCCAGCCCGTCATCGAATACGCCTTGCTGAACCCCGAAACCATAATCGTGTGGTTCTGCGCCTCTTCCGAAATCGACGCAGGGCTTGCCGCCACAACGCCGTCATACGTCAAAAACGAATAAATCTCGTCCGACATCACAAGAATGTCCTTTTCCACGACAAACTTCATAATGTCTTCAAGCTCTTCCTTCGTGTAGACCGCGCCCGTCGGATTCGAGGGCGAGTTCAGAATAAGCAACTTTGTCTTCGGCGTGTAAGCCGCGCGGAGCTGTTTGGCGGTGATTTTGAAATCGGTGTCGTCGCCCGCCTTCACAAACACGGGCACACCTCCGGCAAGCTTGACCATTTCGGGATAGCTCACCCAGTAGGGCGCGGGAATTATCACTTCATCTCCTGGGGAAACAACCGCCTTGATAGCCAAATAGCAGCTGAACTTCCCGCCGGGCGAAACAATTATGTTCGAGGCTTTCAGATTTTTGAGCGACTTGCGCTGCATATACATATCCGCCAACGCCTCGCGCAGTTCTGGCAGCCCCGAAGAGGCGATGTATTTCGTCTTGCCGTTTAAAATTGCCTCGCGGCAGGCTTCCTTGATGAAGTCGGGTGTATCAAAGTCGGGTTCGCCCGCGCCGAAGCCGCAGACGTCCTTGCCTTCCGCCTTCAATTTTTTAGCCTTGGAATCCACGACAAGCGTCGGCGATTCGGAAATGTTATTCGCCCAAGATGATAATCTATTGTTCATAAATTTAAATGTTGCCACGATACAATATTGAACACTTTTTCGATTCAACATTTTTCGCAAAACAAATACAAAAAGCTACAAAATTGTCCACTTTTAATTTCGACTTACTCAACAACTCCGATTCCGAACCGCAAAAATCTGCAACTTTTGCGCAACAATAAGCGCAATCAGCCGAGGATATCCCTGATTGTCTCCATGAAACGCCCGTTGTTCGACACGTCTTTGAGGTCGCCGAGCAAATCGTTGAAAAGCGTTTTCTTTTCCGATTGAAGCTGACGCACGCGGTCTTCGACAGTCCCCTGCGAAAGCAGCCTGTAAACGAAAACGTCCGCTCGGCGGCCGATGCGGTGCACGCGGTCAATCGCCTGCTCCTCCACCGCCGGATTCCACCACGGGTCGGCGAGAAAAACATAGTCGGCATTCGTCAGCGTAATGCCCGTTCCGCCCGCGCGCAAACTCACGAGCATAACAACGCCGTCCTTGGCATTCTGGAACGAATCTACGGGCTTCGAGCGGTCGCGCGTATTCCCCGTTAGCGTGAAAATCTTGTCCTCCGAAACGAATTCCGAAATCTTCGCGCGTATCAGCGATAGAAATTTTGTGAATTGGCTGAAAACCAGAACCTTTTTCCCGCCCAAAATCAGCTCCTGAACCCTGTCCGAAAGCACCGAGATTTTCCCGCCCACATCGGGCGCGGGCGCGTTTTCGAGCCACGGCAACAGACGCGCGTCGCAGCAGGTTTGGCGCAGCCGTGTCAGCAGCGAAAGCACCGTCCAACGCTTCGACGCCTCGTCGGCGGAATTGACTTCCGCAACCGATGCCAGCTCTTCGCGCGCCTTTCCCAGCAACGCCGCATATTCCGACTTCTGAACTTCCGACATCGGACAGAGCAGGTCGATAAAAATCTTCTCGGGCAACTCTCGTGCCACTTCTGATTTCAGGCGGCGCAACACGAACGGCGAAATCTGGCGGCGAACAAGCCCGACCGATTCGTTCGAGTTCTGCGCCAGCTCTTCGAAGCGTTTGCGGCTGCCCATAAGCCCCGGCATAAGCCACCTGAACGACGTCCACATATCCAGCAATCGGTTTTCCACGGGCGTTCCCGTGAGCGCGAGCTTATGCTTAGCCTTTATCGCCATACAAGCGGCGGTCGTTTTCGAGTCGGGATTTTTTATGAATTGCGCCTCGTCGAGCACCGCAATGTCGAACGTAGCCGAATCAATCAACGCCTTGTTTCTGCGCAGCTGCGTGTAGCTTGCAACGAGTATTCCGCCGCCGACAGCCGCCGTTTTCGACGTCAGAATTTTCGCTTTTATCTTCGGAAAAAATTTCTTTGTCTCGCTAATCCAGACGGGAATTACCGACGCAGGACACACCACCAAAAACTTTCTATCCGCCCCCGCGACACTCGGCTTCGCCAAAAATGCGTTGAAAAGCGCGAGGGTCTGAATTGTTTTGCCCAACCCCATCTCGTCGGCAATCATCGCATTGCAACCGTGCCCGAAAAGATTCTCCGCCCAGCACACCGCTTTTTTCTGATAGTTGCGCAGAAATTCGGGCTGTGCATTTTTCGCCGAGTCCGACGTTTTTACGAGCGTGTCGACCCATTCGCGCAGCTCGTCCGAAAGCAGCAAATTCTCGCCGAATTCGGAGAGCGCAAGCAGCATATACTTCGGGATTTTTCCCTCTGCAAATCCGTATTCGCGGGCGCGTTCCACATTGCGCACGAAGTCGGAGTCGCGCCCCGAGATACTGACAATGCCGTAGTCGGGCAAAATCTGCACCGACGACTTTCCGTTGAAAATTTTCGAAATGTTATCGCGCTCAATCGCCCGCCCTCCGACACTCGGCAGCCAGTCGATGTCGAAATCCTCCGAATCCGCGCCCAAGTGTCGGGCCCGCGCCGAAAGTTCAATCTGACGTTCTCCCAACATGAGCAAATCGACTTTCGCGTCTTTGCGGATTGCAAAATGCTTTTTCCATTCTTTCAGAGGTCCGTTCAAAAACGGAGAAATTTTCGTGATGTCCGAAAGCACAAACATATTGTCTTCGAACTTAAATCCCGCCTTCCGCGACTCCGAAACAAGATACATGAGCGTTTCGCCCTCGCCCCGAGTCAGATCTTCCACCGCGGGCGACTTCTCGCCGAACGCGGGCACGCGCCTGTCGCCGTCGCGCCAAAAAACCTGAAAAACAAGCCCCTTTCTCTTCGACGAAAAATTCACCGCAAGCACCCTGTCCGACTCCGTCCCCAGCGCCGCGCCGCCGCTTTCCGCCGCACTTTCGACATCGGAAGGGACACCGCCACTTCCCGACACCTCCGCGCCCGATTCCGACTCCTGCGAACCCTCCCGCGCCGCGCCCTCACAAACATTGTCCGCGACGGGCGAATTTCCGTCCGAGCCTTCAAAGTCGAGCGAAAGTTCGCGCTGCACCATCGTATCTATGATAAACTCCTCGATTTCGTAAAATCCCGCAACTTTCAACGCGCCGTAAAGCGGGTCGGCGGATGAGGTCGGAATATACACAAATTTCGCGCCGTCGAAGTCTACTATGCAAAACGGTTCAGAACCGTCCTCCAAGTGCGCCGTTATAAACGCTTCCGACGTATTAAGCTCGACCTCGCGCACACAGCCCGATTTATACAGAGCCCTGCCGTATTCAAGCTCCTTCGCCGAAAAGCATTTTTCCCAGTCGCAACCAACCCGCTCGAACCACAGCGGCAGTTCGCTTTCCCGATATTTTCGTTTCGCTGGACGTATACGCATTGATTCCCGACTTTTTATATCGAAAAATATCGATATTTCATCTTCGCAGTGCCCGCGCCGTTTTTAAAAACCAACCGAGCGCGAAGCTATTGCCCAATCGTAGACCTGCTCGTATTTCTTTGCGGAGTTTTTCCACGAAAAGTCGCGCGTCATCGCGTTTATGCGCATTTTCGCTATGTCTTCGGGACGGTCGAACCACGTCGAGCACGCCCAGCCGATTGTGTTGTAAAGCGCATCGGCAGTCGCGTTGTCGAACACAAACCCCGTGCCCCTGCCCGAACCTTCGACATACTGCTCCACGGTGTCGGCAAGCCCACCCGTGCGCCTTACAATCGGAAGAGTTCCGTAAATCATCGAATACATCTGGTTCAGTCCGCAGGGTTCGAAACGGCTCGGCATAACGAAGAAATCGCTGCCCGCCTCAACTTGGTGTGAAAGCTCCGAGTCGAAACCGATATACGAGGCTATCTTCCCGACATTTGCGCCCGTGAGATTTCTGAACGACTCTTCAAGCCAGCCCTCTCCGTTGCCCAGCACCATAAGCTGAATGTCCATATGTTCCACAAGCGGCTGCGCAATCCGCGCGAGAATGTCCAGCCCCTTTTGGTCGAACAAACGCGATACTACGCCAAAAAGCGGAATATTCTCGTCCACTTTTAGCCCGACCCGCTTTTGCAACGCCGTCTTGCACTTCGCCTTTCCTTTAAGCGAGGCTACGTCGTAGTTCGCCGCAATGTTTTTGTCCGTCGCGGGATTCCAGTCGTCTAAGTCCACGCCGTTTAAAATTCCAATCAAGTCGGCGGCACGGAAACGCAGCAGATAGTCCAGCCCGCAGCCGTATTCCGACGTCTGTATTTCTCTCGCGTACGTCGGGCTAACCGTCGTAATTTTCGTGCAGTTGTAAAGCCCGCCCTTCATCATATTAAGCGCGCCGTAGGACTCGCACGAATCGCTTCGCATCTCGCTTTGCGGCAGCCCCGCATATTCCAGCACCCCCCTGTCGAAGACTCCCTGATGTTGCAAATTGTGTATCGTAAACACCGTCGCCGTTCTGCCCAGAGGCGTCGGGCGCAGTGTCGTGTTCAGGTAGACGGGAATCAGCCCCGTTGTCCAGTCGTGGCAGTGAATCACGTCCGGATACCAGCCCGTCGCCAGACAGTATTCCAACGCCGCCCTCGACATAAACGCGAACCGCCCGCCGTTGTCGTCATACGAGACCGAATTGAAATTGTATATCCCGGGTCTGTCGAAGTATCTGTTGAATTCCACAAACAACGCCTTTGCCTTTCCCAGCGGCGCGCTCCAAACCGACGCGAATTCCTCTATGCCCAGCCCCATATGCACCGAAAGCCCGTCCAATTCCTTTTTCATTTTCGGCGGGCGTTTTATTGACGAATACAGCGGCGTAAACACGCGCACGTCGCAGCCCGACTCCGCGAACTGTTTTGAAATCGACGCTACCATATCGGACAACCCTCCGACTTTCGAAAACGGTGCGCACTCGGGTGATACCATCAATATTTTCTTTTTCATTTTTTAAATGTTCCGTAAGCGGCGCGAAGGCAGAGCCCTCGACGGAGAGCGGGGGCTCTGCCCCCGAGGGCGGATTTTACTGCCGTAAAATATTTCCGCCCTCCCCCCATTTCTGGTCTTGCCAATGAGTTTTGATTATCAGTTAAAGTTTAGCAAAGCGGACATTGCCGCAGGCAATCCGCGTCAGTGCCCTGCTTGAAAATTTTTGGAGATATTAAAGTAAATACATAAACATTTGTCAAAACAGTTTTATCGAACTTTCACACAACAAACATATTCCTCCACCAATAACCCCTGCAATGTTTAAACAAAAGAACAAAACACACTGGCAAAGCCCCCGCAATGGAAGCCGCATCTGCGGACGCCTCCTTCGAAACTACAAAAACTTTAACAAAAGAGCAAAGCGCATTGGTTATGCCTTCGCGCCTCTTACCAATATATAAAAGAGTTGCAGGGAGGGAAATTTTTTGAAAGATAGGAAGAATGCCTAAATATATAACAATAACGGGGAATCTGCTGGCTGAATCGACAGCACAGTTCCAGTTTCCGCAAGAGGGAAAGACAACACGCGCAGCGTCAGACGTTTCTTTCCAAGTCGGCGGCAAGGGCGTAAACACTGCAAGGGCATTAAATAAACTTTCGGGTAGAAAACAATACGCCATAATCTTCCCCGCGGGATTCACGGGACAGCGATGCTCGGCGTGGCTAAAAAAGGCGGATTTCTGCATACCATTAACGACACAAATCGACGGCGAAACCCGAGAGGGACTCGTCTGCCGAAACCCGAAAAACGGACTCGAAACAACATTCTTGGGCGGGGACGTAAAAATCCCCGAACACGCATTCAATAACGCATTGGATAAAATCGGAAAACTCGCCCGCACCGGCGACTTCATCGCATTCTGCGGCAGCTTCGCGGGGTGGAAAGACGCATACGCAAAAAAACTCGCCAAACTTTGCGCCAAAAAAAATTTGCGCCTCTGCGTCGATACCTACGGCAAACCGCTCGCGGCATTCTCGCGGGAAAAACTCTTCCTGCTAAAAATCAACCGCGACGAATTAACCACAACATTCGGCAAAAATAAAAACATAAAAACACTTTCGGCATCTCTCTTCGCGAACACCGAAAATTTCGTCGTCAGCAATTCAAACGGCGAAATATTCGCCCGCTTGGGAACCGATTTCCACACGCTCACCCCGCCCGAAATAAAACGCGAAATCTCCGCAACGGGTTGCGGCGACGTCCTCACCGCGTCGCTTATGTTCGAACTTTCCCGCACAACCGCGCCGCTCGACGCATTGAAGATTTCCGTCGCCCGTGCATCGGCTTCGGCGGAGCTCGCGCAAACCGCAGTTTGGCGCGAACCCAGAGCACACAGACTTTTGAAAACTTTGAAGAAATAACTATGGACGTTTCGGTTTTGGATTACAAACTTCCCGAGGAGCGCATAGCCCGCTTCCCCGCGCAAAAACGCGACGACTCAAAACTGCTTGTTTTCGACAGGAAATCGCAAAAAATCACACATGCTATTTTCAGGGACTTGCCCGACCTCCTCCCCGAAAATTACGATTTTTTCCGCAATAACGCCGCAGTCTTGAAGGCGCGTATCTTCGCCAAAAAAAGCACCGGTGCAAACGTCGAATGCCTTTTGCTCACCCCTTCAAACGACGGCGACAACATATGGAATTGTATGCTGCGCCCCGCAAAACGCCTCAAAAGCGGCGCGCATTTCGGAGTAGCCAACACATTCGACGCCGAAGTTCTCCGACACCTCGAAAACGGGAACTGCCTTGTAAAATTCGCGCTTGCGCCGCGTTTTAAAAACCCCGTCGATATGGCGGAGGAAGTCGGCGTCGTCCCCCTTCCTCCATATATCGGGCGCGACCAGCACGCCCCCGATTACGACCGCACATTCGACAATACCCGCTACGAAACCGTCTACGCCGATTCCGCAAAACGCGTCGCCGCCGCCGCCCCCACCGCGGGGCTACACTTCACACCGGAACTAATCCAAAACCTCGAAACCCGCGGCAACCGCTTCCATAACCTCACCCTCCACGTCGGAATAGGCACTTTCCAGCCGCTAAAAAGCGACATTATCGAACGGCACACAATGCATAGCGAACTCTACGAAATCCCCATACCCGCCCTCCGCGCGCTCGCCGAACATAAAAGACCGCGACTTGCCGTCGGCACAACTTCGCTCCGCGCAATGGAGGACTTTTTTCGAAAACTAGGCGACGCGCAAATCGATACCACAAAACCCGTCGTCGAAAGCGCGTCGTTGTTCGTCTATCCGCCGCAAAAAGTCATATCCGCCGACGCAATGATAACCAATTTCCACCTGCCGCGCTCTTCGCTAATGTGCCTTGTTTCGGCGTTTCTAACTCCGAACGACACCGCGGGAATAGCGCTTTTAAAAGACATCTATAAACAGGCAATCGCCCGCGAATACAATTTCTACTCCTACGGCGACGCAATGCTGATTTTGTGATTTTCAATTATTTTTTATTATGAAAGGCAAAAAGAACTTCACCATAGCCCTCTGTTACGATTTCGACGGCACACTTTCCCCAGCAAATATGCAGGAGTATTCCTTCATACCGCAGTTGCAGAAAGAGCCGACCGCCTTCTGGCGCGAGACCTGCCGCATAGCCCGCAAACAGGACGCCGACGAAATCCTCTCATATATGTACCTGATGTGCAATCAGGCAAAAAAACACGACATCAAAATCAGGCGCGACGACTTCGTCCGCTTCGGCAAAAAAGTGAAATTCTATAAAGGACTCGTCTCCAAAAACGGCAACGATTGGTTCACGCGCATAAACGACTACGGCGCAAAATACGGCGCGACAGTCAAGCATTACATCATCTCTTCGGGCATAAAGGAGATGATTGAGGGCACGGCAATCGCCGACAAATTCCATAAAATCTACGCTTCAAGCTTTATGTATGACATTTACGGGGTTGCAATGTGGCCTGCGCAGGCAGTCAATTACACAACCAAAATGAATTTCCTCTTCCGCATAAACAAGGGGATTTTCGACGTGCAGAAATCAATCAATAACTATATGCCCGAAAATTTGCGCCCCGTTCCGTTCAAGCGAATGATATACTTCGGCGACGGTTCGACCGATATCCCCGCAATGAAACTCGTCAAAACACAGGGTGGCTATTCGATAGCCGTCCACGACGGGTCGCCGCAAAAACGAAAACAGTCCGAACGCCTGTTAAACGAAAACCGCGTAGACTTCACCACAAAGGCGGATTATTCGAAAAACTCCGACCTCTCAGCCCAAGTCTGCAAGGTCATCGACAAAATAGCCGCCGACCACTTCCTAACCGCCTGATTCCTCCATTCCCGAACCCCGCTGGGCGGGGCTGCCACTGTTCAGAAAGTGGCGCGATTGGCTTCGTCAATTCAACGTAAACACGCCTCCTTTGTAAAACTAAAAATCAAAAAGCGTTCTTCAAATGAAGAACGCTTTGGTATAAATTTAACAAATTCGCGTGTAGGCGTTTGATAAAGGTGCATTGACTGGAAGTCAATCGCCGCCTATGCCCGCCATATAAAAAATGTAGGCGTTAGACAAAGGAGGAAAATTTGCCAATGGCAAATCCTCCGCCTGTGCCCATCTATGGGAACCCGCCCAGCGGGTTTAGTAGGAGTCGGGGAGAACGCGCCTCGCAATATCGTCAGTAATCATCGCGACAGCTTCGTCAACCGACTTCTGCCCTTCAAACGACTTTCTTATGCGCGAGCGAACCGAAACCATACCGGCTTCCGCTTCCTTCTTGCCGATGACAAACATATGCGGCACCCTGTCGGTTTCGGCCTTGCGAACCTTCGCGCCGAGCTTTTCGCCCGAGTCGTCGACCGACACGCGCACCCCGACATCGCGAAGCTTCTTGAAGAGCTCGTCGGCATAGGGCACAACCTCGTCGTTTAGAGTCAGAATCCTGACCTGCTCGGGCGCGAGCCACGTCGGGAAGTTTCCGCCGAAGTGCTCAATCAACACGCCGGTGAAGCGTTCGAGCGAACCGAACGGCGCGCGGTGAATCATAATCGGACGGTGCGGCTTGTTGTCCTGCCCAATGTATGAGAGGTCGAAACGCTCGGGCAAGTTGTAGTCCACCTGAACCGTGCCGAGCTGCCATTCCCTGCCGATAACGTCCTTTACAACGAAATCGATTTTCGGGCCATAGAACGCCGCTTCGCCGATTTCCTCAGTGAAGGGAACACCCAGCGACTTCGCGGCTTTGCGGATGGCGGCTTCACTCTTGACCCAGTTCTGCTCGTCGCCGACATATTTATCGCTCGCGGGATCGCGCAGGGAAATGCGCACGCGATATTCGCGCATGCCGATAGTTTCGAAAACCGCCTTGACCAAATCGAGACACCCTTGAATTTCGTCGTCGAGCTGTTCAGGGATGCAGAAAATGTGGGCATCGTCCTGTGTGAAACCGCGCACGCGCGTCATGCCGTTAAGCTCGCCCGATTGCTCCCAGCGATACACATTGCCGAATTCCGCCAAACGCACGGGCAATTCGCGATACGAGTGCGGGTCGCTCTTGTAGATTTCGACGTGGAACGGACAGTTCATCGGTTTGAGCAAAAAGCCCTGAACGTCGCCGTTTTCGACCTTTTCCTCGAACGTTTTAACATCGAGGTTTTCCGCCGCCATACGCGCCATATCCTCGCGCTCGACAATCGGCACGAACTGCGATTCCTTGTAGTATGGAAAGTGCCCGCTGGTGCGGAAAAGCCCGAGCTTTCCGATATGCGGTGTAAACACCTGCTGATACCCCTGCTTGCGCAAAAGTTCGAGAATGAAATCCTGCAAACTCTGGCGGACAATCGCGCCCTTTGGCTTCCACAGAATAAGGCCCTGCCCCACACGGTCTACAATCGTGAACAGCCCCATCTCCCTGCCGAGCTTGCGGTGGTCGCGCAACTTTGCCTGCTCCATCTGTTCGAGATGCTTGGCAAGCTCCTCTTTCGAGGCGAACGCCGTGCCGTAAATGCGCTGCAATTGCTTGTTGTTTTCGTCCCCGCGGTGATACGCTCCCGCAACCGAAAGCAACTTGAAAGCCTTTATGCGCTTGGTGTAGTCGACGTGCGGCCCCGCGCAGAGGTCGCAAAATTCGCCGTTTTTGTAGAACGAAATCTCCTCTCCTTCGGGAATGTCGGCAAGACGCCCGAGCTTGAATTCCTCCTGCCCCAGCTCCCTGATTTTCTTCTCGGCCTCGGCTCGCGAAAGCGTGAAACGCTCGAATTTCTGGTTTTCGGAAATGATTTTCTTCATTTCGGATTCGATTTTTTCGAGGTCTTCGGCAGTGAACTTGTGGCTCAAATCGAAGTCGTAGTAAAAGCCCGAGTCGGTCGCCGGACCGATGTCGAGTTTCGCTTCGGGGAACAGTCGCAAAACCGCTTCCGCCAATACGTGCGAGGCACTGTGTCTGATTTTCAACAATTCTTCGTTCATAAATTTTCCGAGCCTGTTTTTACGCGCGGCAGCCACGCGCAAACAAACTCCCTTTCTACATGCGTTTACATAGTGGATTGCCCGACAAAAAAGTAAAGATTTTTCGCCCTTCAACCCAAAAAAAGTTCGACAATTAGCGATGACGACAACGCTCCGAATACTCCCACACTCAGACAGCGCATAATTTTGGCGAACCTCATCGACGCAAACACCGCCGAAATCCTCTCCGCACAGTATGCAAGCGGTGTGTAGCAAACAAGCACACACAACATAAAAACCGCCCCTAAAAAACAAATCTGACACCACACAGGCAGCCAGCCTTCCACCAGAAATTGCGGAAAAAACGACAAATAAAAAAGCACCACTTTCGGATTCGTCGCATTCATCAAAAACCCGCGCAAAAACAGCGGCAGAAATTCCGCCTTCCGCCCGCACACTCCTTGCGCCACAACACCGCTTGAACGCGCGTTTTCGGCACATTCAGCATTCGTAAATTCCGCCGACACATACGCCCCCGCGCCGACACCGCCGTTTTTACGCACCACCCCGCCCAAAGGCTCGGGCTTCGACTTGTAGCTTGAATACGCCAAATACCCCAAATACGCCGCGCCCAAAACGTACACCCCTTTAAGCAAAATCGGCGTCGTCGCAATCACGAGCGAAATTCCCGCCGCACATAAAAACGTGTGCACCGTAATGCCCGAGCACAGCCCGAGCGTAATGTAAAACCCCACTCTAAACCCCTTAGACACACTCGAACTGAGCACGAAAAATATGTCGGGCCCCGGCATCAACGCCAACACCACACACGCCGAAATATACGCCATCAACGCCGAAACACTCATTGGAAAAACGCCGTTTCAAAAAGTTCGGGCTTCACCGCGCGGATTTTCCCCGCCGATTCCGCAAGCCCACCGAGCCTCGCCCGCAAAAGCCACACCCGTTCGTATTCAGCCGCAATGAATTTTAGCGCGACCTGCTGCGCGTCCGAGTCCGACGCAAAGTCGCCCTTCGCCTTTTCAAAGCCCCATTTAATCATCTGACATGCGAGCGCGAATTCGTCCATGCACGCCTGCGCATCGCCGCACGAAAGCTTTGCGCACCCCGCAAGCGACGCCGCAAAATCCACCGACGCCGACAGCTTGTCGTAATCCGCCACCCCCGCAAATTCCGCCGCAAGCCGCTGAGCCTTTTGCGCGTCGGCAAAAAACATCCTGTGGTGCAAACTAAACAGCTTGTCCGAAACATCGCAACGCCCCAGCGCACAGAGAGCCCGCGCAAATTCGCCCGTCGCGTCGCCGAAAATATTTTTCGAAAGCGCGTCGCAGACAAATTCCTCGGTAGGAACTTCACCCCACGCACATGCCGCGGCCGCCGCAACCGCGGGGAACATCGCACAGAACGGCTGATGATTGCCGCCGTCACCCCATTGTGTCAAAACCATACCCTTCGCGCCGTATTTTTTCGCGCACTTGCACGCAACCGAAATATTTTCAAACGCGCAGTCCCAGCGCGACCCGAAACTATTCCAGGTGCTCGTTCCCGGGGCGACCAAAAAATCGCGCCCAAGCCCGCTCATATACGCGCATTGCTCCTCATACGGGTGGTCGAGATAATACCCCCACAAAACGGGCGTCATATTTTCGGGCAGTAATTTCGAAAATTCAGGCTTGCGCATAAGCACGTCAGCCCAAAAATACACCCCGCCCTTGCCCCGCGCCGCCGCAAGCTCGGCAAGACGCGCAACGTGCTTGATGTAAAGACGGTATTTGCCTTCGGGCGTCGCGCAAAGCGGCTTGCTGCGCCCCATTCCGAGCTCCCACGGCTCGTCGCCGCCGATGTTTATCTTGTCGGAAGAAAAATTCGGCAGAAATTGCGCATAAAGCGAGTCCATAAACGCCGCCGCATTTTCGTCGGGATACAGCGTCGTCGGAAACTTCCTCGCATTCCCCAGCGGGTCTACAAACGGAGCATCGCTCTCCGCCAAGTGCCGATACTTCGGATATCTCAGCCATCTCTCCATATGCCCGAGCCCGTTTATGTTCGCCACAAGCTCGATTCCAGCAAACGCGCACATTTCGTCGAGATTCCTGTATTGCTCGGCAGTCATGGGGCTCGCGTCAGCCCAGACGATTTCGTGCCCTTCAAACGCGAACGTATGCTCGGTGTAGAGTTCGAGCCTGTTGAATTTCAGCAGCGCAAGCCTGTCCACAAGCAGCCCCAGCTCGCGCATAGTCGGCACCTTGCAGCGGCTGATGTCGAGCATAAACCCGCGCACTTCCAAATCGGGATAGTCTTCAATCTCGACAAACCGCAGCCCGTTTTCGCCAGCTTGCAAAGCCATTTGACGCAGCGTTTGCAAAGCGTTGCGCGCGCCCGCCAAATCCCGCGCTGCAATGAAAATTCCGCGTTCGCATACCGAGAGCTTGTAGCCTTGCGCCCGAGCCACTTCGCCCGAAGCCGCATCGACAAACACAAAATCCCCCGACGGCAGCCCCTCGCGCGAAATGTCGAACGCCGCCTTTTGCCACGGCAAAAACCCTTCGCCCCACTTCGCCGACTTCGGCGCGGGAATAATCTTCGGCTTCGCTAAAAACATTTTTTCACCCCGTATATTCCAAAGCGGGCGGGCAATCGCAAAGACCGCCGCGCCCGCACAAAACGGCATTAAACCGCGAAATTAGAAAGTGTGGATAAACAATCCCGAACGCAGCTTCGGCTCAAACCAAGTGCTCTTCGGCGGCATAATCGCGCCCGCGTCGGCAATCGCCATAAGCTGGTCAACAGTCGTCGGGAACATCGAAAACGCCACGGCAAAACCGCCGCCGTCCACGAGCTTTTCAAGCTCGCCCGTACCCTTGATTCCGCCCACAAAGTCGATTCGCTCGTCGGTGCGCGGGTCGCCGATTTTGAGAATCGGCGCAAGAACCCTGTCCTGCAACAGCGCCACATCGAGCGATTGCACCGCGTCAAGCCCGTCCGTGTTCTCGAAGTCCAAACTATACCATTGACCGTCCAAATACATCGAAACCCTCTTCGAATGCGTCGGAGCTTTCTCTCCGCTTTTTGAAAGCTTGCAGACCTTCGAAACCGCGTCCAAAAACGCCTCCTTAGACAGCCCCGCCAAATCCTTCACAACGCGGTTGTAGGGCAGAATTTTAAGCTGCCCCGCGGGAAAGCATACCGACAAAAACCAGTTGTAGTCTTCGTCGCCCGTGTGGTTGGGATTTTCCGCCTTCATCAAGCGCGCGCAACGCGCATTCGACGCGCTGCGGTGGTGTCCGTCCGCCACATACGCGCACGGAATCTTGTCGAAAGTCTCCACAATCTGCGCCAACAATTTCGGATCGGAAATCTTCCAAACCGTGTGGCGAATGCCGTCGTCGGCAGTGAAGTCGAAAAGCGCGTCTTCGTCCTTCTTGTCTTCAACAATCCTGTCCAAAAGCGTCCCGTCCTTGACCGTCAAGAACACGGGGCCTGTGTTGACGCGCAAAGTGCGCGTGAGACGATAGCGGTCGTTCTCCTTGGCTTCGCGCGTCTTTTCGTGCTTCTTGATAACGTCGTCGTCATAGTCTTGCGCACTGAACGTCGCAACCAGTCCCGTCTGCGAGTGGTCGCCCATCTGCTGGCGGTAGAGATACATGCACGGCGCATCTTCGCGCACCAAATGCCCGCCGTCTACAAGCTTTTGAAAATTCTGCTTCGCGTGCTCATACACGACGTCCGAATACGGGTCAATACTCGGGTCAAGCTCTAATTCGCTGCGCACAACGCGCATAAAACTCAGGGGCTTGCCTTCCGCCTGACGACATGCCTGTTCGAAATCCACAACGTCATAGGGCAAACTTGCAATGTCTTTCGCCTCCGCGACGGTTGGTCTTAATCCTTTAAAAGCTTTGATTTTCATACGACCTCAACACTCGCAAATTTTTGCGCATTTTGCAACGTTTTGATTCAAAATTCTTGATTTTTTTAGCCCGCGCCTATTATATAGAGAAGATATGAAAGAAAATACTTTGTCGAAATCCAGAAACGGCGGTTGCCTGTTTTCGCTCGTAAAATTGGGCTTTTTGGCGGCGGTCGTCCTGCTGGTAGCCCTCCACTTTTGCGCGGGCTATATAGCCGATTACGCAATAAAGGCGGCGACCGCGGGCACGGAAATTACTGGCGGCGTAGGCGGCGTAAAAATCCGACCCTTTGACGAAAGCATCGCAATAACCGACTTCTATATAACAAACCCCGCCAAGAAATATAAAAAGGAGTGCGCTGTAAAATTCAAATACGCCCTCGTAGACTTGGATATCCAGCCGATGACATTCCTTTCAAAGAACGTCGTCATCATCGACGAAATCAATATTGACGGACTCGAACTCAATTACGAGGCATCTTCCGACAACGCCCTCACCTCATCCAATATAAACGACATCATCGCAATTGTCGAAAACAACCTAGGTATCGCAAATAAACCCGAAACTAAAACCGCCACCACCACAACACAGCCCGACTCAACAAAGAAAGAGCCGATGAAATTCATCATCAAAAAACTCTCCTTTAAAAACGGCTCGGTCTCATCTTCCGTGCTCGGCAACATTGCAGAGTCGCAACTTCCCGATTTCGTCATAGAAAACATAGGCACCGACGCCGGCGGCTATACCGCCGCGCAAGTCGCCGCAACAGTCGTCCCGCAGGTCGTCGCACAGGCGACACAACACATATTGAAGGGCGGCTGGAAAGCCTCAGTCAAGACGGGTGGAGATACCGTCAATGAGCTAAAAAACATTTTCAATAATATTGTCGGCGGACAGAAAAAACAACCCGCCTCCCAACAATCCTCGAAGAAATAATATATCCTGCCAATGAAAGACGGACAGCTCCCACTGCCCGTCTTTTTTTTTGCGTATATAATAGTATCATACCCGTATCATGGAAAACCGCCCGCCTCATACGCACGAACCCCGACACAAACATGCCTACAAAAAAACGCCCTAAAAAACATTCCGACAAGTTTGCGCGAGCCAATCAACGGGTTTGCAAAATCCTTGGCAAAATGCGCAAACAAAAACGGGGTGCTACTCGCACCCCGTTATTATATAGGTTAAGGAATGAAAACACAGAGGTTGTTATCCTCTAATGCGTCTCTTGGGTTCTGCAACACCAAGGCTCTCTTTTGCCAAATTTTGGAGGCTATTGGCTATGAAGTTTGAACGATTGCGATTGTCCAGTCTCGCCATTTCGTCAATCTGTTTAACCAATTCCTGCGGAAGGCTTATCGAGATTTGTGTCATCCCGGGGATTCTTGCTGTACCGCTCTTTCTTGCCATATAACGCGACTCCTTCTTCTTCGCTATTTTCTTTTTCTGTTGTTTTTAGTGATTCCCCCTCTTTTGTTGAAAATCAAACATATTTTTAGGGGCGATAGTTATGAATCGTGTGAATGTTTTTTATATTTTCAACCTTTTTCCGAAAAAAAATCAAAAATTTTTTAAAAAATTCGAATTTTTAGGCGTTTTTTGTAAAAAATTGAGAATTTTTTCGAGAAAAATCGTATTTTTTGACCGTAAAAACTTTTGCTTGTTCCCAGCTTTTCGAGAAAAATCTTAAAAAATCCGACATTGCCTTGTTTTCAATACCCTATTTCATCCATTTTTAGAGTATTTTTATCAAAATCCCATGTTTTTTTCGAAAAAAACGGCATTTTCGTAGGGGCTTTATTTTTCCGAAATGCGCCATTTTTATTTTGACGCCGCGTCAAAATTTGTAAAAATACCGTGTATTTATAGAAGCATTTTCGGAATATAATCATGGCAAACAGCAACGCAGAATACAACTTTACCGACATCGAAAAACGCTGGCAGAAAACTTGGGACGACAACAAAACGTTTGCCGCCGAAGACATCGCCACAACAAAAAAAGCCAAGTATTATATCTTGGATATGTTTCCCTACCCCTCGGGCGCGGGGCTTCATATCGGTCACCCCGAAGGCTATACCGCCTCCGACATAATCGCGCGCTACAAGTGGGCGAAGGGGTTCAACGTCCTGCACCCTATGGGCTGGGACGCGTTCGGGCTGCCCGCCGAGCAATATGCAGTAAAGACGGGCACGCATCCGTCAGTCACCACCGCCGCGAACATCGACAACTTCCGCCGCCAAATCAAAAGCATAGGCTTTGCCATAGACTGGTCGCGCGAAATCAACACCACCGACCCCGCCTATTTCAAGTGGACGCAGTGGATATTCCTCAAACTCTTCCAGCGCGGACTTGCATATGTCGATGAAAAGCCCGTGTGGTGGTGCCCCGCCCTCGGCACGGTTTTGGCTAACGAAGAAGTCATCGACGGCAAGAGCGAAGTCGGCAAATTCCCAGTGGAACACAAGAAGCTGCGCCAGTGGGTGCTGAAAATCACAGCCTACGCCGACAAACTCATAGACGGGCTCAAAGACCTCGATTGGCCCGAGTCCACAAAACGCCTGCAAACGAACTGGATTGGGCGTTCGGAGGGCGCGGAAGTCGATTTCGAAATAGCCGACTCCGCCGCGAAGGGCAAGAAACTGCGCATTTTCACGACGCGCCCCGACACCCTCTACGGCGCGACATACATGGTAATCGCGCCCGAACACCCGCTTGTGGACGCTCTCGTATCGGACGAAAACAGGCAGGCGGTAGCCGACTATAAAAAAGCAGTCGCCTCAAAGAGCGACCTCGACCGAACCGACCTCGCCAAAGACAAGACGGGCGTCTTCACGGGCGCGCACGCCATAAACCCCGTCAACGGCGCGAAAATCCCCATATGGATAGCCGACTACGTCCTGATGAGCTACGGCACGGGCGCGATTATGGCAGTTCCCGCGCACGACGACCGCGACTACGACTTCGCCGTAAAATTCAACCTGCCCATTATAAAAGTAATCGACAAAAAGAACGCCGACGGCTCGGAAATTCCGCTGCCGTTCACGGAAGTAGGCAAAATGGTGAATTCGGGCAAGTGGGACGGCACGCCGTCGCTCGAAGGCAAGAAAAAAATCACCGAAATGCTGCAAGAAATGGGCGTAGGCAAAAAGTCTGTCAACTATAAATTGCGCGATTGGCTTTTCTCGCGCCAACGCTATTGGGGCGAACCCTTCCCCATTGTCTGGGTGGGCGAAGACGCCTACACGGCGGCGCAAAAGTCGGGCAAGTGGAACCTTCCCGAAACGCCCGTTTCGTGCAAAAACGCCGACGGCGAAACAATCTACGCTTTGCCGCTGCCCGAAAAATACCTGCCGCTAAAACTGCCGAAAGTCGACAACTATAAGCCCTCGGGCACGGGCGAAAGCCCGCTTGCGCACGCCGAAGACTGGCTGCAAGTAAAGGTCAACCCCGCGACGGCGGAAGTCGTGCCCGCTTCGGAATTTTCGGGCGCAGACGGCTGGTTCGACGGCAGGCGCGAAACAAACACAATGCCGCAGTGGGCGGGCTCGTGCTGGTATTACCTGCGCTATTGCGACCCCCGCAACGATACCGCCCCCATCTCCGCCGAAGCCGAACATTATTGGCAGTATCCCGACTTCTACATCGGCGGCGCGGAACACGCCGTCTTGCACCTGCTCTACGCGCGTTTCTGGCATAAAGTGCTCTACGATTGCGGCGTAGTAAAAGGCTCGGAGCCGTTTAAAAAACTCTTCCATCAGGGCATAATTTTGGGACAGCTCGAATTTACGGGCTATAAAAAGGACGGCAAATTCGTCTCGGCTTCGCACGCGGGCGAAGAGGGCGTCGAACCCGTAAAGCTCGCCGAAAACGACGTCGAAAAAATCGGCGCAAACTTCGCGCTGAAATCCGACAAGTCCATACTCGTCGACGCCCGCAGCTTTAAAATGAGCAAGTCGCGCGGCAACGTAGTCAACCCCGACGACATCATTGCCAAATACGGCGCGGATTCGCTGCGCCTCTACGAAATGTTCCTCGGGCCTCTCGAAGACCAGAAACCGTGGAACACGAACGGTATCGAGGGCGTCTCGCGCTTCCTGAAAAAAGTCTGGCGCGAGTTTGTCGCCCCTTCAACGGGCGGCGTAAACGCCAAGATTTCGAAGGACGCCGAAGATTCGTCCGACTTTCTCAAATCGCTCAACGAGACCATCAAGAAAGTCGGCGTCGACATCGAGACATTGCGCTTTAACACCGCAATCTCGCAGATGATGATTTTCGTGAGCGCAATGCAGAAGGCGCAGACGGTCTCGCTCGAAAGCGCGTCGAAATTCGTGCGCATACTCGCGCCGTTTGCACCGCACATCGCCGAGGAACTCTGGCACAGACTTGGCTTCGAGGGGTCGGTAGCAAAGGCGCAGTGGCCCGAGGCGGACGAGTCGAAAATGAAAAACGCCTCGATAAAAATCGCAGTTCAGGTTAACGGCAAACTGCGCGGCGAACTCCGAATTCCCGCCGAAAGCGCGAAAGACGACGTTCTGGCGGCGGCCAAGAACATCGAAAATGTCCGCACTTTCACCGACGGCAAAACGATTGTCAAGGAAATCTACGTTCCCAATAAAATCGTAAATATCGTTGTAAAATAGTGAAAAATATCATCGCATTGCTTTCGGTTTTTCTGGCGGTTTCCGCGCTCGCGGCGGACGCCCACAACGCGGGCACAGTCCGCGGGGCTGCATTCCTGCACACATTGCGCAATTCGCCGAAAATCGAACGCTCAGGCGCGCCGCTTAAATGTTCGCAGGGCGAAACGCTCGCGGCCGACGGGCTTTCGGCGGAGTGCGGCAAAAAACAATACGCCGCTTTGCGCCTTTCAAACGGCGCGGCAATAATAGCGCACCCCGAAACAAAATTCGCAGTCGAATCGCTCGAACAGGACGCCCCGCAGACGGCGGCGGCAACCGCAGACGAGTTCGGCGCATACCCGCGCGCCCGCTCGAATTCGAAACTCGCAATTTCGTTTTCGGGCGGCAGACTCGATTTCGATTGCCCCGAGCCGACGGCAAAAAGCGTGTTAGTGGTGAAAACGCGCTCGGGGAATTTCGAATTCAGGGCGAAGTCGTTCTACATAGCGGGGGGCGAAAACGGAATCGAAGTCGTCGTCTTGGACGGATTCGCCGAGTTCAAAACCGACAGCGGCAGAACCGATTTTATCCGCAACCGCCAGCGCGCTACTGTCAAAAACGGCGCGGAAAAATCCGACTTCCCGCTCGAAATCGAACAAATCGGAATGCTGCGCGAACGCGAAATATCGCGGGAACTCGCGCCCTGCCGACAGCTGCGCAGGTCGGTGGTTTTCGGCTTCGACACCAAAAACGGCTTCGCGGCAAAACGCATAACGCCCGCGGACTTCCTGTTAAGCGCACCCAAAAACTGATACAACCAATAAAAAAATGCTATCGCAATTCCTACCCGAAGATTTCAATCCGCAGGACAAACTCGCAGTTCTGGCGGGCAAGGGCGTGTATCCGCAAATACTCGTCGAAAAATTGCGGAAACTGAACATTCCGACATGCCTAATGGCACTCGAAGGCGAAACCGCGCCCGAGCTAATCGAGAGCTTCGACAAGTCGGACGTCGAAATCTTCAATATCGGGCAACTCGGCAGACTCCTCAAAGAGCTTAAAAAACACGGCGCGACAAACGCGATGATGGCGGGGCAAATCACCCCGAAAAAACTCTTCAAGGGGCTCAAACTCGACCTCAAAGCGATGATGATTTTGGCTACGCTCAAACGCCGCAACGCCGAAACAATCTTCGGGGCAATAGCCGACCAAATGGCGAAAATCGGCGTCCGCCTGCTCGACGCGCGCTGCTTCCTCGACGATTGCATAGCCCCGAAGGGCTTTTTCTGCGGCAAAAAATGGAATATCTCGCAATCCGACCTCGAACACGGTATGACAATCGCCCGCGAGATGGCGCGGCTCGACGTCGGTCAGGGTTGCGTCGTTTCGCACGGCAGCGTCTTGGCGGTCGAGGCGTGGGAGGGCACGGATAAAATGCTCGAACGCGCCGGAGAGTTCGAGGCAAAGGATTGCCTGTTCGCAAAAACCGTCAAGCCCAATCAGGACTACCGCTTCGACGTTCCCGTAATCGGCGAGCGCACTGTCCGCAAACTCGCCGCCTCGCACATCGAAAACGTCGCGGTCGAGGCGGGCAAAGTCATAATCCTCGAAAAGGAAAAGGTCGCAGCCCTCGCCAACCAAAACAACATAAAAATTTACGGAATCTGAGCTTCTATGGACATCATCGAAGAGAGAAAACGCGCCCTGCGCGACGAGTTCGGAATTTTTCCCGACCCGCAGGAGCTTTTCGAATACCTAATCGAAAAAAACAAAACCCAGCCCCACCTCGAACCCGAACTCAAAACCGACGAGTATATAGTAAAGGGCTGCGTTTCGAGCCTGTGGCTCGTGCCGAGCTTTTCGGAGGGAAAGTGCTATTTTAAAAGCGATGCCGATTCGCTGATAACGCGTGCAGTGGCTTCGCTTGTCTGCTCGCTTTACAGCGGGCTAACCCCCGCCGAAGTCGCGCGGCTCGATCCCGCCTGTCTCGCCGAAGTCAATATCTCGACACACCTTTCGCCCAACCGCCGAAACGGATTAAGCAAGCTCTGCGCGAAAATCGAGGCTTTCGCAAAATCGAAAATCTGACGCCCTATCGCCGCACAGCATATTGCACCAACATCACTCCCGACGCGCTCTTTGCAGCCTTCCACAACCCGTGTGGCACGCATACGCCCATGGCACAGAAATATCCGCCGCCGAGCCTGCGCGAAAACGCCTGTAAAAATGCTAAAAAATTGCTTGAACATTCGATAAAATCGGACAATATTCACCTTATATAAACCGCAGTTTTGCGATAAAAGCCCAAATAAATTTCATAAAAATATAAACACCAAAAATATAATTAGATGAAAAGCAAAATCCTAACAATCCTCTCAGTAATCGCAATCGCGTTTACCGCACAATTTGCGGTGGCGCAGGAAACAGACGCAGCCGCGTCGGATTCGCCCGAAAAGCCCAACCAGCCCCAGACGGTCGAAAAATCCCTCGGCGATATGTGGCGTGCGGGCGGTTGGACAATGTATCCGTTGGGACTTTTCGGTATTTTCGGAACAACCCTCATCGTCTATAATTTCATCGCAATCCGGAAAAAGAAGTTCTTGAACCCCGACGGCGTGGCGAAAGTCTCGAAAATGGTCGGCAAACTTCAAATTCAGGAGGCTATGGACTTCTGCGAAAAGAATCCCTCGCCCATCACAAACATCATAGGCGAAGGGCTCTCCCGCGCAGACCCGCGCGAAATTGACCCCGATGCGGTCGCTTCGGCCATGGAAGAAGCCTCGGTCGAAGAATTCGCAACCCCGTATGTCTTGATTAACTACCTTTCGGTTATCGCTTCGCTCGCGCCTATGTTGGGTCTTTACGGAACGGTTTCGGGTATGGTCAAGGCGTTTAATACAATCGCAACCGAAGGCGCGGGCTCGGCTTCGAAACTCGCCGACAACATTTCGGAAGCTCTTATCACGACAGCCACGGGTATGATTGTGGGTATTCCTGCAATGTTCTTCTTCTTCTTCTTCAAGAATCAGTATGGCGCAATTATTTCGGGCGCAAGCCGCATTATCGGCGAGTTGGTTTTCTCGATGAAAACTTCGCTAAAATACGGTCCTCAGGAAGACGAACCCGAAGCGGTCGAAGCCGCAGTTGAAGCCGCTCCCGCGGAGGAAGCACCCGCCGACAAATAATTAGTAACCCGCTTTTTGTAAAAACAAAATGAAAGTTTGGAACGCACCGCAAGGAGACGACAAGTTCTCGCTGACGCCGATGATTGACGTCGTCTTCCTCTTGATTACGTTCTTTATGACCGTAACAAGCTACGCTTCCGCCGAATTGGTGCAGGTCGCGATGCCGAACGCCCCAGAGGCAAAAGTCCCCGAAGATGTAGGCGACAGACAGTTCCTGTCAATCTCCGAAAACGGGACATACTTCTTGGGAGCATTCTCGTCGAACTTGAAAGAAATCAAAAATCAGTTGTTGCAGCGCAACAGCGTGCCCGGGTTTAAGGGCGCATATATCCGCGCCGACGCCCACACGCCCTACCGCTACGTCAACGAATTGATGAAAACCTGCGCCGAAGCGGGAGTATATAACATTCTATTCGGAACATTGAAGGATTAGTCTATGGCAATAAAAACAAACGAAGCATTGGACTCCGAGGACAGTTTCGACCTCACTTCGATGATTGACGTCGTCTTCCTGTTGCTCATCTACTTTATGTATTTGCCCATTCAACAGGAGGCCGACCTGCTTTTCTCGTTGCCGGCAATTAGCGAGCCGAGTGCGAAAAACGCAGTTCTGCCCAGCGAACAAATAGTCGAAATCGCCCCCGACGGAAGCATATTCCTAAACGGTGCCGAAATCGAAAATTTGGGCGGACGCCTTTTCCCGAATCAGGCAAGCGCAAACAAAAAAGTCGAATTCAAGGAACTCGCCTCCACGTTAAAACGCCTCAAACAGAGCGCGGACAGAAGCGGGATTTCGACAATAGTCTCGATTTATCCCGACGCCGACGCCCCGCACCAAGCTTCAATCTCGGTGCTAAACGCATGCGCCGCTGCGGGCATAAATCAGGTTTCGTTCGCGGAAGCCGATTAAAAACAGAGAAAATATAGAGAAGTTTTTTCAATCAAAAACGCCCCGAAGAAGAGGGGCGTTTTTTATCGGGAGTTCAAATTGCAGGGACTCTTTTTTTTTTAATTACGGAGAAGATGATTTTGATATTTTTTCGTGTTCTTTTTGTAAAAATAGACCTCCAAAATATAAAAAAAACGCCATTATTTACCCCCCCCAGAAAAAAACTAAATACCCTTAAAACGGGCTAAAATCGCGCAAAAATAACCCAAAAAATGCCTGTTTTGAGCGAAAAATGCGCCGAGAAATTGAGGCTAAACGCACCCTAAAACGCGTTTTGTTCTTGTAAAAAAATCAAAATATGGGATTATTTTTAGCGGTTTTATCGGAGCCCGAATTCGGATTTTCTCCGATTTTACCCCTGCCCGATTGAATTTTGCTCCATTTTACGCATTTAAAACCAAAATGAAAGCCGAACAACTTTTGCAACTTCCGCCGTCGCTGGGGCGTTTTGAAAGCTTTTTCAAAGCCGACGACGAGCCGTGGAAGTGGATTCAAAATATAAAAAATGCGCTCGCAAGCGTCGATTTCGACAAGCTCGAATCGAAAAAAGACATTCCTGCGGGAGTGTGTATAGAGGGCGATGTCTACATTCATCCGAGTGTGAAACTTCCGCCGTATGCGCACATTGTGGGCCCTGCGTGGATTGGCGCAAATACCGTTATGAGAATAGGTTGCTACATTCGCGGACATGTGATTGTCGGCGAGGGCTGCGTGATGGGCAACTCGTGCGAGTTCAAAAATTCGATGCTTTTGGACAAGGTTGAAACACCCCACTACAACTATGTTGGTGACTCGCTGCTGGGGACGCGTTCGCACCTCGGCGCGGGCGTAATCTGCGCAAACCTCAAACTCGACAAGACAAATATCACCCTGCGTCTGCCCGAAGGGTCGGTCAAAACGGGAATGCGCAAGCTTGGCGCGATTTTAGGCGAAGAGGCGCAGGTAGGCTGTAACAGCGTGCTTCAACCGGGGACGATTTTGGGCAAACGCGCCCTCGTGATTTCCTGCCCGTTCGGCGGATATTTGGAGGAAAACACGATTGTAGCCCCGAAAGTCGAATTGAGAAAAATAAAAAGGAGAGACTAAATGGACATTTCTGTAATAGTTCCCGTCTATAACGAGGAAGACAATTTAAAACCGCTCTATGCGCGGCTTGTCAAGGCATTGGACTCGACCGCCAAAAGCTACGAGATAATATTTATAAACGACGGCAGCAAAGATTCGTCTTTCGAGATTCTACGCGGGTTTGCCGCCGAAAATCCGAAGGTAAAGGTTATCGATTTCGTCCGCAATTTCGGACAACACCCCGCAATAATTGCGGGTTTTGCGAATGCCTCGGGCGAATTGGTAATTACCATCGACGCCGATTTGCAGAATCCGCCCGAAGAGATTTCGCGCATAGCCGCCGAATTCGACAAGGGCTATGATGTGATAGGAACAATCCGCCAGAACCGCAACGACACGCTTTTCAGGCGTTATGCGTCGAAGCTCGTGAACAAAATCCGCAAAATTGTGACGAAAATTCCGATAACCGACCAAGGCTGCATGATGCGCGGATACAGCAAAGAGGTTGTTGCGCACGTTGCGGCAAAGGCGACGAAATCGACATTTATTCCTATTTTGGCGCACAAAGAGGCGAAAAATCCTACGGAAATTCCGATTGCGCACGCCGCGCGGAATGCGGGGGAATCGAAATACACGGTGTTTACTTTGGCGAAGTTGGCGTTAAATCTCTTCAAGAAAGAGCCGCAGGCGGCGCAATCGCAGGAGAAGCACAATTACGAAATACGGGAGAAAATCGGGTTTTAATATGCAAAAGCATGGCGCGAGAATTGTATTTTTCGGCTTCGGCGATGTCGGGTATAAGTGTCTAAAATATATGTTAGAAAACGGCTACAATGTGGTAGCGGTTTTTACGCACGACTGCGACGCTCACGAAAAGCACTGGTTTGAAACCCCCGAAAGCATTGCGAAAAAATTCGGCGTCAAAGTCTTCAAGCCGAAGTCGCTTGCGGGCGGGCAATGGGCGGAAGTGGTGAAAAACTTGAAGCCCGACCTCGTGCTTTCGCTCTACTACCGCAACAGAATCCCCGAAGAAGTGTTTTCGCAGGCGCGTCTTGGGGCGTATAATTTGCACGGCTCGTATCTGCCCTCCTATAAGGGGCGGGCTCCGCTTAACTGGGCGATTATAAACGGCGAGAACTACACGGGAGTTTCGCTTCACGTCCTCGAAAGGGATTTCGACACGGGCGATGTTATTGCGCGCAAGAAAGTCGAAATTTCGGACGGCGACTATGTGGGCGACGTCCAGCCGAAAGTCTCGCAAGCGGCGGTAGAAATGTTTGTGGAGACGCTGCCGAAGATGATTGACAACACGGTTGTTCGGATAAATCAGGCGCAACTTGAAGGAGAATCGTCGTATTTCGGAAAGCGCACGCCCGAAATGGGTCGGATAGATTTTTCGAAATCGGCGCGCGAAATTCGCAATTTAATCCGCGCGGTGAGCCGCCCCTTCAACGGAGCGTTCTTCGATGTGGGAAACAAACGCTACACGGTTTGGAGAGCCGATGTTTGCCCCGCAATCGGCGGCAAAGCGGCGGGCGAGATTGTGGATGAATCGGGCAGAAAACTCGTTTTTGCGGCAAAGGACGGGTGTCTTGTTTCGGAGGATTTCGAAATTTCGGACATCGTGCAAGGCTCGTAGAAAGTGAAATTTTGGCAAAATCGAGAGGTGTTTAAGCCTCCGAAAAAATGCCGAAACAGTTGCAAAAAGAAGCGCGGAAAAGTTTGATATGCGCAAAAAAAACCGACTCGGGAACGAGTCGGTTTTTTGTTTTTATTGATTGGTTTGAGGTCGTATTATTTCTTTTCGGACTCTACCAATTTATTGCCTTTTACGACGAGGTTTTTTACTGAACCGGGCTCGATGTAGACGCCCAGATTCTTAGCCAAGGAATCGTAGCCGATATAGGTGTTGTTGAGTATCTTGATATTGGAAGACGACTTTGCGAAGAACGAGCCTCGGTAATCGAGCGGATTTTCGCGCGGCGTCTTGTAGATGAAGGTATTGTTCAAGAATGTGACGTTGCCCGAAGAGCCGATTGTGGCAATCATACCGTAGGTATCGATAAACGTGTTGTTTTCGAAGAGAATCTTGTTGAGAATCGGGTATGTTGTCTGTTCCGACGAAGGGTCGCGGCGCAGGTATGCGGAGAACGAGATGTCGCGCTCATAGCCAAAATGTTTTGATCCGAGCGGATTCGACGAATCGAATGTGCAGCCGCGGACGACTACGTTTCGGACGCCGTAGCCCTCGCACCAAATGTTGAGCGTATAGCCCGTTTCGAGCTTGATTGCGCCCATTTCGTTGCGGTAGAAGCGGCAGTTTTCGACCGTGACGTTGCGGGCAAGAATCAGCAAGCCGCGAGCGCGGTTTTGGTGGAAGTAGCAGTTGCGGATAATGAGGTTCGAGGTGTTGTAGGTGCGGTCGAACATTATATACTGGTTGTCTTCGGTTTGGGGAATTTCCTTATCGAAGAAAATTTCGTATTTTTTATCGTCAAGTTTGACGGACTTCATGCGCTGGGCCTTGAACTTCAAGGGCGAATAATCGGAGCGGCGGAACTCCACAACCGCGCCGTTGGCGGCGTAATCGTGGCGCGAAATAATGGAATTTGCCGAGTTGCGTTTACCGTATGACGAATTGTCGTGGAAGTTTATGCAATCGTCCGCGCCCTGCGAGAAATCGCAATCTTCGAGCTTTATATAGCCGCAGGATTTTGTGATGTGGAAGTGGTCGCCGGTGGTGGTGATAACCTGTTTGGGTTTGTCTTTGGGCAGGACAATATTGACGTTCTTAAAGTATGTATACTGCTGTGTTCCGCCCATAACGAAGCCGTGCCCCGTTGTGGAATAGAGGTTGATGTTGCGCAGCGTTGTATGTTTGCTCGAAATAAGCGAGAATGCGCAGCCGTCGTAGTAATAGTGTTGGATTCGGTAGAAGTTGCCGATTTTCATAAGCGGGTCGTCCGCCGCCGCTGAATAGAGGCGCAGGACGTTGTCGGAGACGAGTTCCGCCTTGGGCGCGGGTCGTCCGGGACTCATTGCTCCGCCGTGGGTTGCGCCGTTTTCTATACCCACCGAGCGCGTGGGCATATTGTAGCACGAAATCGTCGCGATGCGGACTTTGCCGCTATACGGGAATTTCTTGTAGTCGATTAGCTCGAAGTCGACGTAGGGCCCGCCGTCTTTACCGCTTTCGCGTTTGGCGACGATTTTGCCGATACTGGCGAGAGGGTCGTTAGCCCAATCCCAATCGACGTTGAGGTTGCGGACTTCGGTGCGTTCGCAATGCGCTATTGTGAAGCTGCCGCACTTGAATTTTTGCCCCTTGGGCAGTGCGAAGATGAATGTTGAACCGTTGGCGTCGAAGGTGAAATCCTTCATATTTTTTATGCCGATATTCTGGTTTTCGGGCATAAAGTAGACGGCGTCCTTTTCGAAAAGGAGTTTTGATGCCTTCTTTTCGCGGCAGTAATCGAGAGCCTTGTTGATTTTCGAAATGAGGTTTTTGCCGCCGGGAACGATACCGAAACGCTTTGCCTCGACGACTTCACCGTCGGGGTTGTTGGGGGCGTCGACGTCGAATTCCTTGCAGCCCTTGGGTAGCGATTTGCGGTCGATTTCCGCCTTGGTTTTATCTTCGAACATCGGCACGAAATTGGTATTGCGCCCCTCGACGATTTTAAGGTCGGTAAGATACGCCTTGACGCCGCGCGAGGTATGGATTTGGAAGCTGTATGTACCGTCCGCGCCCGTAAACTGTTCCGAAATGAGCTTACCGTTTATTGCCGTCGAAACGACGCTGCAAAGCGCGTCGCCCGAACCCGAGCTGTGGCGGCGGACTATAAACAAAAGCGCGCCCTGCCCGTCGGGTGCGGATTCGACGATGGAAACTTTCATCGAAACTGTGTAGGTCTTGTTCTTTTCGAACATATTTTTGGGAAACTCGAAAACCCTGTTCCACGGGCTTTCGGCGTTTGCGCGGGGCATTGTATCGACCATAAGCCCCTGCCCGTCGTCGACTACGACTGCATTGCCGTCGATGGCTTCGCCCGTTTTAAAGCCCTCCAAGACGAGTTTTGAGACGGTTTTCACCTCCGCATTCTGTTCCGAGATTGAAGAGGAGTCGGGCTGTGCGCCCTCCTGCTGGGTTGCCGCGCAGGCGGTCAACGCCAAAATCGCGCCGACCGACGAAAAAAGAACTTTATAATATTTTACTATGGTTTTCATTTTTACGGTTTCTAACTGATTTATTGAGAAAACACCAGTGTATCATCAACCCCCTGCCTGCGGCAAGAATATTTTTTAGTGTGTTTGATTTTTTTTGAAAAAAGTCCGCCGCTTGACTGGCGCGGAATGTGGTGGGGGGTTGAGCAGGTTTGCGAAGGAATGTGCGTGTGTGGTGGGCGCGTTTTGGCTTGACTATCGCGGCGGGTTTTCGAAAATCTCCCTGTCGGTGTAAAACGACAAATTCGATAAAATTCAAAATTATTTTATATATGTTAGGAAGACTCTTTTTGAAAAACAGAATGCGGGTGAATGTGTTCGCGAAATTCGCCTGCGCGGCGGTCGCAATATCTGCGGTATCGGCGGGCAGTTTTGGCGCAGAGGTGAGGGAAATTATAAGCAGCGACTTCGAAAATCCCGACAACTTCGAGTTTGTCGAAATGGCGCGGACGCTTGCGAAAGTGGAGAAAACCGAGAAGCCGGACGAAGTGGTTGCGGGCAAGAGGTCGCTTGTGCTCGACAATATGGACGCGAAAGCGCAATATCCGTATCTGGTGCGTTTCAAGGAGGACGCGTTCAAGAGCGGAAAGGCGTATATAGTGTCGTTCGACTTCAAGGTGCTCGCCCTCGGAAAAGGAAAACGCAATCACGTCTATTTTATGCAGAGCAAAGGCGCGGGCGGCGACGGCAAGCACAAGGGATACCGCGAGTTCGGAACGCATGTGGGCCAGACGGGGCACGTCGAGACATCTTATGCGATTCCCGCGGGCGTGAAGGCACCGACGCACTTGGCTTTTACGTCGTATTTCGGTTCGAGAGTAGCCATCGACAATTTCAGAATTGTCGAGACCGAATGTCCGCCCGAATGGTTCGCAGACAAGACTCTGTTTTTCGGCGTCAAAAACAATATGCTCGAACGCGGGTTTGCGAATCCGCTCGACCCGATTTTCTCGATTCCGCGCGACAAGTTCTTCCCGTTTGTCGACGAATTCGGGCAGTTCAAGCACCGCGACTGGCACAACAAAATAAAGCGCGTGGAGGATTTCAAAGAGCGTCTGGCGGAGGAAAAAGCCTTCAATGCCGCCCTAAAACCGATTAAAAACCGCGACAAGTTCGGCGGACTAATCGACGAAAATTACAAGTTCCCAGCGACGCCGAATTTCACGGTGAGAAAGGTCGGGGGAAAGTGGTTTTTCGTGACGCCAGAAGGCAATCTGTTTTGGTCGCTCGGGTGCAATGCGGTGGGCGAGCAGATGTACACGCCCTATGACCAGCGCGAATTCTATTTCGAAAACGTCGACCCGAAATGCGTTGTCGGCGGCAAGCACCACAGCAAGGGCTACGGCAAAGTCGGAGAAAAGTGCCGCTACTACATCACGACGCGCAAAACGACTTTCATCAAATACGGAAACGGGTTCAAATACGCCGAGCACTGCCTCGACAGAATGAGGGTTTGGGGGCTGAACACGGTGGGCGCGTGGTCGCCGAAATCTACGCGCAACGCGCGGAAGGTGCCGTATTTGTTCCAGTTCTCGTCGCCGCGGGACGTGCTTATCGAAGGCGCGTCGAAGGCGGTCAAGATTCATTGGAGCAACTTCCCCGACCCGTTCTATGCGCAGATGCAGCCGAAAATCGAAGAGCATTTGCGCAGGAATATCGACGAGATAAAGTCGCCCTACTGCCTCGGCGTGCTTATCGACAACGAGCTTTCGTGGCAGACGAAGGACGGACTTATGAGCGAATCGATTCTATCGTGCAAGCCCGACCAGCCCGCAAAAATCGCGATGCGCGACTTCTTTAAAAATAGGTATTCCGACATCGGCAAGCTTTCGGCGGCTTGGGGAATCGGCTACAAAAGCTGGGACGACTTTCTTGCGAACACCGACTACAAAACGTCGAAGTCGCCCGCGTATTGGAGCGACCTGACCGACTTCGACAGGTTCTTCGCCGAAACGTATTTTACAAAGTGCCGCAACGCCGTCAAGAATGTCGCGCCCGACTCGCTCTACATCAGCTGCCGATTCGCGTGGCGCACGAATCTGCCCGTGTCGGTTGCCGAGAAAATTTGCGATGTCGTGGCGATGAACCTCTACGGCGCAATTCCGTCGCAGCTGGCAAAACTGCCCGAGGGTTTTAGCAAACCCGTGATGATTGGCGAATTCACGTTCGCGCGTATCGACAAGGGCAACTTCGGCGTCTACGGCGGAACTTGCTCGTGCCGCTCATCGAAGGAACGCGTCGAAAAATACCGCCGCTATATCAACGACGCCGTGAACAACCCGAACTTCGTGGGCGCGCACTGGTTCACTTGGCGCGACCAGCCCGTGACGGGACGCCCCGACGGCGAGCATTTCGCGTTCGGGCTTGTAGACATCTGCGATACCCCCGATTTCGATTTGCTCAAAGCCGTCCACAAAGTCTCGCAAAAAATGTACAGACAACGCCTCGATTCGGGCAAAAAGAATTAGTGCCGCGGGGCGCGAGTTCAAAGGGATTGCCAATATTATAAATAGGGATAAATTAATATGGCAATAAAAAACATGGGTTCTGTTTTATTATCGAGCTTTTGTGCGGCGGCATTGTGGGCGGCTGTGTCGCCGAATGCCGTTGCGCAGTCGAAATCGGGCGCGGAAGTCAAAGTTGTCAATATAAAGTTGGATAAAGCCGACGCGGTAAAAATTGCGGAAATCGTGTTATGCCACATTTACGGCGATGAAGTTTCACTGCAAAAACCTTGGGATATTAAGGAATCGGCGGAATCTTATGTTGTCAAAGGCCGTTTGCCCCCCCCAACAGAGTCGGCGGAACTGCGATGGTTGAAATATCCAAAAGCACCGGACAAGTTTTAAGTTATTCTCACGGCAAATAAGCCGTGGGCTGAAAACGCGGACAAAAAAAGACGCCGAATGGGGCGTCTTTTTGTTTTTGGGCGATATTATGTGTGCGGGCGGATTATGAGAGTTTATAATCGCCGGGCAGCGGAACGGCGCGAATCGGTTTTTTGCCGAACTTCCACTCCTTCGGTTCGTATGACTGCTGCGAGCGGTTTTTAATCCAAGCGTATTTGAAGTTTTTGCCCGCGTAGCAGCTTTCGCGCCCCGCAATTGCCATGAGTGTCGAATCGACCATATCGCGCAGCATATTTTTCGGCTTATTATTCATTACGCAATCAAGCAGCACGCGGTGTTCCTCGACGAGCGCCTGAATGTTTTCGCCCGAATATGTCCACGGTTTATCGCCCGAAATACGCGCGGTCGAAGACTCCAAATTGAGTTCCAAGACGCCCTTTGTGCCGATGAAGCGTTCCATAACGTAATCCTTCGCCTTCGATTCGCGGCGCGAATAGCTGGCGACGTGCAAGCCGTCGCCGAAGTCGTAATCTACGGCGAAATGGCTGAATCTGTCGCCTAACTGCGGGAACGGAATATCCCAGCGGCGGCCGCCGACGCCGTTGACTTCAATCGGGTCTTTGCCCAAGAACCAACGCATGATGTCGAGATTGTGGACGTGCTGTTCGACGTAGCAATCGCCCGAAATCCACGAGAACACGAACCAGTTTCTGATTTGGTATTCCATTTCCTCGGGGTCGAGGTTCGGGACAAACAGGTTGCCGCGGTTTTGAATGAAGAAGCGCGGGTTGAGCCAGAATGCCTGCGCGGCGATTATGTCGCCGATTTGGCCGTCCTTGACGCGGTTGAGAGCCTCGTTGTAGGCGGGGCTGAAACGGCGTTGAATGCCGGGGATAATTGTCAGCCCCTTTTTGTCCGCCAAGTCGGCGATTTCCATAAGCTCGCGAGCCTGAACGGGATCGACGCACGCGGGTTTTTCGACGAACATATGTTTGCCCGCCTCGACGATTGCGCGCAGGTGGAGCGGGCGGAAAATCGGAGGCGTGGCGTGGATTACGACGTCGACGTCTTCGGCCAAGAGTTTCTTATAGGCGTCCCAACCCGAGAACTGGCGGCTCTGGGGAATGTTGATTGCGTCCTTGTAAATTGCGGGTTTGCGCTTTGCGGTTTTCGCGAATGAGGTCATAGCGACTTCGAGTCTGTCGGGAAACAAGTCGGCAATGGCGACGATTTCGACCGCGCCCTTAGCAGCCGCAAGCATATTGTCGACCGCGCCGATACCCCTGCCCGAGCAGCCGATAAGCCCGACTTTTACGCGCGACTTTTTACCGACTTCGGCGGGTTTTGCGGCGTCGGCGAACGACGAAGCGGAGAGCATTCCCACCGCCGCGGCGGCCGACATTGTTTTAATGGCGTCTCTTCTATCCATAGTAATAATTCCTTTTTTGTGTGTTTTATTGTTATGAAATAACTTTGTCCAAGTCTCTGTAAATCTGCAAAAGCTTCATATCGCCCTCGGGGGTTTTGAGCGTCTGTCCGTGCTCCAAACCGACGAAGCCGCGGAAGCCCTTGTCCCATATTTTCTTCAAAACGGCGGCGTAGTCGATAACGCCCGTGCCGGGTTCGTTGCGGTCGGGGGCGTCGGCGATATGGAAGGACTCTATGCTGTTCCAGACGGTTTCGTTGTCCAAGCTGTCCAAAGAGCCCGTCTGCATTTGCTCGTGGAAGAAGTCCAAGAGCAGTCGGCAGGAAGGCATATTGACCGTCTTGACGATTTCCGCGCCGAGGGTCGCGTTTTCGATGAAGATGTTCGGGTGGCTCGTGGTGTTGAGAGGTTCGATTTCCATTACGTAGCCGTGGTCGGCGCAATATTTGGCGCAGAAAGCCATATTCTCGATTACGTTGTCGAGCTGTTTTGCGAACGGAAGACGCTCGCCGCGAGTGCCCGCGCCGATGATGAACGTCTTAGAGCCGATGCGTTCCAAGACGCCGAAAGTTTTATCCATTCGGCGCGTGAGTTCCTCGCGCAAGCCCTCTTTTGAGGCGACGTATTTGCCCTTTATCGGCAGCTGGAATTCGCCCATCATTGCGAAATTCTTTTCGTTCATGGAGCTTACGTTGCCCATTTCAAGCCCGAGTTCGCGCGCCTTTTTACCGATTTCGCGCTGTTGCTGTTTTTGGGCGTCGGTGAAGTCCTTGCCGTTGTGGTCGACCCAAACCGCGCCCTCTATTGCCGTAAAGCCCGCGTCGCGGAAGAACTGCATTCTTTCGAACGCCGTCCTGCCTGCGGTGCTCTTAAAGCACATAAAAAGGCGCGGGCAGAACTTCGTTTTGAACTTGTGCGTTGCGCCGTATTTCAACGTGTTGTCGATTCCCCCATCGGAAGCCGATTTGACGTTTGTCGCACACCCTGCGGCGAAAAGCCCCGCGCAGGCGAAAAGCGACTGTTTGATGAATGTTCGTCTATTTGTATTTCCCATATGTGTTCCGTATTGATACAAATAATGTTACGTTTGAGAAGCCCGCCCGTCAACGAAAAATCCAAAAAAACTAAAAACTTTACAGAGATTTTTTGGAAAAAGTCGGGTGTGGCATTGCGTGAATTTTACGCGGCGGCGTCAAAAAAAACTTGTAAAAAGCCGCAAAAAAACGCAATCTTCTGAACAATTTTACGATAGAATCAACTCTAATTTAGTTAAATAAATGTCTATAAAAATCGGTATAATCGGATACGGGAATCTCGGGCGCGGCGTCGAAGCGGCGGTTGCGCAGAATCCCGATATGGAACTTGTCGCCGTCTTTACGCGCAGAGACCCCAAAACGCTCGCAATCGCCACGAAATCGGCGGAGGTGGCAAATGTCGCGGACGTCGCGCTCTGGAAGGACAAAATCGACGTGATGATTCTCTGCGGCGGCAGCGCGACCGACCTGCCCGTGCAGACCCCCGAATTCGCGAAGATGTTCAACGTTGTCGACAGTTTCGACACGCACGCGAAGATTCCCGAGCATTTCAAGAATGTCGACGCCTCGGCAAAGGCGGCGGGGAAAGTCGCCCTCATTTCGATTGGGTGGGACCCGGGGCTGTTTTCGCTCAACCGCCTCTATGCGAACGCGATTCTCACCGACGGCAAAGACTACACGTTCTGGGGGCGCGGCGTAAGCCAAGGGCACTCCGACGCCGTCCGCCGCATCAAGGGCGTCAAGAACGCGAAGCAGTATACCGTCCCCGTTCCCGCGGCTTTGGAAGCCGTCCGCAAGGGCGAAACGCCCGAGCTTACGACGCGCCAAAAGCACACGCGCGAATGTTTTGTAGTGCTCGAAGAGGGCGCGGACGCCGCGGCGGTGGAGCGCGAAATCAAGACTATGCCCAACTACTTCGCCGACTACGACACGACCGTGAATTTCATTAGCGAAGCCGAATTCAACGCCAAGCACGGCGCGATTCCGCATGGCGGAATGGTTATCCGCAGCGGCAAGACGGGCTTCGACAAAAAGAACACGCACATTATAGAATACAGTTTGAAGCTCGATTCGAACCCCGAATTCACTTCGTGCGTGCTGGTTGCGTATGCGCGGGCGGCGTTGCGTTTGAACAAGGAAGGCGCGACGGGCTGCAAGACGATTTTCGACGTTCCCCCAGCCTACCTCTCGGCAAAATCGGGCGAAGAGCTCCGCGCGACGCTTTTGTAAAGTCGGAATCGGGCGGAGTTTTTCGGCGGCGCAGAACCGCCCCGCCCTTCCCGAACGGCGGCGGAACACAGCGGAAAAAATTCCGTTTTGCAAAAACAAAAGTAGAAAAATTCTACAAGGTAAAAAAAGATTTTCCCGACGCGGAGAGTCTTTTTTTTGTTTCTCGGAATTGCTTTTTTGGGTTGATTATTGTGCCTACCCTGCCCGCCGCTGCGCGCAGGGAAATCGGCACGGGAATGCGGAAGTATTTATAAATGGCGTAAATTATCAGTTGAAGAAGCATTTTGCCTCCGCGCGGGAAATGCCGAGCATATTGACGTAGCGGGAACGCAAAAGAGACAAGTCGCGGTGTCCCATATTCAGTTGCAGGCGCGGCAAGTCGGCGTAATGCTTGGCGTGGAAGCTTGCGTATGTGTGGCGAAGGACGTCCTGAACCCAACGGCCGCGAAAGCCCGAGTTGTCGCGGATTTTACGCCAGCGGCGTTGCCAGTCTGTCGGGCAGATTTTTCCCTCCTTAAATTCGCTTGAATGCGCTATTAAAAGTCTGTTGAGAACGGGCGGGATTTCCACTTGGCGGACACCTCCCGTCTTGGAACATTGCGAGCGAACGGTGATTGTTTTTTCTTCGGTATCGATGTCGCGCCAAGTAAGGCGGCGAACTTCGCGCGGTCGGATTCCCGTATAGACCAAAAGCGCGGCGGCTACTGCGCAATTCGGGCTTTCGCGTTGCGCAGTTTTGATTAGCCGCTTCGTTTCGGAAAGTTTCAGCGGCAGGATTTCCTTTTCGATTACTTTCTTGCGTTCGATTCGCTTTATCGGGTTTTTGTCGCACCACTCGCGGCGGAGGGCGAATTCAAACAGACCGTGCAACATAGTCCGCGCCTTGTTAAATTGATGGTTGGTATGAAACGCCGCGTTCAGCCATTCTTCGCATTCTGACACACTAAGCTCCGAAAAGTTGCGTTTGCCGAATTCGGGGCTTGTGCGCAAAAGTCGATTGCCGATACAGCGAATGTCGCGTATGGAATCGGGGCGCAAATGTTGTTTACTTTCGAGGTAGATTTTGAAGCCGTCTTCGAACGATTTTTCGGTGTTGCGAATGTTGCGCAAGCCAACTTCGATTACCTTCAAAATAAATTGCGCGTCGGTCAATTTACTGTCTTTGGGCTTGGCGTCCAGAATATTCCGAACAAACCTTGCCGAATCTAAAACCGAAACCTTAGCCTTCCCCAAAACTTCCTGAGCCGAATTTAATATAGTGTCCATCGTATTACAAATACGAATGTCAAACTAAATTTTCTCAACTGCCCATTCCAAAATGCTCGGCGGGGTATCAGGCAGAATAAATTTTTTGTAATCAGTCAGATGCTAAACCCCGCGCGGTTTCTATATCGTATTGAATTTTAAGTAGTTGAATAACACTCCGTGGGTATCGTATTTGTAATACTATAGTCGCGTACTTTCTAAATATAAAATAGGTATGTCTATGAAAATTAAAATAGTATTGATGGCTTTATTGCTTGGTTCAACTTCCGCTTTCGGTTTGAATTATCTTACCGACGGCGAAGTAATTAGCTCCGACATTTCGGATTCGTGGGTGAAGATTGGGGTAAATCCTCAGACTGCAACCCCCCCGTATCCGACTGTTAATGTCTATGTTGATAGAGGCGTATCGATTACAGCGAGTTCGTATTTGATGATTTACGAAAACAACTCGATTACCTTCCGCGGCGGAAACACCGTTAACGGCGGTACTGTTTCCGTAAGGAAAAACTCCGCGCTTTATGCCGAAGACACAATCTTCAACATTAATCAAATTACTTTCATGGGCGATGGAAGCAATTCGGTTCTCAAAAACTGCACATTTAATGTGAAGAAGTTCACGATTAGCGCTGAGGACAGCGGCAGTCTTGTGCTCGACAACACAAAAATCACGGCGGGCGCTTGGGCAGGACATTCGGGTACTGTAAAACCCTACGACGGACTTTTCAATATCACCCTCAAAAACGGGTCGACGCTTGATATTACCGACGCGCCGAGCTACGGTTTCAACGGCGGGGCGAATTTCCACCTTGAAGGCGGGTCGTCGCTGACGGCAAATTCGAGCATTGCATCGGGCAGCGACATATTCGTAGGCAGCGGTTGCTCGTTCAATATTGACGGCAAGCTTGAAACTACAAAAACAATCACCGTTGCTTCCGACGCGACAATCGGCGCAAGCTCAATTTCTTTCGAAAAGCTCCAAATATCTTTCTCGAAAGACTTTTCTTCGGGCAGCGACGAAAACCTCAATCTTGCCGATATCTTCGGCGAAAACGCGGGCGTTGTTGCCGCCGCGCTTGAAAGCGGCAAAGAGTTTACGGTTATTGACGCAAACGGCAACGAATACGAGGCGGAATTCGACGAAACAGGCGGAAGCGTAATCCACATCGGCGGGCAAATTCCCGAACCCTCCACATACGCTGCGATTTTCGGCGCGCTGGCGTTGGCGGTGGTCGCGTATCGCAGAAGGAGGTAATTTTTCGAATAAAAAGTTTGTCGGAGTCCGCATGTCGGACTTCGGCATTTTTTTAGTTTTTTCGGACATTTTTCGCAATCAATTTATATCAAGGAGTATGTTATGAAGTCGATGTTCCCATCGCTCGAAATTCTGTTTTATCCCGAAGTCTACATTCCGCTTTTATTCCTTTTTGTGAATGTGGTGTTGGCGCGGGCGTTCATACGCGTCAACCGCAGCTGCGATTTCCTTGAAAGCTACATCAAAAGCGGCGGCGACAAGACCGACATTCGCGCCTATGAGCGGTTTGTGCGCGAGCGCAAACTGCGCGGAAATATCCTGATTGCATGCGTTGCGATTCCGATTTTCGTGGGGTATTTTATTTTCGCGGTTTCCGTTTTTACAGGAAACAAGTAATGCGAGAGTGCGCTTGTGCGGCGTCGTTTTTCGGCGCGGAAGTGCGGTATTTTCGGCGCAAAAAAGCGTTCCGACGGGTGAATCGGAACGCTTTTGGTTTTGTGGCATGAGGGGTTTTCTTCGGGCGGAATTATTGTTTTTCGGATTTATAGAGTGTGTAGGAAAGTGGCGCGATGGTTTTCGATTTATATGAGAACGGCGTGGCGGAATAATTGCAGACGGTTTCGTCGCCGTTGGAATAGCGGGTTAGGTATACGTCGGGGGCGAGTTCGCGGTGTTCTTCCATAAATTCGTATTGCAGGTATTTGAGTTCTTCGTAGATATCGTATGCCTTTTTTAGCGGCGCGATGTCTTTGTAGAGCGTGTAATAGAAAACGGGGCGTCCGCCAAACTCGACGACTTTGAGCATTTGCCGCTCGGGAGTTTTTAGCCAAGAGTAGAATTTTTTGTCGTCCGAAAGGCGGTCGTTGCGCATTATGGTAGGGTCGATTGTCGCGTAATACGGGTTGCTAACGATGATTCCGTGATAGACAATCTGCCAGAACGGCACGTATTTATCGACCATTTCCTCGCGTTCGGCGGAGCGCGGGTAGAACGATGTGTAGAGGACGAAATCGAGGTTCGGCGCGAGCCAATCGAACGAGCCTTCGCTGCCGAAGCTACCGAAAACTTCGCGCGAATATCTTGCGATTTCGTTCATACACGCCGCGCTCTCTTTCGAATTTAGCGGGTGTGTTTTCGAAAAACAACGATACGGCATTATGCACGAAAGCACGTCGATGTGGTGTGTGCCCTTGAAGCCCAAGTTACGGAATGCCTGCCAATCGCGTTTGATGAAGTGGTCGAGGTATACGCGGGGACAAAGGCGGTAGACGCGTCCGCCAGCGGAGATTTGTTGTTTGAGAAGGCTGCCGTTCTGTTGCACGCAGACGAAGTCGGGATTCCATTCCTTCGAGATTTGATAGATGCAGGAGGTTGCGAAGTGAACGGTCATTTGATAGCCGAGAGATTTTCCGAATGCGACTGCCTCTTTATATTTTTGCTCGCCGCCGAACTCCTCCGGAATGGGGAGAACGTCGGGGAAACGCCCGTCAAATCCTCCCGCTGTGCCGCCTACGGAACAGACTTCCGCCCTGTCTATTCCAGCGAGTTTCATTTTGCGCATGATTTCGGCAAAGCGGTCGAAAGTGATGTCGACTTTTATCGGGGGCTCGTTTTCTGGGGTCTGGACTTCGACCATTTTATCGCGCTGGGTGTTCAGGGCTTTGTAGCCGTGTTTTACGCGCACGAAAATCGACTCTGCGGTATATTTCAGCGTAGGACTCGATTTTACGCGCTCGCGCAGCGGCTTTACCGCGCCGCGTTCGAGCTGGTAGTTGCGGTAGACTTTCGCCATTTCGGGATATCCAGCGTTTTCGGACAGAAAGTAATAATCTATGACAATGTCTTCGTATGCGCCGCCAGCCTCTTTTGGATAGAAGCGGTGGAACATTTGGTATTTGCCGTTTTTTGCGTAGACTGCGGGCGAGCTTTCGAGCGCGAATCCTTTGACTATCGCCACAAACGTTGCGCGTTCGGTTTTCATTCCCATAATGGGCATTACGCTATACGGGAACGGCCACAGAACGGTCTTTCCGTTGCGAACTACGGTGTGTGTGCGCCCGTCTATGCGCCCGTTGTCGGTGTTGAAATGTCCGAGTCTCCCGTCGGGAAAGACATAAAAGCCGCGCTCGCCCTTTTCGGCGCGGGCGAAGTCGGCGGCTATCTCTAAAAACGATATGTCACTTCCGATTTTGTCCGATGGGATGCACACGCGCAACGCGCCGTCGGGAAGCTTTTGCATTTCGACTTCGTAGGTGGCCGAAGGTGCGGAATTCGAGTCGTCGAACAGACGAGGATGTCCGTTGTATTCGGTTATTGTAGCCTTTTGTCCCCCGAAAACCGGCGCGGATAAAAACGAAAGAAGCAGTAAAACAGTGTTTTTCATATATGCGATTTTACGGAGGCAACGCATTTTTGTGAATAAAAATTTTTTGACATAAAATAAAAAATAGACATAAATTGCCATATGAAAAACGTTCTCAAAAATAACGGAGAATGGCGGATGTCCGACCCCACCCGGCTGCAAATCTGGAAATCGGGCAGTCGACAACGATATCTTACCCCGCCGATGAAACTTCCGATATCCGAGCTAATCGAACGCGGAGACATTCAAGTTCCGAGGCTGAAAAAGAATCCGTTTTCCGACTACGGCATAATCGCGTCGGCATTTTCATGCCATAAAAGGGGATTCTATGTGGAACGCGCAAAAACGGCCTACTACATTTTGGCGTTTATACTGTCGGGCTCTTATTCGCTAAAATGCAACGGCACGGTGTTCCGTGTAAAAAAGGGAATGTTCTACTCTGCTCCGCCCGCGGTTTCGCTTACGAGTTCTTCGCCTAAAAGCGACGTAACGGCGTTGTGGTTTCATATAAAAAAGACGCCTTACTGGCGGCAAAAACTTGGTTGCGGATTTTTCAGCGCAAAATCGGAACGTCTCGGAACGCTTGCAATGCTTTGCGAAATTTTGGCCGAAGCCGTCTATGGCAGCGGTGTCTCAAAAGGGTATTTGAGAAACACGGCTATGCTTATTTTCGAAAATATCGACGCGGAACTTGCGCGTTTTTCTGGCGGTGAAATGTTGCCGAGAAAGCTGGAAAATGCCGCAGAGTGGGCGCTTAAAAACGGTGGAACTGCCGCGCAGACGGCAAAACGCGTCGGGATATCGGTTGCTGAATTGGACTCGCGTTTTCAGCGCGTTTTCGGCATGACTTTTTCGAAATATATTTTGTCGAAAAAAATGGAATTTGCCCGCAGCGAGCTTATGCACAATACCGAAATCGGAAAGCTTGCGCGCAAGTGCGGGTTCGCCGACAGATTCTCGTTTTCAAAATCCTACACACGTTATTGGGGCGAGACACCGCGGGGGAAAATCGGCTCCGATGAGACTTGATTCCGAGATGGCATTTCGCGCCAGTGCCCGTTGTATATATGCTTGTCGTCCTGCGAGTTTTGGGACGACTTTTTGGTGTTGACCCAAATTTCACACTGCGGAACGATGTGGGGCAAAAAAAGCCACGATTTCGGGCGCGGGGAAGCGCGGGACACGGAGTGAAAACACGAACCGTGTTAAATCGCTCATCGTCAAAGATAGTGGGATGAGGGTAGAAGAAGAAAAAAGGGAGGCAAAGAGGACGAAAGTCCTACAATGCCTCTGATGCTGTTTAGGTTTTATAGAGTAATACGAAGTTGGCGGAAAGGTAGAGACTTTTTTGCGAGGTTGGAATACAAACAAGACGGTATACCGTCTTGTCGCGGCTGCGGGCACAGCGGTGTTTTACGACCACTATCACAGGAAGGCGAAAGTAGCGTCGATAGACGGGCGTCTATACAATGTAATAATAAAAGCGCATCGATACCGGTGTCCGAAATGCGGGAGTATTTATCGAGAGCCGATACGAGGTTTGAAAGAGAATAAGCGAATATCAGAGAACGCCAAAGACGAAATCATCGACAAATACCTCGACGGAGCGACGAACAAGAAGATATCGAAAAGATTGGGGATATCGCAAAGCACAGTGGAGCGAGTAATCCACGAACGGTTTGAAATAAAGGTCAAAGAGCAGCTAAGCCACGAATACGCTCCTGTCGGAAGTCAAACTCTGGACAAGCTTCTTGTTCTCAACGTCTATAAAAAGAGTCATACAAGAAGCGGAGTTGTCAAATTATTAGTTGAAAAAGCTTTTTGCTTCCGCGCGTGAAATGCCGCGCATATTGATGTAGCGGGAGCGGAGAAGCATTCGTGTTTCGTTAAAAATTCATTTAATACCCCAACAAAACACAAGTCAAGCAAAAAAACCAACAAAGCGGCGCGAACCGCAAATTTTTCTTTACATATCGAGACTCGTTCAATAGAATTCTCCCATAATAATATATATATGAGAAAATTGATTACCGCCGTCGCGGCACTTTCCACCGCATTTTATTCGACTACCGCCTTTGCCGACTGGAAGCCGGCTGGCGACAAAATCAAAACCGCGTGGGCGGAGAAAGTAAGTCCGCAAAACGCCCTGCCTGAATATCCGCGCCCGATAATGGAGCGCGCGCAGTGGCTGAATCTAAACGGACTCTGGGATTACGCCATTACCGCCAAGGACGCCCCGCGCCCCGACAAATTCGACGGGCAAATACTCGTTCCGTTCGCGGTGGAATCGTCGCTTTCGGGCGTCGGGAAAATATTGGGCGAAAACAAAAGCCTTTGGTACGAACGTTCCATCGAAATTCCCGCAGACTGGAAAGGCAAAAACATTCTGCTGAATTTCGGCGCGGTTGACTGGAAGGCGGAAGTGTTCGTCAACGGCGCGAAAATCGGCGAGCACACGGGCGGATACACTCCCTTTAGCTTTGACATCACAAAAAGCCTCAAAGACGGCAAAAATACGCTCGCAGTCCGCGTTTGGGATTCCACGGGCGGAACCCTCCCGCACGGCAAACAGTCGCCCAATCCTGCTGGGATTTTCTACACTTCCGTATCGGGTATCTGGCAGACCGTGTGGCTCGAGCCCGTTTCCGCGACGCACATTTCCAAGCTGAAAATCACCCCCGACCTCGATTCCTCGAGCTTCGCGATAACCGTAAGCAGCGCAGACGAAAAAGCCGTCGCAAATATAAAAATTCTCGACAAAAGCAAAGTCGTCGCCGAAGCGGCAGCTCCCGCGAACAAAGTCGCAAACATTCCCGTCATAAACCCGAAGCTTTGGTCGCCCAACTCGCCCTTCCTCTACGACCTCGAAATCTCCCTCTCGAAAGACGGTCAGAAAGTTGACGAAGTCAAAAGCTACGCGGGCATGCGTAAATTCTCCATCAAGAAACTAAGCAAATGGACGAACCGCGAGTTCCAGCTCAACAACCGCAAGTTCTTTTCGTTCGGACTGCTCGACCAAGGCTACTGGCCCGACGGGCTCTATACCGCGCCCACCGACGAAGCGCTGCGCTTCGACATTCAAAAAACAAAGGATTTCGGGTTTAATTCAATCCGTAAGCACATCAAAGTCGAACCCGCCCGCTGGTATACATACTGCGACAGAATGGGGATTGTCGTCTGGCAGGATATGCCCGCGCATTTTGCGGGAGAATACAAACAATGGCAGCCGCGTTCCTACTTCAAAGGCGAGACGCAAAACCCGAACGAATGGGCGGTTCAAAATTATAAAAAGGAATGGAAGGAAATTATCGAGTCGCTTGAATCGTACCCGTGCATTGCAATGTGGGTGCCTTTCAACGAAAATTGGGGACAGTTCGATACGGTCGAAATCGCAAAATGGACAAAGCAACTCGATCCGACCAGACTCGTCAATGCGGCGAGCGGCGGCAACTTCTTCGACTGCGGCGACGTGTTCGATACCCACGACTACGGACGCCCGACAATGGCTCTCTTCGACGGGAACAAGCTCAACGTAATCGGAGAATACGGCGGCATAAACTGCCGGATAAAGGGACACGAGTGGGACGGCGGCAACAACTGGGGCTACGGGAAATCGTGCACGCCTGAAAAGGCGACCGAAGCGTTTATCGACCTTGCAAACCGCTTCATAAAAATGGCGGAATTCGGCTGTCAGGGCGCAATTTATACGCAAACTACGGACGTCGAGCTCGAAACAAACGGGGTTATGACCTACGACAGAAAGGTGATAAAACTCGACGAAAAGAAAGTCCGCGAGGCAAACCTCAAACTGTCCAACGTCTTCGACAAATAATCGAAAACGCGCACAAAATAAAAAACGGAAAAAGCGGGAGCAAATCCCGCTTTTTTTGCGCCCCAATTTTCGCCGAGCTGGACAATTTAAATCGTCCCGTTATCCACAAAAACGTTCTGCCCCGTAATCGACCGCGCTTCGTCCGAAAGCAAAAACGCGACGGTTTCGGCGACAGACGCGACATCGACGACGGTAAGTTTGTCATAGAATCGTGCTGTTGCAATCTTGAAGATGTTATGACGCGCCTTGTAAATACGAATGTCCCCAACGCCGACTCTATCCCAGATTACATAAAATATATCAATACCCAAATCGCAGCCTTAACTACGGCAAAAAAAAGAACTCGAAAAACTTATTTCGGTAAAATCTCGAAATACGCCTTAGCGGTTTGCTTGTCAACTAATGCCGCCCAGTAGTGGTCGCGAAGCATTTGTTCGGAATTTCGGGTAATCATCGAAGTTCTGCGCGGGTCGAGATATAAACTCAAATGATATGTCGCAAAACTGTGTCGGGTGAAATTCTCTGGAAGATTCCACTGCTTCCCCAGCTTTGTTCTTAACCTGCCCGGTGTTTGTAAAATGGGTTTGTCTTTGTATTTTTCGAGCCAAGCCCAGAGATTCTCGGGCAAGTCTTCAAGTGTCCACGATTTCTTGATTTTGCCGATTTTTGCGGGAAAGATGATTTTCTTTTCGTCGTAGCGAAAATATTCGTCTTTCAAGCGCGGAGCTTCGGCAATGCGAATTCCCGCAAACATCGTGAGAGCGTAAAATCTGACATATTGCGGATATTCGGATTCCATAAACGCCAAAAACTCCTTAGCCGTATCGACCGAAACAAAACCTATCTCGCGCACTGTTTCCTCGCCGACAAGCAGTTCATCTCCGTGAATAAACCTAATCGGATTCGAGGCAATAGCTCCGCGCGATATGCAAAACTCCAAAAGCTCCGAAATCGTGCCGCGCCAGTTGGCAATCGTTTTGTTTGACCCCTTGCTTTTTAAATACGAAAGCAGCTTTTGCGGCGATAAATCGGCAAACGTGGAGAAGCTTTTCTTAAAATCGGCGAGCCGACCTCTAATGTGCTTGAACTCGTCATACGAAAGTTTGCCTGTCTCATACTTGTTTTTTTTGATTTCAAAAAACTTGTTCGCAAGCTCAATGAGGTTTTGTTCCGAAAAATACTTCCACGCTTTCTGGACCGATTGTAAAAGCGTTTTGCCCTGCGGCAACGCGGCGATTGCGTCCTTGATATCCTTAATTTGTTCGCCAGAAAGAGCCGCAAAATAAGACAAGTCGAGTTTTCGAGCCGACTTCCAATTCGCAAGATAATCAGACGCTTCTTTTTTGGATTCAAAAAACTTTCGCTTTCGAACGCCCGCAACCGAAATGTCAACAACCCAAGGCGAAACTTCACGGTCTTTGAGCCTAAAAATATTCCTTATTCTGTTGGGGTTCTTCTTTTGTCCTTTGAGCATAAAAATACAGTGGCATTCCTGTGGCATTTTTTCAAGCACAAAAACGCATATTCAACGCACAAGATACACACCCATTACGCACGGGTCGAACGCCCGCGAACGCCGATGAATACTAACAAAAAAGCCCGCAAACTCAGTAGGAATGCGGGCTTCACGCTGGCGGAGAGAACATTCGTCATAACACGCGTAGGTGTGATGAGTTGTGAGAATTGGTAGATGGGCTGATATGGGGTTGGCGTAAAAGCGTCTATCTTGCGAAAAATTTTGGGTTAAAAATCGTGGTTGGTGCGATTTAACGCTTGGTGTTAAAATTCTCGGTCGGTTGTGGTAGATTGGGTAAATTTGGTGGAAGCAATCCGTTCTGTTGTCTGCTTGGGGGAACGAGGATATTTGTTCTGTTTTAATTCGGACAAGGGGGCGAAGATACTTTGACAGGGGACGCTCTACACTAAACCTCTATTGGGTTGGTAGTATTTTTAGTATCCACAGGTTAACTCTAACTACCCCCTCCCTTTTTTTCTCTCTCCATCTCTGGATAAAATCTCGTTCAACGTAAAATTCAATTTTCATCAAATGGTTGCGGGGGGGGTAGTTGTTGAATGGGAAGGGATATTTACATAATATTGTGCGCCGCAATATATTGTAAATTTTGATCCGCAAAAACGTCTCCATATGGTCAACGATATTTTTGCAATGGAAGATTTTTGCATGGGGCTTCCTAGGCTTTTATGCATGAAAGAATCTTCATACATAAAGTCGGTCTTTCTTGCGGCAATAAATCGCAGGCAAAGAAAAATATGTTCGCAAATTTTGGCGTGTGAGCCCGTAAAGCTTGTCGGCTCTCGCATAACCCGCTACGCGGTTCGCAGGCGTGTGAAGGGAGATCGCGATGGAAAATAGAAAAGTCCGTGCGGTCGGATACGCCAGAGTGAGCACGAAAAACCAGCTAATCGGCAGGGCATTTAACAGCATTGACGCGCAAAAGGCGATTATCGTCTACTATGCCCAAACCCATTCCGAAATCGAGCTTGTGCAAATATTCAGCGACCCTGGGCGGTCGGGTAAAAACATGAAACGACCAGGAATGCAGGCTATGATTGAACGCATCAAACAGGGCGATATTGATTGCGTTCTGGCATACAAGCTTGACCGCGTCAGCCGCGACGGCTTGGACTACCTAACACTTGAAAGCGAACTCAGGGGGTTGAACGTCTCTATTATATATACGAACGATGCCAATCCCGACGACACCCCGATAGGGCACATTCAACGCCATATGATGGTAGGCTTTGCCCAATTTGAGCGGGAACAGAACGCCCAACGCGTGTGCGATAAGCATATGGAACTTTTGAAACAAGGGTATCACGCGGGCGGTTATCCTCCGCTGGGGTATAACTGCGGAGAGAAAAAGTGCACGCTTGTAATCGATCCACCAGCGGCGGCTCACGTCCGCGAAATGTTCGCCATGTGTGTGGACGGGAAGACTCCTGCCGAAATCGCCTCTATTATGCTTAAAAAATACGGAACAGTTCCCGAACACAAAACGCGAAACGGCAGAATCTACGGCGGAAACAAATATTGCGAAAACTTCGTACGTAGGGTTTTGACAAACCCCGTCTACGCGGGCTACGTCAGCCGAAAGAAAACCAAACTTTTCGAGGGGCTCCACGAAGCAATCATAAGCCGAGAGGATTGGGAGACCGCCTGCAAAGTGTTGGCTCCGAAACCGCAAAAGCCGCGCCCGCAAATTATGGCGTGCAATTCGCACATTTTGAAAGGCAAGCTGTTTTGCGGATGCGGGGCGGCGATGACTTGCGGCGCGTCGGGCAAGCGGCACAAAGACGGCAGCCTTTACCATTACTACATTTGCTCCGCAAAAAATCGGGAGCGAACCGCCCGAATGTGCAAAACGGGCATTGCCAAAAGCGTTTTGGAGTCGGTCGTGTTTTCGGCAATCGGCTACGCGGTAACGAGGGGAATTTCGTTGAAGGAGATTCGCGAAAGTTCGCAAAAATACGAGATCGAACTACTCAAAGAGCAGAAAGAACTTGCCAATTTAAAGCGCGACAAAGAACGAAAATTGCGCGAAAAGGTAAAGCTTTTCGGGGAAGTCGCAGGTAACGAAGTTCTCCGCAAAGCGATGGAAGACGAGCTGCAAAAGCTTTCCGAAGAGGTTGAAAAACTTGCCGCACGACTTTCCGGAATTGACAAGGAGACGGAGCTATTCAACCACGATACCGACTTGGGCGATCTTCAAACAAAGGCGGCACTTGCCGATATGGATTCCGTCCAAAACGAATTGACCACAGAAGAGAAGAAGGCGTTGGCGCGCGATGCCATTGAAAAGCTGACTTTAACCGCGAAGTCGCAAAGCAAATACAAACGCAGGTTTTTACTAAAAATCGTTCCGACGCGGGAATACCTGCCTCAACTTGGCATTCTTGACATTGAATTTGAGGTGGACACCGCAAAAGGCCGCAGCGACTGGAAGATTGTCGCCCCGTTTGAAATCGCTTCCGAAAACTACGAGCAAAATCACAAGCCGCGCGAATATAAGCCGCAAAAACGGCATTGGTTACATACTATTGTTGCTTGGCAAGCTAAGATTGAAAGCGGCGCAACAATGGCGGAAATTGCCGAACTTTCGGGTGTGAGTGTTCCGATGGTTTGCCGAAAATTAAAGCTCTTGGAACGCCTGAACGCCAAAGTGATTGAGAAAATCCTTTCAAGCAAGCTTGCTGAAATCAACGAGAGATTGTCGTTTAGGACCTTGGAAATGTTGTCAAAACTGCCCAAAAGCGGACAAGTGTTGCGGTTTGCTGAGTTAATTCAGAAGTAGACTTTCGGGCGGCGGGGTATTCCCTGCCGCTTTTTTTGAGTAAATTTTTACTCCGTAAGACATAGCTCTAGTATATGGTAGGAACATCTGATTCCTACCGCAATCTGCCGATTCTTTCCGCTATCAACCCACAAAAAACATTTTGCATTTCGACGGACAAAAAGCTCGTGGTTATAAAATCGTAAAGTTTGGATTCTGCTTTAATCATTCGCACGAATAGGTTGTCTATTGCTGAGTCCGTCAACCCGAATGTTCTGAACGCCTTGACAAAATCTACTTTCGTATATTGGTATGTCCCGCCTTTGCCGTTGAGTGTTAGTGCCAATTCTTCTGCATCGTTCGGCAAAGCAAGCTTTACGTTTAGCATATCGTAGGCGGGTGAAAGTCCCCATTTGCCGTCGCTTTTTATGAGTGAAAAGTTTTTCAAGTGCATGTCGGAATTGCCTATTATCCACGAAAATAAAACTTGTTCGGCGAGATTCGAGAGGTCAAACCCGACGTTGTCGGAATATTCGCGGACTGTTTTTGCAATGCGTTCGTAGGATGATTTGTATTTGTCTTCGCTCAGCCGCAAAGTAAGCTGCGCCATGTCCTCCATGGGGAATTTTTCGCCGTTCGCGCCGCGATCGATTCGCTTTGTTATATAGCAAAGCCCGCCGTCGGCAAAGCGCATCAGCGAGTGCGGCACCGTTGCAAGCCCCGCGATTTCCGCCAAGTGCATGCTCAAATCTTCGTTCTCGGGAAGATTGCAAAAGCGCGCCGCCTGCGGCTTCAAAATGTAGTTGCCGAATACGCCGACAATCGTGAGTTTCGGGTTGGCGCGAACGGCTTTGTCGAGATACATAGAAAGCTTCGGCTGAACCCCCGCGATTGTCGTTTGCGAACGCACAACCTGCTTGGCAAGCTCTTTCAAGTCTGTTTGCGAGTAGGGCAGTTGCGGGACAACCGATGTGCCGAAAAATTTTTTGGCGCAGACTGCGTGAAAGTCTACCTCGCCGTCTTTGAGCGGCTTGTAGCAATACAAACATCTTTTCATTTGCCGTCCTCCTCTCCGATGATGCTTACCGCGCCGATGCAGTCTTTACAACAGGCGAGCAATAGCCCCATTCTGTCGCGCGGGTCGAGCTTCCAAGTTTGCGTGGCAAAATCGAGCAGCCAGCCTTCGGGAATAAGCCCGTCGAAAAACGAAAAAAACGTTCTTTGTGCATACGGTTCGGGGCGGAGCGGTAATGTGAGACTGACAGGCTCAGCGGTGTCGGCGCGGAGGTATGTCTCGTCGTAGGCGAATTCGTAGCCCGATTCCGTTTCTCGCAGCGTTCCCGCGAAGGCGTCTTTGAAGAAAACTTTTGCGCTTCTCATTGCCTATCCTCCTTATCGAGCGGAACGGGCGCAAGCTTCGCGCCGAACATAAATAGAACCTGATTTACCTTCTTTATCCGAAGGTCTTGTTTACCCTGCTCAATGTCGCGAATGAAATGAATGCCCACGCCGCTTTTGTCGGCAAGAGACTGCTGGGTCATCTTCAATTCTTTGCGCCGCGCTTTTACAAAATCTTTCAGTTGCTCGCTCATTTTATACAATAATCGTATATATTTTGCAAAAATCAAGAATAATATACAAATAGCGTATAAAATCACCTCGCAGACTTTCTGCTATACGGAATGTGTATAACGGCCGCCTTGCAATTATTTCAAATAATACCCGCCTGTCTTGGGTGCACCGCGGAATTCTACTTGGTCGGCAAGCTTTTTCAAATCGCGGGCAAGAGTCCGCTTGGGAATCGAAAGCGCGGCGGAAAGCTCGCCGGCATTGTAACCTTCGTGCGCTTTTACGTAGCCGAACACTTCATTTACTCTGCCACTTACACCGCCATTTACTCTGCCAATCGGCTCACCTTGGTGGATTTTCAGCAATCATCGAAATCGCCTTGCTCGAAACTGTAAACGGGGGTTTTGTCATATTCTATCTAGCCTAAATATTTTGCCGACATAGTCAAGACTCGCGTCAAAAGAGGATTTCGAGGCAACTATTAGGTAATTCTAAATCGTGCTATTTAAAAACAACATTTTCTTCCCAGCATCTGCTAAGATCAGATAAATAGTGGGTTTGGGGCGGGGAATAACATTTTGATAAAAACGTTTTTTCAACATATGATTCTCTTTTTGCAGCCTTTTAACTGCTTCTCCACTTTACGCTTTCCTTCCTTTGTTAATTCGCCAACATACTTCTCCCAATTTGGATTCAATGGTGTAATAAGTTTGGGGCGGTTTACTTGCTCCGCAAATTTTTCAGGGATGCCGTATTTTATTCCTACCCAAAGTTTCGTTCCCGCAGGAAGGAAATGCGATTTATCCGTCGGTATGAAAGCATTTTGGTCGTCAAATTTATAAAGATCGATTTGTGTTGTTTCATCTAAATTTTTTTCCGAAATCGGGAGCAAATATCTATACTTCCCTGTATGGGTTATGGAATCGAAGATTTCGTTTGCAGACAGAACCTCCAATAACTTATCCTTGTTTCGTAATTTTTCTATGTATTTTATTATTTCTTCCTTTGTTGTATGCGGGATAAACTCGAACCCTCTATTTGCGTATTTAGACACGGAATCCTTGAATGCAATTTCCACGAAGTAGCGTTTTGTGTCGTCGCCACTTTTGGCAAGAAAAATTTGTCGTTCCCCGATACCCAATGCTGACAATTTTTTTGTCCATTCGGCTAAAACGACGTTTTGATAGTATTTCGATTGGCGTATATTCAAAGTGGTTCTACTCATATCACCCCATTCACTGACACCTTTTAACGCTTTTGACGCGTGCGTTGCACTATTAACTTTCGGGGTATGCGCAACAATGTACAAGACCGCCTTTTTATCCAAAATCTTGTGGATTTGCTGTATGAATTTTACAGTAGCAGTCGTACTTGTTTTGTTGATGGGAATGAAGTTCAGATTATCGACAATTATTGCTTTAAAACCGTCAGCTACACACCGCGACAATTCTTTTAAAAAATCCGAAGTCCAATCGATTGGAGTTGTTTCAAGCAAAAGATTGCGCGATATCCTTGTTAGCTGTGCTTTATCGTACCCTGCCAATTCTTGCGCACCATTTTCAATTTTAGTGAAATCGGCTTTGGTGGATTCCATTAAAACAAGGTATGTTTTCATCGGGTTGGACAATTTGACCCCTCCGAAAATGTTGCGTCCCGCAGCAAGATCAAAGGCTAGGTCAGAGGCAAACACACTTTTTCCGACATCAGTCTCTCCGACGATAAGAACAATCTCGCCAAAATCCACGCCTCCTTGTCCCAAGACAGAACTTTCTTTGTAGATAGTATTTAGCGATTTTCTCGGTGCGCGTAAGTTGATTGCTTTACCCGATCCCATGGAATGTCCTTGTTAAATTTTAACGTTTGAATGGAATATTTCAGTTCCTCTTAAAAATGTGTATTTTAATTTATAAAATCTCGTAAACATTGCAAGAAAAAGGTTTTTAAGTGATGGAAATAAAATTGTTTTAGAATAAAAATCACGGGTTTGGGTAAATTTTTACTCCATAAGACATAGCTCTATAAGCTATTTTTTATGAGTAAAGAATATTACACATTAA
>URDC01000005.1 GCA_900546565.1 uncultured Opitutales bacterium
TTGGCAAAGCCAATCGCGCCACTTACCAAACTATAAAAACTTTACTTTAATAAATAGTCAAAGCGCATTGGCAAAGCCAATCGCGCCACTTACCAAACTATAAAAACTTTACTTTAATAAATGGTCAAAGCGTATTGGCAAAGCCAATCGCGCCACTTACCAAACTATAAAATACTTGACGAACAGAAGGGTGGGATTTTATTTTCTGAGGGTAGAGAGGTAAAATTTTGTATGAAGAAAAACGCGAGAAGAACTACATCGGTCATAAAAAAGTCGGACGTGTTTTCGACCGACGGGCAGCCCATCGAGGGCGTGTTTGCGGATATGTCGGAGCGTCTGTTGAAGATTCAGCGCGACCTGCTTATGCCCGCGTTTATTTTCGAAAAAAACAAGGTTCAGAACACGATTACATTTTTCGGCTCGGCGCGAATAAAGCCCGAGAGTGTGGCTAAAAAAATGCTTGCGGATGTCAAAAAAAATCCGAAGGCGAAAGACTACAAGGCGAAGTTGAAGGCGGCGCAAAAGGCGGTTGCGATGTCGAAATACTACACTTGCGCCGAAGAACTGGCGCGGCGTTTGCAGGAATGGGTCAATGCCCAGCACCTGCCCGACGAGGAAAAATACTACATTATGACGGGCGGCGGTCCGGGTATTATGGAGGCCGCAAACAAGGGCGCGTTTATCGCGGGCGGCAAGAGTGTGGGTGCGACGATTTTGATTTCGGACGAGCAGCACCGCAACGACTATGTGGACACGAGCGTTTGGTTCAATTTCAACTACTTTCTTATGCGCAAATTCTGGCTTCTGTTTTTTGCGAAGGCGATAGTTGTTTTCCCCGGGGGCGCGGGCACGCTCGACGAGCTTTTCGAGGTTTTCACGCTCGTAAAAACGCACAAGGCTCAGGGAAAAATTCCCATGGTGCTTTTCGACGGCGCGTTCTGGAAGAAAATCGTGAACTTTCCCGCGCTTGTCGAGGCGGACGTGATTACCGAAAAGGATATGGAGCTTCTCACATTTGTAGACAGTGTCGACGAGGCGTTCGACACTATTACGGGGGCGATAGGCGAAAGGCTCAAATAGCGTTTTTGCGCGACATTTTTTACCCCTCTTTTGGCGGAAATTGCGCCGCGGTTTTTTGTCGAAGCTGCGGCGTTTTTTGCGCGTGCGGGGCGTCAATAATTGCTTGTCTTTTGCGATTTTTTCGGTTGAAATACGGGGGTGAGCTTTTCAATGAGATTATCAGCACTTTTTGTTTTGTGTGTCTGCGCGTTCGCGGGGACGTTTGCGTCGAGTGCGTCCGCCGAAAAATCGGCGTCGGGTAGAGCCGACGTTCCGTGGGTTTCGCTTGCACACCAGCGCGAAATTTCGCGCAAAAATGCCGAAAAAACTGCGGCGGGCGATTCGCAACAGGCGGGGCAATCGTCGGTCGCGAAATCTTCCGAAAAGACGGAGGCAAAATCGGGCGGGACGGTTGCCGAAAAATCGGCGTCTAACGGCGGGGCGAATTCGGGGCTTAATATGGTTCGCCCCGAGCTTACCGCCGACAAGTTCGACTACACCGCCGACGAATCGGGCACGCTCACTGCCCGCGGCAATGCTAAGCTCGCCTCGAAGGAGTTCGAGCTTTTGGCGGACAAGATTACGTATTCGCAAAAACTCAACTCGGCGCGCGTTATGGACGACGTGCGCGTTTCGACCGATAAATACCGCGTGATTACCAACGCCGCCGACGTCTCGCTCGACGGCAAGCGAATGATAACCGACTACGCGCGGTTCGGGACTGTCCCGCTGTTTTTGGAGTCCGACCACGTTGTGGGCGCGGGCGACAAATACGAGCTTTACGGCACGAAGGTGTATTTCGGCGAGCCCGCCTCGGGCGCGATTAGCGCGACGTCGTCGAAGACTTCTTTCGACAACTCGACGCGCAAAATCAAGATGGAGGACGTCGTTTTCCGAATCGACGCGCTGCCCGTTGCGGCGTTCAAGAGTATGGAGATTGACGCGGATTCGGGCTTTCCGTTCACAATCCGCAACCGCACAAGCTACAATGCCGACTACGGTGTGGCGATTCAAAACACGCTATACTACACGGGTTTCGAGACGTTCGACCCTGGCGTGCTTCTCGACGTCTACACGAAGCGTTCGGTGCTTTTCGGCCCCGCGCTCGACTACGAAACGCAAAACTCGGCGCGCAACAGAATGCGCGGCTCGTTCCAAGGCGGTTACATTTACGACACGGGCGACAGGTCGGTTTTGGGCACGGACTCGCTGGGCAGAAAAATCGAGCGCGACAGGTATTTTGTCGAGCTGCGCCACAACCAGATTTATGACGACCGCTTCGGGCTGACCGCCAACGTCAGCGCGTGGAGCGACCAATATTCGACGCGCGACTTCCGCGAGGACTTTTTCTACGAAAACCAAGCCCCAGACAATTTTGCCGAGGCAATCTACTACGGCGACATGTGGACGGCGTCGCTTTTCACGCGCTTTGCGCCGAACAACTGGCAGCTTGTCCAGCAGCGTCTGCCCGAGGCGCGGATAGACGTCCAGCCCGTCGAGGTTTTTTCGACGGGGGCGTATTTGCGCGGCTTCGTTTCGGCGGAGTATTTGCGCCAGTATAACCCCGATCCGATGTATTATTTCGAGTATCCCGCGGAGTCGTTCGAATCGGCGCGTTTCGACGGGTATGTCGGAATTGACCGTCCGATTCAGCTTTCGGAGTGGGCGAAGATTACGCCCGTTGCGGGGGCGCGGCTTACGAGCTTTTTCGACACCGCCACGGGCGGCTCGAACTACACGCGCGCCCTCGGACAGGTGGGCTTCGACGCGCAAATGGACATTTGGGGGCAGTTCGACTATTCGAGCAGGACGATGAACATCGACGGGCTGCGCCACCACATAACGCCTTTGATTCAATATCGCTACATTCCAGCCGCCGACCAAGGGTCTTCGCGCATAAGGCGAATCGACGGCGCGTATTACACGACGTATCCGCCGATTCTCGACTTGGGCGCGATGCGCAATGTCGACGAAATGGCGGAGCTTAACACGATGCGCTTCGGCATTCAAAACGTCTTCGAAACGCGCGACGCCGAATTCGGTTCGCGCGAGCTTGCGCGTTTGGACATTTTTCAGGACGTCAATTTTACGCGCCGCCAGCCCGCCCTCAAACAGGTTTACTGGGACGGCACCGAGCGCGAGCAGGAGTTCTCGGAGCTGTTCATCCACGCAAGCGTCTCGCCCGCGCGGTGGCTTACGGCGGGCACTTACACGCGCGTGAGTGTGGAAAATTCGTGCGCGCCCGAAATCAACACATACTTGAAGCTGATTGAAACCGACATCGCCTCGTTTACAATCGGCACGGTCTATTTGAGCGACAACCTCGAACAATACTACGCCGCCGCCGAATACAAAATCAGCGAACGCTATCAGGTTTTCGGCTCTTGGCACTACGACGCGGAGATTTCGGAGTTCGTCAATCAACGCTACGGTCTGCGCACGAAAATCGGCAATACTTGGATTATCGAATATTTCTTCGGCTACCGCAAGGGCGCGGCGCGCGAAGACAGCTCGTCGTTCGGCGTCAACGTCGTGATTTTGGGGCTCTGATATGGACGCGACGACGGAGATTGACGACGGCCTGATTTCGTCCGCTTCCGATATGGCGGTAAAGCTCGACGTGTTCGAGGGCCCGCTCGACCTGCTTCTGTTTCTAATCCGCAAAAACGAAATCGACATCTACGACATTCCGATTGCGGAGGTCACGAGCCAGTATATGGGCGTGCTGCGCTCCATGGAAAAGCTTTCGCTCGATGTCGCGGGCGAGTTTTTCGTTATGGCGGCTACACTGATGTATATCAAAAGCCGAATGTTGTTGCCCTCGGACGAACGCGCCGCCGCGGCGGAGGGCGAAGAAGACGACTCTGACATAGACCCGCGCTGGGAGCTTGTCGAGCAGCTGCTCGAATACAAGAAGGTAAAACAGGCCGCCGACGCGCTCGAAGACATGATTGACGCGCGCTCCAACTTCGGCGAGCGCGTGCTTTCGGGCAAAGACGACATGCCCGCCGAACGCCCGTTGCAGCCCTCCGACAAAATGGAGATGTGGAACACGTTTAACCTCATCTTGCGCCGTCTTGCAGAAAAGCTCGTTCGCGGGGAAATCAAGGGCGAGAACGTCACGGTCTCGGACAGAATGGAATTCATATTGGAGTTCCCCGAAAAAAACTTCACGTTCTCATCGCTTTTCAAGGGCGAAAAGGTCGGCGTTGTGAAGATTATGGCGACGTTTCTTGCAATGCTCGAACTCACGCGCCTCAAACGCCTGCGCCTGCGTCAAGATGCGGAATTCGGCGAAATCTATTGCGAAAAACTCGACGAGGAGAAACGCCCCGCCGAGTCTGCGCGCCGAAATTCGGCGGAGCTTGACGCCGCGCAGCCGTCAGCCGAGGGCGAAGACGGCGGAGATGCCGCGGCCAATGCGCAATCGGGCGATGCCGCAACAAATGCCGCAACCGGCGGCGTTGCGGACGGCAACGCGGGCAACGAAACACGACAACTTCCGGAGGACTTTGGGAATGAAGAATAACAAAACGCGCCGTTCGCACCTTTTCGGGCTCGGGCTTGATGGCGACGGGCAAAAGCGCATAACGCAGGCCGACAGATTTTCGATTGTCGGCGGCACCGAGGAAACCCACGAGCTTATGACCGAAACCGTCATAAAAACTTTCGAGGATTTAAAGCGTCGCGGCAAGGATTTGGACGACGCCTCGCCCGAAGAGCTCGGCGACATTCTCGGCAAATACACAAACAGAAAACATTAAAAAACATTTTTTTTAATCACTATGAAATATTTCGGAACGGACGGAATCAGGGGTACATGCGGCGACGCCCAAATACGCGAGCCGTTTTTCAACGCGCTCGGCAGGGCGGTTGCCGAGTACGCGCTAACGAACTTCGGCGGCGCGAAAGCCCCGAAAATTGTCGCCGGCGGCGACACCCGCGCTTCGAGCGATTCGCTCAAAGCCGCCTTCATTGCGGGCGCGCGCGAGGGCGGCGCGGACTGCGAAGACGTAGGCGTTTTGCCCACCCCCGCGCTTGCGTATTGCGTTCTGGAAAAGTCGGCGGCGTTCGGGGCTATGATAACCGCCTCGCACAATCCGTATACCGACAACGGCATAAAGTTTTTCGACGCGCACGCGCTCAAAGTTTCGGACGCCGTTCAGGAGGCCTTCGAAACGCTGCTTGAAAAATATCTGCCCGCCGCCGGTTCAGCGTATGCGCCAGAAAAGTTTGTCCCGCGCAGGATTGGGGCGGGCGAATTTGCGCGCAAAAATTATGTCGAAAAAATGGCGTCGATTTTCCCGAAGGACTTTCTGCGCGGCGTGAAAATAGCCATTGATATGGCAAACGGCGCAACAAGCGGGATTTCATCAGAAGTGTTGCGCCGCTACGGCGCGGAGGTTTTCGACGAATCGTTCGCGCCCGACGGATTTAACATCAACAACGGTGCGGGCAGCCAGCATCCCGAAAAAATCGCCGACCTCTGCCGCCGCACGGGCGCGGACGTCGGTTTTGCCCACGACGGCGACGGCGACAGGGTTGTGGTTGTCGACGAAACAGCCTCGGTTTTGGAAGGCGAGGAGGTCTTGGGGCTTATCGCCGTCGACGCCAAAGCTCGCGGCGTTTTGCAAGGCGGGGCGATTGTCACGACGCTTCAAAGCAACATCGGCTTGGACGAGTCGCTCGCGGCGGAAAACATACGCGTTCTGCGCAGCGGCATAGGCGACCGCCTCGTGATGAAAATGATGATTGAAAACGGCTGCAACATCGGCGGAGAGAACTCGGGGCACTTCATATTTTCCGAAATCTCGCCGTGCGGCGACGGCTTGGCCGCCGCGCTCTCGGTGCTTTCGGTAATGGTATCGCGCGGGGGAAAGCTTTCGCGGCTGCGCGGCGGAGTGAGGCTGTATCCGTCGCAATCGAAGGCCGTGAAGATCGCGCGCAAGATTCCGCTAGAAGAAACGCCGACGCTTTCGCGGTCTATCGCCGAATGCGAGTCGAAACTCGGCTCGCGCGGCAGGCTGTTGGTGCGCTATTCGGGTACGGAAAAGAAAATCCGCCTGCTTGTCGAGGGCGCGGACGCCGCGCTTGTCGCGGAATGTATGGCGAAGTTGGAAAAATCCGTAGAAAATGACTTGCAGTAAAATTCCGCGCTTGTTAGACTATTTACACAATTTTTAATCTACTTATTTATTATGGCAGAAGAAAACACAAAAAAGGAAATCCAGATTTCGGAGCTCGACCCGCGTTTTGCGCGTCAGATAGAGAACGCCGAAAAATCTTTGGCTAAAACCCCCGAATACGCAATCGATATTTGCAACACGGTTTTGGGCAAGTATCCCAACTGCGTTGAAGTCCGCAAAATTCTGCGTCAGGCGCAGTATAGAAAATACGGCAAGGGCAGTCCCGTCGCGAAAATCGTGGGCGGCGTGAAGGCTTCGCTTTTGGCAGTGAAGGCGTCGGGGCTTATCAAAAAAGGCGTGGGCGAGAGTGTCCTGCCTATGGCGGAAAAGCTTTTGAGCGAATGCCCCGACAATCCGACGGCGGCAAAGATTCTGATTTCGGCGGCGGAAGCCATCGGTTACTTGGGCGTTGCCTCGACCGCGTATGAAGCCATCGTCCACTACGCACCCACCGAAGCGAATATGATTGCGCTGGCAAATTCATACATCAAGAGCGCGAAGCCCGACGAGGCTATGCAGGTCTGCGAAACAATTCTCGCCAAGAACCGCGCCAACGGCGAGGCTCAGGCAATCGCCCGCGCCGCCTCGGTCATGAAGACCATGAACAAGGGCAAATGGGAAGAAGAAGGCAGCGCGCGCGACAAGGTTAAAGACGCCAAAGCACAGCTCGAACGCGAACGCCAGACAAGCTCCGTCAACGATGAGGCGACTATCGCCCAGTTCGTCGAAGACCTCAAAGTCAAAATTGCCGCCGACGAGCAAAACATCAATCTTTACCGCGATATTTGCGGCTATCTGCGCACTCTGCGCCGCTATTCGGAGGCGTTGGAATACGTCCGCAAGGCGCGTCAGCAACCGCTCGGCGCAGGCGACACGACTTTCGAAAAACTCGAAAACGATTTCGTCATTCTCGAAGCCGAGCAGAAAATCGCCGAATTGCAGAAGAATGTTGACGCCGACCCCGACAACGCCTCGCTCAAAGCGGAACTCGAAGAGGCGAAGAAGCACGAACACGACATCAAACTTGCCAATGCCAAGGAAATGGTCGAACGCTACCCCAACGATTTCGGCTACCGCTATACGCTCGGTTCGCTCTATTTGCAGGACGGTATTTTGGACGAGGCTATCAAGCAGTTGCAGGTTGCCCAGCGCAATCCGAAAGTCCGCTTGCAGTCTCTCTTGGGCTTGGGCAGGGCGTTCTTCCGCGGCGGCAAATACGACTTGGCTGTCGAACAGCTCTTGACCGCGAAAAATGAGTCTAAAATTATGAACGAAGCAAAAAAGGAAATCATCTACGAGCTTGCTTCGTCCTACGAAAAAATGGGCAAGAAAGATTTGGCGTTCGCCGAATACAAGGAAATCTACACAGCCGACGCCTCCTACAAAGACGTTTCGGCGAAGGTCGATTTCTATTACAGCCAGAAGTAGGGCTTTGTTTTCGTTCGCTGCCGCCGCTTCGTTTTTGCGGGGCGGGCGCGAATTCTCCCCGAAAACGTTTCCCGAATTTTTCCGAAAATCCGCCGCAGTTTTTACGGCGGATTTTTTGCGGTTTTTTATGAGGCGGTGTGTCGGTATTTGAATAGTTGGCGGTTGGCGGGGTTGTTTACGGTTGCCGATTGGAGATGTGGCGCATTGCGGGATATATAAAAACAAAAAACGCGCAGATTTTGTCTGCGCGTTCAGCTTCAAACAAGTGGGCCGGGAGGGGATTGAACCCCCGACCAAGCGATTATGAGTCGCCTGCTCTAACCCCTGAGCTACCGGCCCGTTGTTTAAAGCATTCAGAATTGCACATTGGCATCGGTCTTGCAAGATTATTTTTTTGCGGCGGCGTTTATTTTTGCGCAACATTTTTTGTCCGATACCTGTCTGTATGCGAATGTCGAAAATGTCGAAATCGAACTTCTCAAAATTGACGGGGCTTGCGGGCGCGGTTGCGGCGTTTGTTTTGCTCTCTCTTTCGGGTTGCGTTAGTATGCCCGAGTCGGAACGCGAGTTGGAGGCGGGCAGGCTCGAAGCCGAAAAATACGCTGGTATGGACTCTTCGCAATTCAAGCTGCGCTCGCCCGATAACGATATGTCGGAGGTGAAGTCCCTTACCGACGTTTACAGAGAGCTTGATTTCAACCCGAACGGTCGGACGCTCTACGCCGTCGCTCTGTCCGACCCCGTGGGCATGCATTACGCGCGACTCCTTAAAAATGAGGCGGTTGCGCGAGTTGCCGCGCTTTTCCCGAACAAGGACCCCGTCGACAACGAGGCCGACGCTTTCCGCCACGCGTATTTTAGTTTCAGACTCGCCGATAAAATCGGCTCGGAACGCGCTAAACGCTTCACCGATTCCTACGAGATTTCGAATATCAACACTATGGGAGCGCGTTGTATGGATTTGTTCAACAACCGCGAGGGGCGCAGAATGTGCGAGGAATCAAAGTCCGACAAAGCCTCCGATCGCCGCGCGCTCGCCGAAAAAACGGTGCTTGAAGCCATTGTCAAACGCCGACTTGCCCTCGAACCCTATCACCTGCTTGCAAGGTGAGTTGCGCGGCTCGGGGCGGTGAATAACTACCGAAAAGAGTTTTTTCGAGGTTTTTTGGTCTCGACAAGGGTTCGGCGAAAGAAGTGCGCGCCGTAAAACAAAAGGAACTGATAACAGGTAGAAAAAAGCGTGTGTTTCAACAACAAAAGGCCTCCCCGAAGGGAGACCTTTTTTTTATCCCATTAGAAGTAGGCCGGCGGGGATTTGAACCCCGAACCAATTGCTTAAAAGGCAACTGCTCTACCGTTGAGCTACCGGCCCTTCTTGACTAATGTAAGCCCTCTATCTTGTGAATTTCACTTTCCAATGCAAGCTTTTTTTTATCTTTTGGGAATATTTTTCCGTCGTCCAATTTTTTTAGGCGCAAAGCGCGGGAAAATAATACGATAGCACATTCAGGCAGGCAGCGGTGTAAAGCGCGGCTCCGATGTCGTCGGCAACGCACCCGAGCCCGCCTTCAAGCGACTGCAACCTGTAAACGCCGAGCGGTTTTTTGATGTCGAAAAATCTGAAAAGCGCAAAGCCTACAAGCACGCCCCAGACACCGTAATGGAATCCGAAAATGTTTATAAAGCAAAACGGCATTGCGGCGAATTCGTCCAAATTTATCATTCCGGGATCGCGCATATTCAAGTGGCGTTCGGCGGCGTCGCAAAAGCCTACCGCAAAATAGGCAAGCAAAAGCGCGCAAATTAAATAGACGGGCATTCCGAGCGAGCCGAACAAAAGCGGATACAGCAAAACGCCCGCCGCCGAGCCCCACGTCCCCGGGGCGGGCAGTCTGCCCAAAAACAGGAGCGTCGCGGCCTTTACTGCAACAGGCTTCGAAATTTTTTGCGCCCACGGATAGTATTTTTCGCGCATCATTTTATTTTAATAAATGCGAATATTTGACGGAATATGATACCGCCGAGCAAATCGAAAGCAGCGTCGAAATCCCGAGCGTGGCTAGCCCCCCGAAGAACGCGAACGAGTAAAGCGCGGTGTCGAGCTCGGCGAAGTCCGCCTTCAACGCGAACGCGCAGATTATCGAGCCTATCGAATACATCTGGAACGCAGCCTTGTATTTGCCAACGGTTTCGGCGGCAATCACGACGCCGTTTTTCGACGCCAGCATTCGCACGCCGCTTATGTAGAACTCCCGCGCCATCGAAACCACCGCGCAGACCAGCGCGAACGCCGTCCAGTTGCCGTAAAGGTTCATCGCAAAAAGCGTCATAAACATTGTCACGACCATAATTTTGTCGCTTAGCGCGTCCATAAATTTGCCGAATGTCGTTACTATGTTTTGCTTGCGGGCAATGTAGCCGTCGAACCAGTCCGTAGCCCCCGCGACAACGTAAATAAAGAACGCGGCTGTCGGCAAATACTGCGTGTCGATAAACAGCAGCGCGGCGGCGGCGAACGTCATTGCAGTGCGCATTAAAGTCAAAAAGTTTGGAAAATTCATCGGCGAAAAGTCTTGCGGTTTTTCGCCGTTTTGCAAGAGTATAACGCCAGATGAAAAAGAAAACGGCGATATATCCGGGGACTTTCGACCCCGTCACGAACGGACATCTCGATGTTCTCCACAGGGCGAGTCTGCTTTTCGACGAAGTTGTTGTGGCGGTTGCCCAAAACGACGGAAAGACGCCTATGTTCGACCTCGAAACCCGCGTGCGTCTTTTCGAGGAGAACCTCTCCTCCGTGCCGAATGCCCGCGTGTGCAGTTTCAATGTGCTGACTGTCGACTTTGCCCGCGAGCTTGGCGCGGTTGCTATTATACGCGGGCTTCGCGCGGTTTCCGACTTCGAATTCGAATTCCAGATGGCGCAGATGAACAGGTTTCTCGACAACGGAATTGAGACGATTTTTCTGATGCCCTCGCACAAGTATTTTTACACGAGTTCCACGATAATTAAGCAGGTGTGTGCGTATTCCCCCGAACGTGTCGGCGAATTTGTCCCCCCCAATGTCCTCGCCGCCATGCTTTTTAAATGACGGGCACCGGCACGGGATTGGCTTTCAGCCAATATTCCCGTTTTACTTTTTTGTTTTTGAATTTGTAAGCGATTGAACGAAGTTCAATGCGTGTGCAAACAGGAAAGGCGGCTGAGTAAGCCGCCGAATAAACACAAGGAGCGTTCTACGAACGCTCAGGTGCAGGAACTTCGTTCCTGCTTCCCCGATAGGGATTCGAACCCCAACTATATGAACCAAAATCACATGTGCTACCATTACACCATCGGGGAGACAGTGAATAATACTATCCTTGCGAATAATATGGGAGGGGATTTTGCATAAAGACGGCGCGAGTGCAAGAAAAAAACTAAACACATTCGACGCTTAACGGGCGTCATTGCCCGCGAGTTCGGCGAGCGCATCGGCGAGCTCGACAATGATTTTTGCATACTTTTTTTGGACGGGGACAATTTCAATTCCGAACTTGACGAGCGAAAAAATCGCGAGCGGATTTTTCAAAAACGCGCGGGAAAAAATCATGCGCGCGGGAGCTACTCCGCCCGTGCGCCTGTCCATAGACGCCTCCAAAATCGCGGGGGAGACGGACGCATTCGCGGCGTCGCTTATGCAGCGGACGTGGGTGAAAGACGCATTCGCGGCGCGGACGGCGGATAAAAACCAGCCGCTTTCCATTTCGACCGCGGCAAAACCCGCGTCGAGAAATTCGCGCTTTTGCTTCGCGTCCGCAACGTTTTTTGAAAACGCAATCTTCGCCTTCGGAAAGCCGAATCCTCCAAGCAGCTCCGAAACGCGCGGATCGTCGGAGTCGAAGAGAAAATCGCCGTTTTTGAACGCGCCCGAACACGCCCCCGCATAGCCCAAGAGCACAACGGCGTTCGGGGCAAAGTCGCGAAGCTGCCCATCGAGACGCTCGCGCGAGGCTTCGCAGCCGATGCCCGAAATCAACACGCGCAAATTTTCGGAAATATCCAGCACTCCGCCGAGCGCGGGCTTTGCGCGGACTGCCTTGAAAAGGGGCGCGGCCTCGAAAACGCTGGGAATCACGAGGAGAATTTTCATTTGTCCAAGTCCAAGTCGAACGCGCTTTTTGCCGCGCTTTCCATCGTGGAGGGAAGCTCCGATTGAACCCAGTCTCCCACCGCGTAGAGGTTGGGGAATTCGGCGAGAATCTGCCGATAAGTCGGGCGGGCGCGTTCGGTTTCGATGTCGGCGGAAATCGTGGCGTTTTTAAACGACGCGGGCAGGACGTCGAAAATCTCGACCGCGCCGAAGATTTTCGAAAGCTCGCATTCGAGGAATTTTTGCGTTTGCGCTTTCGATTCGCCCAACGCCCTCGCGCTGATAGTGGCGGAATACAGGCGGAAGCCCGCGGAGCGCGGAAGCTTCGCGCTGTGGTCGAAAATCCAGTGCAGCGGCGAGCCCACCAAACAGGCGTAGTCGGAGCTTATGATTTTCCCTCGCGAGCAAAAATAGATGTTTGCAATGTCCGCCCCCGCGATTTTGCGCAGCATGTCCGCCGTTTGCGAGCCTTCGGGAAGCAGCATGCACAAAGCGTTTGCGGGCAATGCAGACACAAGCAAAGAGCAGGGGACAACTCCCGATTTTGCGGTTTCAAGCGATACTACTTTGTGGTTTTCGAAATTTATTTTTTTTACGCAGTCGGAAAAATTGATTTTACCGCCGACGCCTTCGACGTATGTCGCAAAATGTTCGAACGCGTCGATAATCGGGCGTTTCGAAAGGCGCAGAATGCCCGCTTCGAAGCCCTTCAACACCGACTTTGCGAGCGTCCGCGCCATAAGCCGCGCCGAGGCGGCTTCGATTGGCGTGTTCAACGCCGACACGCAAAACGGAATCCAGAACGCGTCGATTGTCTGCTGCGGAACATGTTCGCGCGCAAGAAACTCGGCGGCGGTTTCGCTTTCGGGCGGGAGAATGCCCAGTTTTATCTTCGCCAAAAGTTTCAGATTCGCAAACGACGCAAATCCGCCGAGCTTCGCGTAGCCCAGAATCGAGACGGCTTTCGCGAAAAATCCGTGCGGGTATTGCACCGAAATCTTGCCGTTTTGCGAGACGAAATCCATACCCGAAACGCGCCCGAAAACGTCTTCGGGCGAGCCTCCACAAAGCGCGAACGCGCCGAAGAGATTTTCGTAGCAGCCCATTGCCGCGTGCGGGGCGTTGTCGAGTTCGCAGCCGTAGGCGGAAATTTTGCAGACGCGCCCGCCGATTGAATTGCGCGCTTCAAAAACTTCGACGTCGAAACCCTCCCGCGCCAGACGCAACGCCGCGGCAACGCCCGCAATTCCCGCGCCCGCGACGGCGGCGCGTCCGAAAAGCCCGCATTGGCGGTGCGGCTTTTTCGCGTCGCGGATTGCTCTTAGCGCGAGCAGGATTTTACGCGGCTTCGAAATTTTTACGGGCTTTTCGGTGATGTCGAAATCGCGCTCTTTGATGGTCTCCAAAATGCGCTCGTAAATGCTCCACATTATGAACGCGGGGGTGAGGGCGCGGCGGTCCTCTTCGACAATCAGGCGGCGCGCCTTGTTGAAAAAGTGTTTCGCGCGGAAATAGAGGAAGGCGAAAAGCTTTTTGCAGGCGGGGTTTGAGCGCGGGTTTTTCAGGTCTTCGCGCGAGACCCCGAACGCGTCGAGCTCGCGGGCGGGAATGTATGCGCGCCCGTGCGAAACGGCGTCGACGACGACATCGCGCAGAATGTTCGTGAATTGGAGCGCGTAGCCGAGGGCTTCGGCGAAGAGTTTTGTGCGCTCGTTTTTGAATCCGAAAATATAAATCGAGACAAGCCCGACCGCGCCCGCGACGCCGTAGCAGTATTTGCGGATATCCTCGAAAGTCTGGAAATTCGGGCTTTCGGTGTCGGTCAGAACGCCGTCGATGATGTCGAGAACGTATTGCTTGGGGACGCCTCTACGGGCTATTACCCCGCGCATTTCCTCGGCGAGCGGCGAGAGGTCTTTTTCGCCGCGGTAGATTTTTTCCACTTCGTTCCTCCACGCGAGCAGCTCCGCCTTGCGCTGGGCGACGGGGCGCGTTTCCTCGTCGGCGATGTCGTCCATAAGACGGCAGAAGGCGTAGAAAATTTCCATATCCTTGGCGCGGTCTTTTTCCATGCAAAAGAACGCGAAGGCGAGGTTCGACTTTTTGCGCTCGGCGGCGTTATGGCCGCTTTCGGACGACTGGCTTTCGGGGTGCGTCATACGAGTGATTTCAGAAGGATTTTGATTTTGTCGGCGGTCGAAATGTGAGGCCGCCGCGCGAGCGTGTCGTAGTCTTGCGAGGCGATTTTGTCGAGAATTGCGCGTCCGCCCGCGAGAGTGGCGCGGATTTCGAGCGACAGCGGAAACGGCAGGCTCTTCGGCAGAGGCTCGCCCGCGTCGAAAAGCCTGCGCGTGCGCTCCACCTGAAATTTCAGAACTTCGCGCGTTTTTTGCGATGCGCTTTCGGCGAAAAAGTCGGCTTCGGAAAGCCCGCGCCAGTCGCTCTGCGGAATGTAGATGCGGTTTTTGAGCTTGTCCACGCTCATATCCTGCCAGAAATTCGCCAGTTGCAGCGCGGTGCAAATCGCGTCCGACTGCGCAAAACGGACGTCGTCGCGCAGCCCGTGCAAAATCAGGACGAGCCGCCCGACGGGGTTTGCGCTTCGGCGGCAGTAGTCGAGCAGTTCCTCGAAGTCGGCGTAGCGTTTTTTTACGACGTCCTGCTTGAACGCGCTCACGAGGTCTTTAAAAAGCTGCTTGGGAATGTCGAATTCGCCGATTGTGGCGTCGCAGGCGGTAAAAATCCAACGCCATTTCGGGTCGCGCTCGGCGTCGGACAGGTCGAGCTGCGCCTCGAATTTTTCGAGCTCGGCGACGCGCGCGGGGTCGTCTTCGGCGACGGTGTCGTGGTTCTCGTCGGCGATGTCGTCGGCGGTTCGCGCAAAGGCGTAGACCGCCGCGACGTGTTTGCGCAGCCGCTTGGGCACCATTTTTGCGACGGGGAAATTTTCGTAGTGCGAATGCGCCAGTTGCAGGCACTTTTCGAACGCCGTGTCGGTTTGATTATTCATTGCCTCAAAAATAGGGGGTTGCGTTTTGATGTCGATAAAATTCGGCGAGGCGTCCAGCGCGAAGGCGTCGGGCGTCGGCTATTGCGCGGGGTCGGTAATCTCCCAGGAGGGGTCTACGCGCAGCGTATGCGCCGCCGACTGCCGCAGATATTCGGGGCGGGCGTAGGCTGCAAAGGCAATCATCGCGGCATTGTCGCCGCGGTATTGGCGGTCGGCAACGAGGAATTTTGCGCCGACGCGTTTTGCAAGGCGCGCGAACGTTTCCGCGAAGAGCGAATTGTTCGAGACTCCGCCCGAAATGCCGACGCTTTTGTAGTTCCCGCGCTGGGCGAAAAATTCGGCGCGGCGGCGCAGCTGCTCGACGACGGCGAACTGGTAGGCGGCGCATATTTCGGGTTTTTCGCGTTCCAATTCTTCTTGCGAAAGTTTTTCGAGTCGGTAGCGCAGGCTGGTTTTCAGCCCCGAAAAACTGAAATTCGGGTCGGTTTCAATCTTCCTGTTCTGCCCGTATGGAAACATTGTTTTGTCGACCGACGCCCCGCGCGAAAGCTTTTCCAAAACGGGCGCGCCGGGGTAGGGAATGCCCAGAAGCTTTGCGCCCTTGTCGAGAGCCTCGCCCGCGGCGTCGTCGATTGTCTCCGCCAAAATTCTCATGGACTTGTCGGGCGCGATTTCGAAAAGAATCGTGTTTCCGCCCGAGACCGTTAGCCCCAAATGCGGCAGCAGCGACGCGAAGTTCGCCCCGAAATTTTCGGGATCTTGCGCGTGCGTTTCGATAAACGGCGAATACGCGTGTCCGTTGAGGTGGTTGACACCGACGAGCTTTTTGCCAAGCACCGCCGCGAGCGCACTTGCCGCTGCGACGCCCATTGCAAGGCAGTTGGGCAGCCCCGGCCCCGACGTTGCCGCGACCAAATCGACCTGCGCCAAATCGGTTTTCGCCCGAGCCGCGTCGATTAGCGCGGGCAGCTTTTTGAGGTGCTCGCGGCTTGCCAAGTCGGGCACGACGCCGCCGTAGAGCGCGTGCAAATCAATCTGCGAGTGTATGAGCGAAAACTCGACTCCCGCGCGCGAGTCGAACAGCGCGACGGCGGATTCGTCGCAGGAACTTTCAATCGCCAAAATTTTCATATAAGCCTTTCCAACCTTTCGGCGACGGACTTGCCGCGCCACTGGCTTTCGGGCACGGCTTCGTCGTAGAGGCAGTCGAAGTGCCCGTTTTTCCTGAAAGAGAACACCGAGCCTTTTGCGATTATAACGTGCTCGATAAGGCTCAGCGAAATCGGTCTGCACGCGGCGGAGAGTTTGCGCGTAAAACGTATGTCTTCGGACGACGGGCGCGGATCTCCGCTTGGGTGGTTGTGGGCGATGGCTATGCTTGTGGCTCCCCGCTTGATTGCGATTTCGATAATCTTTCTGATGTCGAGGTTGGCCGAATTTACCGAGCCTTCGACAAGGCGAATCGACGAATCGCCTATGATTCGCAACTGGGAGTCGAAACAGAGCATTTCGAGCACTTCGTTTTGCTCCGACGCGATTTTGCTTTTGAAGAATTTTATGAGTTTTGAAATCGTCGTGATTGCGTCGCCGCCGCTGCGCATTTCGTTTGCGTGGTAGATGGCAATCATATCCTTGACGAATTTGATTCCGAGCGCGGCGGTTTCGCCTACGCCCGAAATTTTGACAAGCTCCTCCTGCGGGGCGTCGAGAATCCCGCGCAGGCTTTTAAATTTGCCGAGCAAATCCTTCGCAACGGGTTTTACATCGACGCGCGGAATAACGAGCGTCAAAAACATCTCAACGACCTCGTAGTCGGCAAGGCTTTCTATGCCCGAGCGCGCGTAGCGTTCGCGCAGGCGTTGTCTGTGTCCGTGGCGGTAGTCCTCGTGCTTTTGTGCGGCATTTCCCATTTTAAAAAAAATCTGGAAAGTGGTTGATGAAATTCTCGTTTTTTGCGCCCGCGCGGACGGGATTGCGCATTCCTCGCAGGAGGTAATTTCGGGCCTTTTCGACCGACTTTTCAAGCCCCGCGCCGTTGGCCAAGTTCGCGGCAATCGCCGCGCTGAGCGTGCAGCCGCTGCCGTGCGTGTTTACGTTTTTGACGCGCTTCGATTCGAAAACGCGGACTTCGCCCGACTTTGAGCAGAGCGCGTCGGCGATGTCGTCGCCGTCCAAGTGTCCGCCTTTAAGCAGAACCGCAGTCGAAAATTTGCGCGAAAGCCCGCTCGCGGCGGTCGCGACATCTTTTATTTCCGCGCCCAAAAGCTCACGGGCTTCGTCGAGATTCGGCGTTATGAGGGTCGCAAGCGGCAGAAGTTTTTCGCGCAAGACCCGAACGGCGTCGTCGCGCAAAAGTTTGGAGCCGCTCGTGGAAATCATCACGGGGTCGACTACCAGCCGTATTTCGCGGTTGCGCCGCGCAAAATCGGCGGCGATTTCGATGTGCTCGGCGTCGAAAAGCATTCCAGTCTTTGCCGCTTCGGGCTTGAAATATTCGGCAACCGCCTCTATCTGCGCCGCAAAAACGTCCGCAGGCACCGCCGAAACCGCGCGGACTCCGTCGGGATTCTGCGCTGTGATTGCGGCAATCGCCGCCGCCGCAAAAACTCCGTTGGCGGCAAATGCCAGCATATCGGCCTGAACGCCCGCGCCGCCTCCGCTGTCGCTGCCCGCGATTGTCAGGGCGCATTTTATGTTTCTGCATCGATTCATTTCGGCAAAAATTTATTAACCCAATAGCATTGCATTATTTGACAAAAGTTTCAAGACATGCTTTATTCTATCAGGATTTTTTTATGGACGCAGGCGGAGAATTGAATTTGTTCGGCTGCGGCGACATTTCGAACTCGCCGCAATCGGGCGGCGTGTCGGCGACTGCCCCGCTTGCGGTGCGCATGCGCCCGCGCTCTCTCGCGGAAGTAGTGGGACACCGCCACATTCTCGCCGAGGGCTGCCTTTTGCCGAGGCTCGTTTCGACAAACAGCTTCGGCTCGCTAATCTTCTACGGCCCTCCGGGGTGCGGAAAGACGACGCTTGCCGATGTCATAGCGCGGCAGACAAATTCGCGTTTCGTCAAAATCAACGCGGTGCTTTCGAACGTGGCGCAGCTGCGCGACGAACTCGCCGCAGCCCGCTACCGCCGCGGCGAGCGCACAATACTTTTCATCGACGAAATCCACCGCTTCAACAAGGCGCAGCAAGATTTGCTTCTGCCCGATGTCGAAGACGGCAACGTGCGCCTCATCGGCGCGACAACCCAAAACCCGGGTTTTTACATAAACGCGCCGCTTCTTTCGCGCAGCCACCTGTTCAAGCTCGAACCGCTTTCGAGCGACGACATCGCAAAGGTTTTACGCCGCGCCCTCGAAAACACCGAGCGCGGCTTGGGCAACTTCAACTGCCGCGCCTCCGACGCCGTTTTGCTGGGCATTGCCAACATCTGCGACGGCGACCTGCGCCGCGCCCTCAACGCCCTCGAAACAATGGTGCTTGCCGCGGGCGGAAATTCGGATCTTTCCGAAGACGACATCAAGGTTTTCGCCAAGGAACGCCGCGTGCGCTACGACGCCGATGAAGACGAGCACTACAACACTATCTCGGCGTTCATCAAAAGCGTGCGCGGCTGCGACCCCGACGCGGCAATGTATTGGCTTGTCAAAATGCTCGCAGGCGGCGAAGACCCGAGGTTTATCGCCCGCCGCCTCGTTATTTTGGCGAGCGAAGACGTCGGACTTGCCGACCCCCGCGCCCTGCCGATTGCAAACGCGGCCTTCGACGCCGTGGAGCGCGTGGGGCTGCCCGAGTGCGAGCTCAACCTCGCCCACGCCACGATATTCCTCGCCTGCGCGCCCAAAAGCAATTCCGCCACAATGGCACTTGCCCGCGCGAAGGAGCTTATCCGCGGCGAGCCCGTCCAGCCCGTGCCGCTTCATTTGCGCGATTCGCACACGTCGCTAAACCGCAAGCTCGGCAACGGAGCGGACTACATTTATCCGCACGACTGCCCCAACCACATCAGCGGGCAGGAGTATATGCCGCGCCCCGCGCAAATCTACCGCCCCACCGACTACGGCGCGGAAAAACAGGTTGCCGAGCGGCTCGACTTTTACAAAAAACTCAAAAAGGAAATACAAGATGCTGGAAACAAACGAAGAAAATAAAGGCCCGAAATTCGAGCTGACGCGGCGCATCGACTTGAAATTCTGGAAGAGCTGCGGACTCAACGCCCTCGGATTGCTCGTCGCCAGCGCGACATCGTCGTCGTCAATCCAGTTCGGCAATATGTTCTACTTTGCCGCGCTCGTGGTGCTTATCTGGTTTTTGAACTGGATTATCCGCCCCGTGCTGATAGTGTTCGCGCTGCCGCTTATAATTTTTACGATGGGCGTGGGAATGCTGTTTATAAATGCGCTTATAATTTATATGGCGGCGGCTCTCATACCCGACAAGGGCATAGTTGTGAGCTCGTATTGGGCGGCGTTGTGGGCGTCGTTTTGCGTGTCGGTTTTGTGGTGGTCGCTCGAAATGTTCAAGAGCGAGCGCATAGTGGTTTTCACCGAGCGCGTCGTGCGCGGCAAATCCGCTTCAAAGAAATCGCGAAAGGACGGCGACGACGATGTCATCGACGTTTAGACACCTCAAAGCCGCGTTTGCCGCGGTATTCGCCGCCGCGCTTGCGCTTTCGGCTTCGGCGGTGTGCGCCCAGCAGCCGAGCTCGGTTTTCGACGTCGTCTACGGAAGCCTGCGCCTCTATTCGCCCGCCGACGTTTTACGCGCATACGAAGGCTCTTGGAACGGCATTCAAACCGTCAAGTTCGGCGAGATGACCTCGCGCGGGACTGTCGCGGTCAGCTACAAATTCGACATTGCCGCCTTCGGTTTGCCGCGCTTGGTGGGCATTGGCAGAATCACTTCGGCTTCGGGGGCGTCGGTGCCGACGCGCTCGTATATGTCGGTCGATACCCGCGGGCGTCTGCTTTTGGAAGTCCGCGCGGGCGACGGCGAGGCGGTTTTCTACAAGGGTTCGTTCAACGCGAACTACGTCGAGTGGACGCCGATTTACGACTTCCTCCTCTACGACTACCAGAAGGACACTTTCCTTTCCGAGGGCGGCAAACGCTTCATTTATTCGGAGGGCGCGCGCACGATTTTCTACAAGGGAACTTGGGGCAGGATAGAGGCAAACACCCGCTTTTCGGAAATCGAAAACGCGTATCCCGCCTCGAAAGTCAACACGCTGCGCAGCCGCGACATCAAGGTGAAATCGGGCGGCGCAAAGTTCGGCAGATAACGCGCGGCAGGGTTTGGTATGGACTTTCCCGTAAACGAAATGCGCCCCGCGCTCTTCGACGCCCTCGACAGGGGCGTTTCGCGCTTTGTGGTCTCAGCGCCGACGGGCTCGGGCAAATCGACGGCGTTTCCCGTAATGTTGGGCGAAAAGCTCGGCGGGCAGATTTTCGTGTTGCAGCCGCGGCGCGTGGCGGCGCGAATGCTTGCGCGTTCAATCGAAAAACTCTTCGACATGAAGGGCGAAACGGGCTGGCATATCCGCTTCGACAAACACTACGACGCCTCCACGAAAATCGTGTTTTTGACCGAGGGAATTCTGGCGCGAATGCTGCTTTCAAATTCCCTGCCGCCGAACGTTTCGGCGATTGTTTTCGACGAATTCCACGAGCGCAACATCTTTACCGACCTCTCGATTGCCCTCGCTTTGCGCCTTCAAAAAACATCGCGCCCCGACCTCAAACTCTTTGCCGCCTCGGCTTCGGTCGACACCGAATCCCTCGCGCGCTATATGGACGCCGAGGTGCTGGCGTGCTCTTCGCGGCTTCACAATATCGAAATAAAATATTCCGAGCTTGCGGGGCGCAATCTGCCCGTGTGGGAGCTTGCCGCCCGCGAATTCGCCCGCAACGCCGCCGCCACTTCGGGCAACTTTCTGATTTTTATGGCGGGCGTCTACGAGATAAACAGGACAATTTCCAAAATTCTCGAAACCCCTCAGTCGCGCGGCTTCCGCGTTATGCCGCTTTACGGCGATATGACCGCCGAAGCTCAGGACGCCATTCTCGCGCCGACGGACAGGCGCAAGGTGATTGTGGCAACAAACATCGCCGAAACTTCGCTCACAATCGAGGGCGTCGACTGCGTGATAGATTCGGGTTTTGCCAAGGTTTTGCGCTACGATTTCGCCCGCGCCGTCAACACGCTTTTGGTCGAGCGCATTTCGCTCGCCTCCGCAACCCAGCGGGCGGGGCGCGCGGGGCGCATAACCGACGGCGTCGCAATCCGGCTTTGGCGCAAGGCCGAGGAGCGGTTTTTCGAGCCGTATTCGACCTCCGAAATTTCGCGCGTCGACCTCTCCCAAACGCTGCTTTGGCTGAAAGTGCGCGGCTTGGATTTTTCCTCGCTCGACCTTTTCGAGACGCCGCCCGAAAAATCGCGCAGCGGCGCATTCGAGACTTTGCGGCTTCTAAACGCGCTCGATTCCGACGGCAACGCGACCGCCGAGGGCGCGAAAATCGCGCGTTTCCCGACTTCGCCGAGGCTGGGCAAACTCTTTGTCGGGGCGGCAAAGCTCGGATGTCTACCGCTCGCGGCAATGGTTGCGGCGACTGCCGACGCGGGCAAAATCAAACTCGACATTCCCGACAATCGCCGCGAGCTTGAACGCGACAACCTTTGCGCTGCGCGCAGCCAGCCCGAGGAAATCGTCAATCTCTGTTTTCTCGCCAAGTCGAATTCCTTCGAGCGCGGTTTTTGCGAGGAATACGGCATTAACGCCGCAAACGCCCGAAAGGCGTTCGCCTATGCCGCCGATTTTATGCGGCTTGCGCGGGCTTCGCTCGAATCCGCGCCCGACGCGCCCGATGCCGAACAATCCGCGGCGTTGTCAAAGGCGGTTCTTGCGGCGTATCCCGACCGCGTGTGCAGGAGGCTCAACGCGGGTACTCTCGCCTGCCGCTGTGTGGGAGGTGCGGCGTGCGAAGCCCGCAAAACCTCCAAGCGGTATTGCGCCGACTTGTTCGTGGCCATGTCTATGCAGCAGACGAACACAGCTTCGGGCATAACAGTCATCGCCGACGACATCGTGCCGATAACGCGCGAGTGTCTCGCCGAAGTCTTTCCCGACGATATTGTCGAGCGCAAAACCGTCGGCTTCGACGAAAACCAAAAACGCGCCTGCACCACAATCGAAATCTGCTATCGCGACCTCCCGCTCGACAAAAAAATCTCCTACGACATTTCCGCAGATGACGCCGCCGAGCTTATGTATTCTAAAATCGCCTCGGGCGAAATAGCCCTCAAAAATTTCGGCGACCCCGAGCGCGATTTCATCGCCCGCGTAAATTTCATCGCCAAGGCAATGCCCGAGCTCGGCATAGCCCCAATCGACGACGACGCGCTCGAACTGATTTTCCGCCAGATGTGCTCGGGGCTCGCCTCGTATTCGGAGGTCAAGAACGCCGACGTAATGGCGGCTTTGCGCGAGTGGCTTTCGCACGGGCAGCTCGGGGCGATGCGCCACTATCTGCCCGAGACCGTCGAGGTCAACCCCAAACGCCGACCCGTGCGCGTCAAGTATCAGCCCGATTCGCTGAGGGCGGTAATTTCGGCGTCATTCAAGGATTTATTCGCCTTCAACCCGAAATCCGTCTCCATTTGCGGCGGAAAAATCAAGCCCGTATTCGAGGTTCTCGCGCCCAACGGACGCCCCGTCCAGACAACCGAAGACCTCGAACGCTTTTGGCAGACATCTTGGCAGTCCGTCCGCAAGGAGCTGAAAGCTCGGTATCCCAAGCACTTTCCTCCCACCGCCCCCTACTAAAACGGGCGAGGGCGTGCGCCTCTATTGCGAATTACATTCTAATAATGTGGAAACGGGTTTCATTGAAACCCGTTTTTTTTGTTTTTAGATTCGCAATAGAGGCGCACTCGCAGCCAAAAATGACTCGCGTTTGCGTATGCAACCGCGCGTCAATGATGCCCGAGAGCGTTTGCTTCGACGAGTTTTTATAATCAAAAAAAAGCGGAACTTTCGTTCCGCTTTTCCCGTAAATATAAAGCAGAGGCACATTGCGAATGCAATCGCCCACGGTGCACGTCTTATAAAAGACTCGTCGAAGCAAGCCGCGCCTCGCCCGTTTTTTAGAGGAGGGAGGCAAGACGCGCCTCATACCCGACCCAGTCGGTAATCGGCGCACGGGCAACACCCGAATCAACCGCCGCTTTCGCAACCGCTGCCGAAACGCGCACAATAAGACGTTTGTCGAACGGCTTGGGCAAAATGTATTGACGCCCGAATTCAACTGAGTCAAGCCCGTAGGCCTTCTTGACGTCTTCGGGAACTTCTTCGTGCGCCAAAGCCGCCAATGCGCGAACCGCAGCGATTTTCATTTCCTCGTTTATGCACTTTGCGTTTGTGTCGAGCGCGCCCCTGAAAATGTAGGGGAAGCCGAGGACATTGTTGACCTGATTGGGATAGTCGGAACGCCCAGTGGCGAAGATGATGTCCTTGCGCGTAGCCATAGCGGTTTCGTAGTCGATCTCGGGGCGCGGATTGGCGAGCGCGAAAACCACGGGATTGTCGTTCATCGACAAAAGCATTTCGGGTTTGAGAACGTCGGCTTTCGATACGCCGAGGAACACGTCCGCCCCGCGCACCGCGTCGGCGAGCGTCTTGGCGTCCGAGTCCACCGCGAAAAACTTCTTGGTCTCGTTGAGGTCGGTTCGCAAAGTCGTAATCGGGCCCTTGCTGTCGCAAAGCAGGATATTTTCGCGCTTCACGCCGAGGGCGATATACATTTTCGAGCACGAAATAGCCGCCGCGCCCGCGCCGCTTACGACAATCCTGACATCTTCGATTTTCTTGCCCGCAATTTCGAGCCCGTTGAGCAAAGCCGCGCCCGAGATAATCGCCGTGCCGTGCTGGTCGTCGTGCATAACGGGAATGTCGAGCTCCTCTTTCAGGCGTCGTTCGATTTCGAAACATTCGGGGGCTTTGATGTCTTCGAGGTTAATGCCGCCGAACGTTGGCGAGATTGCCTTGACCGCCTGAACGAACCTGTCCACATCGGTTTCGTCGACTTCGATGTCGAAGGCGTCCACCCCCGAGAAAATTTTAAACAGAAGTGCTTTGCCCTCCATGACGGGTTTGCCCGCGAGCGCGCCGATGTTGCCCAGCCCGAGCACCGCCGTACCGTTCGAAATTACGCCGACGAGGTTGGCTTTGCCCGTATATTTGTAGGCGTCCTGCGGATTTTTCTGGATTTCCAGACAGGGTTCCGCCACCCCAGGGGTATACGCCAGCGACAAATCTTCCTGCGTCGAATGCGGTTTTGTCGGCGTGATTTCTATTTTACCCTTTTTACCCGAACTGTGGTAGTTCAGAGCCTGTTCTTTGCTGATTTTTGCCATTTCTCTCTCTTTGTGTTTAATTAAAACGCCGCGTTTTTTTACGCAGCGTATATAGTTAAATTCTCATAACTTCCCCAAGTTTATAATCGGGGCTATTCAATCCGTTTTTATTTTTCTTACAAGACAAAATTTACCTTAAAGCGAAAAACTACATTTTTGGACAATTTTTTTGGCGTTTTTTGTCCGAAAATGCTCTCGGAACCCACAGTAGAAATTATAGAAAAAGCACCCACATCGTGTATTCTCGACAAGATTTTCGATAAATAAAGCGCGGACAATCCTGCGATTGCCCGCGCAAAAAAAATTCCGAATCCGATAGTAGCAAATTCCCGAAATCCGCCGTCCGCCCGACAATCGACCCGCGCAACGGATTCGGACAATCTAAAAACTACGAGATTTTGACCGACTTTACGATAGCGTCCGCCGCCCCGTTCGTCGCCGAAATTTCGAGCGCGATTTCCGCAAACTTGTCGGCGGCAAATCTGTGCTTGCGCGTTTTCAGATAGTTGCCTTTGACGTCCGCTAAAACCGTTTTTTCGCCTTTGCCGTTAGTGCCTATAATTTTGTAGTCTTTAACGACAGTAGGCTGCGCGCCTGCAATCATATTTTTTAATCGAACCGTCTCTCCCGATTGCGTCAGGATATTCCAGCCCGACTCGAACACGAGCGCGACTTCCGACACCTTCTGCGGCGCATCGAATTCGAACGAAATCCACGCTCCGCGCGAGCCGCACGGGGCAACCCAGCGGTTGTCGTTTTTCTTCGGCGGGTCGATGTTCACGCCGCTTACGACATTCTCGGGCTTCGAGCCGCCCGTCGAATCCGACGCCGAAATTTTCGCGCTTTTTGCCAGATTCGGCGTCGTATCCGCAACGCCCAAAATTGTCTGGTCGTCCGCAAGAAGCGTCTGCTGCAAAACTTTGAGCCGCGTCGGATTTTTGCGCAGCTGGCGCGGGGTAATGCCGAGAGCCGCGCAGGTTGCGGCGGCGGTTCCCAAAGCCTGACCCATCGCCGCGCAAGTCGCCATAACGCGCGTCGAAGTAAACGCCACGTGCGAACACGAAATATTGCGACCTGCCATCATCAGATTTTCGATGTTGCTCGAATAGAGGCTCGAAAACGGAATGTTGTATGGCGACGGAATTTTCGTCTGCTTGCAGGGGCGGCGGTCGAAGGCATAGAAGCCTTCGGCGGGGTGGTCGTCCATAGTCCAGCCGCCGACTGCCACGGCATCGTCGAAGTTGCGCCAACCGCCTTCGATGTCGTTCTGTTTCATAACATAGTCGCCCTTGATCCGGAAAGTGTCGCGGCGGCCGGGGAGCATGCCGATTGACGAAAGCACTCGGTTTTCGACCCCCTTGAATTTGCCGCTGTTCTTGATGTAGTCCCACACGCCGAGCACGATTGCAAGCAGCTCGAAACGCAGCAGTTCGGCGTCCTTTATCGCGTCGTAAACGCCGCCGAGCTCAATCCACCACATACCGTAGGCGACGTCCGACGGGCGGCGGTATTTGAGCATTTCGGGCGTGATTTTCTTCGCCCACTTCGGCGCGACAAACGGCACGGGGCGCGGTGCTTCAATCGACGTAAACATCAGCGACGAGCCTTGCCTTGTCCCCACTTTGTCGTAGTCGGCAAGCGATTCCCCATACAGCTTCGAACCTTCGCGTCCGCTGAAATATTCCGCGCCCGCCGACAACGCCACGCGGCTGTCGCCCGAGCAGTCCGCAACCATCTTCGGCTCGATTTCGTAGACATTGCGCGTCGAATCCGACCTCGCCCAGACTCGCGTAATTCTTCCGTTTTTCGCCTCCGCCTTGTAGGCGTCGGTGTCGAGATAAAGCGTTATGTTTTTTTCCGAAACGCATTTGTCGTAGAGCAGCAAGTCCCAAACTTCCCACGAAAACGTAGGGTTGCGGACGGCGTTTTCAAGCCGCAGCTCTTCCATAATGCCGCCTTCGCGCCAGCCCACACTTTGCGAGTGCACGCCCAGCGGGTGCATTCTTATTTCGGAACTCGCATTGCCGCCGAGCCGCGAACGGTCCTGCAATAAAATGACCTTCGCCCCGTGGCGCGCCGCCGAAATCGCCGAACACACGCCCGCAAGACCCCCGCCGACAACAAGCAGGTCGCACGAAAGCTTTGTCTTGTCCATCAGCGGGTCGTCTTCGAACTTTCCCGAAAACGCGTCGTTAAAGTCGGCCTTGCGCCGCGCAATCGAGTCTGCGGGCGCAGCCGAAAGTTTCTGCGGCGCGTTTACAAAAAGCGTATAACCCGCCGCGGCAGACGCCATTGACCCTATAAATTTTCTTCTATCCATATGTAAATTAGTCGGTTAACAAAACGTTATTCTTGACGAATATTTCTCGTTTTTCAAGAATATTTGAATTGCCAAATTTTTCTTCCTCCGTAGCATAGACCCCGAAAAAATTTCGGATATGCCGCGGCGCGAAAATCGGACGCGGGCGGTATGCTCCGCGAAATCTATAAAAATCAACAACGGATATAAAATGTTTACAGGTATTGTGGAGTCCACCGCAAAAGTAGTTTCATTCCGCGAGCGCGAGGCGGCTTGGCTTATGGAATTAGACGTTCCCCAATTCGTCGCCGAAACCCTCAGCGACGGCGATTCGCTCGCGTGCAACGGATGCTGCCTGACCGTCGTGCGGCGCAGCGGCAACCTCGTAGCCTTCGAGCTTTTGGAGGAAACCATCAGGCTTACGAGCTTCGAGGGCATAAGGGAAGGCTCTCTCATAAACGTCGAACGCCCGCTTGCGGCTGGGGCGCGCTTGGGCGGACACTTCGTCAGCGGACACATCGACATCCGCGGCACGGTCGAAATTTTCGAACAGCGCGGCAAAAATTTCTATCTGCGCGTTTCCTTTCCCGAAGAGTTCTCCAAATATTGCGTCTACAAGGGCAGTATCGCAATCGACGGAATTTCGCTCACTGTCGCCGAGGCTGAAAACAACACCCTTGCTGTTTGGCTGATTCCGCATACGCTGGAAGTCACGAACCTGTCGGCTTGCCGTTCGGGCAAAACCGTGAATTTGGAATTCGACCTGCTCGCAAAATACGTCGAAAAAATCGCCTTGGGCAACCGCGAAAAATCGCCCTACCAGCCGTAATGCGCCGCCGTCCGTTCAGGAGAATGACGCGCCGCCGCGCCGCGGCGTTTTTGCTCGCGGCGGTTTTCTGGACGCTCTGGACACTTCTCGCGCCCGAAGCCGATTTTTCGGCTTCTTTCGCTCCCGAGACTTCTCCTGCGTCCGTTCGAGCCGCCGACAACGCCGCACAGCCTCTCCCGACTTCAACGAACGGCGGGGGCTTTGCGGGCGACAACCTGCGCGTCTGCACTTGGAATATCCACAATTACAACGTCTCGAACCGTTGGATAGGCGGGCGCTGGACAGTCGCGCCCAAGCCCGAAGCCGAGCGCAACGCCGTCGCCGACGCAATCGCGCGCATAAACCCCGATGTCGTTTTGTTGCAGGAAATCGGCGACACCTACTTTCTCGACGACCTCCGCAGCCGCCTGCGTTCGCGCGGCATAGACTATCCGTTCTCGGCAGTATCGAAATTCGACGCAGTTTCGCGCCTGGCGTTGATGTCGAAAATCGCGCCCGAAAAAATCTTCGATTTCTCCGATACCGATTTCACATTCGGCGGCGTCAAACGCTATTCGCCGCGCGGCGCGCTCGGCGCGCGCATTCCCGTGATAGGGGCAGAATCCGTCAATGTCTTTGCCTTGCACCTTAAAAGCAAAGTCGGCGCGCGCAAAACCGACGAGAATTTTACTCCCTTGCGCCACGCCGAAATCCGCGCAATCCGCGCCCGCGCAACTTCGGCGGCCGGCGGCGAAACCGCCCTTATCCTCTTCGCCGGCGACTTTAACGACGAGCCTTCGCGCGGGCTTATGCGCAACTTCGGCAGCGCGTTCTCCGTCGTTCCCCAGTTCGATTCCCGCGGACAAAATTGGACATACCATTGGAGGAAACGCGACATCTTCTACCGCTACGATTTCTTCGTAGTCTCGCAGCCGCTTCTTCCGAAAATCTTAAAGGGCGTCGTCGTATCGGATTCCGAAAAGGGCAGCGACCACCGCCCCGTCTACGTCGATATTCGCGTGCGCGGCGCGGAAAACTAATCCCGTATTCCGCCTATAAACATTCCATACCTCCAAACAAAAAAAAGACCCGAAACGGGTCTTCACATCGCGTTTTTGCGATATTTTTTTGCGGAACATTTCTTGCGAAATTTTCGCTTTCGTTATCTGCCCAAACGCTTTTCGGCAAACCCCAATACCTTCGAAACCAAAATCAGCGTCGCTATAAAAAACACCACCCACAGCGCGAACGTGTAAATCCCGAACAGGTAGATTTCGTCGATTATTTCCGGCGATTTCGTCGCCGACACCACAAAGAAGTTGAACGCCGTCGCAATGCAGGCAAACGCCCACACAATCGTCCACGTTCCCGTAAAAATGCGCGAAGTCGTCCTGCGGCGCAAAAGCCCCGTCGCCGCGAGTTCGAGCGCGCCGAAAATTCGGCGCGTAAGCGGCGGAATCGCGACCGCGTTCACGACCGGAATAATGCACCCAAGCCACACCAAACGCGACGGCACAAACGAGAACGACTTCACTGCCTTTGCAATTCTGCCCGCCTTCGTAAGCCAACCCGCAAAGAGCACGAAAAACGCCGCAATCCAGCCCAACACCACCACCGACACGACTTTTTGCATCAGCAGAATTTCGTTGTATCTCAGCGCGGAGGGCATGTCGACAATTTCGAAAATCGTCTCGGGCGCAAATTGGTGTAGCTCCATAGCCCGAATCGTCAGGAAAATTTTGAAGCCCAAAAGCAGTATTATAACCGCCATCGTTATGCGCAAAATCCCCGTGCGCAGCTTGAAGTCGGCGAGCTTGTAGTTCGGCTTTTTGCCGACCGTCTTATGGTAGAAATCTGTTTGCGAAAGCTCGCGCCATTGCTTGAACCCGTGCGTCCAGACCTTCGTTCGCGGCGTAATCTCGCCCGATTTAAGCAGGTCGGCAAGGCTAGGGTCGGAAATCGGCCCGACTTTTGTTTTGTCGCTTTTTATATAATACCACACGTTTGCAAAGATGGATAAAAAGTTTTGATAGTCAACACAGATGTCATTTGCCTATGCAGAATTTCGAGAAAATACGGTCGAGCAACGCCTCGTTGTCGGTCTTGCCCACAATGTCGCCGAGACTGTCGAGCGCTTCGCGCAGGTCGGAGGCAACCAGCTCGCTCGGGGCGTTTTCGGCGGTTTTTCGCGCGGCGGCGACAGTCGAGTCCATAGCCGCTTGCAGCGATTGCGCGTGCCGCGCCGACACCAAAATGTCGTCCGCCGACGCCGTTATGTGGTACTTGTCGATTAACGCACCGATTTTGTCCTTCAAACCCTCAATCCCCGAGTTTTCCGCGCACGAAATTTCGGCGCATTCAAAGCCCGCATAACGCCCGCGCAGCGCGTCCAAGTTCTCCTGCGCAATGTCGCATTTGTTGAAAACCATAATCGCGTTTTGCCTCGTAAGCCCCGCAATGTCGGGCGAATCGGGCTTCGGCGCGCTGTCGGGGTCCGAGGCGTCGACAACAAACAGACATATGTCGCAGTCCGAAATCTTCTTCCGCGCCCGCTCAATCCCGAGGGCTTCGAGTTTGTCGGACGAATCGCGCAGCCCCGCAGTGTCCGTAAAACACACCGTGTTGCCGCGCACCGAAACCGACTCGCTTATGAAGTCGCGCGTAGTGCCGGCAATGTCGCTTACAATCGCTCTGTCGCTGCCCAAAAGCAGATTCAATAGCGACGACTTTCCCGCATTCGGAGCTCCCGCAATAACCGCGTCAATCCCGCCGTATACGAGGCGCGAATACTTCGCCGTGTCGATAAGCTTCGCCATATCCTCCGCGCACTTGCCGAGGGTTCGCGCAAGAGTCTGCTTGTCCTCTTCGGGCAGGTCGTCTTCGGGAAAATCTATGTATGCCTCCACAAGCGCAAGACAGTTCAAAATGCGTTCCGACATATCCGCTACGCGCCTGCCGAGCTCGCCCGAAAGCTGCTTTTTTGCCGCCTTCAACGCGCGTTCGCTGCGCGCGCCGATAGTGAGAGCCACCGCCTCCGCCTGACTGAGGTCGAGCTTGCCGTTTTCGAACGCCCGCCGCGTAAATTCGCCAGCCTGCGCCGCCGCCGCGCCCCGCGCAATCAGGTCGGCGACGACTTCGCGGACGATGAACGGGTTTCCGTGCGTCGAAATCTCCACACAGTCCTCTCCCGTATACGACGCGGGAGCTTTGAAAAACACCGCTACCACGTCGTCGAGCTCCGTCCCGTCGAGGCGCGCATACTTCGCATAAACAGCCCTGCGCGGCTCGGGCGTTTTTTTAAGCCCCAGAGCCTTCGCGGCAATCTCCGCGCAGCCTCCGCCCGACATTCTCACCACAGCAATCGCCGATTCGCCCGTGGGTGTCGAAAGCGCAACAATAGGATTGCTCATTTTCTTCCTCCCTTTTGCGTGAATTTTAGCGCGGTCGTTATGGCCGCAGCCCCCGCGCAAAACGCCAGTCCGCCGCAAATCGATGCGTCAACAACCGCCGCGAACTTCGTCGAGCCCGTGTTGTTTTCAAAACTAATCTCCCGCGCGCGCTGCCACGGCGTCATCCGTTCGAGCTTCGCTTCGTAGCGGAAAAATCCCGCCGCCGCGCCAAGCCCCGCGCAGACGACAAGCAGCGCGACTTTTGCGGAAGTCGGGCGGCGGACGGCAACTCTGCCCGCGCCGCGCATTATTCGCCCCTCCGCTGTTTTACGGCTTTCGCTAGCCCCGCAATGTCGATTTTGTCGCCGACTTTGACGCCGTTTTTCGAAAACCAGTCGATGTTTGTTTCAATGCAGAACATAATCTTGTCGCTTTCCGATTCCACCGCGTCGAGGTTGCGCGGATACATTTTCGCAATCTGCGCAATTGTCCCGTCTTCCGCCACAAACGCGATGTCGAGCGGAATCTCCGTGTTCTTCATCCAGAACGACGCCCTTCTCGGGGCTTCGAAAATAAAAAACATCGCGCCGTTTTCGGGCAGCGATTTCCTGAACATCAGCCCCCGCGCCTTTTCTGCGTCCGTCAGCGCAATTTGAGCCGACAGCGTTTTCGCGCCCGCGCCTATCTCGAAAACCGTCGAAAAATCCTCCGCCTTCGCGCCGCAACCCGAACATAACAACGGCAATATCAAGGCTTGCAAAATCGCCGCAAAACCCCAGAATCCGATTCTATCAATAAATGCCATAAGCGCGTATGATTGTCCATCGACGCAAATTAGGCAACATAATTTTGGGCTATAAAAAATGAAAAGCGAACTTCTTCTTTACGCCAATTCGCGCACGAGTGCCGACATTCTGTATTTCTCGGGCGTTTCCATCCACGACGACTATTTTTGCTTCACTATCGGCGATAAAAAATGCGCGCTTCTAAGCCCGCTCGAAGTCGGCCGCGCCCGCCGCGCTTCCGCTCTCGACGAGATTTTCGACTATTCCGAAGTCGCCGCGGCGATGCCAAAAAACGCGCCAAAAAAATACGTCGACGCCGTCGCGTTCCTTCTTAAAAAGCGAGGCGTCCGCGCCCTCGCAGTTCCCGCAAACTTTCCGATTTCCGCCTTTGCCGAACTCGCCGAGCGCGGCTTCGATATGGCGTTTTGCGACGGCGATTTCCTCCCCGAACGCGCCGTCAAAACGCGCCGCGAAATCGCGCAGATAGAGCGCGCAAACGGCGTCGCTTCGGAGTGCTTCGCGCTCGTCGAAGACATCTTGCGCAAGTCGAAAATCTCGGGCAAAAAACTCCTCTATAAGGGCGAAATCCTCACTTGCGAATTTTTGCGCGCCGAAATCGAAAAGCTTTCAATCTCGCTCGGCGCGGACGCCCTCGACACAATCGCCGCCTGCGGCGACGGCGCATGCGACCCACACGAAGTCGGGCGCGGCGCGGTTCTTCCACGCAGCCTCATCGTCTTCGACATCTTTCCGCGCCTGCGCGAAAGCGGTTATTTCGGCGATATGACGCGCACCTTCTTGAAGGGCGAGCCCACCCCTCAGCAGGCGGCACTCGTCGACGCCGTTTTGCGCGCGCAAAAAATCGGCTTGAAGGCGGTTCGCGCGGGTGTCGACGGCGCGAAAGTCCACGCCGAAGTCGCCGCATTCTTCGAAAAATCGGGCTATAAAACCGAACTCAAAAACGGCAAGTGGGGCGGATTCTTCCATTCCACGGGGCACGGCGTCGGGCTCGACGTCCACGAATCGCCCTCGCTCGGCTTGCGCAAATGCATTCTCGAAAGCGGCAACGTCGTGACCGTCGAACCCGGACTTTACTACCGCGGAATAGGCGGTTGCCGAATCGAAGACAACGTCCTCGTCCAAAAATCTGGCGCAAAACTGCTTTCGCACTACCATTACAACTGGATTATCGACTGATTTTTTATGCTAATTTCAACCATTCTATCACAATTTTCGTCAAACGGAATTTCGCGCCTTGCCCGCGCCCTCACACTCTTTGCAGCCTGCTCGACGGCACTCATAGCTTACGCTTCCCAGACCGTCCGCGCGGAGTCTTCGCCCGCAAATGGCGGCATTTCGGCGGCTCGCAACATTTCGGGCGATGTCCTGCGCTCCCGCGTAATGTGCTACGTTATGGTGGAATTCTTGTTCAATTACAACGGCTCGACCGATAAAATCTACGCCGCGGGCACACTTTGGGACTCTTCGGGAATCGTTTTGCTTTCTCCCGTCGATATGCCCGCATTCTCCCGGGCAAGTTCGTTATCGGATTTTCGCGTGTATTACAAGGGCTGTAAAATCGGCGGCTTGAAGGCTCGCTATCTCGGCTCTGACGCGATTTCCGAACTTCACTTCGTCAAAATCGAAGACCCTCTTCCGCGCGAACTCCTCCCCGTAAAAAACCTCCCATTAGCCGAACTTAAAACCGCCGACAGGACTTTCGGCTTCAACCTCGAAACCTTCGGCGGCGAGGCATTGCGCGCGAATTACCTCGAAAGCTACGTAAGCAACACCTTCGGCGGGGCGCATAAAAAAATCCAGCTCGCCAGCGGCGTCTCAATCGGCGCGGGCGCGGTTTTCGCCTCCGACGGCGCATTTGCGGGAATCGCCGTGCACAACGTTTTCGAAAAGGCTCTCCTTCACGCCGAAGACGGAATGCCGATTCCCGTTTCGATTGAACGCCCCACAAACAACCTCGTCTTCGCCGCGGCGGATATTCCCGAAATCGTCGGGCGCATTCCGAAGACCCCAAATACCGACATCTGCGGCTGGATTGGCGTCGCGAACACGGGCGTAATAAAGGCTGACGCCGCCGAGGCAATGGGGCTTGAAAACGCCGCAACCCGCGCCTACATTTCGGTGGGCGACATCTTCAAAAATTCGCCTGCGGCAGCCGCGGGGATTAAAAGCGGCGACATCATCACCGATATAAACGGCGTCCCGTTCGAACGCTTCGAAGCCGAATTTCAGTCGCTCGAAGATTTCAGCGCGCGCATAAAAAAACTCGCACCCAATTCCTCCGCCGAGTTCGGAGTCTTCGAAGGCGCAAAACGGCGCGCAGTGCGCGTGAACATCGCAACTTCTCCCACGCGGTTGCCTTATAGCAAAACGCATTATTTCGAAAAATTCGGCTTTTCAATCCGCGAGCTCACAATGGAGGATTCCGCCGAGTTGCGCATTCTCGACGCCTCCGCCCGCGGCGCGGTCGTCGAATACGTGCGCGAAAACGGCGCGGCAAACGAAAACGAATCCGCCGCCCTCTCCGCCGGCGAAAGGATTTTGGAAGTCAATTCCCTCCCCGTAAAATCGTATGCAGCCGCAGTCGCCGTTTTGAAAAAAGCCGAGAGCGATTCGGGCGAGGCCGTCATTCTAACCGAAAATCTCGATGGCACAAAACTCGTAAAAATAAAGGCGAAAAAATGAGAATCCTTCCGCCCGCTTTAACCGCGCTTTTCTTCGCGATAACCGCTTCCGCCCAAACGATGGGCGCGGCGGCAGCCCCCGAACTTTCCGACGCCGCGCAGGCTCGCGAACTTATGCGTCAGGCAGTGGAATTGCGCGCTCTCTCGGCTAAGACTTCCGCCGAATACGCCGCCGCCGGCGCGCAGGCCGCTTCGCTCGAATCCGCCGCCCGCGCCCATCTGGCGCGTTTAAAATCAAAACTCGCAAGCCTCGAAAAAACGCTTTTGCAAAAACGCGCGGCTCTCGCGCCCGCCGAAAATGCCGCAAAGCGCGACGCCGAATACCTCGAAAAAATCTCGTCGTTTCTCGGCGCTTTTTATTCTGATTTAACCGCACGGGCAAAGACGGCTGGTGCGCCATCCGACATTCCCGCCTTGAACGCCGACCTTAAAAACGCCGATGTCCGCGAAAAATTAAACGCCACCCTCGCGGCTTTGGAAACGCTCAAAACCCTCGATTGCGAAATCTCCCGCGACGGCGAAACCGTCCGCACGGGTTTGTTTGTTCCCGCTTCTGGCAGCCGCGCCGACGGCGCAACCGCGCTTCTAACAGTCGGCGAAAAATCGGAGCCCGCAAAATGAAAAACTCAAACAAACACTTTCTTTTTTCCGCCGTAGCCATAGCCGCCTTTGCTTCCGCGGCGTTGGCTTCCACACTTTCGCAAAAGGCTGCCGACGAACTTTCCGCGGCGCGCGCGGAGTATTCGCAAATCGTTAAGGCGAACGAGACAAACGCCGCCGCAGTCCGCGCCAAACTCGACGCTCTATACGCCGAAATTTCGGCAACCGAAACTGCAATCGAAAACGCCTCGCGCGAGTCCGCCAACCTCGACGCCCTCGCGCTTGCAGACTCCCGCGCCGAATCCGTCTCGAAAGGCTTGGCGGCGGCAGCCCGCGGCTTGCGCGGCTTCGACTCCCGCGCCGCCTCCGCATTCGAAGTCTACACATCGCTAAAACTCGCATTGCAAAACGCGCTCGATTCGCTCGCAAACCCGCTTAAAATGCGCTCCGTAACGGCGACTGACCCGAAATCGGGTGCGGAATATTCTGGCAACACATTCCGCGTCGGCGGCTTTTCGTATTTCGTCTCTCCCTCAGTCGCAGGCTTCCTGACGCCCGACAACGCCGTTTACGGCACACAATACGCCGCGGAAATCCGCAATTTTTCCGAGTCCAAAACGCGTAAAATCCCCGCCGACATCTCCGGCGGAAAACTCTTCAAAACCGAAAAGTCCGCAACTTCCATTCGCGAACAAATCGAGCTCGGCGGCGTCTGGATTTATCCGATACTCTTTCTCGGCGCGCTCTCCTGCGCAATTGCACTCGCAAAAATTCTCACATTCGCCCGCGCACATTCCGCAAAAAAAGCGGCTTCGTGCGGCGGCAAACTCCCTCCCGAATACGCCGACATTTTGCGCCGCGCCCAAAATTGCGCCGACACGCAGCAAAAACAGTCCGCCGTCTACGACGCCGTTTTGCGCTACAACCTGCGCCTCAATCGCGGCAAAAGCGCGCTTTCCGTCTCCGCGGCAGTCGCCCCTCTCTTCGGATTGCTCGGCACCGTAAGCGGCATAATCAAGACTTTTTCCGACCTTGCAACATCGCATTCCGCGCAGACCGACGCCGTAAGCGACGGAATTGCCGAGGCGCTGATAACAACCGAATACGGGCTAATCGTGGCAATCCCCGCGCTCGTTGCGGCGGCATTGGTTTCGCGCGCGGCAAAATTTTATTCCGATTTTCTCGGCGATTTTGCCGCAACCCGCATTTCCGCCGACCCCGCAATCGACCCGACCTCCGAGCCAAACAAATCCGCCTAAAAACTCCGCCTCCAAAATATGACGTTTTTCGAAAGCATAAAATTCGTGTTTTCTTCCGGCGGACTTCTGAACGCAGCCCTCGCAGTATGCGCATTCGCGGCGTTTTTTCTGGTATTTAAAATATTTTTCAGCCTCCGCGCGAATTCGAAAAAAACACTTTTGCCCCACTCCGATTCCGCGCGCGCCGCGCAAATTCTGCGTTCCTGTAAACGCGACATCGCATTGATAAAAACGCTCGCATTCATCTCACCCCTTTTGGGATTGCTCGGCACCGTAATCGGAATCGCCCATTGTGCGGCTTCGGGCGGCGACGTCCGCGCGGTATCCGACGGCGTTTCGTATTCGCTCATCACAACCCAGACGGGACTTGTCCTCGCAATTCCCGAGTGGATTGCGGCAATCGCCTTTTCCGCCCGCGTTAAAGAATTGCAATCGCTCCGCGAATCGGCGAACATTCGGCAATAATCGTATGAAAAATTTCAGGGAAATCTCGCGCGAAACCTCCGACGGCGACACAATAAACATCTCGCCGCTAATCGACGTCGTTTTTATCCTGCTGATATTTTTCATCGTCTCCGCGTCCTTTGTGAAGGGCGGGGCGTTGTCCGTCGACATTCCCGCACAGTCGGCTTCGGAAGTTCCCTCCGAAAAATTCCTGACCGTCGAAGTCCGCGCCGATGGCGCAATTCTCGCCGATTCCCTGCCGTGCTCTCCCGTCTGGCTCGCCACAGCCGCGAAGAATTCGCGAATGTCCGCGGCGGTTGTAAACGCCGAAAAATCCGTCCGCGCCGAAACACTCCTCGCCGTCGTCGACACCCTGAAATCGGCGGGCATAAAAACCGTCTACTTCGCAGTGTCGAAAAAATAAAATGAACCCGACTTCCAAAATCGCCGAAACGAAAACCGCCGCACTTTGCGCGGCTTTGGCGGCTTGCGCAGTCGCGGCTCTTTTCACATTGCAGGCATATTCGATAGCCTATTTCCCAACGCAGAAGACGGAATACATTCGCGTCGATTTCCGCGAACAGTCCGCCCACAAACCGCAGCCGCGTCCTTCGGCACACCCCGATTTCGGCGGCGCGAAAATTCCGCAAATCGGTTCTCCATTTACATTCGCAGTCGAACTTCCGCAAATCGACGCCACCCCGCTTTGCTTATCCCGCCCCGATTTATCGAAGTCCGCCCGCGCGGCCGCAGACGGCTCGGGCGGCGGCATCGGCGGCGGAAGCTTTGCAATGATGGGGCTGCAAACCCTTTCGGATTCGGACTTGTCTTCCGACGTCTTCGCCATGGATATGCTCGACAAAATCCCGCGCCGCCTCGACACCACCGCCGTCGAATATCCCAAACAAATGCTCAAACGCGGAGTCGAGGGCGACGTCGAACTGCTCGTTTTCATAGACCGCACGGGCGTCGTCTCGGTCGAAAAAATCGTCTCCGCCACAAACAGGTATTTCGGCGAAAGCGCAGTCGCCGCGGCAAACAAATTCGTCTACGAACCGCCTATGCGCAAGGGCAGGGCGGTCTGCGCGCGCTTCGTCCTCCCAATCCCTTTTAGAATCTCGCAATGATTAGATTTTTATTTTCTGCATTTCTCATTCTCTTTCTCGGCGCGTCATACGCGTCCGACACCGTCGGAGATATGCTCTCCGCGCCCGCAATGAACAAATACGAGGCGGAAGTCTGCGCCGCCGCCGAGCGCGAACCCACTCCCGAAAAATCGCGCGACTACCTCTTGCAGTTCACAAAAAAACATTGGGCTGGCGCGCCGCTTTTCTTCAATCTCGCCAACGTCTGCTACCGCTTGGGCGACTATTGCGCGGCGGCAAAATATTACAAAACATCGCTCGAAAAATACAAATTCTTCGCGGCATACAAAAACCTCGGCTTCGCCCTTTCGGCGGCGGGCGACACCGACGCCGCAGCCGCCGCCCTGCGCTGTGCCCTCGCAATTTCGGGCAATTCCGACGTCCCGAGCCTTATGTGGCTCGCCGACTACCGCGCCAAACGCGGCGACTATCACGCAGCCGCCGCCCTCTGCAATCAGGCATTGATTTACGAACCCGACAACGACGATCTCCTCTACGCCCGCTGTCTTTTTATGTCCGAATCGGGCGATAATTCCGCCGCCAAACGAAACGCCGAAACCCTTTTCGACCGCACTTCCAATCCGCGCTACCTGCGCGTCATAGCCAAAACATCGCTCGCTTTGGGCGACACAAATTCCGCGCAAACCGCCCTCGAACTTTTGCGCAAACTCGGACTCGCAACCCGCGCCGAAAACACGCTTTCGGGCGATATGTATTTCGCTTTGGGCGCATATTCAAAGGCCGCCGACGCATATTTCGACGGCGACGCCCGCCCCGAAAAACTCGCAAACCTCGCCCTCGCGTGCCTCAACATCAATCAATCTTCCACCGCCGAAAAACTCGCAAAGGCGGTCAAAGACGAATCGGCCCGCAATAAAATTCTCGGGCTTTCCGCCTTGCGCCGCGGCGATTTTTCCGCCGCCGAAAAAATCCTGCAAAAGTCTGTCGACGCGAATCCGTCCGACGCCGAAACCGTATTCGCCCTCGCCGAAACGCTCTCCCAACTCGGCAAATACGCCGCTTCCGACGCCGCCTATACGCGCCTTTGCGCCCGTAAAACGGACGTCGAACGCGCCCTCTACGGACTGATGAAAAACTCCCTCGCCGCCGGCAATTACCCTTCCGCACTCGCATACGCCCGCCGCCTCGACACTGAAAACACGCCGCCCGAACTTCGCTCTTTCATAAAAAAATTGGAGAAACACTGCAATGAAATGGAAAAGTCCTCACAATAGAATCCTGCCGTCTCCGCGCGGAATCCCGCTTGTAATGGGCATTCTCAACGTCGGCGCGCAGTCGTTTAGCGACGGCGGCAAATATTCCGATACCGACGCCGCCCTGCGTCACGCCGAAGAAATGATAGCTTCGGGTGCGGACATCATCGACATAGGCGCGGAATCAACGCGCCCGCAGGCAACAAAACTTCCCGAGCGCGACGAACTCGAAATCCTGCTTCCAAAACTTTCCGCGCTTCGCAAACGCTTTCCCGACATTCCCGTTTCCGTTGACACCTATAAGCCCGAAGTCGCCAAAATAGCGGTTTCCGAGGGTGCGGATATCGTGAACGACGTCTACGCAATCCGCGAAAACGGACATTACCCAATGGCTGCAACCGCCGCAAAAATCGGCGCGCCGCTCGTGCTCACACATTGCTGCCGCGGCGAAAACGTCGAAGGCGACTTCTTCGAATTTTTCATGAAGTCGATGTCCGAACGCCTGCAAAACGCGCTAAACGAGGGGCTTCCGCGCAATATGATTGTGCTCGACGCGGGCGTCGGTTTCGGCAAAACCGCGCAACAAAATTTCGAGCTTGTGCGCAATCTCGCGCGTCTTCGCGAATTCGGCTGCCCCGTGCTTCTTGGCGTTTCGCGCAAGTCGATGTTCGCCGAAACCGCTGGCGACTCTCTCGCCGCCCGCGACGCCGCAACCGTCGCAGTTTCTGTGTTCGCCGCGCTCGAAAAATCGTGCGACATTTTGCGCGTCCACGACGTCGCCGCAAACGTCGCCGCGCTCAAAACAATTTCAAAACTTTTTTAATATGGACGAAATAATAATCGAGAATTTAAAATTGAAGGGAAAACACGGCTGCTTCGCCGCCGAGCGCGACGAATACAGGGATTTCGAAGTGTCTATGAGGCTTTTTCTGGACGTTTCAACCGCCGCGAAAACCGACGCCTTGGAGGACACAATCGACTACCCGCAGGCGATGTCCATCGCCGAGGGCGTGCTCGCGGGCGAGAGCGTCCGCCTTATCGAAAAGCTCGCCGACACAATCGCCGAACGCCTTTTCACGCGCTTCGAGCGGCTTCTCGAAGCAGAAATCGAAGTCGCAAAACTCGGCGTAGACGTCGGCTTCGATTTCGCGAAAATCTCGGCAAAAATCCGCCGCCGCCGCTCCGACTATATAAAATGACCCCGTTTCCGCATACGACCGCAACCGCAGTCCTCGCGCTTGGTTCGAACGTCGGTGACCCGCTCGAAAACCTGCGCGAGGCGGCGGAACGCATACATAAACGCTTCGGTGCGTGCGCTTTCGCAAACGTCTACAAAACTCCGCCGCAGTTCTACACCGAACAGCCCGACTTCCTGAACACGGCAGTCGCATTCGGGTGCGCCCTCGCGCCTCTTGACTTGCTCGAATTCTGCAAGGACACCGAATTTGAAATGGGACGCCGCCCCGCGTTCAGAAACGCTCCGCGCCCCATCGACTTGGACATACTTTTTCTCGGCTCGCAAACCGTCTCGACCGGACTTCTCACAATTCCGCACATCGGCTGGCGCAGCCGCGCGTTCGTCATAACCCCGCTTCTCGACCTGCGCGACGCTGGCGTTTTCGACTCCTCCGACTTCGCCGCCGTCCGCGAATTTCTCGCCGGCAAAACGCGCTCGTTCGAAATTTTTGCGCAAATATAAAATATCAAAATGGAATACGGAAAATTATACATAGTCGCCACTCCCGTCGGTAATCTTTCCGACATAACCGAACGCGCCCTCGCCACACTGCGCTTTTGCGACGTCGTAGTCTGCGAAGACACGCGCATAACGGGCTCGCTTTTGCGCAGGTTCGACATACCGCAAAAACAAATGTTCGTCAGCGAAAATTCGCGCGAACGCGCCGTCGCCCCCGCGCTTCTTGAAATGCTCAAAAACGGCAAAAACATCGCCCTTGTAAGCGACGCGGGCACGCCCTGCATAAGCGACCCGGGCTTCCGTCTCGTCCGCGCCTGCCGCGCCGCTGGCGTCGACGTCGTTCCCGTCTTGGGCGCGTGCGCGTTCGTCGCCGCGCTTTCGGCGTCGGGTTTGCCCAGTGACAGCTTTTTGTTCGCGGGTTTTCTCCAACCCAAAACTTCGGCGCGGCGCAACTTTTTCGAGTCGCACAAAGACTTTCCCCATACGATGATTTTCTACGAGTCGCCCTACCGAATCGAAAAGTTCGTCGACGACGCCCTCGACGTTTTCGGCGCGGAACGCGTGGCGTGCGTCGCCAAGGAAATTTCGAAAATCCACGAGCGGTTTTTCGTCGGCACACTAGCCGAAATCAAAACACAACTGGCGCAGTCGTCCACAAAAGGCGAGTTCGTCGCAATAATCGCACCCGCCGACTTCGCCCTATGAAACTTGCAATCGACATCGGCTCGAACACGATAAAGTGCCTGCTCGGCGAACCCGAAAACCGCCGCGTGCGCGTGCTCTACGAAGAGTCGCTCGATTGGCGCATTTGCGGCGGTTCTTCCGCTCTCGTTCCCGACGCCGCCGAAATTATTTCGCGCGCAATCGTGCATTTTAAGATCGCCGCAAAAAAATTTTCCCCAACATTCGAAACCGTCGCCGTCGCCACTTCCGCCCTGCGCGAAGCTACCGAGCGCGACGCCGTCATTTCCGCGGTTTTCGGCGCGACGGGCGAAAAAATCGAAATCCTTTCGGGCGAGGACGAAGCCCGCCTCTCCTATGCAGGCGCAGTCAGCGGACTCGACAATCCCGCGCCCTGCCTGTATTTCGACTTGGGCGGCGGCAGCCTCGAACTCGTCTACGGCGACGGCCGCGCCGCGCAGATTTCGCGCAGCCTCAAACTAGGCGCAGTCCGTCTTACCCGCGAATTTTTCGGCGATTCCGAACCCACTCCCGAAACCCTCGCCAAACTTCGCGCAAAAGCCGAAGCCGCCCTGCGCCAAGCCGCAGGCGACTTCCCGAAAATCGGCGCAGTCGTCTGCGCGGGCGGTGCGGTTGTCGCGGCGCGACTGCTAAAAAAACGCCTTTTGCTTGCGGGCGCGGAAGACGAAATCACCCTCGCGGACATGGAACTTCTCGCGCGGCTTATGCGCGAAAGCACGCTCGCCGAGCGCGTCGAAAAATACGCAATCCCGCCGCGTCGTGCCGACATCATCTGCGCCGCATTCGAAACTGTCCTCGTGCTTATGCGCGTCTTCGGCGTCGAAAAAATCAAACACACATTCTTCAACCTGCGCTACGGAATAATACTTTCTGATATAAAATAATGCCGCGCTGCTCCCCTACACACGCCGAACTTTTTCCAACAGACTGACCGTAAAATAACCATTATGAAAAAACTCGCAACCCTCGCATTACTCATCGCTTCATTCGCATTCACATTCGCAGCCCCGCAGCGCGTAATTTTGGATACCGACTTGGGCAACGATATCGACGACGCCCTCGCGCTTGCAATGCTGTTTAACCTTCAAAAAAGCGGCGCGGTCGACATTGCCGCAATCCTCATAAACAAAGACAATCCGCTCGTGCCCGAATACCTCGGACTTCTCGCAACATATTACGGCGCGGAAAAAATTCCGGTCGGAATGCTCAAACTCGGCACGGGCGCAACCCGCGGCGAAGACAAATACATCGGCAAAGTCCTCCGCGCAAAAAACGCCGACGGCTCGCCCAAATATCCGCGCCCCGAGCATATCGGTGTCTCCGATTCCGTCCGACTCGCCCGCAGCATACTCGCCGCGAGCCCCGACAAAAGCATTGCATACATCTCCATCGGATTTTCCACAAACATTGCCCGCCTCTTGCGGTCAAAACCCGACAACATCTCCCCGCTTTCGGGGGCGCAGCTTGCCGCCAAAAAAATCAAAGTATTTTCCGTAATGGCGGGACAGTTCGGCTTGTCGCGCCGCGTAAAAACGTTCCGCCCCGAGTTCAACGTCTATAACGACTTGCCCGCCGCGAAATTCTTTCTTGAAAATCCGCCCGCACAAGTCGTTCTCAGCGGTTTCGAAGTCGGCGAAGAACTGACATTCCCGCAACAGCGCATCGTAAAATTCGTCCCCGAAACAAACCCGCTTCGCGAAAGCTACTTTCTTTATTGCGGAACTCCGCCGCATTGCTGGGGCGGCCGCTTGTGGGATTTAACAAGCGTCCTCTACATCGTCAACCCCGCGGCTTTCGACATCTCCGCCCACGGCAGTATCGCAATTTCAGAAACGGGACTTACAAACTTCACCCCAAATAAAAACGGCTTGTGCCGCTATCTAAAAATCCGCCCCAACGAAGAACAAAAACTTGAATCCATAATCGGCACTCTCGCAGTCCCCGACTCCGCAAAATAACCCGCGCATCACTACATTCCCAATTCAACTTCTCGCACGCTAAAAAAGTATCCGCCTAAACGGATACTTTTTTTATTCCCATTCGTATACCCAAAATCCGAAAAAACTTCAAAAATAAAACTTGATTTTTTTTAGGGTGGGATATTTTTGCCTCCTAAACATAATTTAACTATAAAACAAAGGTTCCTATGAAAACTCGAATTAACTATATACTAACTGCGGCATTCCTCTTTGCGGGGGTTTCGGCTTTCGGAAACATAGAGGTGATTGATTCGCTCGGCGAACCTCAAAAATGGAGCGACGCCACCGAAACTTCGCGCGAACTCGTTGCGGGCGCGGATTACGTCCTCAGAGAGGCGGAAGTAAACGGCGTCGCGGGCTATTATATGAACAATCCCGCAGTTCCCGAACCCGCGACTTGCGCGGTAATCTTCGGCATTTTTGCTCTCGCTTTCACGGTTTGGCGCAAACGCCGTTAGTCGCGGATTCCCTAAAAACAAAAATTTCCCCCAAGCGTTAAAATAAAAAAATCAAAACGGGCGCGACATTTTTGCCGTGCTTTTTTTAGTGTCCCAATCACGCGCAAAACCCATCGCGCAAAATCCGCCACACAAAATCCATCATAAAAACTCCGCCACACAAAAAAGCCGACCCGTTTGGGTCGGCTTTTGCTTTCGTATTTCGGCTCGAATTTTCGAACCCTGCGAAATTCCAGTTTCGCCGAATCCGAAAAGCTACGCTTCGCTATCCTCCGCGCCCTGTTCGTCGGGCGCTTCCGCCTGAGACGCCGAGTCGCCATTGTCCGCCGCCGCATTGTCGTCGCGAATGTCGACAATCCTGCAAATGCCAATCAGACTGTCGCCGTCGGCGAGATTTATAAGGCGCACGCCCTGCGTAGTTCTGCCGATAACACGCACGTCCTTGACGGGCGAGCGCACCGCCTGACCCGCGTGCGTGAACATCATAATCTCGTCGTCCTCGCGAACCGAAAGCGCGCCCGCGACTCCGTTTGTCTTTATCGCAATCACGCCGCTTCCGCCGCGGTTTTGGATGCGGTATTCGTCGTAGTTCGAGCGTTTGCCCTGACCGTTTTCGCCCGCAATAAGCAGCGTCGAATTCGAGTCCACAACGACAATCGCCTTCACGCAGTCGTTGTCCTTTTTCAGCGTCACGCCGCGCACGCCGCGCGTGTCGCGGCTGAGGGCGCGAAGGTCGGCTTCGCTGAACCTAATCGACATACCTTCGTGCGTCACCAAAATTATGTGCGAGTCCTGCTCGACCATAACGACGCCGATAAGGTCGTCGCCGTCGTCGAGGGCAATGCCCTTTATGCCGCCCTTTCGGCAGTTTTTGTATTCCGAAAGCATTGTCTTTTTGACGACGCCATTCTTTGTCGCCATAACGAGCGCGAACTTCGGGTCGTCGAGATTCTTCGCGCAAATCATCGCCGCCACCTTCTCGTCGGCTTTGAGGTCGAGCACATTCTTAATCGAACGTCCCTTCGACACGCGCGAGCCTTCGGGAATCTCGTAAACCTTCTGCACATACACTCTGCCGTTGTTCATAAAGAACATAATGTTGTCGTGCGTCGACGCCGTGAATATGTGCTCTATGAAGTCCTCGTCGTATTGGCCGCTGCCGATAACGCCCTTGCCGCCGCGCTTTTGCGAGCGGTAGGAGCTCACGCTTGTGCGCTTTATGAACCCGTTGTGCGAGACGCTAATAATGCAGCCTTCGTTGGCGATAACGTCCTCCATTCTGAATTCGCCCTCGGCGGCAATCAGCTGTGTCTTGCGCGGCGAGCCGTATTTTTCGCGCATTTCGCGCAGCTCCTTCTTGACCACGCCCAACAGCTTCTTTTCGTTTTCGAGAATCGAGCGGTATTCCTGAATTTGGCGCATAAGCTCCATATATTCGTTTTCGATTTTCTCGATTTCAAGCCCCGTGAGCTGGTGCAGACGCAAGTCCAAAATCGCGTTTGTCTGGCGTTCGGAAAGCGGATACTTCGCCATCAATTCGACCTTCGCGTCGTCCTTGCTCTTGGAATTTTTGATTATCTTGATAAAATCGTCGATGTTGTTGAATGCGATTTTGTAGCCTTCCAAGATGTGCGCGCGGTCTTCGGCCTTTTTGAGCAGGAACGCCGTGCGGCGGTAGATAACCTCGCGGCGGTGCTCTATGTAGCATTCGAGCATTTCCTTGATGTTCATCTGCTTCGGCGTGCGCTTGTCGAGCGCGAGCAAAATCACGCCGAACGACGCCTCCAACTGAGTGTGCTTGAACAGCTTGTTCATCACCACCCTCGGCGATTCCCCGCGTTTGAGCTCGATTACAATGCGCGTGTTTTCGTCCGATTCGTTGCGAAAGTCGCTGACCTCTGTAAGCAGCTTGTCGCTTACCAAGTGCGCGATGTTTTCCACAAGCGTGTTGCGGTTTACATTGTATGGAATCTCGGTAATTACAATCTGCTCCTTGCCGTTTTTAAGCTCCTCGACGCTCGCCACACCGCGCATACGCACAATACCGCGGCCGGTCTTCATATAGTTTTCAATGCCGCCCTTGCCGACAATCACGCCGCCCGTCGGGAAGTCGGGGCCCTTGATAACCTCCATAAGCTGGTTGATTGAAGTCGCGGGATTGTCGATAAGCATGCAAATGCCGTCTATAAGCTCGCCGACATTGTGCGGGGGGATGTTCGTCGTCATACCGACGGCAATGCCCGTCGAGCCGTTCATAAGCAGCATCGGCAACGCCGACGGAAGCACGGTAGGCTCGGAAGTCGTCTCCTTGTAGTTGGGCATAAAGTCGACCGTGTCCGAGTCGATGTCGGCAATCATATCCTCCGCAAGCTCCGCCAGCTTACATTCTGTATAACGATACGCCGCAGGCGAGTCGCCCTCAATCGAGCCGAAGTTGCCCTGAGGAATCACCAGCGGATAGCGCATAACCCAGTCCTGCGCCAAACGCGTTAGCGTGTCGTAAACCGAACTGTCGCCGTGCGGGTGGTAGTTTTTAAGAACTTCGCCGACTACGCCCGCGCACTTGTCGAAAGCCCTGTTGTGCAGCAATCCTTCGCGCAACATCGCATAAAGCACGCGGCGTTGCACGGGCTTTAAGCCGTCGCGCACGTCGGGCAGGGCGCGCGAAACGATAACCGACATCGAGTAGTCGATATACGCGCTCTGCATAATTTGGCTTATGCTTGAATCTATTATTTTTTCGTTTTCCGTATACATTTAAAAAGCCTTTTTGTTAGATGTCCAGATACGATACATTGAGCGCGTTGTCTTCGATGAACGCCCTTCTAATCGGCACGTCTTCGCCCATTAACATCGAGAACGTCGCGTCCGCGGCAGCCGCGTCTTCAATGCTTACGCGCAAAAACGATCTCTTGTTCGGGTCCATAGTCGTTTCGAAAAGCTGCTTGGGGTTCATTTCGCCCAAACCTTTGTATCGTTGTATAGTCATGCCCATCTTGCCCATTTCGCGGATTTTGCCCACGAGTTCGAGGGGCGAGAACACGTCGATAACAGTCTTCTTGTCGTTGAGCGTTTCCGCCAGCGAGAACATCGGCGTTTCGCTCGGGGCGAACTTTTCGATGTCGATACCCTGCTTCGAAACCTCCGTAAGGATTTTTTCAAGCTGCGAGGCCTCGTAAATCTCGTAGACATTTATGCGCTGCTGGACTTTGTTGCCGAGCTCGTCGCGCACTTCGCGGATAGTGTTGCCGTCGAAGATGTCCTCGGCATTGCCCTGCTGGATAAAGAACGCCGAACGTTCCGCGTCGTCGTGGAAGAACTTGAATTCCTCCTTGTTGCCCGTGCGGATGCGCGCAATGAATTTCGGCAGCTTTCCGTCCTTTGCATTGTCGAGATACGTCGTAAGCGGGCAGGCGTAGCGCGTAATGCCCTTGCCGAGCGTCTCCACGCGCGAGAACAATTCCACAATCCTGTCAATCTTCTCCTCCGTCCATTGCTTGCCGTCCGCCAACCGCGTAAGCACCGCGTCCTTCGAGCCGAGTTCGAGCAGAATTTTGTTCATTTCCTTGTCGTCCATAACATACTGCTCGCGCTTTTTTCTCTTGATTTTATAAAGCGGCGGCTGCGCAATGTAGACATAGCCGTTTTCGATAAGCCCGCGCATCTGTCGGAAGAAGAACGTCAGCAGCAGCGTTCTGATGTGCGCGCCGTCGACGTCCGCGTCCGTCATAATCACGACCTTGTGGTATCGCGCCTTCGACGCGTCGAACGCGCCTTCGCCCGAGTCCCCAATGCCCGTGCCGCAGGCGGTGATGATTGTGCGGATTTCGTCGTTGTTGAGGATTTTGTCGAGCCTCGCCTTTTCGACATTCAGAATTTTGCCCTTAATCGGCAGAATCGCCTGATACTTTCTGTCGCGCCCCTGTTTTGCCGAGCCGCCCGCCGAGTCGCCCTCGACGATGTAGAGCTCGCAAAGCGACGGGTCCTTCTCCGAGCAGTCTGCCAACTTCCCGGGCATGCCGCCGGAGGACATAACCGTTTTGCGGACAGTTTCGCGCGCCTTTCTCGCGGCTTCGCGCGCCCGCGCGGCATTGACGCATTTTTCGATGATTTTCTTCGCTGTCGACGGCTCGGTTTCGAACGCGTATTTGAGCTTTTCGCCGACGATTTTCTGGACAATTCCGTCGACTTCGCCGTTTGAAAGCTTCGTCTTCGTCTGTCCCTCAAAGCGCGGCTCGGGCACTTTGACCGAAATCACCGCCGTCAAACCTTCGCGGCAGTCGTCGCCCGAAATCGCGGGGTCTTTGTCCTTGATTAGGTTGTTCGCCTTAGCGTAGTTGTTTATCACTCGCGTGAGCGCGGTTCTGAACCCGCTCAAATGCGTGCCGCCCTCGACGTTGAAAATCGAGTTCGCATACGCATAAACCTGTTCCGTGTAGGAGTCGTTGTATTGCAGCGCAATGTCGACCATAATCTTCGAGTCGCTGCCCGTGGCAGCGGGGGCTTCGCCCGTGAACCACACCACCTTCGGATTCACCACATTCTTGTTCTTGTTGAGGAATTCCACATACTCCGAAATTCCGTTTCTGAAATGGTATTCCTCGGTTTTCGACGTGCGCTCGTCCGTGAAGACAATCGTAATCCCGGGGTTGAGAAACGCCAACTCGCGCAGACGCTTCGAAAGGATTTCGTCCTTGAATTCGAGCGTCGTCGTGAAAATTTCGGGATCGGGAATGAACGTAATTTTCGTGCCCGAGGACTTTGTGTTTCCAATGACAGTCATCGGCATAGTGGTTTTGCCGCGCGAAAATTCCATTTTGTAGATTTTGCCTTCCTTGCGCACTTCTACTTCGAAATATTCCGAGACCGCATTAACGCACTTCGCGCCCACGCCGTGCAGGCCGCCCGAAACCTGATACGCGCCCTTGCCGAACTTGCCGCCCGCGTGCAGGTTCGTCATCACCAGTTCCAGCGCGGGGATTTTGTATTTCGGGTGAATGTCCACGGGAATGCCGCGGCCGTTGTCTTCAATAGAGCACGCACCGTTTGCGTGCACCGTTACCTTAATCTGATTGCAGTAGCCCGCCAACGCTTCGTCAATCGAGTTGTCCACGATTTCGAAAACGCAGTGGTGCAGACCCCTTTCGTTTGTGTCGCCGATATACATATCGGGACGCTTTCTGACGCCCTCCAACCCTTCGAGTTTTTGGATTTTCGAGGCATCGTATTTGTCGTTGTTTTTGATGTCGTCAGCCATTGTGTTTTTTCGGTATTTTTTCTTTATCTATTTCGTAAAATTTTCGGGGCTTAAAATCGGCGTCAAAGCGCGATTTTTAAAGGCAATAAGCCATTTTTGCCCGATGTTTGTCTACATACTATTACACCCCCGTTTTTATGCAACACTTTTATTGGTTTTTCGCCCCGATTTTTTCGGTATTTTTCGCCCGAATTCGGTTGACTTTTGCGCCCGATTTTGCGCCGTTTTACCCCCGCCAAACGCCGCGATTTTTTTGTTGATTCGGCGCACAATATCCATAATTTCGCTCCCCGTATGAGACGTTTATCCTTCTTCGGCAGATTCGGAATTTTTGCCGTATTGCTGACATTCGCATTTTCGACATTCGCCTTCGATTCCGTCCGCGTCGAAATCGAACGCCGCGGCGCAAAACCGACTTCGACAACACACAAACTCGCAAAACGCCCCGACGGCGCATTACGTTTTATTATGCCTAAGGGCGAAATTCCCAAAGACGCCGCAGCCGTTTCCGTCTTTTCCCCGATTTCGGCAAAGACGGGCGGCGCGGGCTATTGGCTCACGCCCGACGGCGTCTACGGCAAATTCACCCAAACGGGCGGCAAATACACCTGCAATAAACCCGTTATGCCAATATTTGCAATCTCGACCGATTCGGGCGCGGCGGCGGCAGTCGTCAAGGGCTTGAAATACGAGTTCCTGCCGACCGTCTCCGTCCGCAACGGCACATACGAAATCTGCGCGCGCTTCGACATCTCCGATATCGGCTTTGCGCCCTACGAAGACATCATAGTCGACTTCTACCCGCTGCCTTCCAACGCCACATTCGTCGATGTAGGAAAACTCTACCGCCGCTTGCAGCTTGAAAGCGGCACAGTCCGCCCGCTCGCCGAACGCGCAAAGGACAACAAATTTTTGGCATATTCCGCCAAATCGCTCTTCGTCAAACTTTCAATGGCGTGCAAAAACAACAAACTCAAAGTCCACCACCAAACCCGCGCCACCGAGCCCGAACTCGGCGTCCATTGCACGTTCGACGAATCCGTCGAGCTTATGAAATACCTGAAATCTTCGGGCTTGGACAACGTCGAATTCTGCTTCACGGGCTGGAACAGAATGGGACACGACGGACGCTTCCCCGAAGTCTTTCCCGTCGAGCCCGCGCTCGGCGGCGAGGAAAAAATGCGCCGCGCAGTCGCCTACGGACAGTCAATCGGATACCAAATGACCTGCCACCTCAACTATACCGACGCCTACACAATCGCCGATTGCTGGGACGAAGAATACATCTGCAAAAACCCCAACGGCACCCCTCAGGCAAAACACGTCTGGGCGGGCGGACTCGCATTCCAGCCCTGTTATAAACGCATCCTAGAACTCTTCATCGAAGACCATTATTCCCGCCTACGCCAAATCGGCATCGCGGGACTTTTCCACCTCGACGTAAACTCCGCAATCCGCCCCTGCCGTTGCTGCGACCCCCGCCACCCGCAAACCCGCGCCCAAAGCGCGGAGTCTCTCAATAAACTCCAAAGACGCTCCCGAGAAGTCTTCGGCGGACAGGGCTCCGAGTGCGGTTTCGACCACGTCGCTCCCACGCTCGACTTCGCCCTCTACACTTCCGGCTTCCACACTTGGCGGCCGCGCAGCCCGCTTGTTTCGGGCTATTGCCACTTGTGGGAAGTTGTCTACCACGGCATAATTATAAGCAACCCGTTCGCCAAAACAATGCGCTATATGCTCCTGCCCGACGAGTCCGAATACGCCCGCTGGCGCGTCGCCTGCGCCGCAGTCGCGGGGCGGCCCGTAGTCTATTCTTCGTGCGATACAATCAAAAAATACACGCCGCGCCTTGCCCGCGCCGCAGCCGATTACGCCGAAATGTCGTATCTTCAATACGAATTTATCGACGACCTCCGCGACATCGCCGACGGCGTAAAATCGACAACCTTTTCCGACGGCTCGGAAATCGTCTCGAATTTCACCGACAAACCGTTTGCATACCGCGGCAAGAAAATCCCTCCACTAGATTTCCTTCTCTTCAAACCCACAAAAAAATAACCCCCACCACTCCAACAAACAAAAAAGCGCGCGGAAACCCTCCCGCGCGCTTTAAAGCAAAAACAAAATCTTACGCGTCCATTTACGCGTCTTTTTCAGTCCACTTGCCTTCGGCTTTTATAAGCTCGACAAGACGCTCGATTGCCTGTTCCTGCGGAATGTTCACGGCAACACACTTCTTGTTTTTGTAGAGATTTATCTTCCCGGGAGCTCCTCCCACATACCCGAAGTCAGCGTCCGCCATTTCGCCGGGGCCGTTTACAATGCAGCCCATAACGCCGATTGTCACATTCTTCAAGTGCGACGTCGCCTTTTCGATTTTCGCCACGGCGTCCTGAATGTTGTAGAGAGTTCTTCCGCAGCTCGGGCACGCAATGTATTCGGCTTTCGACCTCCTCGCCCTCGCGCCCTGCAAAATCGCGAGCGCATACGCGGCGTCTTTTTCCGCATCGCCCGAAATCTCCGCCGAAACAATGTCGCCAATCCCGTCCACGAGAAGCGAGCCTATGTAAATCGCGGCCTCGTTGAGCTTTTCCATTTCCGACACATTCCCGTCTACAAGCTTCGAACCGTCGAATTTAAGCCAAATCGGATTCTTCCCGCCGAGCTTTGCAATCTGCGCAGCAAACGCCCTCGCTTCGCCCACCGCGTGCTTTTTTCCGACGGGCGCGGGTGCAACCAAAATCAGATTCGGATTCCCCAAAAGATGCTTCATCTTCGGCAGAAAATCCGTCGCCACTTCCGCCGCCACTTTGCCTTCTTTGAGGTCGTCTTCCAGACAGCACGGACATTCGTATTTCGCAAACTTCAAAACCGAGCCGTCCGACAACTTCGCCGCGCCGCCTTCAAATTGCGCGTCGGCATTTTTCGCAGCCCCGAATGCCGCAACCGCGGGCACATTGCCCGCGCCCACCGCAAACTTTCCGCAGTCAAGCGCGATAGACTCGCGGCGGTTGTAGTTGTAAAAATCTATGTTTTCCTCGGGCTGGGGCAGGGGCTTTTCGCTCCTGATTTTGTCGGCAAGAGCTGCTATGTTCTTTGCAACCGGCACTTCCGCCACGGGGTCTTCCGTCAGCGAAACCCTGATAGTGTCGCCGATTCCGTCAAAGAGCAGCCCTCCTATGCCCATCGCGCTTTTTATCCGCGCGTCAATCCCGAAGCCAGCTTCCGTGACCCCCAGATGCAGCGGATACGCAAAGCCCTCTTCGCGCATTCTGCATACCGCAAGCCTGTATGTCTGCGTCATAACGCGCGTGTTGCTCGATTTAAACGAGAACAGAAAATTGTGGAAATTCAGGTCTCGGCAAATGCGGGCGAATTCGAACGCCGCCTCCACCATTCCGTAGGACGTATCCCCATACCTGCGCACAATCCTGTCCGAGAGCGAACCGTGGTTCGTCCCTATTCTGATAGCGCGCCCCAGCTCCTTGCAGCGCAATACGAGCGGTTCGAACTTCTCTCGAACCTTCGCAAGCTCCGCCTCATATTCGGCGTCCGTATAGTCGGGCTTGCCGTCGAGACGCTTGTCCGTAAAATTCCCCGGGTTCACGCGTATTTTCTCGACGTGCTCCACAGCCTCCATAGCCGTCTGCGGCAAAAAGTGGATATCGGCAACCAGCGGATTCGAGAATCCCGCCGCCTTGAATTTTTTCGAAATATCCTTCAACGCCTTCGCCGCGTCGAGATTCTGCGCCGTAAGCCTTATAATCTGGCAGCCCGCTTCGGCGAGCGCAATGCACTGCCTTACCGACGCGTCCACGTCGCAGGTTTTCGTGTTCGTCATCGATTGCACGACAATCGGTGCGCCCCCGCCTATTTTCACGCCGCCGACATCGACTTGGTGGTTTTCGGTTCTAACACAGTTGACTCTCGAATTGCAGTAAGCTTCCATATCTTTCCGGTTTTAAAATTTTGTTTTAACGTAGTAGTGGTTGTAAAGTTCGGCTCTGTTTTCCAGACGCTTGTCGCCGTTCCAGCGCATAAATCCGATGTAGACAACATACGCCATAACCGCCATAAAAAACAGCGCAAATACCGTCTGAACCGCCGCCAACACCTTAGCGGGCAGGGGCTTGCCGCGCAGCTTTTCGATTAAGGCAAACAGAATGTGCCCGCCGTCGAGCACGGGAATCGGCAGCAAATTCAAAAACGCCAAGTTGATGTTAAGCAGCACCGTGAACGACAACACAAGCATAATAGAAGAGTCCGACAACTTGTAAATCACGCGGCCTATGTCGACGGGGCCCGCCAGCGAGTTCAGCCCGATGTCGCTTTGCGGATTCGCAAGCCCCACAACCGCATTCACCACTTTTGAAATCGAGTCCGCAAATTGCCTTCCCACACTCGGGTGGACAATTTCCACACAGTCGCGCAGCGCATACCCCAGCATAACGCGCGTCTTCGCCCCAATCGGTTCGAGCTTCAATTCCGCCGCCGACAGCGACTTCAAATTGCAGTTGGCGTCCGCAAAATCGAGCACCCGAACCTTCCGCGCCACCGACGCCGCCTTCACAATATCATCAAACCCGCCGATTTTCGCGCCGTCCATCTCATAGAGAATGTCGCCTATTTCGATTTTCTCGCAGCCGTTTTTCGCAAACACGCGCACCGTCTTTTGCCCCGATTTCGACGCGACTTCCAAAAGCGAGACATCGCCCGCCTCCGTGCGAACCGCCAAAAGCGGCTTCGTCTGCGCCACCCTCTGCGGCACGGCTTTTATCGATACGTTCTTACCGTTTCGGAGCACGTCCACAACAACTTCGCGCCCCGCAAATTCCTCCAAAAACTTCGACATATGCGCGGGCGAAAAAATCCTGACGCCGTTTATCCCGACAATCTCGTCGCCTTCCAAAATCCCCGCCTTCTGCGCGGGCGAATTCTTCATCACATTGCCAACCACCATTCGCGAGGCGGGCTGAATCCCGACCATTCTGATTTCGTCGGCAGTCGTCGGATTCGTTCTTACAAGCTTCGCGCGGACATCGAACGCCAGCTCCCTGCCGCCGCGTTCCACGACAATCCTTACAAGCGCATTCCCCTTGTCGTCGCGCCCCGAGCCGACCGCCACAAGCTCGACAATCGATTCGAAATCTGAAACGCTCTTGCCGTCCACACTTTTGATAACATCCCCTTCGCGGATTCCCGCAAGCCCCGCGGGCGACGCATACACCGCGCCGTCGGCGTCCGTTATCTCCGAGACCGCCCCGACCGTCGTCGTGCTCAAAATTTCGCGCTCGGGCAGCCCCACATAGCCCACAATCAGCGCGACCACAAACGCCGTAATCAAATTGAATAGCGCGCCCGCCGCCGACACGCAAACCTTCGCCAAAAAGCCCGCTTTCGGAAGCCGCTCCCGCACCGCCGCGTCGCCTTCCTCCGAGCCTTCAAGCTGCCCCAAGTCGACAAGCTGCGGAATCGCCACATAGCCGCCCAGCGGCAACAGCGAAAGCACATACTTGCATCCGTCGCGCCCCGACCATTGCGCAATCTTCGGGCCGAAGCCAATCGAAAAACGCAACACTTTAAGCCCGAACGCCCGCGCCGCCAGAAAGTGCCCCAGCTCGTGCACGAAAATCGACCCGCCGAAAAGCAGGACGACTCCCAAAACGCCGAAAAAGTTTGTCGAAGCCAGCCAGTCCATTTCGCTATAAAAAACGCCCGAAATACAAAAATCAGTAGCCCAGCCCCGTTATTATTTCGGCGGCCTTTCCGCGCGCCTGCGCGTCGGCAGCCAAAACATCGTCGAGCGTCTCGGGGTCTACGTGCTCGCAAACTTCGAGCGCGCGCCCGACAACCGTCGCAATTTCAATCCACGGCAAACGCCCCTTTATGAATTCCGCAACCGCCACTTCGTTCGACGCATTAAAACACGTCGTCGCCGTTCCGCCCGCTTTCAACGCATCAAACGCGTGCTTCAAACACGGGAAACGTTCGGTGTCGGGCGGGGCAAAGTCGAGCTGCAACGGCTTCGTGAAATCTATCGTCTCCACCGCGGGTAGCCCGCGTTTGCCGTAAAGCAGACTGTGCGAAATCGCAAACGTCATCGACGGCGGCGAGAAATGCGCCTTAATCGACCCGTCCCTAAATTGAACCATGGAGTGCACAATGCTCTGCCTTTGCACCACAATCTGAATCTGCTCGGGCGACACGTCAAAAAGCCACTTCGCCTCGATAACCTCCAAGCCCTTGTTCGCGAGCGTCGAAGAGTCAATCGTGACCTTCGGGCCCATACTCCAATTCGGGTGCTTCAACGCCTGTTCGGGGCGGATGCCCTTCATCTGCTCGCGCGTGTATTCGCGGAACATACCGCCCGAGGCGGTAATCAAAAGCTTGGCGATGTCGTCCTTGCGCTCGCCTACAAGACATTGAAAAATCGCATTGTGCTCGCTGTCGAGCGGCAGCATTTGCACATTGCGCCTTTTTGCCGCCCCCATCACGAACTTGCCCGCCATAACCAGAAGCTCCTTGTTGGCGAGCGCAATGTGCTTGCCCGCTTCGATTGCCGCAAGCGTCGGACGCAGCGCAGTCGTTCCCACCACCGCGGCAACAACCGTGTCTATCTCGCCGAGCGTCGCTACCGCCGTCAGCCCCTCTTCGCCGCGGAATATTTTCACATCGGGTGCAAACAGCCCCGAACACCGTGCCTTTTCGAACGCGTTATCATCATAGATAGCCACATACTTCGCGCCGAACTCCTTCGCGATTTTCGCAAGCTTCTCGAAATTCTTTCTGCCCGCAATGCCCACTACTTTGAGCCTGTCTGGATTCGCCCGCACGACCGCGAGCGTGTTGTCGCCTATCGAGCCCGTCGCGCCCAAAATTGAAAGTTTTCTGATTTCCATTTTCCGATTCCTAAAAATTCACACACCTTTTGCCGATCGGCCCGCGCCGCAACTAACAACGTCCGCAGCACAAAAAGCCCGCAACCGCCAGCACCGAGACTATAAAATACGCCAACGGCGCGCAGAGAATAAGCGAGTCCGCCAAGTCGAGCATACCGCCAATCCCGGGGATTATCGCGCCCGAGTCTTTCACATTCATTCTGCGCTTGAAGACCGATTCCAGCAAGTCCGAGACAATCGCCACCACCCCAACGGGCATCGAAACCGCCGCAGCCATGGCGGGCGAAATGTGTTCGTAAAAAATTCCGTATTTCGCTCCGAGCCATGCAATAATAGCTCCCGCCGCAGCCGCCGAAACCACGCCGCCGACCGCGCCTTCCCACGTCTTGTTCGGACTTATCGAGGGCGACATCTTGTGGCGGCCGAACGCGCAGCCGACCACATACGCCCCCACGTCCGAGAACTTTGCCGCCGCTATAATCCAGACCGCCAGCATAACACTTTCATACCCCGCGCCCACCGACGCAATCAGCACATAGTAGCGCAACATAAACGGGACTGTAAATAAAACCGCCACAGTAGGCAAAACCGAATCCGCAAAAAACCTCCCATACGGGTCTTTAACCAGCGTAAAAAGCGGCATGACAACAAGCCCCGCCGCCACCACGCCCGCAAAACCCGACGCAACGCCGAACGGAAGCGTCGCCGCGGCAAACATCAAAACCGTCGCCACTTGAACGTATTTCAACATAGGCGACATTCCCGCCCCGCGCAAAAGCGCGCAAACCTCGTAGTTCGCCCCCAGCGCAAGCGCGCAAATTATGAGCGAAAACCCTACCGATTTTCCATAAATTATCGCGATTGCCGCAACGGCCCAAAGCGCGAACGTGCTAAAAATTCTCTTGCCCATTTTGTTGAATCTGCTCCGAAGTCAGCCCGTAGCGACGCTCCCTGCTCGCGAATTCCGCGACGGCTTGCGCCAGCTCCCTCCCGCCGAAGTCGGGCCAGTTGACATTGGTAAAATAAAGCTCCGCATACGCGCCTTGCAACATCAGATAATTGCTCAGCCGCTGCTCTCCCGACGTGCGTATAATCAAATCGGGGTCGGGAATCCCCTCCGCGGCAGTGTCGAGCCTTTTCTCAACCTCATCCCACGAAACGGCTTCGGCTGATATTTTTCCAGCCAAAGCGTCCTCCACAAGCTTTTGCGCCGCCCTCGCAACTTCCCCGCGCGAGCCGTAGTTCAACGCCAAAACGAGCGTCTGGTTCTTGCAGTTTTTCGTCGCTTCCTTAATTTCCGCAACCGCCTTTTGACAGTAGTCGGGCAACGCCGAAATGTCGCCGATAGTCGCAAAGCGGACACCGTTTTCGACGAATTTTTTCTCGTTCGTCTTTATGGAATATTCCAACAACCTCATCAACGCCGCGACCTCCGCCTCGGGCCTGTTCCAGTTTTCCGACGAAAACGCATAAAGCGTTATGTATTCCACCCCCAGCTCCTTTGCGGCGTCCAAAACCTTTTCAATCTGCGCCGCTCCCTGCTTGTGCCCTTCAATGCGCGATTTCCCGCACGCTTTCGCCCACCGACCGTTGCCGTCCATAATAATGGCAATATGCTTTGGGACATTTTTTTCTGCGCTGGGAGTGCTCATTTATAGGATAAAACAAAAAAAGGGGTCAGGTTACCTACGGCACATTTGGCGAATCACTACCGTTGCTTTCTTCCGAATCTGGCGGGGTTCGCGCCCGCGCAAATTGCATAGGACCCGACCTTGCCTTCAATCCTCCATTTTCCGTATTTTATTGCAAGCTTTTTTTCCTTCCACACTCCATTTCCCCACAATACACCCTGTCTCTTATACA
>URDC01000006.1 GCA_900546565.1 uncultured Opitutales bacterium
TATAAAGCAGAGGCGCATTGCGAATGCAATCGCCGACGGTGCACGTCTTATAAAAGACTCGTCGGCGAAGCAAACGTGACCTCGCGGTTTTTAGCTTAGTGGCGTTCGGCGAGATACTTATACTTCGCCCAGCGAGCGTCGACAAACGCCTGCGCCTTCGCGTCAAGCTCAGCCGCGCGTTCAGGATTCGACCTCACCAGCGAACCGAAGCGGTTTTCAACCTTCATATAGTCGGCAACCGGAATCTTCGGGTCTTTCGAGTCGAGCTGGAACGGATTAAGCCCCTGCTCTATGCGGCGCGGGTCGTATCTGTAAAGCGGCCAGTAGCCCGAGTCGACCGCCGCCTTCTGCTGCGCGGGACCGTTGATGAGGTTGTAGCCGTGGTTGATACAGTGGCTGTAGGCAATGACGAGCGACGCGCCGTCGTAGCTGTCGGCTTCCGCCAACGCCTTGACCGCCTGGGCGTCGTTTGCGCCGATTGCAATCTGTGCGACATAAACGTTGCCGTAGTCGACGGCGAGCATACCCAAGTCTTTCTTCGGGTTCGATTTGCCCTGCGTGGCGAACTTCGCGACCGCGCCGATAGGCGTAGCCTTGCTCATCTGACCGCCCGTGTTCGAGTAAACTTCGGTATCCATTACCATAATGTTTACATTTTTGCCGCTTGCCAAAACGTGGTCGAGACCGCCGTAGCCGATGTCGTATGCCCAACCGTCGCCGCCGAGAATCCAGACGGTGCGCTTTACCAAGTCGTCGGCAATTGCGTTGAGCGAGAGGGCTTCAAGCGATTTGTCGCCCGCGAGCTTCTGGCGCAAAGCCGCGACTCTTTCGCGCTGCTTTACGATACCCGCTTCCGTCGACTGGTCGGCTTCGAGAATTTCCTTCACGAAGTCGTCGCCGAGCTTGCCCGCCAAGCGTTGGAGCAAGTCCTTGCCCATTGCCTGTTTCATATCGAGCGAGATTCTGAAACCGAAGCCGAATTCCGCGTTGTCTTCGAACAAAGAGTTCGCCCAAGCGGGGCCGCGGCCTTCCTGATTTACGCAATACGGAGTCGTGGGCAGGTTGCCGCTGTAAATCGACGAGCAGCCCGTTGCATTCGCGACAAAGAGTCTGTCGCCGAAAAGCTGCGTGAGCGTGCGCACATACGGAGTTTCGCCGCAGCCTGCGCAGCAGCCCGAAAATTCGAACAACGGCTGGCGGAACTGGACTTCCTTGACGGTCGTGCCGAGCGAGAGCCTGTCGGGGTTCGGAATCGAGAGGAAGAACTTGAAGTTTTTCTTTTCGACTTCGCGGACGGGTTCTTGCGCAACCATCATCAGAGCCTTGACACCCTCTTCGGTCTTGCTCTTTGAGGGACAAACCGTGGCGCACAAGCCGCAACCCGTGCAGTCTTCGGGAGCTACCTGAATTGTGAAAGAGTAGTCCGCATACTTTTCCTTGTCTTTGGGCATAGCGCGGAACGCGGTTTTCTTGAAGCCTTCGGGCGCGTTTGCGAGCTCCGAATTCGGATAGAATTTAGCGCGGATAGCGGCGTGCGGGCAGATTGTCGCGCACTTTGTGCACTGGATGCACAAGTCTGGATTCCACGAGGGAACTTCGATTGCGATATTGCGCTTTTCCCACTGCGTGGTGGCGGACGGCCAAGTGCCGTCAACAGGCAGTGCCGAGACGGGGAGCTTGTCGCCCTCTTCGCGCATCATTGCCGCCGTGACATACTTTACAAAGTCGGGAGCTTCGTCGGCGACTGCGGGCGCAAACCCTTCCGTAGCCGAAACTGCCGCGGGAACTTCGACCTGTTCGAGGTTCGCAACCGAAGCGTCGACCGCCGCGAAGTTCTTCTGGACAACCTGCGGGCCTTTTTTGCCGTAGGTCTTTTCGATAGCCGCCTTGATTTTTTCGATGGCTTCGTCCTTGGGAAGAACGCCCGAGATTGCGAAGTAGCAGGTCTGCATTATAGTGTTGATTCTGCCGCCCATACCCATCGCCTTCGCGACTTTGTAGGCGTCGATAACGTAGAATTTAAGCTGCTTTTCGATGATTGTTTTCTGGACGTCCTTGTTGAGGTGGTTCCAGACCGTCTTGGCGTCGTAAATAGAGTTGAGCAGGAAGACCGCGCCCTTGTCCGCGCAGTTGAGCACGCGGTATTTTTCCATAAACGAGAACTGGTGGCAACCCACAAACTGCGCGTTGTTGACCAGATAGGGAGCCTTAATCGGGTTCGGGCCGAAGCGCAAGTGCGAGATTGTTATGCCGCCGCTCTTTTTCGAGTCGTAGACGAAATACGCCTGCGCAAAGTTCGGGGTTTCGTGCCCGATAATTTTGATTGTATTCTTGTTTGCGCCAACTGTGCCGTCGGAACCCAAGCCGAAGAATACTGCGCTCATCACGCCGCTGTCGTCAAGCTTGAAGGATTCGTCGTAGCTGATGGAGTTGTTCGTAACGTCGTCGTTGATGCCGACCGAGAAGTGGTTTTTCGGAGCGTCCGAAGCCATATTGTCGAAAACGCCCTTCGCCATTGCGGGAGTGTAGTCTTTCGAGCCGAGCGCGTAGCGGCCGCCGACGATAATCGGGTCGAAGCTGCGCGGCAGGAATCCGCTGTTGCGGGCTTCCGCGATAGACGCCGAAACTTCTTCGTAAAGGGGTTCGCCCATTGCGCCGAGTTCCTTGGTTCTGTCCAAAACCGTGATTTTCTTGACCGTCTGCGGGATTGCCGCGGCGAACATTTTTACGCTGAACGGACGGAACATTCTGATTTTCAAAACGCCCGTCTTCTTGCCCGAAGCGTTGAGAACTTTGGAGACCTCTTCGGTTGTTTCCGCGCCGCTGCCCATCATAACGACGATTTCCTCCGCGTCCGCCGCGCCGGAATATTCGTAGGGCTTATAGAATCTGCCCGTGAGTTTGCCGAGTTTTTCCATCTGCTCGGCGACGACCTCCGCGCACTTTGTGTAGAACGGATTGCGCGCCTCCCAGCCCTGGAAGTAGACGTCGGCGTTCTGCGCCGTGCCTCTGATGAACGGCTTTTCGGGGTTCAGCGAGCGTTCGCGGACTTCCAAAATCTTTTCAAACGGAAGCATTTCCTTGACGATGTCGTCCGAAATAAGGTCGTATGTGTTGATTTCGTGCGATGTTCTGAAACCGTCGAAGAAGTGCATAAATGGCACGCGCGAAATCAATGTCGAAGCGTGCGCGACAAGTGCCATATCGTGGGCCTCCTGAACGCTGTTGGAGCACAGCATTGCAAAACCCGTCTGGCGGCATGCCATAACGTCGGTCTGGTCGCCGAAAATCGAAAGCGCGTGGTGCGCAAGGGCGCGCGCGCTGACGTGCATTACAAAGCTCGTGAGTTCGCCCGCAATCTTGTACATATTCGGAATCATCAAAAGCAGACCCTGCGACGCCGTGAATGTCGTCATCAAAGTGCCCGTTTGCAATGCGCCGTGAACCGCGCCCGCCACGCCGCCTTCGCTTTGCAGCTGGCTGATTGAGGGCGTAAAGCCCCAAATGTTTTTCTTGCCTTTTACCGCCCATTCTTCACACGACTCCGCCATGGGCGACGAAGGGGTGATGGGGTAAATTGCGATTGTTTCGCTTGCCCTGAACGCGATTGAAGCGACTGCCTCGTTTGCGTCGGTGATTGTGCTGTTTTTGCTTTTCATTTTAATCTGTTCGTGTGTTGGTTTTTAAGGGTCTAAATGAAAATATTACTTTTACTATCGACCCTTCCCCCACAAACGTCAACAAAAAACGCGTGAGGACGTGCGCCTCTATTGCGAATTACATTCTAATAATGGAGAAACGGGTTTCATTGAAACCCGTTTTTTGTTTTTTAGATTCGCAATAGAGGCGCACTCACGGCTAAAAATCGGTTTCGCTTCGCCTCTCGTACGTTTAGTACGCTACGGCTCGCAAAGCCGCGATTTTGTAGCACGCGCCTCACGCGTTTTTTTCAGCACCCACGCTGGTTCTAATTTTTGCGTATTAGGAAGAGGCGTCCTCGCCCGTTTTAGAAGGTGATGTTAGAGGTGAACTCCTCAATTCTGACGTTCGGGGAATCTTTCGTAATTTTTTTGCCGAAGTAGGTGATGTTTTCGAACGACATATTTTCGACAGTGTGGCTGGCATCGTAGCCCTTGAACCACAATGTGCCGACAAAATTGCTCTTTGCCCGCGTCAAGGTTAGTCCGCTCTTTTTGCCGAACACGGAGATGTTCTTGAATTTGCAGTCGCGTATCGAGCCCGGGGACTTGCGGAATTTGTGGAAGTTATAGAAGTCGATTACGCGCGGAACAGCCACGACAACGGGAACATCAACACCGTCGCTTCGGATTTTGATGTTTTCGAAAGTAAAATTCTTCATAACCATTTCGTTTGCCGCCTGAAAGAGGAAGACGCCCTTGACCCAGAAATGGGTTATGTCTTTTGACGGGTCCGGGGTCGAGAACGCCACGAGGCAGTTGCGGACGACGACGTTTTGCATAGTCTCGTTATTGCACTCGAAGCCGATTCGGAAGGTATTGGCAAGGTCGGTCCAAAATATACAGTTTTCGATGAGGATATTTTCGACCGCGATTGAACCGCCGTTTGCTTTGAGGGCGACGTTGTCGTCCTGACTGCGCAGGAAACAGTCGCGAACGGCGACGTTGCGCGAATTGCATATGTCGAGGGCGTCGTCGTTTATCATTCTGCCCGAACAGACTTTGACATCGCTCACAACCGCGCCGTCTGTGTTGTCGACGGAGAGAGTCCAGTGGGGCGGGTTACGCAAAATTACGCCGTCGATTGCAATGTTTTTGCACTTGTTGAAGCGCACAAGTCTCGCGCAGGTTTGACGCGCGTGAAGTTCGCCCGAAATTACGCCGCGCCCGAGGATTTTGATATTTTCGCCCTGAGCAAGAACGACTGTTTTGACAACCGCGCCGCCCGCAATGTAGAGGGTTTGGTTCGAAGTAAGCGTGATTTGCTCGGCGGCGTGGACTCCCGGTCCGAAGTAGAGCAGATTGGGGTCGCTTTTCTGCGGTCGGGATTTTTCAAGGGCGTTGCCGAAGATTATGAGCGGGCGGTTGCGTTCGTCGGGCAAAACCGAAATTTTAAACGGCTTGTCCGCCTTGAATGTGAAGGATGTTTTTGAGGCTTTTGCGATTGGGCGCGCGGGCAGAAGCTCGAGCTTTTTGAGATCAAACGGGTGGTTCGGCGGCGCGACAACCTTGACCTCGACTTCGCCCTCGAAATCGAAATATCCGAACGTGTAGCCCGAGCCCTTCATAGTTTCGAACAGGCGCGACTGAGCCGTGTAGAGATCGATTTGTTTGCCGTTCACAAAAACCTTATATCCGCGCAAAACTTTTTCGCCCACGGGCGCGGGATATGTTATTACCTTTGTCTGGGCGGGTTTTGATTCGGATGCGGGTTGCCGCTTGGCGTCGGCTGCGAACGTCGGACTTTGGCAGAATATTGCCGAAAGCAGCAATGCTACGGCTATTTGTTTTGGCGTTTTGTGCGTCATGTATTTCCTCCTCTGTTTACTTTGTTAAAACAAATGCACTTTTTATGGGGGCAGATACTAACGGGCGCATCGGAAACGTCAAACAAAAAACGAAGTCGTGCGCGGAGGGTTGGTGGGCGGTTCGCGCGGGGTGGCGCAACAGTAGGCAGGCGCGTAAAAGCTTGACAATTTCGGCAGTGGAAAAGACTATTACCGACGCTATGACAACCCAGGAATTTAAAAAAGAATTCGAAGCGCGCCGCGCGAAAGTCGAGCAGGCTATCGACAAGTATCTGCCCGCCGAAGACGTCCGCCCGTCGATTATCCACAAAGCTATGCGATACAGCATGGAAGCGGGCGGCAAGCGCATTCGCCCGATGCTGCTTTTGGCGGCGCACGAAATGTTCCCGTCCGAAATCGACCCGCTGCCGGCGTGCGTTGCGATTGAATGCCTGCATACGTATTCGCTTATCCACGACGATCTTCCGTGTATGGACAACTCCGACCTGCGCCGCGGGAAACCCACCTGCCACAAACAATTCGACGAAACCATGGCGTTGCTTGCCGGCGACGCGCTTTTGACGTATTCGATGTGGCTTTTGGCTGACGCATACAAGGCGTATCCGAAAGTCGCCGCGGGATTGGTGCTCGATCTCGCCGACGCGGGCGGCAGCACGAAGATGATCGGCGGGCAGGTCGAAGACGTTTTGGGCGAGCGCGAAGGCAAGATGACCGTCGACAAGCTCAATTTTATCCACCATAACAAGACCGCCGCGCTCATCACCGCCGCCGTCACAATGGGTATAAGGCTTGCGGGCGACTGCGACGCGCAAAAGCTTGAAGTCGCGCGGGAAATCGGCAAGAACATCGGGCTTGCGTTCCAGGTTATCGACGACGTTCTCGACGTCGTAAGCGACGACGCCACTATGGGCAAGACGACGCACCTCGACGCCGCCAACGAAAAAATGACGTATGTTTCGCTTTACGGCATAGAGCGTTCGCGCGAAATTGCCGCCGAACTCACCGACAAGGCGATTGCCGACTGCAAAAAGCTCAGCGCAAACTGCGGGTTTTTCGAGACTTTGATTTCGTATATGAAAAACCGTATAAACTAATTGCAAATAGTGTTTTTAACCAAATTCGGAGGATTTTATTATGGTAGTTGAACCGCGTGTAAAGGGATTTTTATGCATAACGGCGCACCCCGAGGGTTGCGCGAAAAACGTATCGGAGCAAATCGAATACGTGAGGAAGTCGGGCAAAGTCAATGGCGGATGCAAGTCGGCGTTGATTATCGGGGCGTCGACGGGCTACGGTTTGGCGAGCCGCATTTGCGCGGCGTTCGGCTGCGGCGCGGCGACTGTCGGCGTATTCTTCGAACGCCCCGGCGACCCCGTCCGCGAGCGTTCGGGCAGCGCGGGCTGGTATAACACCCGCGCGTTTACCAAGTTCGCCGAGTCCGATGGGCTGTATGCCGCAAACATCAACGGCGACGCATTTTCGGACGAAATCAAGCAGCAGGCAATCGAGGCAATCAAAAAATCTCCGCTCGGAAAAGTCGACCTGATTGTCTACTCGCTCGCCTCTCCCCGCCGCACCGACCCGAAGACGGGCGAAGTCTACAAGAGCGTTTTGAAGACAATCGGCGAGCCGCGCAAAGACAAGAGTTTGGACACCGACAAGGGCGAAGTCGTCGAGGTTGTCGTCCCCTCCGCAAACGAAAAGGAGATTTCCGACACCGTCAAAACGATGGGCGGCGAAGACTGGAAGCTCTGGATTGAAGCCCTCGACGCTGCGGGCGTGATTGCCGAAGGGTGCACGTCGGTTGCGTATTCCTATATCGGCCCGAAGTTGACGTATCCGATTTACCGCGACGGCACTATCGGCGAGGCAAAGAAGAATTTGGAGGCTTCCGCCGCCGCAATCGACGCCATGCTCAAACTCCACCGCGGCAAGGCGTTTGTCTCGATGAACAAGGCGTTGGTCACGCAGGCAAGCAGCGCGATTCCCGTCGTGCCGCTCTACGTCTCGATTCTCTACAAGGTGATGAAGGAAAAGGGTGTCCACGAAAACTGCATTATGCAGATTTACCGCCTGTTCTCCACCCAGCTTTACAACGGTAACTGTCTGGATTTCGACGACGACGGGCGCGTGCGCATAGACAACCTCGAATTGCGCCCCGATGTCCAGCAGGCTGTTTTCGACATTTGGCCGGAAGTAAACACCCAAAACCTTTACGAGCTGACCGACTTCGAAGGCTACAAAAAGGAATTTTTGAAGCTCTTCGGCTTCGGAGTCGAAGGGGTGGACTATACTCTCGACTCTCTTATCTAAAAACCGCGAGGACGCCTCTCGTTGCGAATTTAATTACAAAAAAACATTCCGCAACGCGGAATGTTTCCGTAAAAAAATAAAATTATTCGCAACGAAGGCGCACGCCATCGCCCGTTTAGTCTCGGCGGGAGATGAGGAACTGCAAAATATACCAGAACATCAACGCTATGGCGGCAAACAGTCCGAGAGCCGCCGCAACGTGCTGGTCGGGCGCAAAGCGGTTTATTATCATACTCGTCTGATACAGCACCGCAAATGCCGCAAAGACAATCATCGCGCCCGAGAACCAAAAGCCCAATTGTAGCCCGAAGAAAATCGAACACACAATCAGCCCGAGAGCGACAAACGAAAGTATCGTCAAAATTCCGCCGAGGAACGAGAAATCGCGCCCGCTAAAAAATGCGTAGGCGGAAATACCGAGGGCAAGCGCGAACGTCAGAATTGCCGCCTGCGGGATTGCGTCGGGAGCGATGCGATCGGCAATCAGCATAAGCGGCAGGAATATGACGGCTTCGGCTACGACATACAAATAAAGCCCCGCATACTGCATACCCAGCGACTTGCGCGAATACGCCCACGAGTTTGCCACCCACGAAACACCCATAAACGCAAGTAGCACAATAAACCAGTTGTTGCCGCCAACCATCTTGTATGCCAAGTCGACCGCGGGCTGCCACGACATTAAAAACGCCTCCAAACAGACGAAGACCGCGAACGCCGCAGCCAAGTTCAAATAGCATTTTCTGACAAGCTCGGAACGGGCCGAAACCGCGCGCGCCGCGCCACTATTACCAATAGAATTTCTACTGTCCATACCGTAAAATTATTGACCGAATTAGAATGAAAAAGTTCTGGAAAATCAACGCAAATAATATAGCGTAAAAAAAATGGAAAACGTAAGCCAACCTACAACGCAAAACGCAACGCGCTTCGACGGACGCCGATTCGACGAAACGCGCAAGATAACATTCCAGCCGAACGTGGCGGCAAACGCGACGGGGTCGGTACTTGTGTCGTTCGGCAACACCCGCGTCATATGCGCGGCAACCGCCGAAAAGAAAGTGCCCGGCTGGCTGAACGCCCAAGCCGCGACAAAGGGCTGGATAAGCGCGGAATACTCGATGCTGCCCTACGCGACACTCACGCGCAAACAACGCGCTACGTCGGCAAACAAACTCGACGGACGCTCGGTCGAAATCCAGCGTCTCATAGGCCGCTCAATCCGCGCAGTCGCAGACTTGGAGAAAATCCCCGGCTACACGCTGTGGCTTGACTGCGACGTTTTGCAGGCTGACGGCGGAACGCGCACGGCGTCGATTAGCGGCGCATACGTGGCGGCAAAAATCGCCGTGGCAAAACTTCTCGCGGCGGGCGAAATAGCGGGCGATCCCTTCACCGACTCGGTCGCGGCAATCAGCGTCGGGCTTCTGGGCGGACAGGCGGTTCTCGACCTGCCGTATGTCGAAGACAAAGACGCCGACGTTGACGCAAACGTCGTGATGACGGGCTCGGCGCGGTTCGTCGAAGTCCAGATGAGCGGCGAAGAAGCCACTTTCGACGGCGGGCAACTTTCCGAATTGCTCGCGCTCGCAAAAAAGGGAATCGGCGAAATCATCACCCTCCAAAATCGAACAATCGAAGACGCTTTGAAATAATGGACACTTTAACCGCGAAAAAAATCTCCGCAGCCATCGCTAACTTCCGCAAGCCGTATTCCTGCGCCCAGACCATCTACGCCGCATTCGCGCCCGATACCGACGCGCAGACAATGGATTTTATGAAGCAAAACAGCGGCGGACGCGCCCCAGAGGGAATGTGCGGCGCGCTCTTTGCCGCAACGCAGCTCGCCCCCGAACGCGCCGAAGAGCTCGCAAAAAAATTCGCCGAGCGCGTCGGCGATACCGCCTGTCTCAGAATCAAGCGCGAACATAAAACGCCATGCGAAGAGTGCGTCCGCGCCGCCGCCGAACTCCTATCAGAGTAGCTCGCAGCAAACCGAGCCGTCGGAATTCGCCCGCGCAATACGCGCCCGCACGAGCGCGTTTTTCATTCCGTCTTTCGCGAGCGCGACCGACGCCTGAATGTAGTTGTCGGTGTGCGCAAAATACGCGCCGTCCGAAATTTTGTTTTCCAATAAAAGCGGACGAACCTTTCCGACCTGCGTCTCCGCGAACCGCAAATGCAGCCGCGCGGCGACTTCGCGCAATTCGTCGGCGCGAGCCTTGCGCTCGGCGGGCTCGGGAACGTCCTTCATCGTCCACGCCAAAGTTTTCGGACGGGGCGAAAACGTAAAAACGTGCGCATACGACATCGGCGAGTCCGCAAGCAGACGCTTTGTCAAATCGAATTCCGCGCGGGTCTCGCCGGGGTGGCCGCAAATGATGTCGCCGCCAATCGAAATATCGGCGCACCCCGCGACGCACTTTTCGACCATATCCAAAAAGTCCCGAGCCGTGTAGCGCCTGCGCATACGCTCCAACACGGCGTCCGACAAACTCTGCGCAGAAATGTGCAAATGCGGCATAAGCGCGTGCGACGAATCCGCCGCGCGTTCCAACACCGCTTCGAGCGGCAGCAGCGGCGGTTCGACACTGCCCAAACGCAGCCGATAGAGATTTTCGATTTCGTTGAGGCGGTCAATCAATTCGATAAGCCCGCCGCGCGGAGTGGAAAATTTGGAAATGTTTATGCCCGTCAAAACGAGCTCGCGAACCCCGCGCGAAACGAGATTTTCGGCATCGCGCACAATCGCGTCGAAGTCCATACTCCGCGGCAGTCCCCGCGCGCGCGGAATAATGCAATACGCGCAGGCGTTGTCGCAGCCGTCCTGAATTTTCAGATTCATTCTGTCGTCGAGCGGCGTGTCGCCCGAACTTGAAAGCTCTTTCGAGTCCGCGCTCGGCGGGCATTTTTTAGACGCCGAACCGCCGTCCGCGCACCCGAACACGCCGTCCGAAATTATCTGGACAATCGAGCCTTTCGACTTGTTGTCGACTATCCACGCGATGTTTTCAAGCCCCATTGCCGCGAGCGATTCGGGCGAAGTCTGCGCATAGCACCCCGTTATCGCGATTTTGCAATGCGGATTTTTGCGGGCGAAAATTCTGATTGTCTGGCGCGTCTTTGCCTCGGCGAGTTTTGTGAGGGCGCACGAATTCACAATGCCGACGTCCGCGCCGCAGTCCCAGTCGACAACCGTCCAGCCCGCATTCCGCGCGGCATCGCGCATACACGCGGCCTCGAACGCGTTAACCCTGCACCCGAGCGTATACACTGCCAAAGTTTTCTTCATCGCAAAACCCGCAAAAATTTTTATTGTTTTTTTATCTAAAAGCAACTGCCGCAATCATTGAAAATTACTGCAAACAATCGCTCCGCAAAAAATTCATCGCGATAAAACAATCGCGCCGAACCCCGCGCAAGCAAACGCAATCATCGCGCGAACTGCGCCGATTACATAGGGGCACAAAAAAAAGGGCGTTTTTATACGCCCCTTTAAAGTAAATCCGATTATGCGCGGCGGCGCGAAAACTTCTTCTGGAACTTTTCCACGCGGCCGGCAGTGTCGACGAAACGCTTTTCGCCCGTATATGCGGGGTGCGAATCGGCGGTAACGTCTCTGGAAACAATGAAGTGGTCGACGCCGTCGATGTTCTCGACCTGCTTGCTCTTCATCGTAGAACGCGTAATAAAGCGCGCGCCCGACGAAACGTCAACAAAGCAAACGGGGTGATAGTCTGGATGTATATCTTTTTTCATACTCTCGAACTCCGAAAAATTATTAGCCCTGCTTCGCCTTGTAGCGGGGATTTGTTTTATTGATAATGTATACGCGACCCTTTCTGCGGACGACCTTGTTATCGGGGTGGCGGCCTTTCAAAGACTTGATTGATGATACGACTTTCATTGCTGTCTCTCGTTTCTAATTTAATGAAAAGTTAGTTATGAAATACTTTGTTTTTCTATTTGTCAAGAACTCTTTTTTAACTTTTTTCAACTTTTTTGCGATGCGGCACTTGTGGCGCGACCGCAACGAAAACACTGCGCCCCGCCTTGCCCAGACTCCCGCCGCAAAAAATTTCGATAAAAACACAGACCCGAACCAGCAAGGCACCGTTTTGCCAACTCCGGCAAAGCGAACCCCGCCCGATTCGCGCTGTGCGCTACGCCAAATTCATATGTCTTTTGTAGGCGGCAAGCGTGTTCTTCATCAGCATTGCAACCGTCATCGGCCCGACGCCCCCCGGAACGGGAGTAATCTTCGAGCACTTCGGCGCGACGTTTTCGAAATCGACATCGCCCACAAGCCTGTATCCGCTCTTCGTTTTGTCGGAGGGGATACGGTTTATGCCTACGTCAATCACGCACGCGCCGTCTTTGACCATATCGGCGGTAATCGTGTTGGGTCTGCCCACCGCCGCGACCAGAATATCCGCCTGAGCGCAAATGCCGCGCATATCCTCGCTTTTGGAGTGGCAAACGCAAACCGTCGCGTCCAAGCCCTTTTGCATTAAAAGCAACGCCATAGGCTTGCCCACAATCAGGCTTCTGCCCACGACGACCGCCTTTTTACCGCACGTCTGGACACCCGAACGTTTGATAAGCTCGATAATTCCAGCAGGAGTGCACGCCACGAACGCGCGCGGGTCTTCCTGACAAAGGAAGCCCAAGTTCGAGTTGCTGAACCCGTCAACGTCCTTGTCGGCGCGAACTCTGTTGAAAGTGTCGCGCTCGTTGAGGTGTTTAGGCAACGGAGCCTGAATCAAAACCGCGTCGACAGTGTCGTCGTTGTTGAGCGAATCAATCAAAGCATTGAGCTCGTCCTGCGTAATCGACTCGGGCATAATGTGAAGTCTGCTCGTAATGCCGATTTCGCCCGCGACGCGCTCCTTCTTCTTGACGTAGGATACCGACGCGGGGTCTTCGCCGACTCTTATGAACGCCACGCAAGGCGGGCGCGAAAGGTTCAGCTTTGCCAGCTCCGCGGCGAGTTCCGCGTGAACCGCCTTTGCCACTGCATTTCCGTCGATAATCTCGCTCATTTTTCCGATACTTGGTTTGTGTTGAAAAGTTAAAAAGAAGTAAAAAAATGCGCCCAGACCGAGCGCATTTTTGCACAAATTAGCCAATCTGGTAGCGCGTGAAGCGCTTGACCTCGATTTTTTCGCCGATTGTGGCAATCTTGCTCTTGATGAGTTCGCCGATTGTCATCGAATCGTCCTTGACGAAAGGCTGTTCCAAGAGCGCGACGCCCGAAACGAACTTTTCGATTTTGCCGTTGACAATTTTTTCCTTGATTGCTTCGGGCTTCTTGTCTTCTGCAAGCTGACCCATTGCGATTTCGCGTTCCTTCGCAATCAAATCGGCGGGAACTTCCTCCTTGGTAATGCAGATAGGCGCAGCCGCAGCGATGTGCATGCAAAGGTCCTTGACGAACGCCTTGAAGTCTTCATTCTTGGCGACAAAGTCCGATTCGCAAGCGACTTCTATAAGAACGCCGACCTTGTTGTTCGAGTGGATATAAGCCGCAACCAACCCCTGCGAAGCCGTGCGAGCCGCCTTTTTATCGGCAATCGCCGCGCCCTTCATACGGAGGATTTCGACCGCTTTTTCTTCGTTGCCTTCGGCCTCGACCAAAGCTTTTTTGCAGTCCATCATGCCCGCGCCCGTGCGTGTGCGCAGCGCGTTTACCATTTTTGCGTTGATTTCCATTGTAAAAACTTTCCGTTAATAATTACGCGATTGTCTGCTGCGCGGGGGCAACCTTGGCGTCGTTTCTGCGGCTGAGGCCGTTTTGCAACGCTTCCACGATAACTTCCGTGATAATGCGGATACTCTTGACGGCGTCGTCGTTGGCGGGAATCGGGTAGTCGACAAGCGTCGGGTCCGAGTTCGTATCGACGATTGCGATAACGGGGATACCCAACTTGCGGCATTCCGCAACGGCGATTTCTTCGTTCTTGATATCGACAATGAACGCCGCGCCGGGGAGCTTCGAGATGTTTTTAATACCTTCAAAGTTGCGGTTCATTCTTTCCATTTCCCTGCGGATAGCGGCGGCTTCCTTGGCGTAGAGCTTGGCGAGTCTGCCGTCTTCTTCCATAGCCAGGAACTTCTTGTATTTTTTCAAGCTGGTCAAAATTGTTTCGAAGTTCGTGAGCGTGCCGCCCAGCCAGCGGTTTACGCAATAGGGCATCGAGCACATATTCGCGGCTTCTCTGAGGATTTCCTGAGCCTGACGTTTCGTGCCGATGAACATAATGTCCTTGCCGTCGGCGACGACGTCTTCGACAAACTTGGCGGCCTTTTCGAGCTGCTCGTAAGTTTTTTCCAAGTCGATAATCGACACGCCCGAGCGGTGGTCGTATACATAGGGCTTCGACTTGGGGTTCCAGCGACGTGTTTGGTGTCCGAAATGGACGCCTGCGTCCAAGAGGTCTTTTACTGTGATATTCATATTTATTTGCTCCGTATTCGCTTGCGCGAACCTGGGATAGTTCTAATTTTGAGGTTTATATTTAGTTGATTTGATTTCTTCCCGATGCCGCCACACGGTGACATTCGAAAAAGAAACGACAACGAAACACCAAATATCTATTCATTGCAAGCCTTTTCTTTTTAAAACGACTGAGGACGCCTCGTTTGCGAAAATTTTAAATGTAGTGAAGAGACGGCGATTGCCAGAGGCAATTCCGCCTTTGCTTTTTTAGATTCGCAAACGAGGCTCTCGACTAAAAGACGGTTTTTCTTCGCCTCACATACCTAAGTATGCTTCGGCTCGAAAAACGCGTCTTTTAGAACGAGCCTCAGCCGTTTTAAACAGCACCTATGCTGATTCTAATCCGCTGTAAGAATGTAAAAAGTCTTTTTTATTCGAAAATTCTTTTTATTTTTAAACTCGATTAAGAGGCGCACTCACGTTGAATTGGCGAAGCCAAGAGCTGAGCGACGTTTTTTGCATTTCCGAAAGTGGCGCGATTGGCTTTGCCAATACGCTTTGTTTGTAGGTTAAAGTAGAGAATAAAACATTCGGAGAGTTTCGGGGTATGCGATATTGCCGAAGGCAATCGCATAGGGGATTTTTATAAGTTGGGAAGTGGCGCGAATTGCTACGCAATACCGCTTTGCTTTAATAGATAGACTAAGGCAAATCGGCAAAGCCGATTGCCGCCACTTTCGAAAATGCAAAAGACCCAGCAAGCCGCGCCTCGCCCGTTTTACAACATAAAGCTGGTTCTAATCCGATTTATAATGTGTAAAAAGTCTTTCCCATTCGGGAAATCCTTTTCGATTTAATGGGTAGGTAAAGGCGTATTGCGAATGCAATCGCGCCGCTTTCGGAACAATAAAAAAGCTTGACGCACGGGGGAAATGCGAGATTATGGAGGATTAACATTTTTTGGAAATTTTATTATGAATACAAACATCGAAAACATCAACGATACGAGAAAGAAAATCGTAGTTTCCTTTACCGCGAAAGAGGCGGCCGACGAAACGGCGAAAATTACCGACCAGTTTGTCCGCGAGGCTAAAATTGCGGGGTTCCGCGTGGGGCACGCCCCGAAAGCAATGGTCGAAAAGTCTTATTCCGACGCTATAAAAGCCCAATCCGAACGCGCGCTCACAAGCAAGGCTATCGACGCGATGAACAAGATTGAAGACTTCGACCTTTACTCAATCGTCAACATCGAAAACGACAATAAGGACGGTTTTGTTTTGACGTTCACTGCCGATGTTTATCCCGAAGTAAAAATGCCCGAAACGCTCGAAACGAAAGTCGAGCTTAAATCGACCGACGCCACTGCGGAGGAAGTCGATCAGGCAATCGAATACTATCGCAATCAGCGTGCCAAGTATGACGAAGTAGACCGCGAAATCAAGAAGGGCGACTTTGTGCGCCTTGCTTACTCGGGCAAAATCGACGGCAAGCCCATTGCGGAACTCGCCAAGGATATGCCGCTTTTCGGCGACCAGAAATCGACTTGGGAAGAAGCGGGCAACGCCGATGCCCCCGGAGTTCAAGGCATTGTTCAGGGGATTATCGGTATGAAGAAGGGCGAAAAGAAAACCATTTCGCACGAATTCCCCAAAGAATTCCCGATTAAGGACTTGGCGGGTAAGAAGGCCGACTACGATGTGGAGATTTTCGAAATCCGCGAAAAGATTCTGCCCGAAATTGACGAAGAATTTTTGAAGAGTTTTGAAGCCAAGGATTTAGACGATCTTAAAGCCAAAATCAAGGAAAATATCGAAGCCGAAAAGAAGAACAACAACGAGGTTATGAAGCGTCAGTTGGCAGTCGAACAGCTCGTAGAAAAGGTTTCGTTCCCGATTCCCGAAAGCGCGCTTGAAGACGAACGCGACTCTATCATTCAGGAAATGATGATGCGCTTTATGTCGTCGGGCGCGTCGCGCGAGGACATCGAAAAGAACAAGGACGCACTGATTGAAACTTCGAAATCCGAAGCCGAAAACCGTGCCAAGATGCGCATTTTCCTCAACCGCGTCGCCAAGGCGAACGACCTCACAATCGACAACGAAGACATGAGCCGCACTTTGTGGCAGGAAGCAATGCGCACCCGCACGAAGCCCGAAGAGCTCATCAAACAGTTGAAGAAGGACGCTGCCCGCGCCAACCGTTTGCGCTCGGACGCCCTTTTGCAAAAGGCAATCAACTTCATCGCCGAAAAAGCGGTGGTCGAAATCAAGTAGTTCCCGTTTGGAGAACTTCAAAAACGTCCGTTGCGGCAAGTGCCGCGCGGGCTTTTTTGTGTGTTGTGTTCGGGCGAACGGTTTTGGAAGACGGCGCGGTTTGGGGCGGAATAGACTTTGTCGCGCGGTTTGGGGGATTTCGGTGCGACTTCTTATTGTGTCCGAGTGTCCGCGCGTGAACCAATACGAGAATTCATTTTTTGGTGTTTCGGTCGCGGGTTTTGTTTTTTCTGTTGCGTCGGAACTTTTTTTCCTCTAAAAAAGTCGATAATATAAAAAGAAATTATGGGCGAATATTACATACCGACAGTTGTCGAAAGGGACGGGCGCGGCGAACGCTCGTGGGACGTTTATTCGAGGCTTTTGCGCGACCGCATTGTTTTTATCGGCACTCCGATAACCGACGGCGTGGCGAACTCGGTAATAGCACAGTTGCTTTTTCTGCAAATGGAAGACCCGAAAAAGGACGTCCACATTTACATAAACAGCCCCGGAGGCTCGCTTACTGCGGGTATGGCGATTTTCGACACGATGAATTTCCTCAGCTGCGATGTCGTAACCTACTGTGTGGGGCAATGTGCCAGTATGGCGACGATTCTGCTTGCCGCCGGCACAAAGGGCAAACGCTATTCGCTGCCGAATTCGCGTGTGATGATTCACCAGCCCTACGGCGGCGCAACGGGTCAGGCGCGCGATGTCACGATTGCCGCGAACGAAATTCTGCGCTGGCGCGAAAAGGTCAACGAAATTTTGTCGAAACTCACGGGCAACAGTGTCGAAAAAATCGCGAAGGATTCCGACCGCGACTTCTTTATGACCGCCGAAGAAGCTCTCAAATACGGCATTGTCGACAAGGTTATCGAAAACAAGAAAGACGCTTAGTGTATGGGCGCAAAAGACCACAGGTGCAGCTTTTGCGGGCGTTCGGCAAAGGAAGTTGGCGAACTTGTCGCGGGCGCGGACAACTCGGCAATCTGCCGCGAGTGTATTGGGGTGCTCAATAATCTTTTCGTTGTAAAGCAGCAAGAGCAGAATCAGCGCAAGGTCGAGGGTATGCTCGACTTCGAGCTGCGTTCCCCCTCGGCGATGAAGGCGGAGCTCGACAAGTATGTAATCGGGCAGGACAACGCCAAGAAAGTTCTTTCGGTGGCGGTCTACAACCACTATAAACGTTTGCGCGCCGAGCTTCTCAAAAACGCGGGCACAGCGGCGGCTGGCGCGAAAAAGTCCCCGAAAGCTTCCGCGCAGAGTGGCGAATTCGACGGCGTCGAAATCGAAAAAAGCAACATTTTGCTAATCGGTCCTACGGGTTCGGGCAAGACGTATCTTGCGCGGACGCTTGCGAAAATGCTCAATGTCCCATTTGCAATCGGCGACGCCACGAATGTCACCGAAGCGGGCTATGTGGGCGAAGACGTCGAAAACATTGTCCTCAATCTTCTTCGCGCCGCCGACTTCAATGTGGAACGCGCCCAATGCGGCATTATATATATTGACGAAATCGACAAAATTTGCCGCAAGATGGAGAATGTTTCAATCACGCGCGATGTCGGCGGCGAAGGCGTTCAGCAGGCTCTCCTGAAAATTCTCGAAGGCACGGTCTGCAATGTGCCGCCCAAAGGCGGGCGCAAGCATCCCGATCAGGAGTATATCCGCATTGACACGCGCAACATTCTCTTTATTTGCGGCGGCGCGTTTGTCGGGCTTGACAAGATTGTGGAGCGTCGCAAGGAGGGCAAGATGCTCGGCTTTAATGCGCCTTCCGAAGCTCCGACCGAAGCCGAGCTTATGGCGGATGTCCAACCCGAAGACCTTGTAAAGTTCGGTTTCATCCCCGAATTTATAGGGCGTCTGCCCGTGGTTTCGAGTCTTTCGGAACTTTCGCGCGAAGACTTGGTGAACATTTTAAAGAACACGAAAAATTCGCTTATCAAGCAGTATCAAAAATTGATTTCCCTCGACGGGGCGAAGCTGACTTTTACCGACGATGCGATAAATGCGATTGCCCAGAAAGCCATTGAAATGGGCACAGGCGCGCGCGCGTTGCGTTCGATTATGGAGAAGCTTATGCTTGATGTAATGTATACGCTTCCCGACACGAAGAAGGATGAGGTTGTAATCGACTCCTCCTTCATAAAAAACGGGTGATGACGTGCGCCTCTTAATCGGGTTCATTTAAAATACACCTGAAAATCTTTCCTCGTTGAGGAAAGATTTTTTTGGTTTTAAACTCGATTAAGAGGCGCACTCGCAGCTAAAAATGACTCGCGTTTCACCCGTTTTAGCTCAGCTCACACGCGTGTCCTCAACCGATTAAATAATGTAAAAGCTTAACTTCGTTCCGCTTTTAATAGAAAAGTAAAATAAGTTTGAATTAGCTTTCGGAGAACAGGAGAAAATCGCGAGGTTCGCACTGGAATTTGAGTTTTGCAAGCCGTAGCGTACTAAATGTACGTGAGGCGCAGCGAAACCAAATTGAAGCCGAACCGCTTACTTTTGGTGGCGGATTCTATTTATAAAAAAAGACGTTCTTTTGAACGTCTTTTCGCATTTTAAATAATCCGCCGCCAACAAAAGTAAGCCCTCGCGATTTTGAGAGTCTCTCGGAAAGAGAAAAAACAATAAAATTTTTAAGAAAAAACTTGCAACTTTCTCAGGGGGGGTATCTTAGCATTTTTAACAAAGAATTCTTGTAGACAAGGAGAAAATATGAACACTAACAAATTCGGTAAATATGCGCTTTCAAGCGCGATTTTCGCGGCGGCGTTTGTTGCGTCGGCGACGGACTACACGGTAAAACAAAGAGGCGATTGGAGCTCCGACGCGACTTGGTCGGACGGCAAAGTTCCTACATTGACGAACTCCGACAAGGTGATTTTCAGCTCGGCTGGGCTTAATTCCACAGTCAGTTCGAACACGACGGTCGGAACTCTCGACGTTTCGGCGGGGAACACAACCGTTTCAATCGCCGAAGGCAAAAAACTATCGATAGGTTCCTTCATTCTTGGCGCGGGCAAAACATTCACTTCCGAAGGCGACGGTACTCTGTCTTTTGTTCCGGAGAAAATGACGGGAACGACTCCGAGCGGTATCTACAATTTCAACTCGAAAGTCGAATCTTGGGGTAAGCTTGCTGTTTCAAATTTTACAGGAGAGCTTAACTTCTACAACGGCCTAAAACATACAGGGTACGAATTTATCGGAGCGTCCGAAAATCTCGTAATACGCTTCGGTAAAGAAACCGCAGGTTATAGTGGCGAGAAGAAACTCTATTCAGTCTCCAAAATACTCAACACCCACACAATAAAATCGTTCATTATCGGCAGCGATGCCAATACGACTTCGGGTGGTGGTTTGATGGTTCGCAATATGAGTGTTTACGGCGCGCTGACCGTTTCGGGCGTGGGGACTTGGTTAGACCTGTATACAGCTAGAATCGCCGGAACTTCCACGTTCTATGAGGGGGCGGAATTTACCCAAGTAAGAAGCCAGCCCGACAAATATAAGAATGTTATTGACGGCAGTTTGACGTTGAAGCGCGGCGTCAAGAAGTTCGAGTATGGCAACGATGTAACTCTCTGGAACAACGCAAAATTGACGCTTGAAACAAGCAATCTCATCACTGTTAACGGCGCAGCGCAGGGAGAATCCACATTCTACCTGCAACAAATGTCTATCAAACAAGCCGGCGTTATCGATTCTCTTGTCTTTACAAAAGCCAACGTCACAATAGAACTTCTCGCCGACAACGACTTCGGCGCGTTCGACTTCTGCGGAGCGTCGATTCTCAATCTCGTCACGAATGGCAACAAGGTGATTATTGGCGGCTTCACGGTTTCCGACACCTCGTCTTCCTACAAAGACGGTAAAGGAACGACGCACGAACTCACCGTCGAAAAGGGCAGCGTAACGCTTAACATCAGCAATTCCTCCGACAACACGATTTTCATCAAATCGCTTGAAAACCTCGACACATACGATGAGGACGGTGTTCTCCGCGCTTCGAACATTCTCATTAAAACAGCGGACGGCGATGTCAACGCATTCCTTGTCGCGGCAGAGGGCGGCTGGTATGTCAACTCGACGGCGGCAGTCCCCGAGCCTGCCACGGTTGCGGCGTTATTCGGTCTCGCGGCGTTGGGCTTCGCCTTCTACCGCCGCCGCCGCTAAAACGACTGAGGCCGCCTCGTTTGCGAAATATTTTTTTATAATGCTGAAAGAAGTTCCATTCGGAACTTCTTTTTTTGTTTTTTAGATTTACAAACGGAGGCGCACTTGCGGACGCTTTTTTCGAAAACATAAAAGGGCTTCCGTAGGGAAGCCTTTTTTGTTTTAGGTATAATGTTTTTTGTTACAATGTCGTGATTTTTATGCGTTTGCGCGAGAATGTGGGAATGTCCAAATCGACGCCTTTGCGTTCGTTTGACGGGGTGTTTTCGAAGAGTCCGCGCTCGTCGAGTTCAAAAATCATTTGCTCTTTTGTCTGTTTTTTTGCATCGGGTTCGGACTTCGGCGGCGGCGTGAACTCGACGGGGCTGGGGGCTGGGGCTTGCGCAGTTTCGTCGACGCGCGTTGTTTGTTGTGTGTTTTCGTCAATCGAAGCGGAGTCTTCGTCGTCGACTGACGGCTGGGGGATTTCCGCAGTGTGCGTGTCTGTCAATTCGCTATCTGCTGTGGGCTCGTTTATTGCCGAAATGGGTTCTGATGTGTGTGTTGCGTTTGAAAGGTTGTGTGAATCGGGTTGTATGCAAGCAGGTTGTGTCGGCTGCTGGTTTTCGTTTATGGCGGTGTGTGTGGGTGTGGTTTCTTTGGTTGTGTTTGTGGTGTGTTGTGCGGGGATTGGTTCGGCATCGGGCTCTGCCGCCGCCGCGAGAATTTTTATGTCCTGCGAATTTTTCTCGGCACAAACCGAAAAATAAATTCTGTCGTCGACGCTGAGCGAATCTTTTGCCGTGCGCAGTATTTGTTTTATTTCGGGCATTGAGACGGTGTTCGGGCATTTTATCGCGACGAGGGCGTTTTTAAAACGCCGTGCCGCGCACATCATCGGCGAGCGTTTTATTTCGTCGAACGCTTCGTCGAGGTTGTCCATTTTTGCGGAAGCAAAACCCGCGCCGATTTTTTTGCCGGCGAAGATTTCGGCGAATGCGGTCGGGTCGATTTTCAAAAATGCCGATGTCGAAAATCCCGAAGCGAGTGTGCCGATTAGTTCGGCTATTTTTGCGTTCGACTTTTGCAAAGCCTCTTCCGCGCCGATGCCAGACTGCGCCAAGACTACGTCGTTTTCAAACGCGAAAGCCGCCGCCGACCTGCCGCGTAAGAATGCGAAACTCTTTCTTGCAAGCGAGCGTTTCGAGACTCCTTCAAGCTCGAACGGCAGAGCGAAAACAGAGATGACCGTTGTCGGTTTCTCGGCGAGTTTCGAGAGAATGGGGGCGACGATACTCGCCGTTCCTCCGCCGAGCCCGCCCGTCAAAATTAAAACGTCGACGTGGCGGGCAATCTTTGCCAGATACTGAATGTATTGCGTTGCGGCGTCTTTTGCCAGCTTTGTATTGCCGCCCGTGCCGCGCCCCGATGTGGCGTCGATTGCCATATGCAGGCGTTTTGCCGACTTCGCCGAAGCCGCGCAGTCGGCGTCGGTATCGACCGCCACAAGCTGCGCGCCCGCGCAGGCGTCCGCCGTCAGTCCGTTTAAAATCCGTATTCCCGCCGCGCCTATGCCGACTATTCTCACTTTTATCTGCTGGTCCATCGCTAAAAGAAAATGTCCTTGATTGCGGCGAAGAATCCCGACTGTTTCGCCGCGCGTTTGCGCTCGCGGTTTCTGATGTGTTCGAGCACGCCGATTGCCGCCGCCCAGCTTTGCATGCGCAGGTGTTTGGGCAGTTCCGCCGAGAATTTGCCCTTCGAGCACGGACGCGAGAAAATTTCGGCGGCAAGTTCGCAGATGCCCTTCATATTTGCCGCGCCGCCCGTGAGGACGACCTCGCCGATTCCGTTTTCGCACAGGAATTCCTGAACGTCTTCGCGCAGGATTTCGAGCAGCTCGATTACGCGCGCGCGTATGATTTTGTTGACGGAGTCGCCCAGAATTTTTTTGTCGCCGATTTGTTTGTCGCCGAATGCCCAATAGACTTTCGACTTTTCCTCCTCGGAAATGTTGAGTTTGCCGCACGAAATTTTTACGCTTTCGGCGGTTTTTGCCGCCAGACGCAGACCTATTGCAAGGTCGTTTGTTATGTGGTTTCCGCCCACGGGGATGACGCCTGCAAGCAGCACGCGTCCGTTTTTTACGACGGCGTAATCGGTAGTCCCCGCTCCGATGTCGGCAACGAGGACGCCGTCGGTTTTCTGCTGCGCAGATGTCACGGCGATTGCGGATGCGACGCCCGAAAGAATTATGTCGTCGAACTCCAAGCCCGCGCTTCGTATGATGTTCGCCATTTCGATAATGCGCTCGTTGTCGCCGTGAATCATCAAGTACTCGGCGTCGATTTTCGAGCCGGTCTTGCCGACGGGGTCGAGGCAGGGTTTGCCGTCGAGATAATAGGCACAGCAGATTTTCTGAATATAGCTTCGCCCCTTTTCGAGAATTTTCCGCTTGGCGTCATCTTTGGCTCGTTCGACGTCCTCGCGCCGCACGACGCCGTCGGAGCTTGAAATGTTTGCCGAGCCGAGGTTGCGGAAGGTTTTTATGTGCGTTCCGCTGACGGCGAGCGAAATATTTTTGATGTTCACCGACGCGTTGTTTTCGGCGTTCGAAATGGCGTTGCGCGTTTTTGCGTATGTTTTCGCGACGTCTACGATGTCGCCCTTTTTGACCGCAAGCAGTGTGTCGACGCTGCTTTTGGCGACGATGTTGAGCTTTTCGCCGTCGATGAGTTCGGCTATCAAAACTTTTATTTTCGACGTTCCCCATTCGAGAACCGCCACTGGTTGACTCTCGCTCATTTCTTTGATGATTTCAGTTTTACGTCGGCGCGCTCCTTCAACGAAAGGTCGATTTGCCTGATGTCTTTGATTTGGTTTTGCTCGGAATACTTCAAAACGTATTCGAGACGGTCGAATTGTTTTTGATAATCTTTGGGGGCGAATATTATTTTTACGCCGTCGCCGGTTGTCGCCGAAATCAGCGGCGAGACGCTTTCAAGCTCGCCGATGTCGATTGACGCCCATTTTTGCATAGGCATTTTCGCCTGTGTGAACGCCAGAAACTCCGCGAGCTTGTCGGCGCATTTGAGGGGTTCGGGCGTGCGCCCTTTGAAGCGGATTCCGCCGCCCGTTATCAGCGGCATGGAGTTCATATACGACGCGCTCAGGCACACGGGCTCGTAGAATGTTCCGTCGGGCGAGAGCGCGAAGACTACTGTACGGTCATCGATTTTGGCGATTGTCTTCGCCATTGGGAGGTGTTCGGAAATCGTGATTTTTAGCCTGTCGGGGTAGACGCGCTCGACTTTTGCAGACTTCACCTGCGACAGGCTTTCGAGGGCGTTTTTTATCGCGAAAATGTTTACGTCGGCAAGTTTTGTGCGCTTGGGAAGTTTGATGTATGCGCCAATCCACTTGGGGGTGATGACGCCGTCGGTTTTGAATTCTATGCGCTTTACGCTCTCGCTTTCCGAGCCGAAAAAGTCGTCCAAAAATGCGTTCGAATAGAGAAAATACGCGCCGTAGCCCGCGGCGGCAACCGCGGCGAACGCTGCGAATTTTTTCGCGCGGGAAAAGAAAATCCGCAAACGCGCCGTCCACGCGACGGTCTTGGTCTTCCTTGCGTTCGGACCTTCCAGAAGGGCGCGCCAATCGGCGTTCGATTTTGCGGGTTTGCGTTTTGCCATGGCTATTTTCAGAGGCGTTTGATTGCGTTTTCGACCATTTTCGCGCAGAGCGAATCGAAGTCGTAGCCGACGCACGACGCGCTTTTGGGCAGCAGGCTTGTGGGCGTCATCCCCGGGAGGGTGTTGATTTCGAGAATGATAAAATCAAGCGGTTTTTCGCTTTTTATGATGAAATCCACCCGCGCGAAATCGCGGCAGCCGCAGACTTCGAACGCCTTTTGCGCCGCCGCCTTTATTGCCTGCAAAGTTTCGGGAGCGACTTTTGCGGGAAATTCGTAGACTGTCGACCCCGCGGTGTATTTGCGCTTGAAGTCGTAGACGCCGCCCTGCGGTTTGATTTCGACAAGTCCAGCAGCCTCGCCGTCGATTACGCCCATCGAAAATTCGCGGCCGCGCACGCGCTCTTCCACAAGCCAGAAGCCGTCGGTGATTTTTTCGAGAGCCGCCTGCGTTTGGTCGGGCGAATCCGAAATTACGAGACCTACGCTGCTGCCTTTGTCGGCGGGTTTTATGACTGCGCCGTTGGGAAATAGGGCGGAAATAGCCTTTTTATCGGGCATTTTTGCGGCTTCGAACTCGACCGCCTTTGCGGTCGGCAGCCCCGCAAAATTCATTAGAGCTTTCGCGGCGGGTTTTACCATGCAAACCCTGCTTGACAGACTCTCGCAGCCGGCGTAGGAAATTCCCGCGTCTTCAAGCTGTTTTTGCAAGGTGCCGTCCTCGCCGTAATCGCCGTGCATTGCGGGGAATACGACGCAGTTTTCGGGGTCTAGCCCCTGCGGGAGTTCGTTTTTTTCGAGTGTGATTAGCTCGGCGTCGAAGTTTTTTTTCAACGCCTCGAAGACGAATTTTCCGCTGACTTTCGAGACGTCGCTCTCGGGGGAAATTCCCCCGCATAAGACTATTATTTTGGGCTTGCGCATAATGAAATTTGATTGGAAATGTTATCTTGGGTCGGCGTCGCCGAAAAACTTCCGCGCGGCGAAGTAGATGTCGCCCGCGCCGACAACTGCAAGAGCGAGCTTTTTGCCCTTTGCGGAATTGTCGCGAACAACCCTAAACGGTTCGTCGTCTTTGGCAAGCTTTAAGGCGTTTGCGGGCGCAAATTCGAGGATTTTTTCCGAAGTGCCGTCGCGATCGAACGGCTCGCTTGCGGCGTAGACTTGGGCGAGGAAAGTTTCGTTGCCCGTCGCCGCCGACTGCGCGAGAATTTCGGCGAAGTTTTGCGCGAATTTTTTCGTGCGCGTGTATCTGTGGGGCTGGAAGACCGTTATGCGCCGCCTGTCGGAAAAGCGCGTGTTGAAAAGTTTTAAAAACGCCGCGACTTCGCTCGGGTGGTGGGCGTAATCGGCCACGACGACGGCGGAAGAGTCGGCGTAAATGCGCTCTTGACGCCGCCTCAATCCCGCAAAGTCGTCGAACGCGTCGGCGGGGAGTTTTACCGCGAAAGTCTCCTCCACGACGGCTCGCGCCAATGCGGCGTTTGCGGCGTTGAAGTCGTTTTGCGGGATTTCGACGGGACGGGCTTTTTGCGGAAATTCGCGGGCGATTTCGCGCAGAATGGGGTCGCTTTTCGGGAAGAGAACGGTTTTTTTCGTGCGCCCGAAAAGCCGGCGGAACATGTTTTTTAGCGCGTCCCAATCGGCGTAGGTGTCGGTATGGTCGAGGTCGGCGTTGAGAGCCGCGGTGATTTCGGGCGAAAAATTTTCGATAGTGCCGTCGCTTTCGTCGATTTCCGAAACTACTATGCCGCCATCGGGCGCGAATTTGTGCATATCGAATTTTGCGGGAACTGCGCCCACGAGCCAGCCGCCGCCGAGTCCGTATTTGTTTATTGCGTGCGCCGACATTGCCGAAACCGTGCTTTTGCCATGACTGCCGACGACCGCCGAGAGTCTGCGTTTTTTGCAGATTTGCGCCCAGCACTCGCCGCGCAGCATTATGTTTTTTGCGCCGAGGCTTTCGAATTTTTCGCGCAGTGGGCGCAGGGCGGTTGAAATTACTACGGTGTCGTAGCCCGACAAATCGGCGTTATCGCGCGGATTTTTTCCGATACGTGCAAAGGGCGAAGGCGCGGTTTCGACGCCGTATTTTTCGAGATATTTTGCCACTACCGCGTCGGGATGGTCGTCGAATCCGCAAACCGCCGCGCCGCTATCGCGCAGGAATGCCGCCAACGGAGACATTCCCATTCCGCAAATCCCGCCAAAGAAATACGACGCCATTTAACATCAGTCTCCCGCAATCTGGGTGAGGTCTTCGACTATGCGCGAGCAGTCGTTTTGTTCGTCGACGCGGGCGAGGTTTTTGCGCATTGCCTCTTTGAGGGTTTCGTTGTTTATAAGCGAAACGACCTCGGAGAAAAGTTTGTCCAAATCCTTCTGCTCTACGACCGAACACGCGCCCTGTTTTTCGAAGCACTTCGCGTTTTCAAGCTGGTGGTTGTCTGCGGCAAAAGGGTAGGGCACCATAATAGACGGCACCGCGCACCGCGCGAGTTCCGCAATCGTGCCCGCGCCCGCTCGCGCAACAACCAAGTCCGCCGCGGAGAGAGCCGCCGCCATATTGTCGCAAAAATCGAGCATTTTTATTTTGCGCGGCGTTCCGTCTTTCGAGGGTGTTTCGCGTTCGGGATGCGATTTTTTGTTTTGTCCGCACACGCACAAAACGTCGATATTTTCGCGGGCGAGGTTGTCGAATTCGTTTGCCGCCCAATCGTTGAGAGCCCGTGCGCCTTGGCTGCCGCCGAGCACCAAGAGAATGCGGGCTTCGGGCGGGAAGCCGAAGAGTTTTTTAGCCTCGCCTTTGTCGATGCGCCTGATTTCCTCGCGCAACGGGTAGCCCGCGAACTTCACCTGATTTATTTTGCGACGCGGAATCGATACGCCGAAGGGAACGTAGACTCTCTGCGCGAAATAGCCCAAGAGGCGCGTCGCCTTGCCTGTGCGTCTGTTTGCCTCGTGCAGGACGATGGGTTTGCCAAGTGCCGCCGCCGCGAGCGAAATGCCCAGCGAATTGAATCCGCCGAAGCTTATTACAACGTCGTATTTTCCGTTTGTGAGCACCCGGTATCCAGCGTAGAGGGCGTTGAAAAATTCCTTCACGAAACGCAAAAATTTTAGCGGATTTTTCGAGAACGCCGCTCCGGGCATTTTTATAAAATGCAGGTTTGTATATTTTTCTACAAGCCGCGAATCGACCTGTTTCTTGCTGATTGCGAAGCTGACGGTGTGCCCCGCCGCAATCAATGCCTGACCTATTGCGATTCCGGGAACGAGGTGTCCGCCCGTTCCGCCGCACGCTATGATAAATTTACTCATATTCCACAGCCCTTATTTGTGTAGGCTCGCGCCAAGTTCTAAAACAGTTAAGCAAAATTCCGACGAAGACGAACATCACCACGAGGTTCGAACCGCCGTAGCTGATAAACGGTAGCGAAATTCCCTTTGTGGGCATAAGTCCCGTGACGACGCACATATTGAAAATCGCCTGAAACGTAATCATAAAGCACGCCCCGCACGCCATATAAAGTTCGAATTTATTTTTCGCGTTTTTTAGCGAAAGCATAGTAGTGGCGAAAATCGCCGCGAACATAAGCACAACAAGAACCGTTACGAAAAGTCCCAATTCTTCGCCGACGATTGCGAAAATGAAGTCGGTGTGCGCCTCGGGGAGGAAGGAGAGCTGTTGGCGTCCCTGTCCGATTCCCGCACCGTCGATGCCGCCCGAGCCGAAGCCGAGTATTGCCTGATACAACTGGTAAGACCCTTCGAGCTTCGTATTTTCAACGTCCATAAACGCCAGCACGCGCGCCCTGCGCACGGGACTTAGGTAAACCAAAATTCCGCCGACCGTGGCGAGAGTGCCGAGCAGCGAGAACAGAATGCCCTTTTTGCAGCCCGCCAAGAACATCAGTGCAATCCCGACAAGCCCGCAAAGCGCGGTTGTGCCGAAGTCGGGCTCTGCGATAATCGGCAGGCAGAAAAGCGCGATTATTAAAATCGGTTTTAGAATGCCCGTTTTGAATTTTTCGACACCGCGCTGGTTGTCGTGCAAAAACGACGACATCAACACCACCAGCGCGATTTTTGCAAAATCGCTGGGCTGAAACCCCGCGACTTTCAGGTCAATCCAGCGTCTCGAACCGTTGACCTCCTTGCCGATTTGCGGAATCAGCACCAGCACCAGAAGAACGACGGCGACAACCGTAATGGGGACGGCAAAGCGTTTGAGTTTTTTCAGGTCTATGAATGCCGTTGTCAAGAGAGCCGCGACTGCGACCGCCATAAACCTGAGCTGTTGGAACATTATTCCGTTTAGCTCCTTCTTGCCCGATCCCGCGCTGTTGAGGATTATCATCCCCACCGCGCACAACACGCCCACTGCCACAATCAGCGCGAGCGTGTTCCACAAAACGGCGTTGTCTTTGCCCTTGCGCATTTACAAACACATTAAAGGACTTCGACTACTTCCGTGATTTCTTCGGCTTTCTTTTGTTCGGGAGCGGGAGCTTTCGGGGTTTCCTGAACTTTTTCGGGAACTACCACGGGAGCCGCCTGCTGCTGGGGTTCGACTTTCTGTGTTTCAACGGCGGCCGCGGGTTTTTGCGCGTCGGTCTTCGGGGCGGAGTTTGCGGAAGCTTCCGCATTCGGCTTAGCCACGGCTACCGTTGCGGTTGTAGACTGTTTCTTTGCAGACACGGGGATAATCAGAACCTGTCCCGCGCGGAGTTTGCGCGGATCGGAGATGTTGTTGCGCTTTTTGATGTCGGCGATTTTCACCGAATACTTTGCGGCGATAGAACCCAAAAATTCCCCCGCCTTCACTTTGTGCGAAATTTCGCCTTCGCGGGCTGCTGCCGCCTTTTTGTGTTCGGGCTGTGCGGCGGGTTTTTCCGCGGCGTTTGCGCCCGAGGACTTTTTAATTTGAAGTTTTTGCCCGATTCTGATGTTGGCGTTTTTGAGGTTGTTGATTTTCATCAGCTGCTTCGAAGTCATGCCGTGTCTGTATGCGATTGCCGAAACGGAATCGCCCTTTTGCACAACGTAGACTCCGAGATCTTCACCCATCGAAACGGGCTCGGGCGCGGTCTGTGCGGTTTGCGGTTGCGCGTCCACCTTTGCGCCTGCGGGCAGAGTCAGTTTCTGTCCGATTCTGATGTTGGCGTTTTTAAGATTGTTTATTTTCATCAGCTGCTTCGACGAAATGCCGTGTTTGTGCGCGATTTTCGAAATGGAATCGCCCTTTTGCACGATGTAGACTGCACCTCCCTCGACATCGTTGATTGAGTTTTCGCGCGAAGCTTTTTTGCCGCCGTCCATCGGAGCAATGGCGTCGCCGTCGTTTATCGAGTCGGGCTGCGAAATCTTTTCCGAAACGATGTCTGCGCCGTTCGGCTGGGGTTCGTCGAGGCTGTAAGCGGGTTTTGTCGGCGACATTCTCAGATTCGGGCTGCCCTCCTGAATGCGCGCCTCTCTGGGTTCGGAAACCGCCTTGCTGTCGGCGGAGACAGTCTTGACTTCCTCTGTCGAAGTCTCTGCGGCGGGCGGAGGCGTCTGCGCCTCTTTTGTCGAGCTGCATCCGGCCTGGACAAGCAGGAAGCACGGAATTGCCGCGTGCGCGGCGACTATCAGAACGTATAACGATATTTTTTTCATATTGCTCTCTTTGATTTTAAGTGGATTCGATTTTTACTTTTTTTTTGAATTCTTCAAACACAAAACCGCGTTTTGGAAAGATTTTCCCCTGTCGGCATATCCCGCGAACATTCCGAAACTCGAAAATGCGGGGCTGAAAAGCACGTCGCCGTCAGCCCCCGTTTTTTCGGCGTTTGCCTTCGCGAGCTCAAAGCACTTGTCGACTGCCGACTGCATATCGGGCATTGTGAAATGCGCGACTTTCCGCGCGTCGAAAAGTTTTTCGAGCTTTGCGGCGGTCTGCCCGATTAGAACCGCGGCCGTCGCGTATTTTGCGACGCGGTCGGCAAGCTCGGAGAGCTCGCAATTCTTGTCTTTGCCGCCGCCGAGCCAGACGAGGTTTTCGGAATTTTTGAGTTCGTCGAGCGCGGCGAGCGCGGCGTGGACGTTTGTGGCTTTCGAGTCGTTGTAGAAACGCACGCCTTCGAACTGTTCGGGTGTCGAGAATCTGAACTTGGGAAGCTCAAAATCCGCGCACGCTTCGAGCAGTGTTTGTTCGTCGAGTCCGAGCTTTTCCCACAGCAGGCGCGCCGCGGTAAAATTGCGCGCCTGAATGGAGGTGTCGAACGGGGCTGGGGCGGGCGGCGGGTTGTCCTCGCCGAAAAACACGGCATTTTCGGGAAGTTTTATTCCGAAGGCGAGCGAGGATTTTTCTACGCTTTCGCCCGCAATGAACGCGCCGCCCTTTTTGAGGGCGAGCGCGAGGTTTACCTTTGCGGAAAAATATTCGCGCAAGTCTTTGTGCCAGTCGAGGTGGTCGGCGTCGAAATTCGTCCACACGAGCGCGTCGGGGGCGAGGTATTTTATGCGCGAGGTCTGGAAAGAGCTGAGCTCGCACACGGCGACGGCGTCTTCGCCGTAGTCGCATTCGGCGCAGATTTTCGAAAGCGGAATGCCTATGTTGCCCGCAGATACCGCTTCAATACCCGCCTTTTTTAGCGCGTGCGTTATGAATTTTGTAAGCGTAGTTTTGCCGTTTGTGCCCGTGATTGCGACTGTCTTGCCGCGCCACGCGAGGGCTGCAAAGTCGGGTTCGCAGAGGCATTGGCAGCCGTGTTTTTGCGCGGACACAATCCATTCGTTGTCGGGGCGGAATGCGGGCGAATAGACCGCAAGCGCGTGTTTTGCGCCGCAGTCTTCGCGCCATTTTTCGCCGGAATTTTGCGCGTATATCGCGCTTTCCAAACCGGCTTTTTTTAGCAGTGCGCACGCCGCTTCTCCGCTTGCGCCCGCGCCGAAAACGGCAACGGGTTTGCCGCCCGAAAGCTTAAAAATTCTGTCGAATTTATGCGCCATTGTCCGTAGAAAAAAATTCCGTTATCTGAGTTTGAGCGTGGAAAGACCCGCAAGCGCAAACAGCAGCGAGAGAATCCAGAAGCGGATAACGACTTTTGTTTCCTTCCAGTTTTTATACTCGAAATGATGGTGGATTGGCGTGCACAAAAATACGCGCTTCCCAGTCGATTTAAACGACGCAACTTGGATTATCACCGAGCCCGCCTCCATCACGAAAATTCCGCCGACAATCACGAGCGTTATAGGCTGTTGTGCCATAAAGGCAATCGAGCCGATAAGACCACCGAGCGCGAGCGAGCCGGTGTCGCCCATAAAGACGTCCGCGGGAAAACAGTTATACCACAAAAACGCCATCGACGCCCCGACAACCGCGCAGCAGACAACCGTCAGCTCGCCACATTCGGGAATGTTTTTTAGAAACAGGTATTGCGCCGAAATCGCGTCGCCCGCAACATACGCGAACACCGCATAGGAAAGCGCGGCGGTAATGGTGCAGCCGATTGCAAGCCCGTCGACGCCGTCGGTCAGATTGATTGCGTTGCTCGAGCCCGCAATCACGAAAAACAGGAACACAAACATCGCCGCGAGCGGAATGCAGGTAAACACGGGGTTTTTGACGAACGGCACGAAAAGTTCGGTCAGCAAAAACGAGTATTTCGAAAAATATAAAATCGCCATAAGCGCGGCAACCGCTCCCGTTTGGACGGCAAGTTTTACTTTGCCCGAAACACCCTTGCTGTTTTTCTTGATGATTTTAAGGTAGTCGTCGGCAAATCCGAGCGCGGTGAGAATTGTGTATACCGCCATAGCCGCAAGCACGAGCGCGTTGGGTTTTGCAAACAGAAAAACCGACAGTGAGACCGACGCAAAAATTATGATGCCTCCCATTGTGGGCGTTCCCTTTTTCCCTTCGTGCAAATCGGCGAGCTTGCCGACTTCCTCTTTTGTCCTGAAACTCTGCCCGAATTTGAGCGCGCGGAGTTTTTCTATTATTTTCGGCGCGATGACAAGCCCGAAAACGAGCGCGAACGCAATCGCCAAGCCGCAGCGCACCGTCAGATATTTGAACACTCGCAGCGGTCCGAAATACGCCTCGAAATTTGAAAGTTCGTAAAACATTTTTACAAGTCCCTTTCGTCCTCTTCGTCCTCTTCGTCGTCTTGCGTGTCTTCGTCCGCGCCGTCGTCGACATCTTCAAACTCGTCGAATTCGCCGTCGTCTGCATCGTCGTAGTCGTCGTCCGATTCGGTTTTTTTATCGGCGTTTTTTTCGGGAGTTTCCGTGGGGTGTTCGTCTTCTTCGACGGCGGGGTCGCAGTTTTCGTCTTCGGTTTCGATTTCATTGTCACAGCCCTTCACCTGCGCAAGCACTGCGTCGGGCAGGGCGTTTTCAAGCGCGCATATGCGGCTGCCCTTGACGAAGACGAAGCCGCCCTCGAATTTTTCCACGCTCGCCTTCGCCTGTGCGGCGGTTTCGAAAACTTCGATGTCGTCTTCCGTCCAGCCGTTTTCTATCATTGCAGCCTTGTAGATGTCGGAATTTGCGCCGACGAGAATCGCCCTGTTCGACTCCTCCTTCGGGAGGTTCGCGCCGACCTCCTTATGGTGGCGCAGAGTTGCGAGCCCGAGTTCCGCCATCGTGCCGAGCACGAAAAGTTTTTTAGACCCCGCGGCTACCGACATAAAATTGTTTAGCGCGTCGCGCATCGAAGTCGGCGAGGCGTTGTAGCAGTCGACGTAGAATTTCGCGGCATCGGTTGCGATGATTCCGCCGCGCATGGGCAGCGGTTTGAGTGTTTCGATTTTCGTTGCGAGCTGTTCCTCCTTCGCGCCCAGCATAAGGCTTGCGGCGATTGCAAGGAGCAGGTCTTCAATCATACCCGCGCTCATTTTCGGGGCTTCGAAATAGAATTCGTCGCCGCCTTCAATGCACATATCGATTGCCACGATTTCGGGCGCGGAGTTGTCGAGAGAATATCTGAAAACGAGATCCGCCTTGCATTCGGGCGCGTCTGCGGAGGCGAGCACCGCCTTCTTGCAGGGGAGTTCGTCGAACGCCTTCCAGCTGAGCAGGTTTTGATGGACGACGCACCAGCCGTTCTCGCTGACGCGCGCGGGCAAAACCGCCTTTTCCTTGGCGACCGCCGAGACCTCCTTGAAGCGTTCGAGGTGCGTCAGCCCGACGTTTGTGACGATTGCGATGTCGGGTTCAATCATATCGGCAAGTTCGCGCATCTGGTTTGGCGCGCCGACGCCCGCCTCGACAATCGCGAGCTGGTTTTGGCGCATATCTATGCGCGTGAGCGTCAAAGGCACTCCTATTTCATTGTTGAAATTTTTTTCTGTAAAAAGCGGATTTTTCCACGCAAGAAGCTTTGCGAGCATTTCCTTTGTGGTCGTCTTTCCGCACGAGCCCGTTATCGCGACTACGGGATTTTCAAAGCGCAGCCTGTGCATTTTCGCGATTCTTTGCAACGCTTTGAGCGGGTCTGCGACGACGAGCACGGGCACGCCGACTTCTATCTCCCTGTCGGCAATCACTGCCGAAGCCCCGTTTTCAACGGCGTTGGCGGCGAAGTCGCAGCCGTCGCGCTCGCCCTTCAAGGCTACGAACGCGAAGTCGCGCTCTATCGTTCTGCTGTCCGCGCCGAAGCCGCGAATGTCGGGTTTTTTGTCCGACAGATTAAACCACTTTCCGCCCGTCCAAGCCCTAATGTCGTCTGTTTTAAAGAATGGCATATTATTATTTTGTATGTTAAATTATTTGTTTTAGCGAAAGCAATTCCTCCGCGACGCGCTTGTCGTCGAACGGAATAATTGTGTCTCCGAGTTCCTGAAAAGTTTCGTGCCCCTTGCCGGCAATCAGAATGCAGTCACCCTCGCGCGCGGCCTCGATTGCGAGGTTTATGGCGCGGCGGCGGTCTTCGACAAACTCGATTTTGTCGGGGCTGCGCACGCCCGTTTTCATATCGCTGAAAATCTGCGCAAGCGGCTCGCCGCGCGGATTGTCGGACGTCGCCCATGCGAAATCTGCAAAGTCCTGAACCGCGCGAACCATCAGCGGGCGTTTTGTCCTGTCGCGCTTGCCGCCGCAGCCGAAGACTACGAAGAGTCGTCCACGGACGACTTTTTTGAGCATCGAAAGCCCGTTGCGCAGGGCGTCGTCGGTGTGGGCGTAGTCGACGAAAATATCGAACTTTGCGCCGCCCGTTTCGACCTTCTGCATTCGTCCGGGGACTCCGCCGAAGCCCGCAAGCGACTCCGCAGCCTTTGCGATGTCGTAGCCCGTTGCGTAGACTACCGCCAATGCCGCGAGGGCGTTTAGAACGTTGTAGTGCCCTGGCATATTCACGGCGGCGCGAATTTCGCCTTCGGGATACACCAGCGTGAACGTGGATTTACGCGGTAGCATTTCGATGTCCTTTGCGCGTATGAGCGCGTCTTCGCGCTCGATTCCGAACGTGACGAGTTTTGTTTCGGGTTTAATCATGGCGGCTATTTTGCCGCCGTAGGGATCGTCCAAATTGACGACCGCCGACTTGGGCAGCGTCCCGAGCGCGCCCGTAAAAATGGACGCCTTTGTCCTGAAATATGACTCCATTGTCTTGTGGTAGTCCATATGGTCCTGCGTCAGGTTCAGGAAGCACGCGCAGTCGAGGTTTATTCCCTCTACGCGTTTTTGCGCAATTGCGTGCGAGCTTATTTCCATTGCCACCGCCTTGCATTCGGCAAAGCGCATTTGGCTGAGCATTGCGTGGAGTTCGAGGGCTTCGGGTGTTGTTCTGCTCGCGGGCAGACATCTTCCTCCGAGGTCGTAGTGGATAGTTCCTATGAGCCCGCACTTCGCGCCGAGGTCGCCGAGCATTTTCTGAACCATCCACGAAACGCTCGTTTTGCCGTTCGTCCCCGTTATGCCGATTGTTTTCAAGGTGTCGTCGACATTGCCGTAGAAGCTCTTGGCGGCCTTCGCCATTGCCTCGGAAATGTTTTTTACCTGAATCCACGTCGACGGAAAAATCTTCGGGGCGGGGTGTTCCGATACAATTGCGCATGCGCCTCTGTGGGATGCTTCCTCGACGAAGTTGTTGCCGTCGGTGTTCGCACCCGATACTGCGAAAAATGCGGTTGCGGGGGCTACGCGCCTGCTGTCTGCAATCAGCATTTTGATTTCAGCCGATTTGTTGCCCGTGAGTTTGATTGCGTCGACCGCCTTCGCCAAATCCCCTACCGTGTAGGACGCCGCGCCCAAATCGGATTGCGCGAAAGACAGGCGCGTTTTTGCGCCGCAAAGACAAATAAGACTGTGTAGATTATTAAAGTTTATCATTTATAGTCGCTTTCCAAGCCAAAGTTTTCTCAAATTCGTCGTCGGACTGGATACCCAAATAGACCGCCGCCTGCTCGCCGATTTCCCTGAACGCGGGGGCTGCGACAAGTCCGCCGTAGCCTATGCCTTTGAGTTTCGGGGTGTCGACAACCACCGTAATCACGAGCCTCGGGCGCGATGCAGGGAAGAAGCCCGTGAAAGAGGCAATGTGTTTTTTGTTGCTGTATTCGCCGCGCTTTCTGGGCGTTCCGTCGGCGTTGGGCGGAAGGTCTTTCGCCTTGATGAATTTTTGCGACGTGCCTGTTTTGCCCGCAACCTTGAAGCCCTTGATTGCCGCGCGGCGGGCGGTGCCCTCCTTTGTGGGAACTTCCGCGAGCATTTCGCACATAAGCGACGCTACTTTCGGCGAAATCACCCTGCGCATTGCCTTCGGCGAATAGTTTATGATTGTTCTGTCGCGGTTGTCGTAGACGCGCTTTACCAGCTGCGGCTTCATATAGATTCCCTGATTGGCAATCACCGACATAGCTTGGTGTATTTGAAGCGGCGTAACCGCCACCGCGTGCCCGATTGGCATGCGCGTAATCGTCAAGCCGTCCCATTTATTTAGCGGCAGAAGAGTCCCGTCGATTTCGCCAGAAAGTCCGATGTCGGTCTTTTCGCCGATTCCGAACGCCTTTGCATAGGCAATCAGACGCTCCGCGCCGAGCAGCCCGCCCACCAGAGCCGAGCCGCGGTTGCTGCTCTTTTTGATAATGTCGCGAACCGTCGCCTTCTTGCCGAGCGGGTGGTCGTCTTTGGGCAAACGCAGCGTTTTGCCACGGTATTCCATTGCGGTCTGGGTGCAGTCGAAAGTGTCGTCGGGGCCGATTATCGATTCGTTCATAGCCGCCGCGACGGGAATTATTTTGAAGGTCGAGCCCGGTTCGTATTGTCCCGAAATCGCGAAATTGAAGAAGTTTTTCGAGTCGTATTTGCTGTATTTGTTCGGATCGAAATTCGGATAGCTCGCCATTGCGAGGACGTAGCCCGTGGCGGGGTCGCTTACGATAATGGCGGCGGTTTCGGGGTTGAATGCGGCGACGATTTTGCTCATCTGCCGCTGGACGATTTCCTGCAAAACGAGGTCTATTGTAAGCTCGACATTATAACCGTCTTCGGGCTCGACTTTGCGCTTCCTAAACTGCGCCTGTTCGGCGCGGCGTCCGTCGCGCTCGGTTTCGACCCAGCCGTCCTGACCAGCCAGATAGTATTTGAACTGGCGTTCTATGCCCATAACGGGCTGGAATTCGGCATTGACGAACCCCACGATGTGCGAAAGCAGCGGGCCCGAAGGATACTTGCGCACGTACTTGCGCGTCCCGTAAATCGCCTTGATTGAGCACGCGCGGACTTCGCCGAAAAGGGCTTCGTTGTCGACGACTGCGAGCTTGTTCCAGCTGCCGTCGTCGGTGCACTTTGCATAGAGTTCGGCGTAGGGGATTTTCAGAAGCTGTGCGACTTTTTCGAGCTTCTCGACGGTTTCGGGCGCGGGTTTGTATGCCGCGCGCATTTGCGCGGTGCTCATACGCGCGATTTCCTTGTTCGAGAGTCCGTTGTCTTTGCCGAGCTGGTATTTGAAGGTTTTCGGATCGACGCCGATTGTGATAATCGGGCTTGAAATCGCAACGAGGTTCTTGTTGGCGTCGGTGATGTTGCCGCGTTTTGAATGCAACACTTCGACGCGGTTTCGCGCCTTGTCGGTTTCCGAAACGCTTCTGTCGCTGCGGACGACGTGCAGATAGTAGAGGCGGCAGGTGATTGCCGCAAACAGGCAAAACACCACCGCGCAGATTGTCGCGAGCCGACCTCTGCCGTAGATTAGGATTGTCTGTTTTTTTTCTTTCTTTGCCATCTTTGCGCCGCCGTTTTGTCGGAAAATTTTTTAATTTTTTGTAGCTTTTTTTGCCGTTTCCTATCAGCCTATATTATCGGGTTTTGAAGTCTTTGCGCGTGGCTCACTGCCGCTGTTCCCGCTTTTTCGGAAGTCTGAATGAAAGCGTGTTGTCCGCCTTTTTGTAGGAGCGCACCACGCGTCCGCCGTCGAAGTTTTCATACGCCCAGACTATGTTTTCGCCCATATTCGGCTGAATCAGCTTTGAGGAGGCGCGTTTCATAAGGCGTATGGGGTTGACCTGTTCGGCGATTTTCACGTCGAGTTCGTCCTTAGTGCGGCGCAGATTGTTTATTTGCAGCTCGCACGAGGCTATTTCCTTGGCGAGCTCGCGCTTGTGCTCGCGCGCGTTGGATAGCGCGAACGACCCACCCAAAAACACCGCCGCAAGCACGAGTATCGGAATTATGTGTAATTGAAATCTGAAATGCCTCTTTGCCATAAATTAGTCCTTTTTTAACCCCCTGAGTTTCGCGCTTCGGCTGCGCGGATTTTCCGAAATTTCGTCTTCGCCCGCCTCAATCGGCTTTGTTGTAAGCAGTGTGGCGAGCTTTATTCTGTCCTGCGCGAACGACCTGTCCGCGCGGCTTTCGGGACGCCCCGCCATTTTTTTGAAGAACTGTTTCACAATTCTGTCTTCGAGCGAATGGAAGCTTATTGCCGCGATTACTCCGCCGCTTTTGAGCGCGTCGAACGCCTTGGGCAGAGCCGTGCGGATTTCGCCGAGCTCGTCGTTTACCCGAATGCGCAGAGCCTGAAATGTCTTTGTTGCGGGGTGGATATGCCCGCGTCGGGGCGCGGCGTCGGCGACAATACGCGCCAAGTCGACGGTAGTTTTTATCGCGCCAGAGTTTCGCGCGGCGACAATCGCGCGGGAGATTTTTTTGAAAGACTCCTCTTCGCCGAAATCGCGCAGCACGCAGCCGAGTTCGTATTCGTCGGCGCGGTTGATGAAGTCGAGCGCGCTTTCGCCCTCGGCGTTGTTCATGCGCATATCGGGCGTCGCCTCTTTGTTGATTGAAAAGCCGCGTTCGCCCTCGTCGAGCTGGAACGACGACACGCCGAAATCGAAGAGTACCCCCGCGTAGCCGCGTGTCGGGATTTTGTCCAACTCGGAGAATTTCAGCGAATGGAATTCGAACCTTTCGCCGAAGCGTCGGGCGACTTTTTCGGCGCGCGCCACGGCTTCGGGGTCGCGGTCAATCGCGACCACTTTGCAGTCCGCGCGGGAGAGAATTTCCGACGTGTGTCCGCCGCCGCCGAACGTGCAATCAAGATAGACTTCGCCGTCTTTGGGCGACAACAACTCCACAGTTTCATTTAGCAACACCGGAATGTGTCCGGCGCGCGCTTCAAAATCGAAACTGTCATCAGAGTAAACCATCTATTGTTCCGCGCCCTCCCGAGCTTGTCGATTGGGCAGTTCCAAGGATTTTTGTTTGTGTAAAAGTTTTCATTCGAGCAATTACATACCCAGCTCTTCCGCGAGCGAAATTTCGTCGATTGAGTCGTCCGACTGTGCAAGCCATTCCTCCCTCTTTTGCGGGTTCCAGAGTTCGAACGATGTTCCCATCCCCGCCAGACACACGTCTTTTTCTATGCCGGCGCGTTTCAGGATATCTTCGTTGAGCATGATTCGACCCTGTTTGTCGCAGCCGAACGTGCAGCTGTTTTCGAGGAATTTCGCCAAAACCCTACGTTTTGCGGGATTGGCGACGCTTATTTTGGATATGTTTTCAAGAATTATGGCGGCTCTTTGCGGCGGCAAAACTTCTATTGCCCCGTAAGAAGTTACGATAGCCAGATACGCGTTGTCGGCGTCGTCCCCCTCGAAACGCCACTTCGACGGAATCGTGACGCGGCGTTTTTCGTCAAGCTGTTTGACGAATTTACTCGCGTAAGTCTTAAATTTCTGCGGAAGTTCTGGCATTTTCTGATATTTGGGGAAACGCTCTATCTATCGCCCATTTTCTGCCATTTTTAACCATTTTAACCCACAGTCAAGAAAAAAGACCCCATAATTGCTCTTTTTTTGCAAAAAAACGGCCGATTGGTTTTCAGCCAATCGACCGTTTCGCGGGCGCGTTTTTACCGCGCGAGTTCTAAATTTTTTCCAGAAGGCAAACGGCGTGTGCGCCGATGCCCTCCTTGCGGCCTTCCCAGCCCATTTTTTCGTTCGTCGTCGCCTTGATGCCGACATCCGACGTTTCGACGCCAAGCGACGCCGCCAGAATCTCCTTCATCTTGGCTATGTGCGGCAGCATTTTGGGGGTTTCGGCGATAATCGAGCAATCGACGTTGCCGACTTTATAGCCCAAATTTTTCGCCTCTGCGACTGCGCGTTGGACGATTTTTTGCGAATCGATGTCCTTGCACGAGTCGTCCGACGGCGGGAAGAAAAAGCCGATGTCGGGCAGGGCGCACGCGCCCAAAATCGAGTCCGCAATCGCGTGGCTTAGCACGTCGGCGTCGGAGTGTCCGAGCAGCCCGAGTTTGTTGGGAATTTCGACGCCGCCGATAATGCACTTGCGCCCCTCGACGAGTTGGTGGACGTCGTAGCCGTGTCCTATTCTGAATTGTCCGCCCATAAATTAAAATCCTTTCCTCATTAAAAATTCCACAAGCGCAATATCCTGCGGCGTTGTGATTTTCGGGTTCGGCGATGCGTTTTCGACAATCGAAATTCTGCCGCCGTTCGACGTCCACGCCGCGACGTCGTCGGTTATCGAAGCCCCGCTTTTTGCGATTTTTTCGTATGCCTTTTCGATGCCCGCGCACCCGAAAACCTGCGGCGTCTGCATTGCCCAAAGCCGCTTTCTGTCGAGGTCGGTTAGGGCGCATTTTTCGAGCGTTTTTTTGTTTTTTGCTACGCGTTTTATTGTGTCCGAAACGCGGGAAGCAAGCACCGCCGCGCCGTCGCGCGTTGCGGCCTCGGCGAGCGAAGTTATGTTTTCGGGCGTAATCATCGGGCGCGCTCCGTCGTGAATGAATGCCAACGCCGACTTGTTCGAAACTTCGCGCAATCCGTTAAGGACGCTGTCCTGACGCTCCGCGCCGCCGCGCGTAAATTTTATTTTGGCTTTTGTGTTCGGGAAATGTTTTTTTATGAGATTTTTTATTTCGCGCTGCTGTGCGGCGTCGCGGCAGACGAAGATGTATTCGCCGATTTTTCCGCTTTCGAGAAACGCGCCGAATGCGCGTAAAATAACGGGCACCCCCGCGAGCGGCGCGAGGACTTTGTCCTTCACCGCCCCGCGCATTCTTTTGCCGCTGCCGCCTGCAAGCAGGATTGCGGCGTTCGCGCAATCGGTTTTTTTTGCGGTCGCGGTTTTTGCCGAACGGTTTAGGGCGGTGTTATTGGGCATTGTTTGCCTCCGCAAGTTCCGCGATTATGGCTTTTGCCGCCTCAGCAGGATTGTCGGCCTTCAAAATCGGTCGTCCGACGACGATGAAATTCGAGCCAGCCTTTGCCGCGAGCGCGGGTGTCATAACGCGCTTTTGCTCGTCGGCGTTGCTGCCTGCGGGACGAATTCCCGGGGTCACCAAAACGACGTCCTCGGGCAGGATTTTACGCAGGCTTCCGATTTCGAGCGGAGAGCACACAAGCCCCTTCATTCCGCTTGAAACCGCGAGTTTCGCCAGCAGCTCTACCTGTTGCGCGGGCGCGAGGGCGACGCCCGTTTCGGCGAGTCCCGCTTCGTTGAACGATGTCAGCACCGTCACTCCGAGCAGCCGCAAATCGGGGTTTGTCTGCGCCGCCTTTTCGAGCGCGCGCTGCATCATTTCGCGCCCGCCGCAAGTGTGGATTGTGAGCATGGAAATCGGCAGTCCCTCCAAGCTTCCGACCGCCGAGGCGACCGTGTTGGGAATGTCGTGAAGCTTCAAATCCAGAAAAATTTTGAACCCCATATCGGAGACTTTCCGCACAAAATCGGCTCCGTATTTGATATACATTTGAAGCCCGATTTTTACCCATTCAAGGCTTCCGCGCAATTTGCCGAGCATTTCGAACGCCGACTCCGCGTCGGGAAGGTCGAGCGCCAACATCAGTTTGCAATCTTTTTTTGACATATTAAGCGTTTTGTGCCATATTTGCGTAAATTTTTCAAATGTTTTTAAGTATGAAGACAAAAAAGTTTTCGCCCTGTAAAATCAATTTAATGCTTGCAATCACGGGCGCGCGCCCCGACGGTTTCCACAACCTCATAAGCCTTGTCGCTCCCGTAAAATTCGGCGACTACTTGACTGTCGAAACAGACGACTCCATAACCGAAGATTCGCTTTCGTGCCAAATGGAGGGTGTCCCCTGCGACGCTTCGAATCTCGTTATGAAGGCCGCCGCGCTGTTTCGACGCGAATCGGGGTTGCGGAATTTTTTCAGATTCGAGCTTGAAAAGAATGTTCCTGCGGGCGCGGGGCTCGGCGGGGGAAGTTCGAACGCCGCCGCCGCACTGCTTGCGATGAACGAGCTTTGCGGTTTTCCGTTTTCGCCGCGCAAGCTTGAAGGGCTCGCCGCCGAGCTCGGCTCGGACTGTCCGCTGTTTTTGTCGCAGACGCCCGTTGTTATGCGGGGCAGGGGCGAAAAGGTCTTCCCCCTTTACGGCGACGCGAAAGACTACATTTCGATGCTCGATATCGTTTTGTTCAAGCCCGATTTTTCAATCAGCACGGCCTGGGCGTATTCGAAAATGCGCGAAAATCCCGAAGACTACATTGACGCCGATTTCGCCGAGGCGAAAATTTCCGAGTGGCTCGAAAATCCGAGTATCGGCGGCATTCCCTATATCAACAATATGCAAATCGAGGCGTTCAAAAAATATCCAGCCCTCGAAATCGTCTTGGAGGAAATCCGCCGCCGCTTCGGCATTCCCGCGATGATGAGCGGTTCGGGTAGCGCGTGTTTCGCCGTTGTCAACGACCTCGACGCCGCGCAAGTCGACGCCCTTCAACAATACATCAGGGATACGCTCGGTTCGTCCTGCTTCCTCAAAAAAACGACTGAGGACGCCTCGATTGCGAAATAATATTTTTATTTACGGAAACATTCCCCTTCGCGGAATGTTTTTTTATATGTAAATTCGCAATCGAGACTTTTGGCTAAAAGACGGTTTCATTGCGCCTCACATACCTAAGTATGCTACGGCTTATGAAGCCGCGTCTTTTAGCTCAAACCTCAGTCGTTTTACAAACGGGCGAGGGCGCGTTTGCTTCGCCGACGAGTCTTTTATAAGACGCGCACCGTCGGCGATTGCATTCGCAATTTGCGCCTGTGCCCAACATTTAAAATAATTCACCACCACCAAAGAAACGCGGCGTCGCGTTTTTTTTAGCGAATGTAGCGGGAAAGTGTCAAAGCACTCTCCGCGCGGTTGAGGATATACAAATGTATTCCGCTGACGCCGTTTTGCCTCAACTCGTCAATCTGGCCGCGCGCCCAGTCAAGCCCGATTTTCTTCGCGTCGTCGTCCGACGACGCGGCGGCGAGCTTGTCGAGCAAAGCCTGCGGGACGTGTGTCGAACACATCGACATAAAGTTCTGCACCTGCCTGAACGAGAGCGCGGGCAAAAGCCCCGCGATAATCGGCTTGTCGATGCCCGCGGCGCGGCACTTTTCGGCGAATCTGAAAAAGTGCGAATTGTCGAAAAACAGTTGTGTTACGATGAAGTCCGCCCCGCAGTCGACTTTGCGCTTCAAGTTGGCGATGTCGGCTTCGAGCGTCGGGGCTTCGGGGTGCTTTTCGGGATACCCCGCGCAGCCTATGCCGAAGTCGGGATTCGCGCCGCGGATAAATTCCACAAGCTCGGAGGCGTGTTTGAATCCGTCGGGATTCGGTTTGAAATTCGGCTCGTTCTTGGGGGGGTCGCCGCGCAACGCCATAATGTTGTTGAATCCCGTCGCGGAAAGCTTGCGCAAAATTTCGGCGATTTCGGCTTTCGAGTGCCCCGCGCAGGTCAGGTGCGGCATAACGACAAAGTTGAAAATGTCGTGCAAGAGCGAACCGTATTCCATGGTGCGCTCGCGCGTCGAGCCGCCCGCGCCGTATGTTATCGAAACGTAGTCGGGCTTGACTTCCGCAAGTTTTACGGCTGTGCGCAAAATCTGGCGCGCGCCCTCTTCGGTTTTCGGCGGGAAGAATTCGACCGAAAACACGGTTTCGCCCGAGGCGAATTTTTCCGCAATATTCCCTTTTTTATTCATAATAAAAATTGATTTTGTTTATTTTAAAATATTTGCGCAAATTGCGCGCTGTTATTTTAAGATTCTGTCAACCCGACGGGGAATGGCGACCATAGTCTCCCACGGAATGCGGCGCGTCCAGCGGCTGTAATCGACAAGCGAAATTTCGCCGCCGAGCTGTTCGCCGATGAAGACGACCTCGTCGCCGACCTTGGCTTCGGGCGCGTTGTCGATACAAATCACGCATTCGTCGAGCGTGACGTTGCCGACAATCGGGCAGCGTTTGCCGCCGACAAGCACGCGGGCGTCGGCGGTGAATCCGGAGGGAACGCCGTCGGCATAACCCGCGCAAACGCCGGCAATCATACGCCCGTCCGACTTTGCAATCGAAATTATGCGCGACTTGAACGACAACACCTGTTTTAAGTCGAGCGATTCGAATCCGCCGCCGTCGTCGAACGGATTTATCCCGTATTGCAGCAGTCCCATTCGCACCGCGTTAAACGGCGGCTCGACGGGAATGTAGCGCAGCCCCGCGCTGTTGTGCAGGTGTATGAGCATTCCGTCTTCGCCGTGCGCGGCTGCAATGCGCTTGAAAATTTCGACTTGGCGCATAGTGTATTCCCTGTCGCAGTCCGCGCTCGACAGGTGCGAGAAAATTCCCGTAATCTTGATGTTTTCAAGCTTTTTTATGCGCGGAATAACTTCGTCGGCAAGCTCGTGCCAGACGCCGACGCGCCCCATGCCCGTGTCGAGCTTCAAGTGCACGCCCAGCACTTTGCCGCGTTCGCGGGCAAGCTCCGAAAACGCCTTGGCTTCGTTGTAGGACGACACCGCCACGGTCGCGCCGTAGTCGAATACGAGCGGGCGTTCCTGACGCAGCACGGGGCTCAGCACCAGCACGGGCTTGTCCGAAACAATCTCGCGCACGCGCGAGGCTTCGTATAAATTGGCAACTGCAAAAATGTCCGCGCCGCCGCGCAAAAAGCGCATCAACGCCTGAGGCATACAGTGCCCGTAGGCGTCGGCCTTCACGACGCTAATGTATTTCACGCCCTCGGGCAGCGACGCCTTTATGCTGCGGACGTTCGATTCCAGACGCTGGAAATCCACTTCAATCCAAGACCTGTGCGGAAATTTGTTCACAATGGCAGACAGTCTCGGCAAAAACTTTCGCGTGTCAAATGTAAAAACATTTGACGCCGCCGTCGCGCGGCATAAAAATCCGACCCGAAAAATACGCCGAAAAATGACGAACTTAATCGCGCTCATATCGAAAATTTTCCGCCCGCGCAGTCTCCCAGAAACCGCGCGGATAGGCATAATGGGCGAGGACGCCGCCGCGCGTTTTCTGAAAGCGCAGTCCCATAAAATTCTCGCGCGAAATTACCGCAGCGGACGCAACGAAATCGACATCGTCAGCCGCGACCCGCACGGCGTCATAGTCTTTACCGAAGTCAAGACACGCACCGTGCACGCCGTTGTCGGCGGATATTACGCTGGCGCACAGCGCGGCAAGGCGGCGCGCGTCAGGGCTTGCGCAAAAACATACCTCGCAAAAATGCGCCCGCGCCCGAAAACTTGGCGTTTCGATATTATCGAAGTCCTTCACGACCCCGACCGCCCCGACGACGCGCCCATAGTCCGCCATTACCCGAATTCTTTTTAGTTGTTCCCGACATCCGCTATTTCTAATTGCGGAAAAAAACGTCGGATATGCGGCAATATTCGGCGCGTTGGCGTTGGCGTTGGCGTTTGTCGTGTATTGCAGAAGAAAGTAACTTTTTCGAATAAAATAAAAAGTTTGTCGGAGCCCGCCTGTCGGGCTTCGGCATTTTTTTTAGTTTTTTCGGACATTCTTCGCGGTTCCAGTTTTTACAGGAAACAAGCAATGCGAAGACTGAGCTTGCGCGGCGTTGCACGGCTTCACTTTAATTAGAAAAAAGCGCATTGGCAGAGCCAATCGCGCCGCTTCCCAAATAATGGAAGCCCGCCCATCGGGCGGGAAATTCGTTCCTAAAATCTTTTTCGGGTTAGAATAGGGGTAGCTATTGAACGAAGTTCAATGCGGGTGAAAACAGAAAAGGCAGTGCGGGTAGCACTGCCGAAGTATCACAAGCCGACGCCGAAGGCGGCGGAGGTCGTAGGGGCTTCGCCCCTACTTGGCTGAATAGAATTGAACAATCTTTTTGATTAGGTAGGAGTGTTCCTTTTCGGAAATCTTGCCGTCCTTTTTGAGCTGGTCGGCTTTATCGATATTCTTTTGCATATCTTCGAAAGCCTTTGTGCCTTTGAAGGCAGGGAGAAAGTCGGGGGCAAGCTCCTGATTGTCGGAAGAGGCTTTGAGCTGTTTGTAGTAGCCTGCGTCGTCGAGAAGACCGAACTTAATAAGGGGCGAGCTTCTGAGCGATGTGAGCGTCATTTTCTCATTTTTGTAACCCTGTTTGATGAGGGTGAGCTCGTAAGAGTTGCTTTTGTCGAGCGTAATAGTTGTGGGGGTTACGCCCACGATTTCGTCGTTAATCAGGACGATTGCGCCCTCTGGGGTTGAGTTTACAACGACTTCTTCCTGTGTGATTGTCGAGCAAGCCGACAACGCGCCCAATGCCAAAAGAGAGATGAGTGTTTTTTTCATATTTATGTTGGTAAATTTAGGGTTGTTTGAGTAAAGAGTGAACGGTTTCCGCTGCGCTGTCAAGTCTTTTTCAAGCCTTTTAATTACAATTTTGACAGTTCCTGCGAACGCTTCATTGCAGCTTCGAGGGCGTCGGCAGTCGCCTGCCTGAGTCCCGCCTTTTTGAATTCGGCAAGTCCCGCGAGTGTTGTGCCGCCAGGGCTTGAAACCGCCGTGCAAAGCTCGTCCGCCGAAAGTGGCGACTGGCACAGCAACATAGCCGAACCGAGCAGCGTTTTATAGGTGAGTTTTTTAGCCTCTTCGTCGGAGAAGCCGATTTTCCTGCCGCCCTCAATGAGCGCGGCGGCGAACTCGAAAATATACCCCGGGCCGCTGCCCGAAAGCGCGGTCACTGCGTCGAGGCGGCATTCCTCGATTTCGATGAATTCGCCGATGGCGGAAAGCACGGTTTCGACCGTTTCGCGCTCCTGAGTTTCCAACGCCTTTTCGGGCGCGAAACAGGAGATACCCTGCGCGATTTGAGCGGGCATATTGGGCATGACGCGGACGATTTTTTTGACGTTCGGGAAGCACTCGCGCAGTCGTTTAATCGACGTTCCCGCGAGAATGGAAATGAGCACGTCGTTTTGCGCGGTTGCCGCCGCCTTTGCAACTTCTGCAAGCTGCTGCGGCTTGCACGCCAAGACGATGGTCTTAGCCTGCCCGAGAAGCTCGGCAATCGACTGCGCGCACTCGACCGACGTCTGTTGCGCGAGCAGCTGCGCGGTGTTGTCATTGCCGCCAACACAGATGATTTCGGAGGGCTTTGCCGATTCTTTCAGCAGCCCTTTTACAATCGCGCCGGCCATTTTGCCCGCGCCTATAAAACCGTATTTTTTCATTTTATTACTTTAATTTTGATGTAAATTCCTTTGCCAATGCAGCCAAGAATTTCGGCGCGCGGTTCTGCGCCTCGACCGCGTTGGGTGCGAGCGGCAGAATCTGCCCGATTTTTGCGCCGTCCAAGCCGATGCCTTTCAAGTCGGCGTCGGTCAATTCGCTTTGTCCGCAGAAAATCCAGACCTCTTTCTTGTGCTTCAACGCCATTTTGGCGAGCTCGTAAGGACCTTTGCCCTGTGCGTCGGTGGCGTCGAATTTGCCCTCGCCCGTTATGACGATATCGCAGCTTTTGATGTGTTTTTCGATTTCGCTGTATTTTGCGAAAAGTTCGAATCCGCCGATGCGCTGCGCCCCCAAAAAAGTCATAAGCGCGTAGCCGCAACCGCCAGCCGAACCCGCCCCCGGGGCATCGTGCAAACTCCTGCCGAGGCATTTTTTTGTAACCTCGACGTAGTTTTTCATATTGCGTTCAAGTTGTTCGGCGACTTCGGGCGACGCGCCCTTTTGCGCGGCAAATTGCAGCGACGCGCCCGTCTTGCCCAAAAGCGGCGTAGCTACATCGGTTGCGACAATGAATTTTGCGGAAAATTCGGTTTTGGGCACTTCGATTTTCGCGAGCTTTGCCAGCCCTTCGCCCGTCGGTTCAATATCCTTGCCCGACTTGTCCAGAAATCTGAAACCCAAGGGAATCAACAATCCTATGCCGCCGTCGTTTGTGCAGCTGCCGCCGACGCCGACGATAATCGTTTTGTAGCCGCGTTCTACAAGCTTTGCTAGAATGTTGCCCGTGCCGATATTCGAAAGCTTTGCGGGGTTGCGCTCGCCCTCCGAAATCAGGTTTATGCCCGAGGCTTCGGTTAGACCCACAAGCGCGGTTTCTTCGTCGAGCAGGGCGCATTTTGCGGTGAGCGTCTGCCCCGTGGGGTCGATGGTTTTGAGCCTGATAACCTTCGCGCCCTTTTTGGTTTTTGCCATTGTATCTACAAAGCCGTCGCCGCCGTCGGTCATTGCAAATTCGGCAATGGGGGAGTCTTTTTTTACGGAATTTATACCCATTTTGATTGAGTGCGACGCTTGGCTCGACGACAGCGAGCCTCTGAATTTGTCGGGCGCGACCAAAAACTTGTGTATTTTATTTCCCATATAAAAATATTCCTTCCTTTGCGGCGATGTGAAATACTTGCAATAACGTTCCTTAAAGATAAACAACGTTATTGTTTATATGATTCCGATTTTTCGGAAAATTGCAATCACTTTTTTCCGCATTTGCGCCGCGCGTTTTTGGAAATTTCTTTGCAAAACTTTGTTTTTTGTTGTTTGCGGTTAAAAAAGACTTGAAAAAGCGTAAAAACGCGGCACACTGGTTTTCATATGGCAAACAATTACAAAAACGCAATGGATACGTACGCCAAGTTCGGCGTAGACACCGAAAAGGCTTTGAAGACGCTCGACGCAATCGAGCTTTCGATGCACTGCTGGCAGGGCGACGACGTCCGCGGTTTCGAAACTCCCGACGCCGCGCTTGCCGGCGACGGCATTCAGACGACGGGCAACTATATGGGCAAAGCCCGCAATCCCGAAGAGCTCCGCGCCGATATCGACGAGGCAATGAAGTATATCCCCGGGGCGACGCGTCTTAACCTGCACGCCATTTACGGCGAATTCGGCGGCAAGCGCATCGAGCGCAACGAAATCGACTACCGCAACTTCAAGGGCTGGGTAGACTGGTGCAAAGACAGAAAAATGGGCATAGACTTCAACCCGACGTTCTTCTCGCACCCGAATGTGGTCGACGGAATGACGCTTGCAAGCTCCGACAAGGGAATCCGCCAATACTGGGTTGAGCACGGCATTGCATGCCGCAAGATTGCCGAAAAAATCGGCAAGGAGCTCGGCAAGACCGTCATCACGAACTTCTGGATGCCCGACGGCATGAAGGATATGCCCGCCGACCGTCTCGCCCCGCGCGAACGCATGGCGGATTCGCTCGACAAAATTATGTCGGTGAAGGTATCCAAAAAGCACAACCGCGATTCGCTCGAAAGCAAGCTTTTCGGCATCGGCAGCGAAAGCTATGTAGTGTGCTCGCACGAGTTCGTCATGGGCTACACCGTCAAAAACGGCCTGCTTATGACGCTCGATTCGGGGCACTTCCACCCGACCGAAACGATTTCCGACAAAATCCCCTCCGCGCTCATGTTCGTGCCCGAAGTTCTGCTGCACGTTTCGCGCGGCGTCCGCTGGGACAGCGACCACGTCGTTCTCTTTAACGACGACACCACCGCGATTATGCAGGAAATCGTCCGCGCCGGCGCAATCAACCGCGTCCACATCGGCATGGACTTCTTCGACGCCAGCATAAACCGCATTTTTGCGTGGGCTATCGGTATGCGCGCCGCCCGCAAGGCTTTGCTGAGCGCGTTGCTCGACCCGATTGCGATGATGCGCAAGGCGGAAAACGACGTCGATTTCGGAACGCGCTTGGCGTTGATGGAAGAAGCCCGCACGCTTCCGCTTGCCGCAGTCTGGGAAGAATATTGCGCCCGCACGGGCAAGCTCACGGGGCTTAAAATGCTCGACGGCATTAAGAAATACGAGTCCAAAGTCCTCTCCAAGCGATAGGACTTTCTCCCGAACCTCGCGCGGTGTCCGATGTTTTGCAAACGTTCGGGCGGCGCGGGGGCGAATCGGGGCTATGCAGAGCGGGTCGCCGTCTGGAATGGGGCGGCTCGGCTTGCGTTCGTATTCTTGCTCCGACTTTTGGCAGTGCCGCGCGCGCTGCCTTTTTTGTCGCCACGCGATACCGCCGAACCTCTCGGTCAAAATCTGCCGCAATTTCGAAAATCGGGCGGCAAAAATCACAAAAAAAGACTTTTTTTTGGGCTGCCTCTTGGGTAGTATTCTTCGAAATGAGATTTTTTAAGACAATTCTTTTGTGCGTGCCGTTTTTGGCGTGCGGCGGCGTTTTCGCCCAACAGACCGCCTTGGAGACTTCGATTGAAATCAAGGCGGACGCCGATTTTCTCTTTCTGCCCGTGAGCCCGTCGGTCGATAACCGCCAAGTCGTCATTCGCGACGAATCGGGCGCGGTGCTCTTCGACGAATACGTTATGCTTTCCGTCGGCAAAGGGCAGTGGTTCGCGCCGGTGGACGTCTCGAAATTCAGGGGGCGCAAGCTGACGGTTTCGTATCCCAACAAAAATTTTGTGGGCTCGCCCGCAATCATAGCCAGCGACTCCGTTCCCTCGCCCGACATCTCCGGCGACCCCAAACGCCCCGCCTTCCATATCACCGCCACGCGCGGGCTTTTGGGAGGTTCGAGCGGGCTTTTCTACTTCCGCGGCAAATACTACGCCTACGGCTTGCAGAACAAATTCTGCTTTTCGCTGCGCGGAACGTTCGCGCCAGTGCTTTGGGAAAGCTCGGATATGTTCAACTGGAACGCGCTCGAAACTCCTTCTCTTGTAACGAGTGTGATGAAGTCGCCCGCTTCCGCGTGCGTGGACGAAACAAACCGCAGCGGGCTGTTTGCGGGCGCGGAGTCGGGCGGTGTGATTTTTGCTATGTCCGACGCCTCGGGGGTGACGTTTTTTGCAACGACCACGAATTTGCGCGACATCGTCCGAGCCGACACTGTTGCGAAAATCGAGGGCTCGGGCAGGTGGCCGCAGCTCTTTTTCAACGCCGATTCGGGCTTGTGGACACTTGTGCGCACCGAAACCGAGTCCGACGGCAAAACGCATTTTGCGGCAATCTACGTTTCGAAAGACCTGCGCAGTTGGGAGAAAACCTGCGCCGCCTACCGCCAAATGGCGTTTACAAATGTCAGCCTAATCCGCGCCGATGTCTACGGGGCGGGCGGCAGCAAGTGGGCGTTGCTTTCGGGCGACGGCAAATATGTTGCGGGCGATTTCGACGGGCGCGTTTTCACCCAGACTTCGAAAAATCCGTTAACCATTTTCGGCGGCACAATCCTGTATATCCAGCCGTGGAGCAATCTGCCGAACGCCGAGACAATGGTTACGGCGTCGATTATGCAGCCCGTTTCGGTTATGCGCCACCTCAAACAGAATTATATGAATGTTCTTTCCCTGCCGAGGAAGCTCAATTTTGTGCGCACTAACAGCGGAGACTTCCAGCTTCGCGCATCGGTTGCCGCTCAGGTTTCCGCGCACATCGGCGCGCCGCAGGTTGCCGACAGCGGGCTTTTCTTTGTTTCAAACACATTCACAGTTCCGGGCGCCTACGGCAACCGCTGCGTCTACGACGTTTGGTTTGAAGTCGGCAACGATACGTCTTCGGTCTTGATTGAAGTCGGCGTCGGCGTTTTCGGTGCGAATATCGAAGATTCCAACTACTATATGCGCCGGCTTATCGAAAATATAGGCGAGTGGCGCGCACCGCTTTCGCGCGGCTTTACCGAAGTCGGCGTCCGTGCGTTTGTCGATTCTTACTGTGTCGAGACGCTGTGGTATGCGGGCGATATGGTTATGATTATGGGCGACTCGTTTTTGAATCCCGAACAGACGTTCAAAGTCGGTTCGGTGGGGGCTACGAAAATCCGCAAAATCGAAAAGTCCGACATCTACAAAAATTCCGTCGCTCGCCTGCGCGAGGCTGCCGTCGAATTTTACAAAGACACTTTGCGCGAGATTCCCAAGCAGTCGGACGCGCAACAAAAGTCCTCTTCGCAGTCCCAGCCGTCCGAGCCGCAATCCGCGCAGCCCGAAAACGGCGGTGCACCCACAGTTCCCAGTGTCGGCTCGAATCCGGCTTCCGACGGTGGCGCGAAATTCGCGCCCAATGGCGGCGTCCAGCCCGCAAAATTGCAGACTTCTTCCGCCGCGCCTTCGGCGAACAATTAAAACGCTTTCGCATAAAATATTATGCAGTTTCAAATTATCGAAAGTTCAAGCTCGGGCAACAGCGCGTTCGTTGAGGCGGACGGCGTAAAGATTCTCATCGACGCGGGCGTCGGCATAAAGAAAATCAAACGCTACCTCGACGCGCAAAATCTCGCCCTCGAAGACTTGGACGGCGTATTCATAACCCACGAGCATTCCGACCACTTCCAGTCGCTGCACTGCTTTGCGGGTACAAGCGTAAAAGTTTTCGCCAACCGCGCAACCGCCGAGTGTATCCGCTACAAAGACGCCGATACCAAAAAACTCAACTGGCATATTTTCGAAACTGGGCGCGAATTCGACTTCTACGGCGTAGACATTTCGAGCTTTTCCATTCCCCACGACACCAGCGACCCCGTCGGCTTTCGGTTTGTCCATGCGGGCAAAACCCTCGTCTACGCGACCGACTTGGGCAAAATCACAAATTCAATCCGCGACATCGCAACCCGCGCCGACGTTCTTGTTTTGGAAAGCAATTATTGCCCCGTTATGCTCGAACGCTCCAACCGCCCGTATAGGTTGAAGTGCCGCATACGCAGCACGAACGGACACCTTTCGAATGCCGATGCAATTTCGCTTTTGCGCGAGTTGCCGCAAAACGTGGAGCGCGTTTTTCTCGCCCACGTCTCGCGCGAATGCAACGCCCCCGAACACATCGCCGAACTGCTTTCGCAAAGCGATATTTCGCCCGAACGCCTGTCGAAAATCGAGATAGTCTCGCCCTTTAACAAGTCAAGCTCGTTGCTTTCGTTTTAATACGTTTTGTAGGAGGGCGTCAGGTCTTTGTGGCGCAGGGCTCTATTGCAATGCGTCAGGCTGTATAACGGGCGCGAATACTTCTTATGTCTAGGTATGCACTCTTTACCCAATGGTGGTGTGTTAATGCTAAAATAAATTTCTTCGCGCACAAAAAAAAAGACCGAGCTGTTTGGCTCGGTCTTTTTTGCTTAGCAAAATCCTAAATTAGTATTTCAAGTTCGCGTTGAACGAAACGATGTGCTGCTGGTAGCAGGCGTAGCTTACGTTCGATTCGTTGTTGAGATAGTTGTAGTTTACGCCGAACGAGAAGAACTTGTTGGGCATATAGGAAACACCCACGCGCGTCCAGATTGTGTTGTCTGTTCTGCCGGTCGACTGGTAGTTTCCGTCCTGATACGACAAGCTTGCAGTTCCGACAACCTTCGGGTTGAAGTAGTAATTCAAGCCGCCTTCAACCGTTGTGTAGATGATGTTTTCGCGGGTTGCGCTGCCGCCGAAGTCTCGCGAACCTTTAACATAGACACCCAATTTTTCCGAAACTTCGTAGCCCAATGTGATGTTGCCCGTGAACGACCAGGAATCTTCCGATGCGCGGAGCATAGTTTCGGGTGTCGAGCGGTTCTGCGCGCCGATGTAAACTTCGCAAGTGAGTTTCGGGGCAATTTCGCCAGTGGCTGTTACGCCGATAAAGTGGTCGTCTCTTTCGGTGCCGTAGAGGGCTTCATAGTAGGAAGGGCCGTCGAAGTAGTCTGTGTGTCTATACTGGTAGGACAAACCGACCGAAATCTTCTGCGTTACTCTGTAAAGCAGGCTTACGGGAACTGAATAGATGTCGTAGCTTGCGTACACGTCCGACCACGGACCGAGTTTGTCGCTACCGACAAATTCTTTTCTCAACCAATCGAAGCCGACTGTGCCGTAGATTTTTTCAGAAAAATCGTAAGAGCCTTTAACGCCCGCGTTCCAGTTGTTGTAGCGAACGAGCAAGCCGTCGTTGCCCGCCAAAACGGTAGTATCGCTTGTGTTGTCCCTGTTTTGGTCGAATCTGAAATACGCCGCAACGTTCCAAGAAGCTTCCGTATAGGAGGTGTTGGCCGCGATGTGGAGGAGGTTGTTGTCGAATTCCTTGTGGTCGACGTATTTTGTCAAATCTTCGTGAACTTTGAGATTCGCCTTGAACTTGCTTTGGCGACCGTAGTCCATTTCGCCGCCGAGGCGCAATGTTCCCGCATAGTCGTCAATTTTATTCTGGTTGGCGTATGTGATATTCGAGTTGTAACTCCCGATTACCGCGCCGCGGAAGAATATGTCCAACTGGTCTCCAACCGTGATGAATGGAGCCGCGCTCGCCGCAACGGCGCACGCTGAGAGCAACGATGATACTAATACTTTTTTCATAATTTGTAGGGTTTTTTAGGTTTTACCTTAAAATTCTTTCTTAAATTGAATCCATTCAATCTTTGTTTAAAAAAATAGTCAAGTTTTTTATCTCATATTTTTTTGAAAAATTTATTCGAACTGTTGCGCGACAATAATAGTCTTGAAAATGCCGCGAATGTATGTTTGTCTAACACAGAAGAGATATCATCATTTTTTGCGTTTTTAGAAGGAGATTTTTTATAAAATGGCAAATTCGACTCAAAAAAATTCGAAATACCCTGTTTTTTTCGGAATCGCCCAGCGCGTGTGTATGCCAAACGGCGCGTGGACGTTCGAAATCGTTTGGAGACGTCTGTTCGCGGTTTTGGGCATAGCCGCGCTTGTCGGATACTTTGCGCTTTCTGTCGTGATTTTCTGTTTCTTCAAATATTTCAGGGAATACGACGAAATGACCCTGTTGCAGGCGGCCAAAGCTCCGTTTACGCGCACCGAGCTTCGCCAGACAATAGGCAAATACGACATCGAAAAGGCGAAGGCATACCTCAAAGAGGGCAAATACCGCGAAGCCTACACGAGCCTCGTTTCGGGAAATTCGCGCGCGCCCAAAAATTTGGAGGGCTGCAAACTTCTCGCCGAATTTTATACGTTTTTGTTCAAGCGCCCCGACCGCGCAATCGAAGTTTTTGAACGCTCGCTGCCGTATGCAATCGACGACGTCCAATACCTGCGTATGTATATAAAGATTCTCATCGACCAAACAGAAGACGCCCGCGTAATCAGTGTCGGCAACAAGCTCCTTTCGATGCCCGAAATGAAAAGTCCCGAAGCCAAGCTCTACTTGGCAATGGCGCTTGCAACCGTCTACGCCTACCACGGCAATTACGTGAAGTCGAAGGAGTTCATCACGAAATACAATCTCGAAAAGACGCTCCCCGGCATTTTGCGTCTTTCCAAAAACGAATGGGAACTCGGCAACCGCGATGCCGCAATCGAGATTCTGCGTAAAAACATTTCCTATCCCTCCAACAAGGAGGCAATCTACGCCCTGCTTGTCAACTACTACATTGCCATGCACGACTACGATACCGCCCGCAAGTATTCTATGCTGCGCTCCCTCGAAAATCCGTTTTCCACCGAGCAGCGTATGGAATACCTCACCCTCCAAAAGAACAGCGGCGACATCGAGGGCGTCAAGCGCGATATGGAAATTTTCTACAACAACCACCAGAACGACAACCGCAGTATGCTCTATTTGGCGAACTTTGCCGCCGATGTCGGCGACCTTCCCTTTATGCGTCGCATCTACGACCTCGCCCTACGCAAGGATTTTCCCATCGCCCCCTACTGCCTGCTCTTGCTTGAAACCACAATCAATCAGGGCGACTACAAAGGCGCGGTCTCCTTCGTCGAAGACATAATGAACACAAAACCCAAGTGGAAGGACCGCCACGACGACGTCATTCTCTGCCTTCGTGCCGTCGCCTATTACGCCGTCGGCAACTCCAATATGGCGGAAATATTGATAAACGACATCGTCAAGCGCAACACGATACCAGCCAAGGTTATGGTAGCCACCGCCCGAATGTTCGAAAAGCTCGGCGCGCAGGACGTATCGCTGCGCATTCTCGACCGCGCCGTCGCGCTTTATCCGCGCCACCAGATGGCACTCACGCGCCTGATTCAGGCGGAGCTTCGCGTCGGCATTTCGACGAATCTCAGAGAGCACGTCGGCAAGCTGCTGCGTATGCGCCGCCCCCCGCGCGAGCTTATCGCCGATGCCCAGATGAGCATTTGTAGCGACAAATTCATTTTTGCCGCCGACCGCGACAAGATTATCAAAGAAATCGACGTTTTGATGAACAACAAGGGCAACAAGGCTTTTGCCGATGCAAAAGAGCTTCTCGAAAGCGAAAAGATTATATCGCCCGACACCCTTGACTTCTAAAAAAAACGGGCGAGGTATTTTAAATGACGTGCACGGGCGGCGATTGACTTAAAAGTCAATACACCTTTGTCAAACGCCTACACAAAATTTGTTTTAAAACGACTGAGGTATTTTAAATGACGTGCACGGGCGGCGATTGACTTAAAAGTCAATACACCT